>NZ_NKWE01000045.1:0-231918 GCF_006243315.1 Aeromonas sobria
ATGGTAGACCTCAAGGTGATGGCCTACTTCAAGCTTAGCCTTTCAACACATAATTGGGACAGAGCCTAAAAAAACGGCGCCACTCAATGAGTAGCGCCGTTTTTTCGTTAAGCCGTGTTAGCGAGCCTGGATCGGCGCCGTCACGTACTTGAACAGGAAATCAGTCACCTCTTCGCGCGCCGGGCGCTGGGGTTGATTGATCATCTGCATCATCACATAGCCAAAACCACTCAGTGAGCGGGCCAGATCCTGTGCTGATAGCACACTGGTGATCTCCCCTGCATCCATGGCGGTTTGCAGCTCGCTGGCGATCAGCTCAAGACACTGATCGAGCAGCCGGGTATAGCGGGGCCATACCTCTTCCCGAACTGATGAACTCCACTCCAGCCAGATACCGGCATAATCCGGTTGATCGTAGGCGGCATCGACAGAGAGGCTGACATGACGCCTGACCTTGTCGAAGATGGAGCCGTTGGCATCGTATGCCTGTGACAGCATATGGTTCACAAAGCGTTCGATCTCGGCCAGCACCTCATCAACCAACTCCTCGCGGGTGTTGAAATAGTTGAATACGGTAGCAACTGAGACCTTAGCCTGTTCGGCTATCTCGGCGTGCCCTGCACGGCCAATGCCGCGACGGGAGAACACCTCGATGGCACATTCCATCAATTGGGAGCGACGAGCTTCCGGCGAGAGCCGGGTACGACGTCTTATTTCTGCGCGTGGTTCCATAGTTTTTATCATCTAATAGTTATTGATTATGGTGTTTATAGTATTTTAACTAATCATGCCTGAGTGCCTGCTAACTCTATCAATTAAAATAAGCCGATAAAAGCACCACGTATCTCTAGCACCCTTCAACATGAGTGGTAGAATCATCGGTTTTGATATTCATGAACGGCCAAATCCCCTTTGGCCTTATGGGAGTAAGTGATGAAACACACTGTCGAGGTGATGATCTCCGAGGCTGAAGTAGCCGCCCGGATCGCCAAATTGGGTGAAGAGATCACCGCTCGCTATCAGGGTTCCGACGAAGTCGTGATGATTGCACTGCTACGCGGCTCCTGCGTATTTCTGGCTGATCTCAGCCGTCAGTGCCAACTGCCTATCACCATGGACTTCATGACCGCCTCCAGCTATGGCTCCGGCATGCACAGCACCCGTGACGTCCGTATCCTGAAAGACCTGGACGACGACATCAAGGGCAAGGATGTGGTGATCGTGGAAGACATCATCGACACCGGTTACACCCTCAACAAGGTGCGCGAGATCCTCTCCCTGCGCGAGCCGAAATCTCTGGCCATCTGCACCCTGCTGGACAAACCTTCCCGCCGCGAAGTGCAGGTGCCGGTAGACTGGATTGGCTTCGCCATCCCGGACGAGTTCGTGGTCGGCTGTGGCATCGACTACGCCCAGAAGTACCGCAACCTGCCGTTTATCGGCAAAGTGGTACCCCAGGAGTAAGCCAGGTTCAGGAATATCGCGGGTGACGTGGCCTGGTGCCATGTACTCTGTGCGGGCGGCCTTGGCCGCCCTTTCTGTATCGAGCCGGTTCAACCATCACAGAGGTTGTAATGAACGCACTGGAAATCAGCGGCCTGAAAAAGACCTATCAGGGGGGCGTCGAAGCCCTTAAAGGCATCGATCTTGCCGTCAAGCAGGGGGACTTTTTCGCCCTGCTCGGCCCGAACGGCGCGGGCAAATCCACCACTATCGGCGTCATCAGCTCGCTGGTGAACAAGAGCGCCGGCAAGGTGAAGGTGTTTGGCTACGACATCGACAGCGATCTGGAACAGGCCAAGGCCCAGCTCGGGCTGGTGCCGCAGGAGTTCAACTTCAGCCAGTTCGAGAAGGTGATCCAGATTGTCACCCATCAGGCCGGTTTCTACGGCGTGCCCAAGGCGGAAGCGAAAATTCGCGCCGAGAAGTACCTGCGCCAGCTCGATCTGTGGGAGAAGCGCGACATGGCTGCCCGCACCCTCTCCGGCGGCATGAAGCGCCGCTTGATGATAGCCCGCGCCCTGATGCACGAGCCCAAACTGCTGATCCTCGACGAACCGACCGCCGGGGTCGATATCGAGATCCGCCGCTCCATGTGGACTTTCCTCAAGGAGCTCAACGAGCAGGGTGTCACCATCATACTCACCACCCACTATCTGGAAGAGGCCGAGATGCTGTGTCGCAACATCGGCATCATCGACAAGGGTCGCCTGATCGAGCACACCAGCATGAAAAACCTGCTGGGCAAGTTGGGCCGTGAGACCTTCCTGCTCGACCTTGCTCCAGGTTCTGCCGTACCGGACGTACCGGAGTTCAACGGTCGCATGCCGGATGAGCGCACCCTCGAGGTGGATCTCGACAAGAGCCAGTCACTCAACAGCCTGTTCGAACAGCTATCGAGCCAGCAGGTGCAGGTCGTGAGCATGCGCAACAAGGCCAACCGGCTGGAAGAGCTGTTCGTCAATCTGGTCGAAGAGGGGAGAAAAGCATGAATCTGGCCATCTATTACATCGCCTTCAAGAGCATTCTGGCCAAGGAAGTGAGCCGCTTTACCCGGATCTGGATCCAGACCCTGGTGCCACCGGCCATCACCATGAGCCTCTACTTCGTCATCTTCGGCAACCTGATCGGTTCGCGCATCGGTGACATGGGCGGCTTCAGCTACATGGAGTTCATCGTGCCCGGCCTCATCATGATGTCGGTGATCACCAACTCCTACTCCAACGTCGCCTCCTCCTTCTTCAGCGCCAAGTTCCAGCGCAATATCGAGGAGATGCTGGTAGCGCCGGTGCCCAACTACGTCATCATCGCCGGCTATGTGGGCGGTGGCGTGGCGCGCGGCCTCTGTGTCGGCCTCATCGTCACTCTGGTGTCGCTGTTCTTCGTGCCGCTGCAGATCCACCATCTGTTCAGCGTCTGCTTCACCGTGCTGCTCACCTCGATCCTCTTCTCGCTGGGTGGCCTCATCAATGCGGTGTTTGCCAAGACCTTCGACGACATCAGCATCATCCCCACCTTCGTGCTGACGCCGCTCACCTATCTGGGCGGGGTGTTCTACTCCATCAGCCTGCTGCCCTCCTTCTGGCAGGGTATCTCCCAGGTGAACCCCATCATCTACATGGTGAACGCGTTCCGTTACGGCTTCCTCGGTATCTCCGACGTGCCGCTCGGCACCGCCTACCTCATCATCATCGGCTTTATCGTGGCCCTCTACGGTATCGCCTGGTGGCTCATCTCCCGAGGTACCGGGCTGCGCCACTGATCGGATTGAAAGTTCACTGCAACGGGCACCTTCGGGTGCCCGTTTTCTTTAGCCAGCAGCACATGGGGGAACAAGCCGGACAACCAAAAGCGCTTCCCCCGAGCAATACGGCCATCAGGGTATCAGTAGAAAATGAAGCCACCCCTCGCACTGCTCCGCAAAATCGAGATTTATCTTGCTCGCCTTGGGGTTAGCCATTGCTGCTCAACCGGTAATGGTTAGAATTTACCCCCATCCATAAAGAGGTAGAACATGCCTGCGTTGCTGCGCATGCTGGCCAATCTGGCGCTGGGTGGCTTCTTCGTCGCCTCCGCCGGCTTCAAGCTGGTATCCCCCACCCTGTTTGTCGAACAGATCGCGGCCTTCGGGCTGATCTGGCCATCACTGATCCCGCCGGTGGCCTAGGGGCTGATCGCCCTTGAGCTCTGCGCGGGCTTGGCGGTGATCGCCAACCGGCGCTGGGGGCTGTGGTTGGTGATCGGGCTGCTCGCCCTGTTTATTCCGGTGTTGGGCTATGGCGTCGCCATCGGGCTCGACATCTCTTGCGGCTGTCTTGGCAGGGCTGATCTCAGCTCGCTGCCGGAGGCCATCTTGCGGGATCTGCTGCTACTGACGCTTGCGGGCGCCCTGCTGCGAACTTCCCGCCCCGTTTTTCCCGTTCTAAAGGAGTAGTGACATGATGACATTGCGATCCCGCACTCTGCTGGCCTCGCTGATCGCCGCCAGTTTTGCCCTCACGGGCTGTGGTGACAACCAGTTCGAGCAGGAGGTGAAGCTGGAGCAGTCGGCTGTACAACTGGCGCAAGAGGCACAGCAAGGTGGCTATCAGCTGCTGACCGTGGCCGAGCTGAAGACCCGGATGGACAAGGGCGAGGAGCTGGTGATCATCGACACCATGCCCTATGAGGAGTCCTACAAGAAAGAGCACATCCCGGGCGCCAAGAACTTCGTGTTCGTGAAGGAGGCCAAGTCCGGCGACAACTGGAGCGAAATCGTCGAGGGGAGCGGCACTCCGGAGCAGTTCCAGGCGCTGCTGGGTGAAGACAAAGCCCGCCCTGTGGTGATCTACTGCGGCTTCGTCAAGTGCGGCCGCAGCCACAACGCCGCCGCCTGGGCGGTGACTCAGGGCTATCAGCAGGTCTATCGGGTGCCGGGCGGCATCTTCGCCTGGAAAGGAGCCGGTTACCCCGTCTCTGCCGAGTAACCCCTTGCCCACAAGGCAACACCGCCGACATAAAGAAGCCCGCTACTGCGGGCTTCTTTCGTATGGTCAGTTCATGTCAGATCAGAGCTTGGGGGCGTCGTACTGTTCGGGTTCGTCGCTATAGACGCAGACGTTCCACTTGGCGGCCAAGCCGTCATCGGCCAGACAGTAACGCTCGAAGAACGCGCTAATCTCGGCGCGCTGGCAGTGGGCTTCAAAGGCCGCCATGTCTTGCCAAATCTCGTTGAACACTATAGGGAAGCTCTCCCCCTCGGCAAACGGGCTGACGATGTGGCGGGTCACCCGATATTGCAGACAACCATCCTCACGCAGGGTGTTGGGCTCGAGCGCCTGCAGCACCTGAAACAGGGCTTGCTCCTGACCGGGTTTGGGCAGGAATTGGGCAATGCAGTAAACCTTCTTGGACATGGGGTCCTCCTGGTTGTGGCGGGCTCAGGCTTGTTGCAGCGTGACCACTTGGTTGTCGATAAGGCGGGCCTTGCCCAGATAGGCGGCCATCAGGATCACCAGCTGCGCGCTCTCGTCAGTGGCGGATTCGAGGGTGGCGGCATCGACGATGTCGATGGCATCGGTACGGAAACCGGCGTTGTCGAGACGCTGACTGGCTTGCGCCACCAGCGACGGCAGGTGGTGGTCACCCGCTTCGATCTGCCCGGCGATCCAGTTCATGGTGCGCACCAGCTCGGGGGCCAATGCCCGCTCGGCAGCAGTCAGATAGCCGTTGCGCGAGGAGAGCGCCAGTCCGTCTTCGGCCCGCACTGTGGGCACGCCGACGATCTCGATGGGCATCGCCATGTCGGCCACCATCTTGCGAATGAGCGCCAGCTGCTGGTAATCCTTCTGGCCAAAGCAGGCCACATCCGGCTGCACCAGATTGAACAGCTTGGTGACCACTGTGCTGACACCACGGAAGTGACCGGGGCGCAGCGCCCCTTCCAGCAGGCCGGAGAGGCCCGGCACCTCGACGAAGGTCTGGCTGGCCAGCCCCTGCGGATACATGATCTCCGGGGTCGGGGTGAACACCATGTCGACGCCGGAGGCTTCCAGCGCCGCGCAATCCTGCTCCAGGGTACGCGGGTAGTTGGCAAGATCCTCGACCTTGTCGAACTGCATCGGGTTGACGAAGATGCTGACCACCACCTTCTCGGCGTGGCTGTGCGCCTCTTTCACCAGGGTCAGGTGCCCCTGATGCAGGTTGCCCATGGTGGGCACGAATGCGATGGCACGCCCTTCACGGCGCCATTGGCTTATCTGCTCACGCAGAGCGACGGGATTATTTACGACCAACATCAGCAGTTCACCTTCCGATAAATCAAAAAGAGACGGATTACATCACCCAAAGCGGATGGCACTGGATTGTTCACCAGCATCATCTGCAGCTCAACTATCCAATAGTTCAACTATCCAGTAGTTCAACTATCAGCAATTCAACTATGCAGCAGCACAACCTCAGATGAATTAACAAGATACGGATTAAATATCTCTGGCCAGAAAAGGCAAATGGGGGCATATGCCCCCATCAGAATACCGAACCGGATCAGTTAAAACAGTGTTCGGGGCCGGGGAAGCTCCCCTCGCTCACCTGCTGGACATAGAGGCGGATGGCGGCACGCACATCACCGGTCTCGGCCAGGAAGTTCTTGGTGAACTTGGGCACATAACCGGAGGTGACGCCAAAGGCATCGTGCATCACCAGGATCTGGCCGTCGGTCGCGGGACCGGCACCTATGCCGATCACCGGAATGCGCAGCGCCTTGGTGATGCGCTCGGCCAGCGCAGTGGGCACACACTCGAGCACCAGCAGCTGGATACCGGCCGCTTGCAGTTCGAGGGCCTGACGGTAGATCTCCTGGGCCTGAAACTCGTCGCGCCCCTGCACCTTGAAGCCGCCAAAGACATGGACGGATTGCGGGGTCAGGCCGAGGTGACCGCACACCGGTACCCCGTTGCGGGTGAGGTGGCGGATGGAGTCGCAGAGCCAGTCACCCCCTTCCAGCTTCACCATGCGGGCACCGGCCGCCATCAAGCGGGCTGCGTTCTGGTAAGTCTGATCCGGGGTGGCGTAGCTCATGAACGGCATGTCGGCGATGACCAGCGCCTTGCTGGCACCGCGCGCCACACAGCGGGTGTGATAGACCATCTCATCCATGTTGACCGCCAGGGTATCCTGGCCCCCTTGCAACACCATGCCCAGCGAATCGCCGATGAGCAGCACGTGGGCGCCCTCGTCGTCGAACAGCTTGGCAAAGGTGGCATCATAGGCGGTGATGGCGGTGAACTTTTGACCTTCCTGCTTCATCTTCAGCAGGCTGGCGGTGGTGATCTTGCTCATAGAGGCTCCTGTACGTCTGCACTCGGGGCAATGATGGCCAAATCATTGTGCGGGCAGCGGGCAACCAGTCGGGCGAGCGGGGTGCAGCAGGGCAACACCAGAGCAGGCGCAATTTCGGCAAGGGGCAGCAGCACGAACTCCCGCTCCTTCATGCCGTAGTGTGGTACGATCAGGCGCTCATGGTTGATCACCTGATCCCCATAGAGCAGCAGATCGAGATCCAGGGTTCTCGGCCCCCACCGCTCATCTTTGCGCACACGTCCCTGTTCCAGCTCGATTTTTTGTAATTGATCCAGCAGCGCAAGGGGCGCAAGCCGGGTATTGAGCCGGACCACGGCATTGACGTAGTCCGGTTGGTCAGCAGGGCCCATGGGGTGGCTGCTGTAAAACGACGAGGCCTGCACCAGCACAGATTCCGGCAACCTTGCCAACGCGGCGACGGCGCGACGAGCCTGACCCAGCGGGTCAGACAGGTTGGAACCAATGGCGATGAAGACCTCGGTCATCACGTCTGTTATCACTCAGCCACTTTCGGCTTGCGGCGACGGGGGCGGCGACGGTTGCGGCTATTGCTGCTACCACGTTTCTCGCCGTCAGCGCTGCGGGGTTCAGCGGCCGGGGCACGCTCGCCACTCGCAGGGCGGCGGGTCGCCTCCCGCTGCAGTTGCGGCCGCACATCGGAATTGGAGGCGACATAGCGCTCCCACCAGCTGGCCAGCTCGCCAAGGCCACGTTCGACCCGGTTGCGCAGCAACAGGAAGTCGAATGCCGCGCGGAACTTGGCATGCTCCATGGCGCGCTCGGGGTGACGGCCCTGACGACGGGTCAGACGCTGTTGCAGTGCCCAGATATCGCGGACATCGGTAGTGAAACGGCGGGGAACGGCGATGATCCGCACCTGATTGTCCAGCACCTCGTTGATCGCCAGCATGAAGGCGTCATACCAGGGCAGGCCGCTCTCGTTCTCCAGCACCCGACCACGGGCTTCAACACAACCCCACAACAGGGTGGCGTACAGGAACGCCGGATTGACCCGCTTATCTTCACGGACCCGGGCATCGGTATCGGCCAGGGCATGTTCGATAAACTGTTCGTAAGGTGAGTTGCCGTGCGGGGTGAACAGCGCAGCCACTTGCGGGAACAATGGCTGGAACAGACCATATTCACGCAACAGCTTGTAGGTCGCCAGACCGTCGCCAGCCAGGAACAGCTTGAGGGTCTCCTCAAACAGGCGGGCCGGAGGAATATCCTGCAGCAGCGAGGCCAACTCGGCGATGGGGGCGGCAGTGCGCGGGCTGATGGTCATATCCAGCTTGGCGGCAAAACGTACCGCACGCAGCATCCGCACCGGATCTTCGCGGTAACGGGTCTCGGGATCACCAATTAGCTCCAGCTTGCGCTCGGCCAGATCTTCCAGCCCACCCTCGAAATCGTGCAGGGTAAAATCCTTGGCACTGTAATAGAGGGCGTTAACGGTAAAGTCGCGGCGCTCGGCATCCTCTTCGATGGTGCCGTAGACGTTGTCGCGCAGCAGCATGCCTTCGTCAGACTGGACCGACATATGTTTGCTGGTATTGACCTGATGGTGGTGACCCCGGAAGGTGGCCACTTCGATCACGTCACGACCAAAGACAATGTGGGCCAGACGAAAACGGCGGCCAATCAGGCGGCAGTTGCTAAACAGCGCCTTGATCTGCTCCGGCGTCGCATCGGTGGCGATGTCGAAATCCTTGGGCGTCTTCCCGAGCAGAATATCCCGGACTCCGCCGCCGACCAGGTAGGCTTCATAGCCCCCTTTGTTCAGGCGATAGAGCACCTTGAGTGCATTCTCGCTGATCTCTTTGCGCGAAACAGGGTGCTGGTCACGGCTTAAGGTACGACGTTGACCGGCGACACGGGCTGGAACAGGAGATTCCGCCGGCTGCTCGCCGTCTTCCTTGCCGAGCACCTTGCGGCAAAAGTTTGCGATCTGGGAAAAAATGGTACACCTCTTAATTACTTCTAAATTGACGGGAGGCCAAAAAATAGCGGCCTATGATAGCTCACGCCTGACCAAATGAAAAACCGTGCTGACAATTGATCCCGCATGAAACCGTCTGTCAGCAAAAATAGCTGTTTACCTGTGCCTAGCTCCCGTCTTATTACACGAAAACCGGCTCTCTTTACTCAACATCCAGCGGGATCTTCTGGCTGGCGGGCACCCGTTCGAGCTGCCAGTTGGCAATGCCCCAACCGATGATTTCGTTGATCCGGCTCGTCATCAGCTCGGGCGGCGGACACTGGCCAAGGAAGTGCAGCGCCTGCCACAGGGCCGGTCGCACCTCATCGAGCGCCAGTGCCGGCGCATGGTTCTGCTTCGACAACTTGTTGCCATCGGCCAGCACCGCCAGCGGCAGATGCGCCCAGTCAGGCACCGGCGCCCCCAGGGTTTGGTAGAGCGCAATCTGGCGCACCGTCGGCTCCAGCAGATCGGCGCCGCGCACTATCTCGGTGATGCCGCTGTCCATGTCATCCACCACTACCGCCAGGTTGTAGGCATAGAGACCATCACGGCGGCGAATAATGAAATCCTCTTCGGCCAGCGCCGCAGGCACCGCGATATGGCCCTGCAATCGGTCGTCGAAACGGTAGACCGGCTGGTGCTGACACAACCGGGCGGCGCAACCCGCTGCAGTCAGCCCGAGGGTGCGACAGTGGCCACTATAAAGCCCCCCCGCAGCCATGATTTCCCGGCGGGTACAACGGCACCAGTAGAGATCACCAGCCTGATAGAGCTGCTCGATGATCTGGTCATAGCGGTCATGGCGATCGCTTTGATAGATCACCTCCCCGTCCCACTCCAAGCCGTATGCCTCCAGCGTCTGGAGGATCAGGCCCGCGGCCCCCGCCATCTCGCGCGGCGGATCAATATCTTCAATCCGCACCAACCAGCGCCCCTGCTGCGCTCTGGCCTGCAAAAAACTGCCAAGTGCCGCAATCAGCGAGCCGAAGTGAAGCGGGCCAGAGGGTGAGGGGGCGAAGCGACCGACATAGGGGCGTATGTGGGGTAAGGACGTGGTATTCACTGACATGGCGGTTCGGGTAAGCAATACATTGAGGCTGCATTCTGGGGGGCACCCGCCAAAAGCTCAATAAAAAAGGGAGCCTGCGAGCTCCCTTTTTTATCTGTCAGAGGGGCGGGATCAACCGGCCATCTGTTTTTCCTTGATCTCGGCCAGCGTCTTGCAGTCGACACAAAGGTCGGCGGTAGGACGGGCTTCAAGACGACGGATACCGATTTCGATACCGCAATGCTCGCAGTAACCAAAATCATCGTCTTCAAGCAACACCAAGGTCTTCTCGATCTTCTTGATCAATTTGCGCTCACGATCCCGGGTACGCAACTCGAGAGCAAACTCTTCTTCTTGCGCGGCACGATCTACCGGATCCGGAAAGTTAGCGGCTTCATCTTTCATATGATCAACTGTGCGATCAACTTCCTGCATCAGTTGATTACGCCAGGCGCCCAAGATCTTGCGAAAATGCGTCTTTTGTTTGTCATTCATGTACTCCTCACCCGGCTGGACCTGGTAAGGCTCGACACCCGCAATCGCCAGGGGGCCCAGAGATTTTCTGCTTTCGCCTGTTGGCATGCCCTGTCTCCTAATTCAACACGCTACACGTGCCATCCATAAATTGAGGGCGACATCTATAGCAGAAGGGTAACGGGTAAGCAAACGAGCCGTACCAATAATGTTACCTAATCCTATATTTATCCACATCCCTCGGATCACAAGTGGCCAGATTCAAACGGAATAAAATTCTGAGCCACCATGCCGTAGACCCCAACATGGGGCCGATAGCATAAAATTTCAACCCCGGCTGCTATTGACTGCTCAATTAGCAGACTATAGTGCGGATCTATATGGGTTGCAGGGCGCATCCGGGTTATTCCGGAGTGCAACACCATAAATAACAGCACGGCCCTGTGGCCTGCCGCTTTCATCGCCATCAATTCACGCAAGTGCTTGGCACCACGGGCAGTGACCGCATCAGGGAAGTAACCCATGCCAGCCCCTTCCCGCTCATCGAGCAGGGTCACCGATTTTACCTCGATGTAACAATTACCCTTCTCGTCATCTTCCAGCAGCAGATCGATGCGACTGTTCTCTTCGCCATACTTCACCTCGGTGCGCAACCGGCTGTAACCCGCCAGCGGGGCGAGCGCCTGCAGCTCGATAAGCTCGCGGGCGATCTGGTTGGCACGGGCGGTATTGACGCAGATAAAGTGGCCCGCCGGACTCTCGGCGATTTCCCAGCTGTTGGGCAGCTTGCGCTTGGGATTGTCGGAGGTGGAGTACCAGACCCGGGTGCCCGGCTCGGCGCAGCCGGTCATGGCGCCGGTATTGGCGCAGTGGATGGTGATCTGCTCACCGTTATCGAGTTGCACATCGGTCAGAAAGCGCTTGTAGCGTGAAATAAGCTGACCGGATTGCAATGGCGGATCAAACGTCATGCACTTACCTTCTCTCTGGTACGAAGCGGCCAGCAGGCGAGCGGCTGGTAGCGCACTCCGTCCGGGGTCGAGATCGATTGATAGAGGCAGAACTCATCGGCCTGCAGCAGAAAATCGGGGGCTGGCAGGGGGGCCGGTGCCTCACCCGCCTTGCGCGACAAGGTGACATGGGGGCGATAACCCTGCTCGCCATTGCCAAGTCGCAGCTTCTCGCCGTGGCGACGCAGCGCCCGGGCCAATACGTTCAGCTCGTTGGGCCACTCTTTCGGGCCGACCCAGGCGGCCTTGGCCCGGCTGAACCAGCCGGTCTCATCCAGCCTGATGGCGAGCGGCGGGCAGTGTTGATGTTCAACAGCGGCAATCAGGCGGCGGGTGGTCAGCTCGTCCGCCTCGCCCAGAAAGGCCAGGGTCAGATGGAGGTTTGCTTGCGGCACCAGCTGACCGGGCCAGGGCTGTTGATCGCGCCAGCCGATAAGCTCGGGGGCGAGCGCCTTGATGGGCAGAGCAAAGAAGAGTTTTGCCATATCGATGAGAGTACCTCTTTAACACTCACTGGATGGCCCCATTCTATGACAGCTATCCGGCCGTGTCTCGCTACCCGCCCAACTGGCCAGCCTCTCACATCCACTCACGGTGGCACGGCTGGCTGTGGCAGAATAGGCGCCGATTTCCCGCTCGTCACAGAAGGTTCCCATCGCTTTGTCCCAGCTCCCCATCGTTTCGGTCTTGCCCGAACTCTTTGCCGCCCTCGACAGCCACAGCAGCGTGATCCTGCAGGCGCCCCCCGGCGCGGGTAAATCGACCCTGCTGCCACTGGAGCTGGTGCGCCAGAACCGGCTTCCCGGCCGCATCATCATGCTGGAGCCAAGACGGCTGGCGGCGCGCAATATCGCCAGTTTTCTGGCACGCCAGTTGGGGGAGAAGGTGGGCGAGCGCATTGGCTTGCGGGTCCGTGGCGAGAGCCGCACCAGTGGCCAGACCCAGCTCGAGATAGTGACCGAAGGGGTGTTGACCCGGATGCTGCAACAAGACCCCGAGCTGACCGGTGTCTCGCTGGTGATCTTCGATGAGTTCCACGAACGCAGCCTGCACGCCGATACCGCGCTGGCCTTCGCCATCGAGAGCCAGCAAGGGCTGCGCGATGACCTCAAGCTGCTGGTGATGTCCGCCACCCTGGATGGCATGGCGCTCGAGCGCCTGTTGCCGGATGCTCCTGTGGTTCGCTCCGAGGGGCGCGGTTTTCCCATCGACTATCACTACCGCCCCGCCAACCGCCAGCAGTGGCTGGAGCCGCAGGTCGGCGCCGTGGTGCTCGAAGCGCTGGCCGCCCACCGCGGCAGCCTGCTGGTGTTTCTGCCGGGACAGGGGGAGATCGAGCGGCTAGCGCAGTGGTTGGCAGACAAGCTGCCGGACGACGTGACCCTCGCCCCCCTCTACGGTCGCCTCGACATGGCGGCCCAGCAGGCGGCCATCGAACCTGCGCCTGCTGGCCGCCGTAAGCTGGTGCTCACCACCAATGTGGCGGAGACCTCCCTCACCATCGAGGGGATCTCGGTGGTGATCGACAGCGGGCTGGAGCGGCGCGCCTCCTTTGATCTGAAAAGCGGTGTCACCCGACTGGAGACCCGCCAGATAGCCAAATCCTCCGCTACCCAGCGGGCAGGCCGCGCCGGTCGTCTCGGCCCCGGTGTCTGCTACCGGCTCTGGAGCAGCGAGGTACAGGAGCGGCTCGCCGAGCAGAGCCCGCCAGATATTCTCACTCAAGAGCTGACCGGCCTGCTGCAGGATGCCGCCCAGTGGGGCGCCAAGGTGGAAGATCTGCCACTGCTGGACATGCCCCCCGCCGCTGCGTTGGCCAGCGCCCAGCGGCTGCTGGTGGCCCTTGGCGCCATGAAGCCGGAGGGTGAGCAACAACTCACTCCCGCTGGCCGCGCCATGGCCGCCTTCGGTACCCACCCTCGCCTCGCCCGCATGCTGCTGCGGGCCCGCGAGCTGGAGTCCGGGGGTCTGACAGGGATTGTCGCCGATGCCGCATATCTGGTGGCGTTGCAGGAAGAAGATATGCGAGGCTCGGAACGCCTCTCGGTGCTGTTCCACCGCCGTCAAAGCGCCCTGCGTCAGGGGGCAGCCCGCTGGTTTGAACGGCTTGGCACCCGCCCAGCCACTGCGCAAGGTCAGTGGCTGGGGCTGCTCTGCGCCCTCGCCTGGCCGGATCGCATCGGCAAGCTGCGCAGCGGCAATCGCTATCAACTCAGTGGTGGGGTGAGCTGCGATCTGGTAGAAGGTCATCCATGTCAGGGACAAGCGGCCCTCATCGCCATCGAGATGGGGCAAAACGATCGCGGCAGCCGCATCTTTATCGCCGAACCGATCGAGCTGGACGAGCTGGTACGCCTGCTGCCGGAGCTGGTGAGCGAGCGGCAATGGTTCGACTGGGATGAACGGGAAGAGCGGGTGCGGGCCGAACGCCAGCTGGTGATCGGCGAACTGGTGCTGAGCCAGCGACCGCTGACCGAACTCTCTGACGAGCAGAAAGGACGCTGCCTGCTGCAAGGCATTCGCCGCAAGGGGCTGCATGTGCTGCCCTGGGACGAGAGCAGCGAAGGGCTGCTGGCCCGTTTGCGTTGCGCCCGCGACTGGCTGCCCGATGAGGAGTGGCCCGCCATGGATGACGACAGCCTGTTGGCCGCGCTGGAACAGTGGCTGCTACCGGCGGTGAGTGGCATGACCCGGCTGGAGCAGCTGAAAAAGCTCAATCTGGGCGACATCCTGCGCCAATCCCTGCCCTGGCCGCTGCCCAAGCGACTGGACGAGGCGCTGCCGAGCCACTTTGCTGCGCCGACCGGCAGCCGGGTGCGGATCCGCTATCAACCGGGGCAGGCACCGGTGATCCCGGTGCGCATTCAGGAGATGTTCGGGCAAGGTTCGACCCCCTGCGTGGCCGATGGCCGGGTGCCGCTGGTGGTGGAGTTGCTCTCTCCCGCCCAGCGGCCGCTGCAGATCACCGCCGATCTGGCTGCCTTCTGGGCGGGCACCTACGAACTGGTGAAGAAAGAGATGAAGGGGCGCTATCCCCGCCACTACTGGCCGGACAATCCGCTGGACGCGATGCCGACCAAGGTCATCAAGAAGAAGATGGGCATCTAGGTTCGATGGGTTAATCCCGATCGGACGTTCGCGAATGCGACATAACAAGTAGAAAGGAAAGCAAAGAGGATTTATGGCAACCCAACGACGCAAGAGCCCCCCCAAGAAGGCAGCTCCCAAACGCACCATCTGGCGCAAGCTGTTCTGGCTTGGCTTCAAGCTCTCCCTGGTGGTGGCGGCCTTTATGGTGGTGTTTGGCATTTACCTCGATACCAAGGTGCGCGAGCGCTTCGACGGCGAGAAGTGGCAACTGCCGGTGATGGTCTACAGCCGCCCGCTGGAGCTCTACCCCAGCCAGCGACTCTCTCAAGCCCAGATGCTGCGCGAACTCAACATGCTGAGCTACAAGCAGGTGCGTCAGCCCCATACCCCCGGCGAATACAGCATCAATGGCAACCGTATCGAGCTGATTCGCCGCCCGTTCCAGTTCTATGACGGGGCCGATGGTGCCCGTGGCCTGCGCCTCACCTTCAACGGTCCGCGTCTTGAGGGGATCCAGTCGCTGGAGAACCAGCGCCAGCTCGGTTACGCCCAGATGGATCCGGTGCTGCTCGATCGCCTCAACACCGAGGATCGGGAAGATCGCCTGCTGGTCCGCCTCGCCGAGGTGCCCGACAGCCTGCTGGTGACCCTGCTCACCACCGAAGATCGCGATTTCTACCAGCATGGCGGCGTCTCGCCGGTGGCCATCATCCGCGCCATGGCAGCGAACCTGCTGGCGGGGCGCACCGTGCAGGGGGGCAGCACCCTCACCCAGCAGCTGGCCAAAAACTTCTTCCTGACCCGCGAGCGCAGCTTGTGGCGCAAACTGCAGGAAGCCTATATGGCGGTGCTGATCGACTATCGCTACAGCAAGGACGAGATCCTCGAGTCTTACCTCAATGAGGTCTATCTGGGGCAGAACTTCTCGCAAGGGGTCTACGGCTTTGGCCTCGCCTCCTACTTCTATTTCGGTATTCCGGCCAACGAGCTGGATATTGATCAAGTGGCCCTGCTGGTGGGGTTGGTGAAGGGCCCCTCCTATTACGATCCCTGGCGCTTCCCGGAGCGGGCCAAAACCCGCCGCGATCTGGTGCTGAAACTGCTGATGGATCACGGCAGCCTGCAACCGGCCGAGTATGATCTGGCCAGCCGTCAGCCCCTTGGCATCATCGCCCGTGGCCAGATGAGCTATGGCCGCACCCCGGCCTTTATGGGGCTGCTCAAGCGGGAGGTCCAGAGCCGCTTCGGTGCCGATCTGCTCAAGCAGTCTGGCCTCAAGATCTTCACCAGCCTCGACCCTATCGCCCAGCATGCGGCCGAGCAGGCGGTCGAGTTCGGCCTGCGCGATATCGAGAAGCTGCGTGGCAAGAAACGCCTCGAAGCCGCCATGGTGGTCTCTGACTGGCATAAAGGGGAAGTGGTGGCGCTGGTGGGTGGCCGGGATCCCCGCTACGCCGGTTTCAACCGGGCGCTGGATGCCCGCCGCCAGATTGGATCCTTGGTCAAACCGGCGGTCTACCTGACTGGCCTCTCCAACGGTCTGACCCTGGCGACCCCGCTCAAGGACCAGCCGATCCGCATTCGCGGTCAGGATGGTCAGATCTGGACACCACAAAACTACGATCGCAAGTTCCGCCAGAGCGTGCCGCTGATGGATGCGCTGGCCAGCTCCCTCAACGTACCGACCGTCAATCTGGGTCTGCAGGTGGGGTTGGAGAAGGTGGTGGATACCCTGCACAAACTGGGAGTCCAGCAGGAGATCCAGCCCTATCCGTCGCTGGTGCTGGGGGCGGTGGCCCTCTCCCCGATGGAGGTGAACCAGATGTATCTGCCCATCGCCAATCAGGGGCTGACCCAGCCGCTGTCGGCGATCCGCGCCGTGGTCAATGGGGATGGTGCCCTGCTCTATCAGCATGATCAGACCGCCAAGCGGGTCACCGACCAGCAGGCGAGCTGGCTGACCCTGTTCGCCATGACCAAAACGGTGAGTCAGGGCACGGCCCGCGCGCTCAGTGCCAAGTTCCCCGGTGCCACCATGGCCGCCAAGACCGGCACCACCAACGAACTGCGCGACTCCTGGTTCGCCGGGTTGGACAACAACGAACTGGTCAGCATCTGGGTCGGTCGTGACGACAACACCCCGGCGGGCTTGACCGGTGCCAGCGGTGCCCTGCAACTCTTTAGCGGCTACATGAGCCAGCGCGGCGTCAACAGTCTGGGGCTAAAGATGCCGGAAGGGGTCAGCTGGGCCAACTTCTCCCGCGCCAGCGGTACCCACGTCACCAACGGCTGTCCGGGCAGCCTGCAAGTACCGGCCAAGACCGCCACCATGGGATCACCAGCCGGTTGTGCCAGCAGCTCACCGCGCAGTGCTCTGGATGATCTGCTCGGTAGTTTCTTCAACTAAATCAACAGGACGGGCAGCACAGGCTGCCCGTTCACTATGCTGCTGACAAGGAAGCACCATGACCTTTCCGCTGTTTGACGCCATCCACCATGTGGCCATCATCGCCAACGATTACCAACGCTCGCGCCACTTCTACCACCAGGTGCTGGGGCTGCCCATCATCGCCGAGACCCTGCGTGAGGCGCGCCAGTCGTGGAAACTGGATCTGGCCCTGCCGGATGGCAGCCAGCTGGAGCTGTTCAGCTTCCCTGTCACCCCCAGCCGCCCCTCTACGCCAGAGGCCTGCGGCCTGCGCCATCTCGCCTTTCGGGTCAGCGACCTTGACCGGGTTATTGCCCATCTGCTGACTCATCAGGTGGCGGTCGAGCCGGTGCGGGTGGACGAGCTGACCGGCAAGCGCTTCACCTTCTTCGCCGACCCCGACGGCCTGCCGCTGGAGCTCTACGAAGCGCCACGCTGAGTCTGCGTCAGCCAAACAATCGGCCAAACAATCGGCCAAAAATCGGCCAAACAAAAAGCCGCCCGGCGAAACCGGGCGGCTTGGTCATTGATAAAGCGTTATCAGGCGGTGGTCAGCATGGCGACGGCCAGCGCCATCACCATCATGCCAGCCCAGCCAATGGGCTTGAGTCGCTCACGGAAGATGAGCAAACCACCCAGTGCGGTACCCAGAATACCGATGGCACCCCAAGTGGCGTAGGCCACGGCAAGGTCAATCTTGCCACTGCTCACCACTTCGGAGAGCAGGGTAAAGGCTCCCAGTACCAGCACAATCCCCAGCACGCCCCACCCTTTGTAGCGGAACCCCCGCGAGCGGTTGATCGCCATATTGGCACCGATATCCAGCAGGGCCGCGCCAAACACGATAATTAACGGGTGCATACCGCCTCCTTCGCATTAGTTGTTTCACTGCTGGTCACCGGGTCGTCATGGGTTTCTCCCATGGTCACCATAACAATACCCACTATTGCCAGCGCCAGACCGATCAGCTCCTGAGCGTTCAGGTTGTAATCGAGGAACAGCACGGAAACGACGGTGATCAGTGCAATCCCCAGCCCCTCCCACAACGCGAACGCAATACCAATGGAGATTGTTTTGGCGGCTTTGGCCAGTAACAGGTAGGAGATCGAGATCAGTACCCACATCGGCAGGTAATTCATCCATCCCGCGGCGTCCTCAGGGATCATCGCCATACTGGAGGTCCCCGCCACTTCGGTGATGATGGCTCCCGTCAAAAATATCCGCGCTAAAAGCATGCGACTGATTAACATATATTTTCCTTTAATTGCTGCGACGGGAGAAATGATAGCCGCAGTCACAACGCGGGCAGGAATCGCTGAGCGTCGATTTATCAGACGCTAACAGTTTGCCTTGCTATCAGAGGTCGGGCTAAGGTGGTGCTAGAACACTCCGTCATGACGCATCAGCATGAAGCTTTATCAGATAGAACTCTTTGTAGAATCAGCCAACAGTGGCTCCATCGCCAGCACAGCCCGGCGTATTGGCAAGAGCCGCAGCGCCGTCAGTACTGCCATCGCAGCTCTTGAAGTCGAGCTTGGCGTCGAACTTTTTGAACGCGGCGCCAACCAGAGTCGGCTGACCGAGATCGGCGAGCTGGTGCTGGATGACTGCACCCGCCTGTTGCAGGCTGCCAACAGCCTGCAACAGAAGTGCGAGCATTACGCGTCGGGTGCCGAGGTGGCGCTGCGGATCGCCCGCGATGACGCCATCCCCGAACAGGTGTGGCGCGAGCTGCTGGCCGCCTTGCACAGCCAGTTTCCCGGAACCAGCATCTCGCTGGTACTCGCCTCCCCGCCCGAACTGCCCGCGCTGGTGGAAGAGGGCTTCGTCGATGCCGCTTTTGGCCTCATCACCGAGGATCAGGAGCGCAGCGGCCTCAATATCGACGTGCTCAACCCGATCCGCACCCTGATGGTGGTGGCCCCCAGCCATCCGCTGGCCAGCCTGAAGCGGGTGCTACAGCAGGATCTGACCGAGCATACCCAGGTCACCCTCTCCTATGTGGATGAATTTTCTGTAAAAAGCCTGCTGCCGGTTGGCGGCAAGCATATCGGGCTCTCCAGCTTCGAGCTGATGCGCAATGCTGTGCTGGACGGGCTGGGCTGGGCTGGGCGGTGCTCCCCTCACCGCTGATCCAGAGCCAGCTGCGACAGGGCTCCCTGTTGACCCTGAAACACAAGTTCAGCCTGCAGTGGCGGGACTATGGCGTCTATCTGGCGGAAAACGCCTATCACGGCAAGGTGTTGGCCTGGCTGAAGAAATCGATCCAGACATACCTGGAGCCCTTCGAATAGGGATAAAGAGGTGGAGCCAGCTCACGATATAGACGTATCTTGGTGATCCCGCGCGGGGTGATCATGCATACTGTTCAGATACTCATTGAACGCCTGGAGGCGGACCCGATATGAGCAGTGCCCAAGACAAGGACGACATCTGGCTGGACGACGACATCATCGAACTCGACGATGACGAGGTCGTGGTCCCCAAGGCACTCAACCCATGGCAAGTGCTGATCGTCGATGACGAACCAGACATTCATCACGCCACTCGCCTGGCCCTCTCCAACATTCACTACAAATCCCGCCCGCTGGAGCTACTCAATGCCTACAGCGGTGCCGAGGCTGGCCGCATGCTGGAGGCCAATCCCAAAATTGCGCTGATCCTGCTGGATGTGGTGATGGAGACCGAAGATGCCGGTCTGCGGCTGGTGCACCGGATCCGCAACGAAATGCACAACTCGCTGGTGCGGATCGTGCTGCGTACCGGCCAGCCCGGCCAGGCCCCCGAGCAGCGGGTGATCCTCGATTACGACATCAACGACTACAAGACCAAGACCGAGCTGACGGTACAAAAACTGTTTACCACCGTGATTGCCTCCCTGCGCTCTTACGAGACCCTCAGCGCCATCGATAAAAGTCGCCAAGGACTCGGCAAAATTTTGGAAGGGGCGGGCGATCTCTATCACCTTCATTCGCTCAAGGAGTTTGCCTCCGGCGTACTGAAACAGATCAGCGCCATTCTCGATGTGGGCACCGAGGGGGCTATCTGTGCCGAGCGCCGTCCCGGCCAACAGGGGCTGGAGATCCTGGCTGCCACAGGTGACTACGAGACCTTATTGGACGATGGCAAGATCACCGACTTCCCCACCCTCAATGACTCGGTGAGCAAAGCCTTGGCGGCGCGCTGCAACCGCTTTGAACACCCACAGGACTCCCTCTATATCGCCGCTCAAAATGGCCGGGAGTTTGTGCTGAGCTTCACCCCGACCCAGCCTCTTGACCCACTCGAGTGCGATCTGCTGGATGTCTTCTGCCAACGAATTTCGGCCGCATACGACAATCTCTATCTCTACAATCAGTTGCTGCGCGCCCAGGAGGCAACCGTGGTGGCGCTGGCAGCATTGGCAGAATTTCGCGACTCCGACACCGGCGATCACGTATTGCGAGTCCAGAAACTCTCCGATGCACTGGTGGAAGAGCTGCAACAGATGGCGGCGTTTCCCGAGCAGCTGACCCCGGAGTTTGTCGAAATGATTGGCATGGCCTCCATCCTGCACGATGTAGGTAAGGTGGGCACCCCGGATCATATTCTGCACAAGCCGGGGAAATTTGATCCGCCCGAGCGAGTCATCATGGAACAACACGCCGGTATTGGTGCCGATATCTTGCACAAGGCGGGGGAGATGGTGGAGGGCACCAGTTATCTCTCGCTGGGGGCCGAAATCGCCCGGGGCCACCATGAACATTTCGATGGCAAGGGCTATCCACAACAGTTAGCTGGCCAGCAAATTCCTCTCTCGGCCCGCATCGTGGCGGTGGTCGACGTATTCGATGCCCTGCTCAGCAAGCGCCCTTACAAGGAGCCCTGGACGCTGACGCAAACCATGGAATATATCCAGTCCCGCTCCGGCAGCCAGTTTGATCCCCAGATAGTGGCAGCCCTGTCGCGGCTGGTTAACGAGTCGCGGCTCCCCTACTCGCTCTGACTCTCTTTGCTCTCAACTCAGCATGCCCTGCCGGTGACCTTAGTCACCGGCAGGGCATCAAAACAGCCGCTTTGTTGCATCCTGTACACATCAAAGTGCCGCAAACCGGAAACATCGCCCTTCTTTGCCAGCGATATCAGCTGAAATATGGTCATTTAACATCACATCGCTATAATATCGCCCTGCAAACCTGATACTAACAACGAAGGAAAAATCATGAGCCTGAACCTGGTACCGGCTGGCAAGAGCCTGCCCGACGATATCTATGTCATCATCGAGATCCCGCAGAATGCCGACCCGATCAAATACGAAGTCGACAAAGACAGCGGCGCAATTTTCGTCGATCGCTTCATGTCCACCCCGATGTTCTATCCGTGCAACTACGGCTACGTGAACGCGACCCTCTCTCTGGATGGTGACCCTGTCGACGTACTGGTTCCGACCCCTTACCCGCTGCTGGCTGGCTCTGTCATCCGCTGCCGCCCGGTCGGTGTACTGAAGATGACCGACGAGTCTGGCGAAGATGCCAAGATCGTTGCCGTGCCGCACTCCAAGCTGACCAAGCAGTACGACCACATCAAGGATGTGAACGATCTGCCGGAACTGCTGAAAGCCCAGATCCAGCACTTCTTCGAGCGCTACAAAGAGCTGGAAGCAGGTAAATGGGTCAAGGTTGAAGGTTGGGGCGACAAGGCCGCCGCCGAAGCCGAGATCGTCACCTCTGCCGAGCGTTACGCTGCCAAGTAAGCGCTGCTCGGGATGAAAAAAGGCGCCTTATGGCGCCTTTTTTGTGGGTATTTACGGCAGCTGACCGGCCGCATCTCCGGCAGGATTGCCCTGAATGTATATTTCACGGCCATCTTTCTGGTAGGGGCGATAGTAGTCGCCACCGCAGCGATAACCACCGCCCGGCTGGCTCATCAGTTCGCAGTTGACCGGCAACACCTCCAGCCACTTGATAGCCTGCTGATAGCGCAACCACTCCTGCCATTCATGTTCGCGCGCCAGCTGATCGCGCAGCGCAAAGGTATCCCCAATAGACAGCCCCTGGTTGACGATCACCTGACCCGCCATGGCCGGCAGGCTCAGTAACCCCCATACCGCTATGATCCAAGGCTTCATGTTCCCTCCTCGGTGACTTAATTTCACAATTAAATTAAAAGTGACATCAATCTGTTATCCAGATCACAAAACGAAACTTCACCAAAGTGCTGCCGCCTCACCTAGTTGTTTATTATCGTCCACGGCAGGAAGCACCACCATGAAGCCGATCCCGACCCTGTTGCTCAGCCTCACTCTCGGCACAACGTTTGGCACCACTGCTAATGCCAACGAGATCAACATGAGCTGGCAGTGGCAATCCACCGACGGTCATCGCAAGCACTTCCAGCTAACCACTGACGATCAGGTGATTGCGGCCAGTCGTCACGAAATGAGCCTGCTGGACGCCTCCCTCACCAATCCGCTGGAGACCCTCTACGCCTATATCAGCCCGCGGCTCTACAACAGCATCAACCTGATCAACCAGAGCAGCCCCGAGACCGCCACCAAGTTTCGCAATCTGGAGCAGGCATTCACCCTGCGTGACGACAGCACGGAATCAATGCTGTTCTGGCAAGCCTATCAGCAGTATCAGGAAGATGCTTTTTACCAGATGAAAGTGGTGCCCTGCGTCCACCCCAGCAATCGCAAGTTGCCTTGCGTACGACCCGATTACTCCCAGCTCTTCTACCACTTCAAGGGCCATCTCAAACCGTTGGCCCAGCAGTTTGCCGCCAAAGATCTCAGCACCAGCGTCAGCCTGCTGCAGGAGTGGCTGAACGCCATACCGACCCAACCAGAACAGCTGAGTCAATTCGCATCGCCACTGCAAGCCCTGCAGGACAACAAAGCCGACAGCGATGAAAAAGCGCTGTTGATGGCCAGCCTGCTGGCGGAATTGGCCCCGCAATATGTGCTCAGCATCATTTATCCAAACATCAGCATCGGCAGCGTCTCCCCTGCCTGGCTGGCCATTACGGCAGATAGTGGCGTACCCGGTGATGTGGTGGTGATCAACAATCAGCGCCATGTGCTGCTGACCGGCTCGTCCCTACTGGCACAGCAGATGACCATGGCCAAGATCCCCCTCGTCAGCGAGTCGCTCTACTGACGCTGACACCTCAGACCAGCAGCCAATTCATTGATTTTTATCGATGTCATGCCATCCTAACCGCCCTTGCCAGCCAACCTCCTGACTGGCGGGGCGCAGACGCTTCTGAATTGCGATCTTATTTAACACTTTTTAAACAGATCCGATCGGTTTAGGATGAAGCTCGCCCATTCCCTCAATCCGAAACTCGTTATAACATAACAAATGGAGTGTCATCAGGATGAAACATCTGGTACTTACTTTGGCGCTGCTGCCATCTCTGGTCTTTGCTCACAACATCAAGGATGGCAACCCGGTACCGCTGGTCAATGTCAGTGATCAGGGTGAGCTGGTACTGAACGGCAAGGATATCGGCTACCAACCGTGGCAGAGCCAGTCTCTCACTGGCAAGGTGTTCATGATCCAGCATATTGCCGGTCGCTCCAGTGCCAAGGAGCTGAACGCCCCGATGATCGAGGCGATCAAGGCGGCCAAGCTGCCGCAGGACAAGTACCAGACCGTCACCATCATCAACAGCAATGACGCCATCTGGGGCACCTCCGGCTTCGTGAAGAGCAGTGCCGAGGATAGCAAGAAAGAGTTCCCCTGGTCCGCCATGGTGCTGGATGCCAAGGGCATGGCACGCAACGCCTGGGATCTGACGCCGGAAAGCTCGGCGATCATCCTGCTGGATAAAGAGGGCAAGGTGCTGTTTGCCAAAGATGGCCCGCTCGATGCCAACAACATTACTACCGTGATGGGGCTCATCAAGTCCCATCTCTAAGTCAGAGAGAAAGGGCGCTGATGGCGCCCTTTCCATAAGGGTCTATGGGTCGTATCAAGCTGAAAATCTGGATCTTGCTGCTGGGCTGGTTATGGCTGCAGCCTGCCCTTGCCCGGCATCAGCTTGAATCCGCCCTGCCCGGCCACGACGACCATCACTGCCTGGTTTGCGCCCTCCATCTGGATGGCAAGCAAGTCATCACCGCTACCCCCTATTGTTTCCCCAGTGCGACTGCAGTTCTGCCCGTTGTTGCAAGCATGCAACTATCGGCCAACTCTGCCGCACTCCACAGTTATGCCATCCGTGCGCCGCCAGCCTCTGATTTTCTCTATCCCTTTGTTTAATTTCGCTATTTGTTTTGAAAAAGGATTAAAGATGAAAGCAGTTACTCTGTTGCTGGCCGCTGCGGCCTTTGGCGCACACGCAAATCACGACGAACACGAGAGCCACAGCCACGGTGCCCACGAACATGGCCACGGCCACCTCAATCTGGTAGTCGATGGCGACCAGCTGATGATCGAGCTGCAAGCCCCCGCGGCCGATCTGGTGGGCTTCGAGCACGCCGCCAAGAGCGATGAAGATAAGGCGCAGTATGCCAAGGCGGTCGCCCGCCTCCAGCAGCCTGACGCCCTGTTCCGCTTCGACCCGGCCGCTGGCTGTAAACTGACCCAGCAGGAGCTACAGGCCGCCAAAGAAGAGCATGATCACGACCATGACCATGACCATGACCATGACCATGACCATGACAAAGCTGCCAGCGACGCGCATGAACACCACCATGATCATGACGAAGCGGGTCACGCCGACACCAGCCACGCTGATCTCGGAGCCATGTACACCTACACCTGCGCCACCCCGGCCAAACTCACCGGCCTTGAAGCGACCCTGTTCAGTGTCTATCCGAGCCTTGAGAAGCTGAGCGTGCAGGGGATCCTGCCCACCGGCCAGACCGCTGGCGAGCTGACCCCGTCCGCCAACAAGCTGAGCTGGTAACACCATGAAAAAAGCCGTGGTTGAGATCCGCGATCTGGCCTTTGCCTGGCCGGGTCATGAAGTTGTACTCGATCTGCCCGCCCTCACCATCAGCGAGGGTGAGCGGGTCTTTATCAAGGGCCCGTCGGGCTCCGGCAAATCGACCCTGCTCGGGTTGCTGGCCGGGATCCAGACCGCCAACCACGGCACCCTGGAGGTGCTGGGCCAACCATTGGCCCAGCTCTCTGGCCGTGCCCGTGACCACTTCCGGGCAGCCAATCTGGGTTATATCTTCCAGCAGTTCAATCTGCTGCCCTTTCTCTCGGTGCAGGACAACGTCACCGCTGCCCTCACCTTCTCCCCCGAAAAGCAGGCCCGCCTGCAGGGCAGTCCGGAGCAGGAGGCGCGCCGTCTGCTGACGGAGTTGCAACTGCCGGATGACGCACTGCATCGCCCCGTTCATGCCCTCAGCATCGGCCAGCAGCAACGGGTTGCAGCCGCGCGGGCATTGATCGGCTCGCCGCCACTGGTGATCGCCGACGAGCCCACCTCGGCCCTCGATACCGATAACCGGGCGGCCTTTATCAAGCTGTTGTTCGAGGAGTGCGACAAGCAGGGCTCGACCCTGATCTTCGTCAGCCATGACCCCTACCTCGAGCCCCTGTTCCCGCGGGTTGAAAATCTGCAACAGCTCAACAGGAAGGCCACATGCTAAAACTCGCCCTGCAAAGTCTCTGGGCCCGCCGCCTCACCGCCGGGCTCACCCTGCTGGCCGTTGCCATCAGCGTCACCCTGCTGCTGGGGGTGGAACGAGTGCGCACCCAGGCGCGCGAAAGCTTCTCCAACACCGTCTCAGGTACCGATCTCATCGTCGGCGCCCGCTCCGGTCAGGTGAACCTGCTGCTCTACTCGGTGTTTCGCATCGGCAACCCCACCAACAACGTGGGGTGGGACTCCTATCAAGCCATCAAGCAGAAACCCGGCGTGGCCTGGACCATCCCCCTCTCCCTCGGTGACTCCCACAAGGGATTTCGGGTGCTCGGCACCAATGGCGACTACTTCACTCACCTGAAGTACGGTCAGCAACAGTCGCTGCAACTGCGCGAAGGGCGGCCGTTCGAGACGCCGTTTGAAGCGGTACTTGGCGCTCAGGTGGCCGAGAAGCTGGGCTATCGGCTCGATCAGGCCATCGTCATCGCCCACGGCGCTGGCAATACTTCGTTTAGCCAGCACGACAATCTGCCGTTCAAGGTGGTGGGAATTCTGGCACCGACCGGCACCCCTATCGATCGCACCATCCATGTGCCGCTGGCGGGAATTGAGGCGATCCATCTGGGCTGGGATACCGGCCGCCACAGCAAGAACGTGACCGCCGAGCAGGCGCTGGCGCTGGATCTCACCCCGAAAACCATCACCGCCTTTATGGTGGGCTTGAGCAACCGGATCCTGGCGTTCCAGCTGCAGCGCAGCGTCAACACCTATCCCAAAGAGCCGCTGATGGCGATCCTGCCCGGTGCCGCCCTGCAGGAGCTGTGGAGCCTGATGAGCGTGGCAGAGACGGCGCTGTCGGTCATCGCCGGTTTCGTGGTGGTGGCGGGCCTGATCGGCATGCTGACCACCTTGCTGGCGGGGCTTAACGAGCGACGCCGGGAGCTGGCCATATTGAGATCCCTCGGTGCTGGCCCTTCCCACCTGTTCCTGCTGCTGGCGCTGGAGGCGATGGCGCTGACCACGGTCGGCATCGCCCTCGGGGTCGTCGTGCTCTATCTGGGGCAGGGGCTTGCCACGCCCTGGCTGCTCAGCCACTATGGCCTGCAATTAAGCTTGGGGCTGCCGAGCACCTACGAATGGCAGTTGCTGGGGGTGGTGTGGCTGGCAGGTATGGTGATCGGCCTGCTCCCGGCAGCCCGCGCTTATCGCTATAGCCTGAGCGATGGCATGAGCATTCGCGTCTAGCGAGACGCTAAAAATAGAAACAGAAGGACAGATGATGAAGTGGAAAATAGTGGCGCTGCTCGCCAGCCTGCTGGTGCTGCCCGCCATGGCCGCCGATTACAAGACCATCGACTGGGATGTACTGATCCCGGAAGGGGAGCGGCTGTTGCCACCCCCGCAGGTCAATCACGAAGATCCCATGTCGGTGCCGCAGCCGGTCGGTGGGGTGAACAAAAAGCTGGACAACCAGGATGTGCGCATTCCGGGCTTCGTGGTACCGCTGGAAGGGGATGCCAAGAAGATCACCGCCTTCCTGCTGGTGCCCTACTTCGGCGCCTGCATCCATGTGCCGCCGCCCCCCACCAATCAGGTGATCTATGTGAGCTACCCCAAGGGTGCGCCGGTGGATGATCTGTGGGATGCCATCTGGGTGAAAGGCAAGATGCGCACTATCAGCTCCAGCCACGAGATGGCCACCGCCTCCTACTCGATGGAAGCGGTTGAAGTGAGTGTCTACGAGGAGTAATACTCCCGTTGAAAAAAAAGCGGCCTCCACGGAGGCCGCTTTGTTATCTTGGCCTCAGGGTTGGAGTAACATTCATCTCCTGAACCTGTGCTAATGGAGTCAGCATGGCAGACCTCCCGCCCCCCAAGAAAGAGAGTTCGATCCTGAGCAGTCAGGAGCAGACCTTGCGTCTGGCCCGCAGTCGTGGCATCGACGGCATGCTCACCCGCAACAGCGACAGCACCTTCGAACAGCGCGCCACCTTTCGCCATCTGGCGGATCAGGCCGCTCGCCAGCGCAATCTGGAAGCCATCATGGTGATGGCCGCTCGCCACTGCGAAGAGACCGCAGCCGGAGGGGAGATGGACAGCGACTGGCTGACCCGCTTCCTGCATCTGGCGGAAGATATCAGCATGGTGCCGATGCAGCAGCTGTGGGGGCGGATCTTCGCGCTGGAGATAGCCACCCCGGGCCGCTTCTCCATCCGGGCGCTCTCCACCCTCAAAGAGATGACCCAACGGGAAGCACAGCTGTTTCAGCGTATCTGTTCGCTGACCTGCCGCTACACCGGTAGCGACGAGCAGCGGCTGCTGCTGGGGCTGCACAAGGGGGCCAGTTTGCTGAGCCGTGCCAAGGCAACCCGGCTCGGCCTTGGCAAATACCGGCTGCCCTACAACGCCCTGCTGCAGCTGTTCGAACTGGGGCTGCTGCACCGCGGCGAGCTGGAATCCGGCCCGCTGCCTGCCGATGGGATCGAGCTGGAGTTTGGCAACCAGCGCTGGCGGCTGCAGTGCAAGCAGCACAACATCACCCTGCTCTACTACCGGCTCACCCCGGTGGGCAACGAGCTCGCCCAACTGCTGCAAGAGTCGCCGCTGGAGGAGTATCTGCAGGATCTGAAAACCGTGCTGGTGCAGGGGATCCAGATCGAAGTGATGCAGCTGGCCAGCGAAACCACACCGCATACCCCTGACGCAGCCCCCTGATCATCGATGGGGGCAACACGCCCAGCGACTCCCCGCAGCTCCCGCTCACTGCACCTCACTCAGCAAAGTGAGGTGCAAAATGCAGCTCTCCTCGTCTCTCGCTACCCGTTTTTTGCACATTGCAACGGCAGCACCGCCACTCTCGCTGGCTGCGCCCCTTTATTGACACAAAAATCACTTGATGTGGTTGATGGCCCGCCCTTTGCACCAGCTCTTGATACAGCTCTTGATACAGCTCAAAACTCAACCACCACAGCTCGGGAGCAAGGCCATGAGAATCAATCAACCGGTTACCCAAAGGGAACGCCTCTATCCAGACCACCAGAGCCTGATCTCCACCACGGATCTGGAGAGCCGCATCACTTACGCCAACGAAGAGTTCTGCGACATTGCAGGCTTCTCGCTCGATGAGCTGACAGGGGAACATCACAATCTGGTGCGCCACCCGGACATGCCGAAACAGGCCTTCGCCGATCTGTGGAACCATATCAAGGAAGGCAAGAGCTGGATGGGGCCGGTGAAAAACCGCTGCAAGAACGGTGACCACTACTGGGTCAGCGCCTTTGTCACCCCCATCAAGGATGCCAGTGGCCGGGTGGTGGAGTATCAGTCGGTGCGCACCGCCCCGAGCGAGGAGATCAAACAGCGGGCCGAGAAGGTCTATGCTGACCTGCGCAATGACAAGCTGCCGCTGGCACTCAAGCTGCCCACCTTCTCCCACACCCTGACCATCAACCTCTGCCTGCTGCTGAGCCTGCTCGCCATGTTTGTGCTGGGTTACAGCAACGAGATGAACTGGCAACTGGCGCTGGTCGCCCTCCCGCTGGCGGTGGCTGCCATCACCCTCAATGCCCTCTCCCGCCGCCTTGGCAAACTCAACAAGATGGCCCGCAGCCGCTTTGACAACCCGCTGATGCAGCTGCTCTACACCAACAAGGTGGACAACATCGCCGCCATCGAACTCTCGATGCTGCTCAATCAGGCCGAATTCAACGCCGTGCTGGCGCGCACCCAGCAGACTTGCAGCAAGATCCTGCAGGCCGCCGAGGGGGATCTGCGCAACGCCGAATCCATCACCGACAACCTGCAACAGCAGCAAGCCGAGACCAATCAGGTGGCGACCGCCGTTACCGAAATGTCGGAGTCAATCCGCGAGGTCTCGCAAAGCACCAGCGACTCCTCCAGCCTGCTGGATGAGACTGCCGTGCTGTTCAAAAGCGGCAACAGCAGCGTGGCCGAAACCGTGGCCGCCGTGGCCGGTATGAACAGCGAGCTGATCACCTCCAAAACCGTCATCAGCGCGCTGGTCGGCCACTGCCGCGATATCGACGGTATCCTCGATGTGATCAACAACATCGCCAACCAGACCAATCTGCTGGCCCTCAACGCCGCCATCGAAGCAGCCCGGGCTGGCGAAGCGGGCCGCGGTTTCTCGGTGGTGGCCGACGAAATCCGCTCGCTGGCCATCAAGACCCAATCCTCGACCAGCGAGATCCAGAAGATGATCACCGAACTGCAAAGCAGCTCGGGCCAGGCAGAACAAGCGATGGAAAAAGGGTGCCAGCTCGCCGATAGCTGCCAGCAGAAGGCATCGGCCACCGGCGCGGTACTGCAGCAGATCAACAACATGTTGCAGCAGGTTGCCTCCGGCAGCGGCCAGATTGCCCAAGCGGTGCAGGAGCAATCCCACGTTACCGCCGAGATCAACCGCAACGTGCTCAGCATCAAAACCCTGGCCGATGACTCCAGCGTCGGCAGCCAGCACGCCGTGCACGGCATCACCCAGCTGGTGACCCAGTTGAGCGACCTCGACCGGCTGGTGCGCCAGTTCCAGAAAACCGCTCCGGCGACTCAAAGCCGCTACGAAGTGGCCGCCACCCACGCCGTACCAGTACGCCAAGCCAGATAACCACTACACAAACAATCACCGCAGAAAAATCCTATGGGCCCGCAGGCCCATAGAGTTTTTTATTGCCCGCCGACAAGAGGCCGAGACTGCCGTTTCCCTGTTCGATTTCCCGCCGCGCTGATGGCAGCCGCTGTTGCACGGCCATATCGCAGTCCGTTACAAATTAATTTGTTGATCTTGCTCAAAAATTGCCAGCACCCACTTCCCCACTCAGCCCCGTTTGGTAACATGGCCGCCTGACAACCTCTCGTTGGAGTCAGCCATGAGCCAGACCAGTGCCACATCGCAGGTAAAAAGCAGCAAACTGGAGGCTGGAATTCAGGGGCGGTAGCGTGGTTTTTGCAGGTTGGCGCAGAGCGGAGCGAAGCTAAGCCCAACAAACGAGCATTATTACGCCAACCAGAGCGGGATAAACATGGATTAGAGCGATCGGTAAAACAAATGTGCAGATACGTTTCGCGGTAAACGTTGGGCTTCACTGCGTTCAGCACCAACCTACGATTTTTAGCCCAACACACGAGATAAAATAATAGTACGGCCTTGTATATAATCACTGTCATATGCTTGACATAAATTATAACATTAGACTACCAAAGTCATGGTAATTAAATGAAATTTACAGTTGAAAAATCAGGTGAACGTGTTTCATTGGCTATTGAGCATGAAGGTAAAGCCCGGCGCGTTCACGAAATTTCCGTAAGTGGACGAATCTTTGTGAAAGGTAAACCACCTGAAATATCCAAACTAATGAAATCAATGGAGACTCACTGTTTAGATAATAATATGGACAGCCGCGAATTTCTTGATCTTTATCACAAGAGTAGACAGCATACTATTGAGCATGAAATGAAAGAGCTATTAAGATGCTTTATGAAAATACAGAATTCTTTATATTGCATAGATATAGCGGATGCAATTAGGTTTAGTGATTCAGAGAAATAAATATATAACTACGCATTTAATATGGATTATCAATATTTTGAGTTCTCAGCTTGAGTCAAGCTTAGTATTTAAATCACAATGATGGTGGCTTTACTCACCACTTAACGCGGCCTATGACAATTAATTTGGAGATAGATATCTAATGTTGTTAAAGATAATTTTGATTTTTGTTTTTTCATGCACAAGCGGCTTCACATTTGCAAACACAACACAGCCACAGCCACAGCCACAGCCACAGCCACAGCCACAGCCACAGCCACAAGAAAAAATTAAAGAAATATCAGAGCAGAACATTCGATTGCAAGAACAAAATGAAATGCTTAAGTCATCTATAGAGAACTATAATAACATTATATTTTCTGCTTTAGGTTTTGCTGGAACATTTCTAATCACATTTCTTGGCGTGAATGTCTACTTCGTAAAAAATAGAGTGGATGAAGATAAGAAAAATCTGGAACGCATGATAGAAGACAAAAACAAAGAAAATTTTATTGCGCTGTCAAACACCATAACAAAAATTATTGATGAACACATAGAACATCTAGACAAAAAAACTTCATCACAAGCCGCTTTAATTTCTACTCAGCTTAAAACTGAAATCAGAACTATCGACAAAAAGATTAAATATATTCATTATGACTTAGCTGTCAATGAATATGAAAAGGAACAGTGTGATGGGAATAAACTAACTACTGCAATAAACCTTATTAAATACTCAGAGGCTGTTGGCTTTGATTGGAGAACATCTCAAACACTAACAGAGATAAAGACACTATTAAAAACTGGTGCAACATATAGTGCAAGCGAACTTCCTGATGTTTTTAAAGTTTTAAGGGACATTTCAGAATCAAATAAAAAACTAGCAGTTGACGTAGAAACATTAATACTACACACCGCAAGCCAGTAATAATAAGTACTCTGCGAACACTGATGCATACAAAAAACTTACATCTCCTTTTAAGAAGATAACAGCTAAAAATAATTGCAAGGAAACAAGGGGGCAAAAGCTCCCCCCTGATATCAATCCTCGGAATATTCAAGCATCCCAATCTTAGTCAATCCATCCTCTCTGCCGCAGGGCAATCAGCAACTCATCCACCAGCACGTCCACCGGTTTACCGGCGTTGAGCAGATGAATTTCCGGCTGCTCCGGCGCCTCGTAGGCGGAGTCGATACCGGTGAAGTTGCGAATTTCCCCTGCCCGCGCTTTTTTGTAGAGCCCCTTGGGGTCGCGCTCTTCACAGATGGCGAGCGGCGCATCGACAAAGACTTCGACAAACTCCCCTTCACCCAAGAGGCTGCGCACCAGCGCCCGCTCGGCACGAAATGGCGAGATAAAGGCGGTGAGCACGATAAGACCCGCATCCACCATCAGTTTTGCCACTTCGCCAACCCGGCGGATATTCTCCTGCCGGGCGGCATCATCGAAACCGAGATCGCCACACAGGCCGTGGCGCACATTGTCGCCATCGAGCAGATAGGTGTGCTTGCCCTCGGCGGCCAGCGCCTGCTCCAGCGCCCCCGCCAGGGTGGATTTACCCGCCCCCGATAGCCCGGTAAACCAAATCACCAGCGGCTTTTGCCCCTTCAATTCGGCCCGGCTTGCCTTGTTCACGGCATGGTCGTGCCACACGATATTGCTCATTCAAACTCCTTGCGAGGCATCAAGCTCATCCACATCGGGAAGGAACCAAAGACCCCCTCACCCTAGCCCTCTCCCAGAGGGAGAGGGAACACTTACTCCCTGCTCCCTCTTTTCTCGGTGGGATCAGGCCCCTCACCCCCTCTTCCAAAGGGAGAGGGAATATTTGCCCCCTCCAAGGGAGAGGGCTCCGGGCGCTATTGCTTGTCGCTGTCGTTGCCGATGGCCAGCGCCTGCCAGTGGGGGAAGTGTTTGCGAACCAGGGCATTGAGCTCGATCTCGAACTCGCTGTAGTGCCCTTTTGCCACTTTCGCGGCCAAGCCCTCTACGATCATGCCGGCGCCGACGGTGACGTTGGTCAGCCGGTCTATCAGGATAAAGCTGCCGGTATCGCGGATCTCCCGATACGGGTCGAACGCCACCGGGTCGGTCAGGCTCAGCTCGCACAGGCCGATCTCGTTGAGTTTGAGCTCGCTCGCAGCCAGCTCGTCCAGCTTGTTGATCTCGATGCGGTGGCGGATGGCCTCCACCTGACCGCGACTCTTCTTGGTGGCCAGCTTGACGTCGTAGACCCGGCCCGGTTGCAGGGACTCCTCCCCCATCCAGACGATATGGGCCAGCACATTCTGGGTCACTTGCGGACGGTTGGCGGCATCCACCAGCAGGTCGCCGCGGCTGATGTCGATCTCATCGGCGAAGGTGACTGTGATGGCCTGACCCGGCAGGGCGTACTCCAGATCCCCGTCGAAGGTGACGATGCGGGTCACTGTGCTCTCTTTGCCGGACGGCAGCACCGCCAGCTTGTCGCCCACCCGCAGGATGCCAGAAGCCAGCGTCCCCGCGAAGCCGCGAAAATCGAGGTTGGGGCGGTTCACATACTGCACCGGCAGGCGCACCGGATGGCGCTCCAGCTCACGCTCCACTTCTGCGGACTCCAGCAGTGCCAGCAGGGTTTCGCCCTGATACCAAGCCAGCTTGTCGCTTTGGTTGACCACGTTGTCGCCGTCCAGCGCCGAGACCGGCACTATCTGGATGGTATCGACGCTGAGCTTCTTGGTGAATTCGCGGTAATCGGCACTGATGCGCTCGAACACCTCCTGACTGAACTCCACCAGATCCATCTTGTTGACCGCCACCACGAACTGCTTGATGCCAAGCAGGCTCGCGATAAAGCTGTGGCGGCGGGTCTGATCCAGCACCCCCTTGCGAGCGTCGATCAAGATGATGGCCAGATCGCAGGTGGAGGCGCCGGTGGCCATGTTGCGGGTGTACTGCTCGTGGCCCGGGGTATCCGAGATGATAAATTTGCGCTTGGCGGTGGAAAAATAGCGGTAGGCCACGTCTATGGTGATGCCCTGCTCGCGCTCCGCTTGCAGGCCGTCTACCAGCAGCGCCAAGTCCAGCTTCTCGCCGGTGGTGCCGAGCTTCTGGCTGTCGGACTCCAGCGCTTTGAGCTGATCTTCATAAATCTGCTGGGAGTCGTGCAACAGGCGACCGATCAGGGTGCTCTTGCCGTCATCCACGCTGCCGCAGGTGAGAAAACGCAGCAGACTCTTGTGCTGCTGGGCGTGCAGATAGGCTTCGATGCCCTGTTCGGTGATGGCGGTCTGAATATGGCTGTTCATGCTGACGACTCCTTAGAAATATCCCTGACGCTTCTTCTGCTCCATGGAGCCGGCCTGATCGTGATCAATCAGCCGCCCTTGCCGCTCGCTCGAGGTGGTGAGCAGCATCTCTTCAATAATCTCCGGCAAGGTGGTGGCGGATGACTCGATGGCCCCGGTCAACGGGTAGCAGCCGAGGGTACGGAAACGCACCAGCTCCTGCTTCACCTCATCCTCGGCGCTCAACGGCATGCGATCGTCATCCACCATGATCTTGATGCCGCTGCGCTCCACCACTGGGCGGTGAGCCGCGAAGTAGAGCGGCACTATGTCGATGTTTTCCAGATAGATGTATTGCCAGATATCGAGCTCGGTCCAGTTGGAGAGCGGGAACACCCGGATGCTCTCCCCCTTGTTGACCTGGCTGTTGTAAACCCGCCACAGCTCGGGACGCTGGTTCTTCGGGTCCCAGCGGTGGGACTTGTCGCGGAAGGAGTAGACCCGCTCCTTGGCACGGGATTTCTCCTCGTCGCGGCGGGCGCCACCGAAGGCGGCGTCAAAACCGTATTTGTTGAGCGCCTGCTTGAGCCCCTCGGTCTTCATGATGTCGGTGTGCTTGCCGCTGCCGTGATCAAAGGGGTTGATGCCCATGGCAAGCCCTTCCGGGTTCTTGTGGACGATCAAATCCAGCTCATACTTTTTGGCGGTCTCGTCGCGGAACTTGATCATCTCCTTGAACTTCCAGTCGGTATCGACATGGAGCAAGGGGAACGGGATCTTGCCCGGATAGAAGGCCTTGCGGGCCAGATGCAGCATGACGGAGGAGTCCTTGCCGATGGAGTACATCATCACCGGGTTTTCAAATTCGGCAGCCACCTCGCGGATGATATGGATGCTCTCGGCTTCCAGCTGCTGCAGGTGAGTCAATCGTTCACGGGAGATACCGGCTGGGGTGTTCTCCACATGGGGTTGCTGCAAGTGAGTCACTCTTTCACGGTCCATGTTGGTCCTCGGGTCATTGCTAATGCGCCTGCTCGGGGCGCTGGGTGGTTCAGTGCGCGGCCGCACCGGCAGCCGCATCAAATATCTCTTTCTGGCTCAGGCCAGCTGCACCAGCTTGAGGTCGCAGCCATCGAGATCCGGGTTAGCGCGCTGCTGATCGCCGCTTTTTTCCCCAAACCAAGCCAGTCGCTCGCGCAGTGCTACTACCTCGCCGATGACGATGAGCGACGGGCTCACCGCCTGTTTGGCCAGTTCGGCCAGCTCGTCGAGCGTGCCGGTCAGCACCCGCTGACGGGCGGTGGTGCCGCGCTCGATGATGGCGATGGGAGTAGCTTGGCTGCGGCCGTGATCCACCAGCTGCTGCTGGATATGCTCGGAGCGCATCAGCCCCATGTAGATAACCAGAGTCTGACTGGTTGAAGCGAGCTGCTGCCAGTCGGGCTCCTTGCCATCGCTCTGGCCATTTTGCTGACAGTGCCCAGTAATAAACACGGCGCTCTGGGCGTAATCGCGGTGGGTCAGCGGAATACCGGCATAGGCGGTGGCACCGGCAGCAGCCGTGATACCGGGCACCACCGAGAAGGGGATGCCTTCATCGGCCAGCACTTCCAGCTCTTCACCACCACGACCAAACATAAAGGGATCGCCCCCCTTGAGCCGCACCACCCGGTTGCCCGCCTTGGCGAACGTAACCAGCAGGCGATTGGTCTCCTCCTGCGGCACGCTGTGGGCGCCCGCCTTCTTGCCGACTGACACCAGGGTGGCATCGCGGCGCACCAGATCGAGGATTTCGGCGGAGACCAGCTGGTCGTAGAGCACAACTTCGGCTTGTTGAATTTGTTGCAGTGCCTTGAGGGTCAACAGGCCCGGATCACCGGGGCCCGCGCCCACCAGCACCACTTCCCCCACTTCGCTGTTCGCATGGTCGAGCCCATCGCTCAGCCACTGCTCGGCACCTTGCCAATCCTCTTTCTCAATCAGGCTGGCAAGGGTGTTGGAGGCAAAAGCGCGCTCCCAGAAGCGGCGACGATCGGAGAGGGAAGAGAGCACCCGCTTGGCCTTGTCACGGACCCGGCCTGAGAGTTCGGTAAGACCGCCGAGATGCCGTGGCAACAGGCTCTCCAGCCGCTCGCGCAGCAGGCGCACCAGCACCGGCGCCTTGCCGCCGCTGGAGACCGCCACCATCAGCGGCGAGCGATCGATGATCGAGGGGAAGATAAAACTGGAACGCTTGGGGTCATCCACCACATTGACGAACAGCCCCAGCTGGTTGGCACTTTGATAAACCAGCGCGTTGACTTCGAGGCTGTCGGTGGCGGCCACTACCAGGATCTGACCAGCCAGATGGGCCGGAGTGAAGCGCTCCGCCAGATGGGTGATACGACCGGCAAATTCCGAAAATTCCGGTTCAAGCTCCGGGGAGACCAGGGTCAGCCGGGCACCGGCCGCCAGCAGCAGGCGCGCCTTGCGCAGGGCAACCTCGCCCCCGCCCACCAGCAATACCGGGCGGCCTTCCAACTTGGCAAACATAGGTAAATAATCCATTTCGGCCCATCCCTCGGAACACGACTAATATGGGGCGACTATAGGCAGGGCAGCTTATCCCTCAAAATAATAAAAAATGCTTTTTAATGCTTTTAAGTAATTAGCAAAGCCAATTCACGACAAAGGCGAGTGAAGTCACTTGTGGTACCTGACGCCACACCATAGGCTAGGGGCTGTGTTTCATAAGGAGCTAAATGATGAATGAATCATTGATTGTGCTAGGGATTTTCGTGTTCCTGGTGATCGTCACCCTGAGCGCGGGCATCAAGATAGTGCCCCAGGGCTACAACTGGACCGTGGAGCGCTTCGGCCGCTACACCCGCACCCTCTCCCCCGGCCTTAACTTGCTGATCCCCTATGTGGATCGGGTCGGTCACAAGATCATCATGATGGAGCAGGTGCTGGACATCCCGGCGCAAGAGGTGATCTCTCGCGACAACGCCAACGTCACCATCGACGCCATCAGCTTTGTGCAGGTGGTGGATGCTCGCAAAGCCGCCTATGAAGTCAACGACCTCACCAGCGCCATTCGCAATCTCACCATGACCAACATGCGGACCGTGCTCGGTGCCATGGAGCTGGACGAGATGCTCTCCCAGCGCGACACCATCAACGAGAAGCTGCTGCGCACCATGGATGCTGCCACCGCCCCCTGGGGCATCAAGGTGACCCGCATCGAGATTAAAGATGTGCGCCCGCCACTGGCACTGGTCGAAGCGATGAACGCCCAGATGAAGGCCGAGCGCCAGAAACGGGCCGAGGTGCTGGAAGCCGAAGGGGTGCGCCAGTCCAAGATCCTGAAAGCCGAAGGTGAGAAGCAGTCCCAGATCCTCAAAGCCGAAGGTGAACGTCAGGCCGCCTTCCTCGCCGCCGAAGCGCGGGAGCGGGCAGCCGAAGCAGAAGCCAAGGCGACCCACATGGTCTCCAAGGCCATCGCCGAGGGTGATATGCAGGCCATCAACTACTTCGTGGCCCAGAAATATACCGAAGCGCTGGCCCGCATCGGTGAAGGCCCCAACAGCAAGATCATCATGATGCCGCTGGAAGCGGGCAGCCTGATTGGCTCGGTGGCAGGCATGGCCGAGCTGTTCAACAAAGATGGCAAGGGCAGCAAGTCATGACAGCCCTGTTCGAGGGGCTGACCCACTGGCACTGGCTGGGGCTCGGCTTCATTCTGCTGGCCATCGAGGTGCTCGGCTCGGTGGGCTTCCTGCTCTGGACCGGCATCGCCGCGCTGGAAGTAGGGCTACTGCTGCTGGTCTGGCCCTTCGGCTGGCAGGCGCAGTTGCTGCTGTTTGCGGTGCAATCCCTGCTCACCACCTGGGCCTGGTGGCACTGGCAGCACCAGCGTGACAACTCGGGTCAGGATGCCGCCAGCACTATCAATGAGCGGATGCAGAGCTATATGGGCCGCGAGCTGACCCTGCTGGATGATGTCGCCCAAGGCACCAGCCGGGTACATCTGGACGATACCGTCTGGACGGTGCACTGCGACGAGTCGCTGCCAGCGGGCAGCAAGGTCAGGGTGGTGGGGGCCGACTCCCACATCCTGCTGGTTGAACCCCGCCACTGACGGCAGTTGCCATCGAACCATAAAAAAGCCCGCGATCGCTCGCGGGCTTTTGTCTCTCTGGCTGCCACTCAGGTACGCAGCCGGTCGAGCTGGCTGGCCAATGCCGTGGCGGCTTGCTCCAGCGCCTCGCTCAGCTGATGGCTGGAGCTGGCCTCCTGCCCGATCACGTTGGCGGTATCGCCAATCCGCATCAGGTTCTGGTTGATGGTGTCACTCACCGCACTCTGCTGCTCGGCGGCGGTGGCCACCTGACTGATGTGGTCGTGGATCTGCTGGATCTGGGCCACCACCCGATTGAGCGCCTCGAACGCCTGCTCGGTGCCCTGCACCGTGGTGGCAGAGCGCTCGATACCGGTATTCATCAGACGCTGGCTGCTGCTCACCTCGGTCTGCAGACTGCCGATCAGCTGACCGATCTCGTCGGTCGATTCACGAGTCTTGGTCGCCAGCGCCCGTACCTCGTCCGCCACCACCGCAAAGCCACGGCCCATGTCACCCGCCCGCGCCGCCTCGATGGCGGCGTTGAGGGCCAGCAGATTGGTCTGCTCGGCAATAGCGCGGATCACATCGAGGATCCGGCTGATATTGGTGCTGCGCTGGGCCACCAGCGCCACCGCCTTGTCCGCCTCATGCATATCGCTGACCAGAGTATGGATCTCGTTACGTGCATTGCTCAGGGTCTGCTGGGCGGTATTGATGTGGTGGGTCGCAGACTCCGACTCCTGCGCCGCCTGTTCGGCATAACCCGCCACGCTGACCGCCGTGGTACTCATCTCGTGCATGGCGCTCACCACGCTCTCCAGCTCCAGATTCTGTTCATCCAGACTGTTGCGCATGGTGTCGGCGGTGTGTTTCATCTCCCGCGCCTGCTGGTAGACCTGCTGGCCGATCCCCTTGCTCATTTGCACCATGCCCCGCAACTTGCCGAGGAAGGCATTGAGCTGGCTGCCAAGCTCGATCAACTCCTGATGGGTGTCGATCGCCATCTGCTGGGTCAAGTCCCCCTCATTGCTGGAGAGGTGGCCCACATGACGGCTAATTTGCGAAAGGGGGGCAGTGATGGTCTGGATAAACCACACCAGCAACCCCAGCACCAACAAGGTAATGCCGCCCATGGCAAATACTTGCTGACGCTGCCCCGCCTCCAGCAGAGCGCCCAGCTCGCCACTAATGGTGTGCGCCTTGCTCAGTGCCAGCGCCTTGGGCACCTTGATCATCAACCACCACTGGGTATTGGCCGCCTCGATACGAATCGGTTGCTGCAGGATAAAATCACTGTCGCTATTGACCGGCTGCCCGGTGGGCAGGGTCAAGCCCACCTCCTTGAGCGGACGACCCAGCTTGTCGGCATAGCGGTTGCTGCCCACGATAAGCCCCATCTTGCTGACCAGTGTCACATCGGCCTTGTTGTCATAGAGGCTCTTACCAAGATTTTCAGCCAGTTGCTGGAAGATGGGCAGGTTCATATCCACCCCGGCCAGCCCGACAAACTTGCCGTCATGCAGCACGGGCACCGTCAAACTGGTCATCAACATCTTGTTACCCGGGCTTATCTCGAAGAGGTAGGGCTCCATCAGGCAGGGTTGGCGGGTCTCACGGCCACAGAGATACCACTCGCTGTTGCGAATGCCGAACTCGTTGAGGGAGGTGTCGAACTTGGCCTCGCTGGCTGCCGCATCAATCTGCTGCTGAGTGGCCGCCCCCCCTTGGCCCTTGGTGAAGTAGATCTCCATACTCCCCTTTCCCACCACCGAGTGGCTGGCCCCCGCCAACCAGTTGCCATCCTCGCCGTCATAACCATCCGGTTCAAACTGGGCGTAGATGGAGCTGATCCCGTTCGCCTGCTGCAGGCTGCTGCCGAGCAGAGACTCGACTTGCGGCCGCGGCAACCGCAGTTCCGGCTTGGCCATCCCGGCTTCAATCTGAGCGGCCACGGTCAGGGGGATCTGATAGGAGTTCTGCATCAGCGAGGCGATCTGGATGGCATAGCGCTCCGCCTGATACTGCAGGCTGCGGGAGACCTCCTCTTCCAGTGCATCGCTGGTCTGGGTCATCACCATGCTACGAAGGGTACTGAAGGAGGCCGACTGCAACAGGGTCATGGCCAGCCCGGTCAGCAGAAACAGTCCCATGGTCAGGCACAATAACTTGAACTTGAGGGAGCGTTGCTTCATGGGGCAACTCCTTATGGCAGGGTGACAACGAATTATCTGAGTATATTCGCCCACTTGCGCTTCACCGGATTTGTGATGGGTTTGTCGCCAGCTTCTGGTTATAATTTTCGCCTTCCCGAGCGTTGATGGAACAGTCGCAATGAGCAATGCACTGAGCAGTGTCCCGCCGGTAGTCGAGATGGACTACCCCTTTCCGGCCAAGCCTATTCCCCTGAGCGCCGAGCAGAAAACGACCTTGATCGCAGACATCAAGGCGCTGCTCCAGACGCGCAAGGCGGTACTGGTAGCCCACTACTACACGGATCCCGAGATCCAGGCGCTGGCCGAAGCCACCGGCGGCTTCGTCGGGGATTCGCTGGAGATGGCCCGCTTTGGCCGGGATCATGAGGCACAGACCCTGATCGTCGCCGGGGTGCGCTTCATGGGTGAGACCTCCAAGATCCTGAGCCCCCATAAGCAGGTACTGATGCCGACCCTGAAGGCTGAATGTTCCCTCGATCTGGGCTGCCCTATCGATAAGTTCTCGGCCTTTTGTGACGCCAACCCCGACCATACCGTGGTGGTCTATGCCAATACCTCGGCTGCGGTCAAAGCGCGGGCTGACTGGGTGGTCACCTCCAGCATCGCGCTGGAAATAGTCGAGCACCTCGATAGCCAGGGCCACAAGATTATCTGGGGCCCGGATCGCCATCTGGGTGCCTATATCGAGAAGAAGACCGGCGCCCAGATGCTGCGCTGGCAGGGCCACTGCATCGTTCACGACGAGTTCAAGGCCCGCGCCCTGCGCGAGCTGAAAGAGCAAAATCCGGACGCCGCCGTGCTGGTTCATCCGGAATCACCCGCCTCGGTGATCGAGCTGGCCGATGCGGTGGGCTCCACCAGCCAGCTGATCAAGGCGGCCAAAGAGCTGCCCCAGCAGAAGCTGATCGTGGCGACCGACCGGGGTATCTTCTACAAGATGCAGCAGGCCTGCCCGGATAAAGAGATGGTGGAAGCGCCGACCGGTGGCGATGGCGCTACCTGCCGCAGCTGTGCCCACTGCCCCTGGATGGCGATGAACGGTCTGGTGGCGATCAAAGCCGCCCTCACCGATGGCGCTGAGCCGCACGAGATCCATGTAGACAAGGAACTGCGGGTGAAAGCCTTGATCCCCCTCGATCGGATGCTCAACTTTGCCGCCGAACTCAAGCTCAAGACCCTGGGCAACGCTTGATTGCAACGATGACGAGATGCAAAGAGGGCACCCGATGGGTGCCCTCTTGTTTTATGGGATGTGGCTGAAGTTAGATGATCACGGTAGAGAAGCTGTGCTCTTCATCCGGCGCAACAGTTACCCCCGCCTCGCCAGCGATGGCCGCCTCGACACATAACATGGTGCGATAACCATCGTCGCTCATGTCGGCCATGGCGGTGGCGCCTTCCAGCCAGGGGGTCCAGACCACCACGCTGTCGTGGTGGCCGCTCACGACCCGGGTCTCACGCTCGCCATCTTTGACACAAACCAGCGCATCTGGCTGCCAGTAGACCCGATCCAGCGCGCCATTGAGGGTCAATGCACCTTGCTGCTTGGCATCCTGTCCGGTCAACTTGTCGGCATAGGGCTCGCCCAGACCGGTCACACTCACCGCCTCTGGTGCGCTGATAGCGAGATAGGTGTGCAACGCACCGCTATAAGTCAGCGGCTGGGCACCGGTGTTGCGAGTGGCCAGCACCAGCGAAAGCTCTTTGCCCACCAACACGTCCAGCTCCAGCTCGAAGGAGTGATCCCACAGGGCGCGGGTCGCATCGCTGTCGCGCAGAGACAGATGGACCAGCGTGCCATCAGCATGGTCGGACACGCCGTCCAGCTCCCAGAGGGTGGTACGGGCGAAACCATGGGAAGACTTGCCACTGCCGACGCGCGCAGGCGCGGGGCCAAACCAGGGCCAGCAGAGCGGGATACCGCCACGGATCGGCTTGCTGCCATCCAGCACCGCCTTGTCGCTCAGCCAGATGGAGGCGGGCTCACCATGACGCTGATAGCTCAGCACATGAGCACCAAACAGACTTATCTCTGCCTTGCCATAGTCATTGTTGATGGTGAGAACCGGCAGACCTGCCGCGTTGTTGGCGAGCTGGCAGTTGGCGGTCAGAGGACGAATGGTATGCATATGGACTCCTGTCATCAGGGGAAGCGAAAAACAAAAAGGCGGCCAATGGCCGCCTTTTTTAAGCTACGCGATTGCGCATCCCAAATTACTTGGAGATGTGAGCGATCAGGTCCAGAACTTTGCTGGAGTAGCCCATTTCGTTGTCGTACCAGGACACAACTTTAACGAACTTGTCGTTCAGCTGGATACCGGCTTTGGCATCGAATACGGAGGTCTGACGCTCACCGATGAAGTCGTTGGAAACAACTTGATCTTCGGTGTAGCCCAGAACGCCCTTCATGGAACCTTCAGAAGCGGCTTTCATTGCAGCACAGATCTGCTCGTAAGTAGCAGGCTTCTTCAGGTTAACGGTCAGGTCAACAACAGACACGTCCGGAGTCGGAACACGGAAAGCCATACCGGTCAGCAGGCCTTTCAGTTCTGGGATAACTACGCCAACAGCTTTAGCTGCACCGGTAGAGGACGGGATGATGTTCTGGCCAGCGCCACGACCACCGCGCCAGTCTTTGGCGGACGGACCATCAACGGTCTTCTGGGTAGCAGTGGTAGCGTGAACGGTGGTCATCAGGCCAGACTCGATACCGAAGGTATCGTTCAGAACCTTGGCGATCGGTGCCAGGCAGTTGGTGGTGCAGGAAGCGTTGGAAACGATGTCCTGGCCAGCGTAGGTCGCGTCGTTAACACCCATTACGAACATCGGGGTAGCGTCTTTGGACGGGCCAGTCAGAACAACTTTCTTGGCACCAGCTTGGATGTGCTTACGTGCAGTAGCGTCATCCAGGAACAGACCAGTCGCTTCGGCAACAACGTCAACACCGATTTCGCCCCACTTCAGCTCAGCTGGGTCACGAACGGCGGTAACGCGAACGGTTTTACCGTTTACAACCAGGTTGCCGTCTTTAACTTCTACGGTACCGTTGAAACGACCGTGAGTTGAATCGTACTTCAGCATGTAAGCCATGTAGTCAACATCGATCAGGTCGTTGATACCAACAACTTCGATGTCTGCACGCTCGCAAGCCAGACGGAATACGAAACGACCGATACGGCCAAAACCGTTGATACCTACTTTGATAGTCATAATTTTGTTACCTAACTGTTCAGTAGTTAAAGAAAATTCCGTTTTTAAATTTACTAGAACTCTCAGGTGAGTCAACCAACTTTCTGTCTGAAATTGCGCTACGTCATGAAAAACTGTGAAATTAATTTTCTGTTTATGTAACTGATTACCATATTTTGATGAAAATAGTGTCATAACGGGGTCGTGCACAGAGATCCACAATAGTGCCTGCCCGGTCACACAACCATTCACAGAGATATGTAAAAATGTGCGCGGTTTAGCATGGCCCAAAAGCCACTGTTCACATACCAACCCATAAAAATGAATCAAAATAGTATAGATAGAATCCACAGCGGGAATTCTCAAACTATGACCACCCTGATTGAACAGCTGGCTGCCGCAAAAGGCATTGCCAGTGAATATGTTGATGCCTGGGGCCATCCGGCACAGGTATCCGAAGAGAGCAAGGCCGCCATGCTGGGCGCCATGGGTTACCACGTCGATGACGAGGCCGCACTGGTACAGCAGCTGGAAGAGGAGCATCGCCAGCACTGGCTGCGGGCGCTGGATCCTGTGATGGTGGTTCGCACCGGCGACGCCGTCACCCTCGAGGTCCGCCTCCCCCTCGAATTCGTCAACGACGCCCTCATCTGGCAGCTCCAGCAGGAGCAGGGTGCGGTGTTGTCCGGTCAATTCACCCCCATCGAGGGTGAGCTGGTCGGCGTCGCCGAATTTGAAGATATGGAGTGCCAGGCCTATCAGGTGACGCTGGAGATGGCCCCTGAGCTGGGTTATCACCAGCTGGTGCTGCTGGAAGAGGGCAACGATGAGCCGCTGGCTACCATGCGTCTTATCGTCGCCCCCCAAGCCTGCTACAAGCAGGCCCCGATTGCCGATGGCCGCAAGGTGTGGGGCCCGAGCGTGCAGCTCTACTGCCTGCGCAGCCGCCACAACTGGGGCATCGGTGATTTCAGCGATCTGGGCCAGCTGGTCGAGAAAGCCGCCGCCTGGGGTGCCCACTTTGTCGGCCTCAACCCCATTCACGCCCTCTACCCGGCCAATCCGGAGAGCGCCAGCCCCTACAGCCCCTCTTCCCGTCGCTGGCTCAACGTTGCCTATATCAATGTGGAGGCGGTGCCTGACTTTCAGGCTAACGCTAACCTCAAAGCCGAGGTGGCAAGCCCCGCCTTCCAGCAACATCTGGCCGAGCTGCGCGCCCAGGATAACGTCGATTACACCGGCGTTATCCAGACCAAACTCGCCATGCTGCGTCAGGTGTTCGATCAGGCAAGTCTTGGCGCCGAGCGTCAGACCGCCTTTGATGCCTTCGTGGCCGCCGGTGGCGACAGCCTGCAACAGCAAGCGGCATTTGATGCTCTGCAAGCCTACTTCTATGCCAAGGGCGACAACGCCTGGGGCTGGCCGGTATGGCCGGAACCGTTCCGCAATTACCACAACCCCGCAGTTGCCGCCTGGATGGCCGAGCATCAGCAAGATGTGAACTTCTACCTATACCTGCAGTTCCTGGCCGATGAGCAGCTGGCGCAAGCCGATGCCCGCGCCAAGGCGGCCGGCATGGTGATGGGGATCTACCGGGATCTGGCGGTTGGCGTCTCTGAAGGCTCCACCGAGATCTGGGCCAACCAGGATCTCTACTGCCCGAAAGCCTCGGTCGGTGCGCCGCCTGATGTGCTGGGGCCACTGGGTCAGAATTGGGGCCTGCCCCCGATGAACCCGAACCAGCTGTTTGAAGCCGCCTACCAGCCGATGGTGGAGATGTTCCGTGCCAACATGCGCTCCTGTGGTGCGCTGCGCATCGACCACGTGATGGCGCTGCTACGCCTGTGGTGGGTGCCGCCCGGAGCATCTGCCGCCAAGGGTGCTTACATCTATTATCCGGTCAACGATCTGCTGGGCATTCTGGCCCTCGAATCCCACCGCAACCAGTGCCTGCTGATCGGCGAGGATCTGGGCACTGTGCCGGAAGGGATCGACGTGACCCTGAAAGAGAACGGCGTCCACTCCTACAAGGTGTTCTTCTTCGAGCGCGCCAAGGCGGATGGCGGCTTCATCTCTCCTGCCCACTACACCGAGCAGGCGATGTCAGCCCTGACCACTCACGATATGCCGACCCTCAAGGGATTCTGGCATTGCGATGATCTGGCGCTCGGCCGTCAACTGGGTTTATATCCAGATGAGGATGTTTTGAAGACGCTGTATGCTGATCGCCATCAGGCCAAGCAGCGGATCCTCGACAGCTTGCATGCGCATCACGTCATCTCTGACCACATCAGCCATGACGTGAACTGGGTCGGTATGAACACCGAACTCAACCACGGTCTGCAGCTCCACATGTCCCGCGGTAGCTGCGCCCTGTTCAGTACCCAGCTGGAGGATTGGCTGGAGATGGACAAACCGGTCAACGTGCCGGGCACCAGTTACGAATACCCCAACTGGCGCCGCAAGCTCTCTGCTGACCTGGAAGATATTTTTGCCAATGAGGCACTCAAGGCACTGGCTGGCAAAATGAGCCAAGCCCGTGATGAGGCCAGTCGTTGAGCCACTGTGCAACACAGCTGACTCACCTAAATCCACTCCGGCCCAGGCCGGAGTGGATGCTCTGTCATGAAAGGAAATCTCGATGCTCGTTGAAAGTTTGGTTGCTGCCCGCTGTTCCGATCCCTTCTCTCATCTAGGCCTGCAGGCCAATCCGGCTGGGCCCGGCCTCAAACTGACCGCCTGGTTGCCTGATGCCCTCGAAGTCCGCATCAAGGATCTCAAATCAGGCAAAGTTGTTGCCACTCTGGCGCCCTCCGATGAATCGGGCCTTTTTGAAACTGTTTTCACCCGCCGCAAGAATCCCTTTCCCTATCAGCTGCTCGCCAGCTACCAAGATGCCACCACCGAGGTCATCGACCCCTATCAATTTCAGGATGCCGCCTGGGCGGGTCTTGCTGAACTGACCGCGCAACCGGAAAACCTCTACCACACCCTTGGTGCACAATTGCGCACCGTGGAGCATCTCGGTCAACAGGTCGAAGGGGTCCGTTTTGCGGTCTATGCGCCGAGCGCCACTGCGGTGAGCCTGATCGGCGACTTCAACTTCTGGGATGGCCGCCGCCACCCGATGCAACGCAGCCTGTGCGGTCACTGGGTACTGTTTGTACCGGGGCTGAAAGCGGGGGATCGCTACAAGTTCGAGCTCAAGGATCCTGCCGGTCATCGCTTGCCACACAAGAGCGATCCGGTCGGTTTCTATTGCGAGCAGTACCCGTCGTTCGCTTCCGTGGTCTATGACCAGCAGCAGTATCAGTGGCAGGATGCAGACTGGCTTGCCAGCCAGCACAACGACAAGCGGGAACAGCCGCTCTCCATCTATGAGCTGCATATCGGTTCCTGGAAGCGCCACCCCAATGGCGACAGCCTGAGCTGGCGCGAGCTGGCGGTAGAGCTGGTGGCCTACGTCAAGGAGATGGAGTACACCCACATCGAGCTGCTACCGATCTCCGAGCACCCGTTCAGCGGCTCCTGGGGCTACCAGCCGGTGGGCATGTTCTCCCCCACCAGTCGCTATGGCAGCGCCGATGACTTCAAGTACTTCGTTGATCAGTGCCACCAGGCTGGCATCGGCGTCATCCTCGACTGGGTGCCCGCCCACTTCCCCTCCGATGCCCACGGACTGGCACGCTTCGATGGCACGCCACTTTATGAATATGAAGACCCGCGCCGTGGCTGGCATCCGGACTGGAACTCCTACATCTATGACTATGGCCGCAACAATGTCCGCCAGTTTCTGGTGGCCAGTGCCCTGTTCTGGCTCGACAAGTTCCACATCGATGGTCTGCGGGTAGACGCTGTCGCCTCCATGCTCTATCTCGATTATTCGCGCAATGAGGGCGAGTGGGTGCCGAACGTCGATGGTGGCAACCACAACTACGAAGCGGTCAGCCTGCTCAAGTGGACCAACGAAGAGGTGTACAGCAAGTATCCTCACGCCATGACCATCGCCGAAGAGTCCACCGCCTATGCCGGTGTCTCCCGCCCCACCTTCCTCGGCGGCCTCGGTTTTGGCTTCAAGTGGAACATGGGCTGGATGCACGACACCCTCACCTATATGCAGAAAGAGCCGATCCACCGCCGTTATCACCACAACGACATGACCTTCTCCATGGTGTACCACTATGACGAGAACTTCATTCTGTCGCTCTCCCACGATGAGGTGGTGCACGGCAAACACTCGATGATCTACAAGATGCCCGGCGACGAATGGCAACAAGCGGCCAACTTGCGCGCTTACATGGGCTTCATGTATGCCCACCCGGGCAAGAAACTCAACTTTATGGGCACCGAAATCGCCCAAAGCAACGAGTGGAACCACGATGCCCAGCTGCCATGGCACCTGCTGCAGTTCCCCAAGCACGGTGGCCAGCAGCGGTTGATCCGCGATCTTAACCACCTCTACCGTCATGAGCCTGCCTTGTATCAGGCCGATTATGAGCAGACCGGCTTCCGCTGGCTGGATCACAACGATGCCGACAACAGCATCTTTGCCTGGCTGCGGGCCGATAAAGAGGGCAAGCATGCCATCGTAGTGGCGGCCAACTTCACCCCGGTGCCTCGCCTCGAATACCGGATTGGCGTCCCGGCTGCGGGCCACTATCGGGTGGTACTCAACACCGACAGCGAGTTTTACTGGGGCAGCAACTATGATGTGGGTCTGGTGTTCGCTGCCGAGCCGACCCCCTGGCAGGGGATGGCACACAGCATAGTGCTGGATCTGCCGCCGCTGGCAACCTTGTTCATTAAACAGGAGTCTTGATGCTTGTTATGGAAACCGGGTTGAGCCACCCACTGGGCACTCAACTTGATAAGGATGGTTGTCACTTCTGTGTCTGGGCCCCCCAATCGGACAAGGTAGAACTCTGCCTGTTTGACGAGCAGGAGCAAGAGGTCGGTCGTATGGATCTCCCCGGCCGCCGGGGTCAGTACCGCTTTGGTTATGTGCGTGGCCTGCAGGCTGGCCAACGCTATGGCTATCGGGTTTATGGCATCCCCCAGGAGGGGATGCTGTTCGACCCGCAAAAGCTGCTGATCGACCCTTACGCCAAAGCGCTCAGCCGCCCCACCTACTGGGATGACGATCTCTATCAGGGTGACAGTGCCGCCATGATTGCCAAGTCAGTGGTGGTGGATGACAGCTTTGACTGGCAGGGGATCGGCAAGCCCCGCATCAGCCATGCTCGCACCATCCTCTATGAGGCTCACGTCAAGGGCTTTACCAAACAGCACCCCGGGGTCCCCAAGGCGCTGCAGGGCACCTATCTGGGCGTCAGCCATCCGCTGATGATCGAACACATGAAGAGTCTCGGCATCACCTCGGTACAGTTAATGCCGGTGGCCGCCTTCATGTCGGAACCACGGTTGGAGCGACTGGGGCTGACCAACTACTGGGGCTACAACCCCATCGCCTTCTTCGCCCCCGAGCCGCGCTACAGCACCAAGCATGACGAGGCGGTGACCGAGTTCAAAACCATGGTGCGCGAGCTGCACCGGGCCGGGCTAGAGGTGATTCAGGATGTGGTCTACAACCACACCGCCGCCTCTGGCTTCGATGGCCCCACCTTGTCGTTCAAGGGATTCGACAACGCCGGTTACTTCGCCTTCGAAGCGGGCCCTCACGGCCCCGACTACACCCGTCACGCCAACGTCACCGGCTGTGGCAACAGCGTCAATCTGGATCACCCCAATACCCTTAGACTGGTGCTCGATGCGCTGCGCTACTGGGTGACCGAGATGCAGGTGGATGGTTTCCGTTTCGACCTGGCGGTGACGCTGGCACGGGAAGCGGGTGAGTTCGATCCCATGGGGGCCTTCTTCAAGGCGATCATGGCCGATCCGCTACTGTCGCAGGTCAAGCTCATTGCCGAGCCCTGGGATATCGGGCCCTTCGGCTACCGCCTTGGGCAATTCCCGAGCCAGTGGCAGGAGATCAACGACCGCTATCGCGATACGGTGCGGGCCTTCTGGCGTGGTGATGCCGGCAAGATGGGGGACTTTGCCACCCGTCTGGTGGGCTCGCGAGATATCTTTCCGAAGAATTGGCGCTCCCCACACACCAGCGTCAACTACCTCTGCTATCACGACGGCTTCACGCTGGAAGATCTGGTCTCCTACAACCAGCGCCACAATCAGGCCAACGGGGAAGATAACCGGGATGGTCACGGCAACAACCTCTCTCATAACCACGGGGTGGAGGGGCCAACCCTGGATCCGCGGGTCAACAGCCTGCGCCAGCAGCAAAAACGCAACTTGATCGCCACCCTGCTGCTCTCTCAGGGAACCCCCCATTTTCTGGCCGGGGACGAGATGGGCCGCAGCCAGCTTGGCAACAACAACGCCTACTGTCAGGACAACCAGATCAGCTGGGTCAACTGGCAATGGCGGCCAGAAGATGAGCGGCTGTTCGCCTTCACCCAGCAGATGATGGCGCTGCGGGCGGAATCGGGGGTCTTCTCCAACCTGCAACTGAGCGATGATAGCTGGAACGGCGCGTCCCCCAGCTGCCATCAGGTCAACTGGTATCACCCGGATGGCCACCAGCTCACCGATCAGGATTGGCACGCCCCTATGGGGCAGGCATTTGCCATGGATATCGGCATGATCACCTGTATCGGCGAACGCTGGTACGTGCTATTCAACGCCAGCGATTACGATATCCAGTTCCGCCTGCCACCGCCGGGGGAAGGGCTGGAGTGGATCCAGACCATCGACACCGCGACCAACGATGGCCTGCCGTTTCTACCTGATGACATCAAACGGCAGGTGGCGGTCGGTCGTGCCCACTCTCTCAAGCTGTTGGAGCGGGTCGCGCTGGCCAGCACGGCGGTGGATGCCCAGCCACCGCTGCCAGCACTCATCCCAGTATCCAGTGCAGACCAGCCTGCCACAGCGATCACAGATGCGGGCAAAGCATAACAGGCATGCTGGAGTCAGCTTTACGGAGCCGCTATGCTGGGCACCGTTATGAAAGGCAAGGAGTCGGTATGAGCAGTAACAATCCGGAACAGTGGCGCAGCAAACTGAGTACCGAGCAGTTTCACGTTTGCTGGGAGAAGGGCACCGAGCGCCCCTACAGCGGCGCTCTGCTCCACAATCGCAAGAGCGGTGACTACCTCTGCGTCTGTTGCAAGAGCGTGCTGTTTCACTCGGATGCCAAGTTTGATTCCGGCTGCGGCTGGCCCTCGTTCGACAAGGCCATCGAGGGGACGGTGAACTACATCGAAGACAGCAGCCACGGCATGAAGCGGGTGGAGATCACCTGCCGCCAGTGCGGCTCCCACCTCGGTCATGTCTTCCCCGACGGGCCAACCGAGACCGGCCAGCGCTACTGCGTCAACAGCCTGAGTCTGGATTTCGATCCCGAAGCCTGAACGGCTGACCCATAGCAATAAAAACGGCGCATCCATCACGGAGGCGCCGTTTTTTATCCGGTTTCCCCGGCGCTCACGCCAGCAAGAGGGCAGCACCTACCAGCAAACCAGCCAGTGCCAACACTGGCAATTTCACCACTCGCAACAGATAGAAGCCGATAACCGCCAGCGCCAGATCGGTCGGCGCCAGCACAGCGCTCTGCCACACCGGCTGGTAGAGGGCCGCCAGCAACAGACCCACCACGGCGGCGTTGATGCCGGTGACGGCCCCCGCCAGACGAGGCCGGGTCAGCCACTGCTGCCAACAGGGACCGACAGCCCACAGCAGCAGAAAGCCGGGTAGAAAGAGCGCCAGGGTCGCCAGCAAGGCGCCCATCAGCGGCATATCCGGTAACAGCTGGGCACCAAGATAAGTGGCGAGGGTAAACATCGGGCCCGGCACCAGCTGCGCCAGACTGTAGCCAGTCAGAAACTGCTGCTGGCTGAGGCCATGGCCCACACTCTCCTGCAGCAGCGGCAGCACCACATGACCACCGCCAAACACCAGACTTCCCGCCCGGTAAAAGTCGGCAACCAGCTGGCCAAGCGGGCCATCGAACAACGGCAGCCCGACAAAAAGAGCGGCAAACAACAGCAGGGTCGGCCAGTGGGGCTGACCAGCCGTGACCTGGCTTGGCTGCCCGACGGCAGCGTGCGTTGCGCCCTCCCCACCCAGCAAGCGAGCACAGATCAGCGCGGCCCCCGCCAGCATCAGTAACTGGGTCAACAGGCCGGGCTGCCACCAGAGTACCGCGGCGGTCGCCACCATGATCCCCTGGGTCAGTGACGTGGCGCAGAATTGGCGGCTCATGGTTAGTACCGCGTCCGCGACCACAATGAGCGCCAGCAGCTTGAGGCCATGCAGGGCCGCATCAAGCCACAGATTGGCTCCCAACTGGCCGATACCGATAGCGGCAGCCAGTAACAGCAGGAAAGAGGGAAGCGTGAAGCCGATAAAGGCCGCCAGCGCCCCGCCCAGACCAGCACGCTGGCGGCCAATGGCAAAGCCGAGCTGGCTGGAGGCAGGCCCTGGCAGCAGTTGGCACAGCGCCAGCAGACGGGCAAACTCTGCCTGCGTCAGCCAGCCGAGCCGCTGGACAAATGTGCGCTGAAAGTAGCCGATATGGGCGGCCGGGCCGCCAAAACTGATACAGCCGAGCCACAAAAACTGGAGAAAAACCGGTCCCATTACCTCACTCCCATCCCTTCATCACATATCCAGTGGGGATAATATGACAGCCCAATGATCGTTTTATGACAATTCGGCTGATTCGGCAGACACCATTGGCAAATCACTCGGCAAGTAGCAGCGTCCCGCCAACCAGCAGGCAATGGACTGGCGACTGGCATCGAAATGGGGCTCGGGCAACTCGCGCGGATCGCACCAGATCCAGCCTTCGCACTTTTCCGGCTCCAGCAGTTGCGGCGCCCCATCGGCCCGGGCGTGCAGCGTCACCGAGATATAGTGCAGCCCGCTCTCGCGCCAGGTTTCCAGATTGTTGGTCACCGCCACCACCTCGGGTGCGTGGATCTCAAGGCCCGTCTCTTCAGCTACCTCGCGAATGGCCCCCGACTCGAAGCTCTCTCCCAGTTCGAGATGGCCACCGGGAATTGACCAGTAGGGAGCGTGGCTCCCCTTGCGCTTGCCAAGCAGCACCAGCCCCTGCCCGTTGGTTAAAATAACGCCGACCCCGACACGGGGATAGAGAGTGGACATCAGACAAGCTCCTCAACAGTGGTATCAAAGCGACCTACCTTAGGCCGGCGACACAGCTACAACAAGCGGCCCGTGACCGGCATGCAACCCCTGCAGCCCGGATCTGGGTGGGCTATCCCTAGTTCGACAGCTGAATACCCTATGCACTCAACCAACGGCGGCGAATCGTGCCAAAAAGTGTGATCCCTGCGCCATAAAATGACATCAGCTGCGAGCGTGCTGGTTTTTTTCGCGATCTCGCCAGCACTTTGCCACCTTATTCATGGTGCACTCAGTTTTCTGTTCCCATACTGGCGCCACAGTTCCAAAAAAGAGGAGAGACAAGATGCAAACATCATTGGTCGGGCTCTCCATTCTGTGGGGGCTAGCCAGTTTTGGTGTTCAGGGGGATTTCATCGAGAGCCGTGATTCCGTTGCGCCATCCTGGCAAGCCGAGTCCAGAGTGGAGATGGAAGGTTATCTGATTGAAGCGCGAGGTGAAGATCGCTGGTTGTTCGACAACGGCAGCGAAAGCCTGCTGGTCTCTCTGCCCGAAGGGCAGTGGGTGCCGACCGGCGAGCGGCTGCGGGTCAGTGGTGAACCGCAGCAAGAACAGGCAGGCTGGCTGCTGCAAGTGGCAGACATCAGCCAGGTAAGTGTCTGAACATACCTGCCACCGCTCGCAGTTACCGCGACAGCTAGCAAATAGAAAGAGGAGGCCAGCGGCCTCCTCTTTCTATTTGCGCTCTTTGCGCACGACTCAATCCGACAAGTTCGGTGGCGGCGGTCCTACACAATCACGCACCAAACCAGCCGCCCCGCGCGTGGTGGCTCAACCCAAATGGTTAAGCGGCAGCGCGGTCTTGTGCTTGATACGGCGCAGCACGAAACTGGAACGCACCCCGGTCACCCCCGGGATATGGGTCAGCTTGTCCAGCAGGAAGTGTTGGTAGTGCTCCATGTCGCGCACCACCACCTTGAGCTGGTAGTCGGCATCATTGCCGGTGATGAGATCACACTCCAGCACTTCGGGCAGCTCCTTGATGGCGCGATCGAAACTTTCGAACCGCTCCGGCGTGTGTCTGTCCATGGAGATGTGAATGTAAGCGGTGAGGGTGAGGCCAAGCTGGCGGGCGTTGAGCAGGGTAACGTGGGTGTCGATGAGACCGGCATCCTCCAGCGCCTTGACCCGGCGGGAACAGGGGGACGGCGAAAGCCCTACCAGCTCGGCCAGTTCCAGATTGCTGATGCGGCCATTCTCCTGCATCAGCTCGAGAATATGTCTGTCTATGCGATCAAGTTTCAGCATTTACCCTTCCTCGTTGCAATGACTAATCCACTTTTCCTAGATTAAGGGTGAACTATTGCAAAAACAACCGAAATTAGTGGTTACTTTGCAACCACTCACCGCCGAGGTAGGGATACTATGGTTACATCTTCCGGTGGCAAAGCAGATACCTGACCGGGTCTCTGCGGTGAAGGACCTTACCGGGTCACACACCCCATCAGCCGTCTCACCTTATCGGGCAACGACGGGCTGGAACGAGAGAACCCCCTCCCCGAAGGCAACAAAGCAGGCATCCCGGCGCCTGCTTTGTTGTTTCTGGCGGTTGCCAGCCACTCGCCATAACTCCGCGCCAGATCACAACCTCACAGCACCATGACGCAGAGTGCTTGCATGCTATTGATAGTTTTGGGACTTTAATCCCCTCTGTCGATGACTATCAGGGCGACATGGATGACTGCTGCTCATTGCACAGGCTTCAACCCCGATTCCACCTCGCACCGTTCGCCCCTCAGGAGGAGCTATGAGTGAGTACAAGGCCATCGCGCTGGATATGGATGGCACCCTGCTGACCCGAGATCATCAGATCTCGTCGGCAACCCGGGCGGCACTGGCGCAAGCTCGCGCCCACGGCATCAAGGTGCTGCTGGTGACGGGGCGCCACTTTATGACGGCACGCCCCTTCCACCACGATCTGGCCCTCGATACCCCCCTCATCTGCAGCAACGGCGCATATATCTATGATCCGGCGCAGAACCGGATCCTCAGCGGCGACCCGCTGGCGGTTGCTCCGCTCACCGAGCTGCTGGCCGCGGTCGAAGCGCAGCAGATGGGGGCACTGTTTCACCTGAGCGACGGGATCGGCTACCTCGGCTGCGAGGAGCATGTGACCCGCATCCGCCACTGGGCGGCCAATCAGCCGGATCACCTCAAGATCACCCTGCTGCCTGCCGCCGATCTGGCCAACTGGCTGAAGCACCCGATCTGGAAGCTGGAGCTGTTCAATCAGGATCCTGCCCGCCTGCACACCTTTATGGGCGAGGTGGTCGAGCAGATGCCCTTTACCCGCGACTGGGCGGCCCCCTATGCGGTGGAGCTGGTGCAACCCGGTTGCAGCAAGGGCAACCGGCTGGCCCAGTGGGCGGCCTGCGAAGGAATTGCGATGGAGCAGGTGGTGGCGTTTGGTGACAACAACAACGACATCAGCATGTTCGAGCAGGTGGGGCTGGCGGTGGCCATGGGCAATGCGGCCCCGCAGATCCAGCGCCATGCCCATCAGGTCACGGCCGACCACAACGAGGATGGCATCGCACTGGCGTTGCAGCGCTGGGTACTGCCCTGATCTGACAAGATGCAACATGGCCAGCACGCAGGCTGGCCATGAAGAGAGGGATTAACCGCCGAAGGAGAACTGGATCACCCGATCCGGATAGCGCAGGCGGTTATATTCCCGCCGCAGGGATTCGTAGTGGCGAATGGAACGATCGCGCTTGGCGCGGTAGTAGTCGCGCTGTTCCGTGTTGGTTTCGTTGCGGATGCTGCGCTCGAGCCCATCGATATCCCGCTCGGTACGCTCCAGCTCATCGCTGATCTCCTGCAAGCGGCCAGCCAGTTTGTACTCTTCATAGCCGCGCTGATACTGCTTGAGGAAGCTGGCATCGTTGGGGCATACCCCCAGATAGGCCTGTCCCTCCTTGCCCTTGCTGTAGGCCAGCTCGGGAATGCAGTAAAGCTCCAGCCCCTTGTCATAGCCCCGTTTCCACTCGGCTTCATCCACACGAAGGCCAAACTCGCTGCAAGACGAAACGTAGTCGCGGGTCGCCAAGCGGGTTTTGCCCTGGGATCCATCCTGATAACCCAGGTTGTACCAGCTCATGGTGCGGCACTCATCTTCTGACAGGGCGCTGCATCCCGCCAGCAATACCGGCAGGGTCAGCAACAGGATTTTGGGGGACATGAACAGACTCCGGAAAATATAGTGACCCGCATTCTAGAGAGGATAAAAGACCTTAACAAGGGATGGACGCCAGCGCGGGTTGGGGCCGTTTTTTTGATGTGTTTGTCACTATTTGCCACCGTGCCGGACGGGGTGGCCAACCCGCTTTCCTTGTTATCAGCTGCAAGGTAAACTGCGCCATCTTTTAACTGGCGCGCAACAAAAACAATGCAAGTCCTGACCGTCGATTACCGCTCACCCGATGCGGCCCAACGCTTCACCGAATCCCTGCGAACCACCGGCTTTGGCGTGCTGACCAACCACCCCATCCCCAAAGAGCTGGTGCAGTCCATCTACGACAACTGGTATCGCTTCTTCATGAGCGAGCAGAAGCAGGATTTTCTGTTCAACCGCGACACCCAGGATGGCTACTTCCCGCCATCGGTGTCCGAGGTGGCCAAGGGCCATAGCCAGAAGGACATCAAGGAGTACTTCCACCTCTACCCCTGGGGTCAGATGCCGGCAGAGCTGAAAGAGCAGGCGATGGAGTACTACCGCCTCGCCAACGGTCTGGCCGCCGAGCTGCTCGGCTGGGTCGAGCAGTACACCCCGGCCGATATCGCCGCCAACTACAGCTGCCCCCTCTCCTCGATGATCGAAGAGAGCCAGAAGACCCTGCTGCGAGTGTTGCACTACCCGCCGTTCGATGGCAGCGAGGAGCCGGGTGCCATTCGTGCCGCCGCCCACGAGGATATCAACCTGCTCACCATTCTGCCCGCCGCCAACGAGCCGGGGTTGCAGGTGAAGGGCGCCGATGGCGAGTGGATGGATGTGCCGTGCGACTTTGGCACCCTCATCATCAATATCGGCGACATGCTGCAGGAGGCCTCTCGCGGCTACTACCCCTCCACCACCCACCGCGTCATCAACCCGACCGGTGGCAGTGCAGCCAAGTCCCGCATCTCCCTACCGCTGTTCCTCCATCCGCGCCCGGATGTGGTGCTCTCCGAGCGCCATACCGCCCACAGCTACCTGATGGAACGGCTGCGGGAGCTGGGGGTGATCTAGTCAGCAGACGAGCCGCTGTCAGAGACCAAACCGGAGCAATAGCGCTCCGGTTTTTATTTATTGGCAGGACAGGACGAAAATCAGAATTAAATTAGCGAATCGTGCCAATAAATCGCATTTACGTCTGATAACCGTCGTAGTGATTGCGCCACGACCTCCGTAACATGAGCGCCATTCTGCCCCTGCCAAGGGGGGCACTCGATTGGAGTTCTTATGAAGCAGTCCCAATGGTCATCCCGACTCGGCTACATTCTCGCCGCAGCTGGTTCCGCAGTCGGTATCGGCGCAATCTGGAAATTCCCCTACGTCACCGCAGTCAACGGCGGCGGCGCCTTCCTGCTGGTCTTCCTGTTGTTCAGCTTCACCTTGGGGGTCGCGGTGCTGATGGGGGAGACCCTGCTCGGCAGCATCAGCCGTCGCGGGGTCGTCGGCGCCTTCTCCGAGTTGCTTGGCAAGCGCTGGCGCTGGGTCGGCATCATGGGTCTGGTCTGCACCCTGATGATCTTCAGCTTCTACAGCGTGGTGGGCGGCTGGACCCTGGGCTACACCGGCATGGCTATCTCGGGCCAGCTAAATCAAGGTGATGCCGCCGTCCTTACTGCACGTTTCAATGATTATGTCAGCGGTGATTTCTGGCCCATTCTCACCCACTTGCTGTTTGCCGCCCTCACCTGGATGGTGGTGCAAGGAGGCATTCAGAAAGGGGTTGAACGCACCTTGCGCTGGATGATGCCCGCCCTGTTCCTGATGATGTTGATGCTGGTCGCCTTTGGCCTCACCCTGCCCAATGCGATGGAGGGGGTCCGCCACTTCCTGATGCCCGATTTCAGCAAGCTGGGGATGTCCGGCGTGCTCGACGCCATGGGGTTGGCCTTCTTCTCCCTCTCTATCGGTCTTGGCATTCACACCACCTATGGCGCCTATCTGCCGACCAGTGAAGGGGTGGGTCGCTCCAGCCTCTGGGTGGTGCTGCTGGCCAGCATGGTGGCGGTGCTGGCGGGCTTGATGATCTTCCCGGTACTGGCCTCCACCGGCATTGATCCGGCTGCCGGGCCCGGCCTCACCTTTATGACCATGCCGGCGGTGTTCCAGCTGCTGCCCTTTGGTCAGGGCCTGGAGGTGGTGTTCTTCGCCCTGCTGGTCTTTGCTGCGCTCTCTTCGGCTATCTCCCTGCTGGAGCACTTGCAGTGCTTCCTGTGCGAGAGCTGGGGCTGGTCACGCCGCACTGCCTGCAGCGTCATCACGGCGGTGGTGATGCTCAACGGCATTCCGGTCAGCCTGTCGTTTGGCCCACTGCAACACGCCACCCTGTTTGGCAAAACCATCTTCGAGCTGCTGGATTTTGTCACGTCCAACCTGATGATGCCGCTGTTCGGCCTGATGGTGACGTTGCTGCTGGGCTGGAAACTGGGACGCAAAGCGTTACCACAAGGACTCTCGGCCCACTGGCATCACCTGATCATGCATTGCTGGCGCTGGTTGGCCCCGTTGTTGATTGGCGGGATCCTGGTACGCGGTCTGGTTTGACCATCACTCATCATGGGTGGGCCCATCGGCCCGCCCCTGTGCGACTCTGACCGCATCTACCGCCTGCTGCCAGCGGGTTATCTCGCGATCATCCATCCCCTTGGAAAATGCGATGTAGAGACCGGACTGATGGAGCAGCACGCCACTGCTGGCGACACTGCGCCGGGATAGCCCCAGCTTGTCGAGGGTGGCATCCATCACCATCTCGGCCATCGGCAAGGCATCGATCTTGCCCAGCATCAGCCGATCTATCGCCTCCCCGACCGTCTGGTAGCGCACCAGATTGCGATACCCCTCCTTGCTCAGCCGTACATCATCGGCATTGCCCAGCACCACCCCAACTCTGGGCAGATCCCGCAGCTGCGCCAGCGAGGTCAGCGGGTAGCGGTTCCCCGGTGCCTGATAGATAAACACCCGATTGATAAAGAGCGGACCTACCCACTTGAAATGGGACTCCCGCTCAGGGATCCGCTGTACCACGAACACGCCATAACCGGGCTCGACCCGCGCCATCGCCAATGCCCGCTTGAGCGGGTAAATCCTAATGGGATAGCCCGTCCCCAACTCCTGCTGCACCTCATCGATCAGGCGAATAGCGAATCCGTCGAGCTTGCCGTCGCGGTATTCGGTAAAGGGGGGTAAATCGTGACTCAGCAGGGTTAATCCCGGCTGCGCCGACAAGCTGAGGCTGAGCAGCCACCAGAGCAGCACCACCCATCTCATACGACATCCTGTCTCAGGTTTACTCTCGCTGGCACCATGTCAGGCCCCTCCTCTTCCATCGCAACTATGACGATTATCGCCCAGTAAATAACGGCAGGGCAGAAAAGATACCGTCTGGCCGCAGGGGAACCCCATAGGAGGCCCATGAATGCCAGACACATAAAAAATTTTATTTTATGTGTCAATTTTTCTTTCCATGGTTTAGGCTGTTTCCTCATTCATTAGTCAGGTTGCCACCTCATGTCTGCCATCCTCGTGCTGTTTGGTCGATTTTTTAGCTCGCAAGAGAGGTGACCTTGCACGCACAGTTTTCTGAATGTTCATTGCAAAGGTCGCCTCAGGCGGCCTTTTTTATGGTCTGTCGTTTATTGCTACTCAGGAGTATTGCTTCGATGTTGTGTTACCCGGAGGTTGTATGAGCCAGGTTCAGTGGTCTTCCCGTCTTGGTCATGTGCTGGCCGCAGCAGGCACCGCGATCGGCCTTGGTGCCATCTGGAAGTTTCCCTATGTGACGGCCACCAATGGTGGCGGTGCCTTCCTGCTGGTGTTTCTGCTGTTCAGCTTCACCCTGGGCGTAGCCGTGTTGGTGGGGGAGACATTACTCGGTAGCCGCAGTCAGCGCGGGGTACTGGGCGCCTTTCACCAGCTAGTCGGGCCAAACTGGCGCTGGATGGGGTATATGGGGATCCTCTGTGGCTTCTTTATCTACAGCTTCTACAGCGTGGTCGGTGGCTGGACCGTGGGCTATGCCGCACTGGCGATGGCAGGCAAGCTCAACCTGAGCGAGGGCAGCGCCCTGACCACCCTGTTCAACGGTTACGTCAGCGATCCCTTGTGGCCGATCCTCACTCATCTGGTCTTTGCCGGGCTGACCTGGTGGTTTGTGCAGGGCGGCATTCAGAAAGGTGTAGAACGAGCGCTGCGCTGGATGATGCCGGCACTGTTCATCATGATGCTGTTGTTGGTGGGGGTCGGCCTCTCCATGCCCGGTGCCATGGCTGGCGTGCGCCAACTGCTGCTGCCGGACTTCTCCATGCTGACCGGCCAGAGCGTGCTGGATGCCCTGGGGCTGGCCTTCTTCTCCCTCTCCATCGGGCTGGGTGTACACACCACCTACGGTGCCTACCTGCCCAATAGCGAAGGGGTGCTGCGCTCCGGGGTTTGGGTGGTCACGCTGGCGAGCCTCATCTCGGTACTGGCGGGGTTGATGATCTTCCCGGCGCTGGCATCGACCGGTATCGATCCCACAGCTGGCCCCGGTCTCACCTTTATGACCATGCCCGCCGTGTTCAGCCATCTGCCGTTCGGTCAGGGGCTGGGGGTAGTCTTCTTCCTGCTACTGCTGGTCGCCGCCCTCTCCTCCTCTATCTCCATGCTGGAGCATCTGGTGCGCTTCACCACCGAGGAGTGGGGCTGGTCGCGCCGTGGCGCCTGTCGGGTACTGACCCTGCTCATCATGGCCTCCGGCATTCCAGTGAGCCTGTCGTTCGGCCCATGGAGCGAGCTGACCCTGTTTGGCAAGACCATCTTCGAGCTGCTCGACTACCTCACCTCCAACCTGATGATGCCGCTGTTCGGCCTGGTGCTGACCCTGCTGCTGGGCTGGCGCCTGGGTGACACCATACTGCCTGCGGGCCTGCCCCCTATCCTGCGCCTGGCGCTGCTCTGGTGCTGGCGAGTGGTGGCACCGCTGCTGATCAGCGGGATCCTGATCCGCGGCATCATGTAACACCTTGCGCACCCTTGCGGGCAGGCCTTGGCCTGCCCTTTTTATTTCTGGCGTTCACTCAATTGCTGGCATCCGCATGGGAAATATGACGGTGGATAGGACTGCAATGGGAGGCCGTGGGGCAATCCCGGAAGAGCAGAATAGAGGAGGCGGTGTGGCGGTGTGGCGGTGTGGCGGTGTGGCGGTGTGGCGGTGGGCACGATAAGAGGTGGAGCTCAGCTCGCCACAATGGCAACTGAAGATGTTGGAGTACTGAATTCCAAGCAAAAAAAATCCCCACCTGAGTGGGGATTTTTCTCTGAAACATTGCTACAGATTTCAGCTTTTTCTTACGCTTTTTACTACAAATATGGTGGTCGTTACTGGGATCGAACCAGTGACCCCCTCCTTGTAAGGGAGGTGCTCTCCCAGCTGAGCTAAACGACCTGGGATTCTTGAAATGATGGTGGGTCGTGCTGGATTCGAACCAGCGACCAATTGATTAAAAGTCAACTGCTCTACCGACTGAGCTAACGACCCTCACCACGACCAGTTCCGACTGCATTACTGCTTCGGCCCTGACGGCGGCCTATAATACGGATTTAAACTCACGGTGCAACAGAAAATTCGTAATTTAAATCCGTTTGCTCACTGCGCGTACACATGCAGGCCGTTTTTACAGTACCGTTACGAAAACAGTGACATACGGCAATGTTACAGCTTGGCCAGACTCTGTTTGGCCAGCTGGGCTGGCGAGGTGTTGGGATAGCCCTTGATCACCTGCTCATAGAAGGATTTTGCTTCTGCCTTCTTGCCATCAAGCTGCGCCAGCATACCCAGCTTCAACAACGCATCGGCACGCTTGGGAGACTTGCTGTATTTGTTAGCCACGGTCGAGAACTGTGCCGCAGCTGCCGTTCGGTCACCTTTGTTGAACAACAACTGGCCGAGCCAGTAGTGCGCATTGGGCACATAACCCGAATCGGGGTACTGCTTGATAAAACCCTGAAAAGCCGGAATGGCCTTGTCGTAGTTTTTCTCTTTCAGCACCATGTTCACCGCAGCGTCATAAGCCTGATTCTCATCCTGATTGGTTGAGTAATTAGCGGTAGCTGCCGGTGTGGCGGGGGTTGCCGGGGCAGTTGCTGCGGGGGCCGCCTGTTGACTGGTCGCAACCTTGTCGAGCTCCTGATAGAGCTGACGCTGACGCTCTTGCGACTGTTCCATCTGGTAGGTCTGTTGCTCCAGCTGACCACGCAGCTCGGAGACCTCCCCTTGCAGGGAGTCGACCTGTTGCTGCAATTCAGCCTGCAGCCGCAGACGGGCATTCAGGGTGCGCTCCAACAAGGCCACCCGATCGTCCAGGCTCCCGGTGGGCACAATGGCGCCAGCATTACTGCCATAGACAGCAGCACTGTTGCCACCACTCAAATCGCTGACCGGCGCCGCGGCATGTGCCGCGACAGCAAATAAAACGGCCATCGAAATGGCCGCTTGCTTATACACAAAATTCATTCGGATCAAACCTTAGTAAACCAGAACCGCACGGCGGTTTTTGGCAAAGGCATCCTCGGTGTGGGTCATATCCAGCGGCTTCTCTTCGCCATAGCTGACGATGGAGAGCTGCTCAGCCTGCACACCCAGGGTTTGCAGATACTTGGCAACAGCCTTGGCACGACGCTCGCCCAGGGCGATGTTGTACTCCGGAGTACCGCGCTCATCGGCGTGACCTTCGATCAGGACTTTAACGCTCGGGCGCTCGCGCAGGTAACTGGCGTGGGCATCCAGCAGATCAGCGTACTGACCCTGAATGTCGTAGCCGTCAAACGGGAAGTAAATGACGTTATCGCGTTGCAGCGCTTCGAACTTCTGACGCATCTGCTCTTCCGGGGACAACATGCCGTTGGCGCCGCCGGTTTGTACACCGCCCATGCCGTCGGTCATACCTGATTCAGCGCCAGCGGCGTCAGAATCAGAAGAGGAGCTACAAGCGGCCAGGGTGAACAGTGGCAGTGCGATGGCCAAACCCTTGAGCAGTTTATTGAGTTGCATGCTTTTTCCTTAAACCTTTATAACAAAACAAAAAACAATTGGATTTTTATCAATTCAAGAAGGGCGACCAAGCTGGTGCACGTATTTCACCGCTACTGGTCGGAAGCACAGCCTTGAAGCGACCATCAGTCGATACCAATGCCAAACTCTTACGACCCTGATAGATGGTGGCATAAATGATCATGCTGCCATTGGGAGCCACACTTGGGGACTCGTCAAGCGCGCTCTGAGTCAGGACCAACTGGGCATTATTTTCCATGTCCTGACGGGCAATACGGTATTGCCCCTGAACACGGGTCACCATCACCATGATTTTGCCATCAGGAGTAATGGATGCACCCTGGTTGGAGTCACCTTCCCAAGTCATCCGGCGAGTCATACCAGTCGCCAAATTTACGCTATAAATCTGGGGTTTGCCACCACGTTCAGAGGTGAACAACAAATTTTGCCCGTCCGGCAACCAGGAGGGTTCGGTGTCGATCACACGGCTGGTTGTAACCCGGGTCAGTTGCTTGCTAGCGACATCAACCACATAGAGGTTCGGCGAACCATCTTTGGAGAGAACGATAGCCAGACGACGACCATCTGGCGACCACTCCGGCGCCCCGTTGATACCACGGAAACTGGTGATCAGGCTGCGCTGCTGGGTGTAGATATCCTGCACATAGATTTCGGACTTCTGGTTCTCGAAGCTGACATAAGCCAGCTTGCTACCATCCGGCGACCAGGAAGGCGACATCAGCGGCTCGCGGGAGCGCAGCAGGGTCTTCTCGTTGTAGCCGTCGTAGTCGGCGATCCGCAGCTGGTACGGGAACTGGGTACCCTGCTGTACGGAGACGTAAGCCAGACGGGTCAGGAAGGCACCACGCTCGCCAGTCAGACGCTCATAGACGATGTCGGAGATGCGGTGGGCAAACTGGCGCATCTGGGCGCCCGGAATAGTCGCCATGCGGCTATCCAGGATGTAACCGTTACTTTCGCCACCTTGTGCCTTGGCCAACTGGCCTTTCAACACGTCGACCAACTCGAAGTTGATCTTGTAAGTGCCATCGCCTACTGCAGAGATGGAACCGACCACCACGGCTTCAACCCCTTGGGAAGCCCATGGCGCGAAGTTGATCTCGCCACTGCTGCTCGGGGTCTGTGGCATCTGGCCACGGGCCAGCGGCTTGAACTTGCCACTGCGCATCAGGTCGTTGGAGACCACTTCCGCAATATCCTGCGGCAGTTGTCCATTACCTTCCCATTTGAAGGGCGCAACCGCGATGGGGCGTGCGCTATCAATACCGCCAGTGATGACGATGTCCAGGGCCGCCTGGGCACTCTGGCCCAGCAACAAACAGCCAACCAAAGCAAAAAATACTTTTCTGATCATGGCTTAAATACTCGGTTCCAATAAAAATGAGAGGTTAAATTCCTTTCTCAGCGAGATGCTGCCAACCACTGTAAACAACCCCGTTTTATCACGCTTAGATATTCGGTTCTAACTTGAGATTAAATTCCTTCAACATCTCGAATGCCGCAGGATCCTTGGGTACTGGCAGTGAACCCGCCTTCAAAACCGCCGCCTTACCGGAACGACAAACGGCCGGATCACCCTGACCACCATCGACCGAGATGACAAAGCCAGTGCTCGCAAGACGTACGCCGATAGTACAGGTTTTGCCCCGCATGGTGGGATCCAAAATCATATACCGCTCAACCGTGGCCTTGATGAGGGAGGCATACTTGTCAACCTCACCCTGCGAGGCAGCAGATGCCGCCTGGCTGCGGGCATTGGCCTCAGCAGACAGTTGCTGCTGCATCATATCTTCCATCTCTTTTTGCAGCTTGGCTTGTTCGGCCGCTTTACGCTTGCGCTCTGCCGCGATTTTGGCCTGCTTGTCGGCCTCCGCCTTGGCTTTCTTCTCTGCGTCAGCTTTTGCCTTCTTGTCAGCCTCTGCCTTAGCCTTTTTCTCTGCATCGGCTTTGGCTTTTTTCTCAGCTTCCGCCTTGGCTTTCTTCTCGGCATCGGCCTTGGCCTGCTTGTCAGCCTCGGCTTTTTTGGCCTTGGCCTCTGCCGCCTTGGCCTTCTCTTCAGCCTCTTTCTTCTCTTGTTCCTTTTTCTTCTTCAGCGCCAGCGCCTTGCTCTCGGCTTCGGCTGCTTTGCGCTCGGCTTCTGCCTTCTTGGTTTTCTGCTCTTCCAGCTTGCGCGCTTCCTCGGCTTTCTGGGTCTTCTCTTCCGCCTGCTTCTGCTCAGCGACTTTCTTCTGCTTCTCGGCTTCGGCCTTACGAGTCGCCTCTTCGGCTTGCTTGCGTTTGGTCTCGGCGATGCGCAGCTGCTCCTGTTTCTGGGCCAGCTCACGTTTGGCGAGATCCGTGTCTTCCTTATCCTTCTCTTTCTCTACCTTCTGGGGCTTGGGCTGAGACTTTTGCTGCTGGATCTGCTTGGCCTGCTCGTTAAGAAAGTTTTCATCGAGCATGACGGCATTGACTATCTGGCCCTTCGATTCGGGCCGCTTCGGTTTACTGAAATCGACCCCGACCAGCAAAATGATGCCAATGATCAGATGCAGCAGCAGCGATGCGATGAGATAACCGGAAATACCACGCTTCACATCCATCTCCGTTAGTTCACCGGATCTGTCATCAGGCCAACCTGAGGCACGCCGGCATTCTTGAGCGCCACCATCAACAGGATCACCTCTTCGTAGCGCACCGCCTTGTCACCGGCGACCACCACAGGGGCATTCTGGTTGATCGCCAGATAGCCCATGGCTTTCTCGGTGATGTATTGCTGCATTGCCTCGGGGGTGCCTGCCGGTACCGGCTCGTCGTCTGCTTCACCAGCCTTGATGACGTATTCACCTTCGGTGTTCACGCTAACAATGAAGGGCGGTTTGGCATCTTCCGGCAACTGCTCGGACTCTGCCTGTGGCAAGTCAACCTTGACCCCCTGGGTGATCACTGGCGTGACCGCCATAAAGATGATGAGCAGCACCAGCATGACGTCGATATAAGGAACCACGTTGATCTCGCACACCTTCTTGCGCCGGATCCGCTGATAGGTTTGCATTACTGATCACCCTGCTGCTGCTGTGCAATTTGGCGGTTCAAAATGGTGGTGAACTCGTCCATAAAGTTGGCGTAGGCGTTCTCCAGCTTTTCTACCTTGTTGGTAAAGCGGTTATAGAAAATAACTGCAGGAATAGCGGCGAACAGACCCATGGCGGTGGCGATCAGTGCTTCTGCGATACCGGGGGCCACCATTTGCAGGGTGGCTTGCTGGACCTGACCCAGGGCGATAAAGGCGTTCATGATCCCCCAGACGGTACCAAACAGGCCGATGTAGGGGCTGATTGAACCAATGGTCGCCAAAACCGGCAGATTGGACTCAAGCTCATCCACCGCACGGGAGAGAGAGACGCGCATGGCACGATACGTACCGTCCATCACCGCATCCTGACCCCGGGCACCGGCCTTGAGCAAGCGGGCATACTCCTTGAAGCCGGAGTAGAAAATATCTTCCATGCCTTCAATATCATCACGGCGGGAAGAGGACTCCTGATAGAGGCGATTGAGATCGACACCAGACCAGAATCTGTCTTCAAACTGCTCCGAGGCAAGATGAGCGGCCTTGATCACTTTGGAGCGCTGGATGATCAATGCCCATGAGACAATTGACATACTCATCAGGGTCATCATGACCAGCTTTACCAACAGACTGGCTTGCCAAAACAGGCCAATAAACGAAATTTCAGCGTGCACTTAACAGCACTCCCTTGATTTTTTCAGGTATTGCAACGGGTTTCATTTGCGGGTGACTGACACAGGCTATCTGTACCATGGCCTGAGTGACCAGTCGCCCATCAGCCGCCAGGATCTGCTGTGAAAAACGCAGGGATGCGCGTTTCACTTCAATCACTTGCGTTATTACATTCAGCAGTTCATTAAAACGGGCCGCCGAGCGGAAATCGATCTCGGTTCGACTCACCACAAACGCGTGTCCCTCCTGCAGCAAGACGTCCTGTTCGACCCCTTTGGCACGAAGAAACTCGGTGCGAGCACGTTCCATAAACTTGAGATAATTGGCGTTGTAGACGATGCCCCCGGCATCGGTGTCCTCGTAGTAGACACGTACCGGAAACTCAAAGACTTCCCCCATAACAATCTGTGATCCATTCGACAGTCAGATGGGGGGCTATCATAGCGCAGGGCTGAATAGGAAAGAAGCAGGGGGAAGCAGGGAAATCCTGCCTCCCCCCGTTTTTTATGAAAGGAAATATGAATGTGTCAGCCAGAGGCCATACAACAAACTGGGCCAGGCAAGCCAGGGGTTGAATAGCACTCGCCCGGGCAGACTTTTTAGATGAAAGCCAAGCCCGTTGAGCAGGCCACAACAGACAGCCCACATCAGCAAGGGTGCCAGCCAATAGCCATGTTCACTGGTATTGGCAGCGATCAGATTGGGGGCCTGTAAAATAGCGACGGCCAACAAGGCCGCCGCGAGTAACATCAACCCCTGCCATGGCTGGCGCTCCAGTGGAGCAGCCAGCTTGGCGAGTCGATCATTTATTGTCATCGATCTGGCGATCCATGTTCTCGGTGTGTTCCAGCCACAGCGCATTGATGATGCCAAATGCGCAGGCCAGCAGCAGACCCAGGATCCAGGTGAAATACCACATATCAGGTCTCCTTCTTAGTAGAGCGATTGTTGGTTGTCTTCAATATGCTTGCTGGTCACCCGGCCAAACATCTTGATGTAAGTCCAGATGGTATAAGCCAGCACAATCGGTACGAAGATCGCTGCGGCCACCGTCATCACCTGCAAGGTGTTGAAAGAGGCGGTAGCATCCCACATGGTCAGACTCAGTGATGGCTCAAGGCTTGAGGGCATCAAGAATGGGAACATGGAGAAACCGGCAGTGAGGATCACACCCGCAATCGCCAGCGAGGAGCTGGTAAAGGCCAGCCAGCCGATGTTCATTCTGGCAAACAGCGCGGTCAGCAGGCTCATGGCAAGACCCAGCACAGGCGCAGCAATCATCCAGGGATAGAGGCTGTAGTTGTTCATCCAGGCACCGGCCTGCACCACCACTTCCTTGTTCATCGGATTGGAGACAGCATCGTTGGCAGCAGCCTTGACGATGACATAGCCATCCATGCCACTTACCCACCAACCTGCGGCAGCAAACAGCACCAGAGTGACCAGAGAGCAGATCGTCGCTGCGGTGCGGGAACGCGCCAGCACCTCACCGTCAGTCTTCATCATCAGCCAAGTCGCGCCCTGGGTCACCAGCATGAACAGACTCACCAGACCAGCCAGAATGCCAAACGGGTTGAGCAGGCCAAAGAAGTTGCCGTGATAGGTCAACATCATGAACTGATTGAACTCGAACGGTACGCCTTGCAGCAGGTTACCAAACGCCACACCAAACACGATGGGGGGAACCGTGCTGCCAGCAAACAGTGCCCAGTCCCAGTTACTACGCCATTTGGCATCTGCACGCAGAGAACGATACTTGAATCCAACCGGACGCAAGAACAGCGCCATCAGAGTCAGGATCATCGCGATATAGAAACCGGAAAATGTCGCGGCGTACACCATTGGCCAAGCAGCAAACAGCGCACCACCGGCGGTGACCAGCCATACCTGGTTGCCCTCCCAATGGGGGCCCATGGTGTTAAGCATCACCCGGCGTTCGACATCTTTTTTGCCGACAAACGGGAGCAGTGTGCCTACCCCCATGTCGAAGCCGTCAGTGATGGCAAAGCCGATCAGCAATACGCCGACCAGAACCCACCAGATGACTCGTAGCGTTTCATAATCAAACATGGTCACTCCCCTTATGCCTTGATCTGTTCAAAGTGATATTTGCCAGTCTTCAGGCTGCTTGGGCCGAGACGGGCATACTTGAACATCAGATACATCTCGATAACCAACAGCACGGTATAGAACAGGCAGATACCGATCAGAGAGAACCAGATTTCAGCAGCAGGCAAGTTGGACACTGACAGCGAGGTCGGCAGCACTTCCGCGATAGTCCAGGGTTGACGGCCATACTCGGCCACGAACCAACCGGCTTCGATAGCGATCCACGGCAGCGGGATACCCCACAGCAGCCCTTTGAGCAACCACTTGCGCTCACCGATACGATGGCGCGCACTGTCCCAGAAGGCCAGGCCAATCAGCACCAGCATCAACATGCCGGTAGCCACCATGATGCGGAAGGCAAAGAACAGCGGCAGTACCTGCGGGATAGAGTCATCCACGGCGGCCTTGATCTGCTCGTCAGTGGCATCGGTCACGTTGCTGGTGTAGCGCTTGAGCAGCAGACCGTAGCCCAGATCCTGCTTCACTTCATCAAAGCGGGCGCGGGTGTCGTCAGACTTGTCACCGGCTTGCAGCTGAGTCAGCAGATCGTAAGCGGTCATACCGTTGCGCACGCGCAGCTCATGCTCGCTCTTCAGATCCTTCAGACCGGTTACCTGACCGTCCAGTGAACGGGTCGCGATAATGCCCAGCGCATAGGGGATCTTGATGGCGTAGTCGGTGCGCATCTCTTCCTGATTCGGAATACCGAACAGGGTAAACGCGGCAGGAGCGGGTTCAGTTTCCCACTCAGCTTCGATAGCCGCCAGTTTCACCTTCTGTACTTCACCGGTCTCGTAACCGGATTCGTCACCAAGGATCAGCACTGACACGATAGAAGCCATACCAAACGCAGCGGCAATGGCGAAGGAGCGACGGGCAAACGCCACATCACGGCCTTTCAGCAGGTAGTAAGAGGAGATGCCCAGCACAAACATGGCACCGCAGGTGTAACCCGCCGCGACAGTGTGAACAAACTTGACCTGCGCCACCGGGTTAAACACCACGTCTGCGAAGCTCATCATCTCCATCCGCATGGATTCGAAGTTGAACTCGGCACCGACCGGGTTTTGCATCCAGCCGTTAGCAACCAGGATCCAGAGGGCGGAGAGGTTGGTACCCAGCGCCATCAACCAGGTGGCCGCCAGATGCTGATGCTTGCTCAGACGATCCCAACCAAAGAAGAACATACCGACGAAGGTGGACTCCAGGAAGAAGGCCATCAACCCTTCGATAGCCAACGGGGCCCCGAAGATATCGCCGACATAATGGGAGTAGTACGCCCAGTTGGTCCCGAACTGGAACTCCATGGCCAACCCTGTGGTCACCCCCAAGGCGAAGTTGATACCAAACAACTTACCCCAGAACTTGGTCATGTCCCGGTAGATAGTGTTGTTGGTCATCACATAGACAGATTCCATGATCGCCAGGATGAAGGCCAGTCCCAGCGTCAGGGGTACAAACAAAAAGTGATAAAGAGCCGTCGCAGCGAATTGAAACCGCGATAGGTCTACCACATGCTCAGCAATCATGATGTTTCCTCACCGATTATTGGCACGGCTATTTTAAGTTTTAAGAACAAAGCTTCCGCTGGTGGTTATCGAACAAATCCCGTTGTGAGACACCACAACAAAGCCCCTTCAATAACGACCAATATTAACAACAAGGCAATACATGAGAACAAAAGAAACTAATGTTTAACATTTTCAAAACAATAAGCTTGAATTGATTCTCGCCCATGATGACGGTGGTTTTATATCACCTTTATTTGATTGAAATCAATGTAAAAGGGCCCGCCATAGATGGCTTTGAAAGGCATTTTTAATCTATTTCACGATTATTGACGCGAGCCAGATCACAAAATATGACAAAGCGTAAAACATTGATTTAAATCAATTTAAAAATTTAACATCCCACCACCCCGTTTAATTTGAAAAGCGTGGCTGAGGCTCCTTTTCCCATGTTATCCGGGTCAGGCAATCTGATTCGAAAACTCAATTTAAAACTGCAAAGAATGCATACTCATGCGAACCAATTTCATCAACCCATACATTAGATAAAGTAATTTGAAGATTACAATTTTTCTTGTTTGCCCGGGTCGATGCTAACTCCTACAATGCGCCTCGCAGTGAGGGCATACCCTTGGATACAGGCCGGTTAATCGGGGTTCACGGTACGTATTCGACTATCTATCTGAACCCGTTTATTGGAATCGAAGATGAAAAAGTTTGTTGCTAAAACCATCCGTTACTACAAGCTTTCCTTTGTTCAGCTCTATCAAATGAACCGACTCTAAGAGCTCGCGACGGCTCACCAGTTTATTTTCCGGTCTGTGTCCAGACGCACTCACTGTCTGTGAACGTCCACCCTGAATTGTCTTTGCCCACTGCACCTGCCGTGGGCTTTTTTTATTGTTGATGAAAAATGACAATAAAAAACCGCCTCTGACGGCGGTTTCACATTCAAACGACTGTTTTTACTTATCATCTGGTCGCTGAAGACCGAAATGCGCATAAGCTCGTGTGGTCGCTATCCGTCCTCTTGGTGTACGTTGCAGATACCCCTGCTGGATCAGATAAGGCTCCAGCACATCTTCGATAGTATCTTTCACCTCTCCGATCGCCGCGGCCAGATTATCAAGACCCACCGGGCCCCCCATAAACTTGTCTATCACAGCCAACAATAGCTTGCGGTCCATGAAGTCAAATCCTTCGTTATCGACGTCCAGCATGTCCATCGCGCGGGCCGCAATGGGGCCATCGATCCGGCCATCGGATTTCACCTGGGCAAAATCACGCACCCGCCTTAACAGGCGGTTAGCAATTCGCGGCGTGCCGCGGGCGCGACGCGCGATCTCGATAGCGCCATCCTCGGTCATCTCAAGCCCCAGACAACGGGCGCTGCGCGAGACGATATCGGTCAGATCCTTGACGTTATAGAACTCCAACCGCTGGACGATACCAAAACGATCCCGCAGCGGGCTGGTGAGAGAGCCAGCCCGGGTGGTGGCGCCGATCAGGGTGAACGGCGGCAGATCCAGCTTGATGGAGCGGGCGGCGGGGCCCTCTCCGATCATGATGTCGAGCTGGTAATCCTCCATCGCCGGATAGAGTACTTCCTCTACCACCGGACTGAGACGGTGGATCTCATCGATAAACAACACATCGTTCGGTTCGAGGTTGGTGAGCAGCGCCGCCAGATCCCCTGCTTTTTCCAGCACCGGGCCTGAGGTGGTCTTGATATTGACCCCCATCTCGTTGGCAACGATATTGGCAAGGGTGGTTTTGCCCAGCCCCGGCGGGCCAAAAATCAGCAGGTGGTCAAGTGCTTCGCCCCGTTGCCTGGCCGCTTCGATAAAGATCTCCATCTGCGCACAGACGGTATCCTGACCGGTATAGTCAGCCAGTTTCTTGGGACGGATCGCCCGATCGATAATCTCATCCTCGCGCTCGGCGCTTGCCGAAATGAGGCGGTCTGCTTCAATCATCAACTACCTCACAGGCTACGCAGGGATTCACGGATGATCTCTTCTACCGACATCCCATCGACGGCGATCTTGCTGACGATTTGACTCGCCTGCTGCGGTTTGTAACCGAGCGAAATCAGTGCGCTGACCGCCTCATCTGCGGCGTCTGGCGCACGCAACTCGGATGTCCCGACAGGCAGGGCCACCATGGCCGGCGAGAAGAGATCGTGGCTAACCCATCCCTTGAGGCGATCCTTCATCTCTACCACCAGCCGCTCGGCGGTTTTCTTGCCGACCCCCGGTAACTTGACCAGCGAGCTTATCTCTTCGCGCTCGACGCAGATGACGAACTGGCTGGCAGTCATGCCGGAGAGAATGGCCAGCGCCAGCTTGGGACCGACGCCATTGGTCTTGATCAACTCTCGAAACAGCGCCCGCTCCTGCTTGTGATTGAAACCATAGAGCAGCTGGGCATCTTCTCGCACCACAAAATGGGTGTGGATAGCCGCCTCTTTGCCGATTTCCGGCAAGTCATAGAAACAGCTCATCGGCATCTGCACCTCATAGCCTACCCCGCCTACTTCCAGCAAAACCTCGGGGGGCTGTTTTTCAATGACAATGCCTCTCAAGCGACCAATCACGGCTCTCTCCTCACCAACACAGCTATTCGTAAATTGGCTCATAGCATAAAGAATAACTGGATAAGTATCCAGCATAGGGCTGCGACACCCGCGTGGTCAGAGAGGCTTTTTATCCAATTTGCCACCATGCTTGATTGCGTGCAGCCAGAGCACGGGATGTTCCAACACAGCACCGGGTTATGGCCGGGGGATAAACCGCTACACTAAACCCGTTCGGAACCGAAACTGGTGCCAATGTCGATACCAAGGAAGGCCATCACATGAAAATTGTTACCACCTCCAATCTGGGTCTTGCCATCTTGCTCAGCTGCACGCTGGGCATGGGGGTCGTGGGCTGGTATGGCAGCCAGCGGCTGGCCAATCTGCTCTCCTATGTACTGGGGGCTGCCTGGCAGACCGCCGACGGCGCCATGGAGGGCTCCATAGAGCTGGGCAATCAGCAACTCCACATCCAGAAGATGCAAAACGGCACGCCGCTCAATCGCGCCGAACTCGATGCCGCCAAGGCGGCGACCGATGACGCGCTGGCCCGGGTCAGCCAGGGGCAGCTCATTGATGGCACAGCACTTGCCATCATGGATCAGCACAAGCAGGCCTATCAACAGCAGCAAGAGAAGCTGCTGGCGCTCTATCACGCCTATACCGAGGTGGATCAGGCGCTGCATCACAACGCCGACCTGATGGCCCGTCTCTCGACCCAGCTGGAGGTGATCGGCGATGGCGCGATCGAAGCACTGACCCAATCCCCCGACCAGACCATCAGCTGGAACAGCGGCCTCTCCACTCGCTGGGAAGCGGCCGATGGCGGCATGGAGTCCAACATCGGCTTTTTGCGCCAACTCTATGCGCTGGAGAAGATGCGCAGACAGGGGGTAACGGAGGCGATCAAGGCCGAGCTGAAAGAGGCGACCGATTTCTACCATGAAGCGATCGACAGCATGCTCGGCACCGGACTGTTTGATATCGAGGGAACCGGGCCATTTGCCGGCAAAACGCTGGCGACAGAGTATCGCGCCCTGTTGGCCCAACATCAGCAACTGATGGGGCAGTGGATCGAGGCGCTCGGCAGCTATCAGGCCCAGCAAGCCGTCTATGAGGCCAGTGCCGATGAGCTGCGACAACAGCTGGTTGCCATCGAGGAGAGCGGCGATGCCACCGTCGAGGATCAGGTGGCCCAGCTCAACGGCATCATCAGCCAGACCCGCACCCTGCTGCTGGGTGGCCTACTGCTGAGCCTGATCATGGTGACCCTCTGCGGTCTCTGGTTGACCCGCAAGCTGGTGACCCCGCTGCTGCAAGTGGACAAGCGGATGCAGGATATCGCCGCCGGCGAGGGGGATCTCAACGCCCGCATCAACCTGCAGCGGGATGACGAGATAGGTTCGCTGGCCAACAGCGTGGATCGCTTCATCGAGAAATTGCAGAAGATGATCAGCTCCACCATGGACAACAACCAGCACATCAGTGAACACGTCCACACCTCGGTCAACCGGGTGGAAGCGATCAGCCAAAGCAGCCGCCAGACCGCCGAACATGCGCTGTCCCTGCACCATGACAGTGAACAGATGGTGCAGGTGGCCACCACCATTTCGGACAACTGCAGCATGGCGGCCCGCAATGCCAACGAAGTGCGCCAGCTGACCACCGAAAGCAGCCAATACGTCGCCTCTGCCAGCGCGGGCATGCAGCGGGTGGTGCAGGAGGTGAGCGAGTGCGCCATCGCCATCAACTCCCTCAAGGAGCAGGCGGGCCAGATTGGCCAGATCATCTCCACCATCAGCGGTATCTCGGAGCAGACCAACCTGCTGGCCCTCAATGCGGCCATTGAAGCGGCCCGCGCGGGGGAGATGGGGCGTGGCTTTGCGGTGGTCGCGGATGAGGTGCGCACCCTGGCTAATCGCACCGCCACCTCCAGCGCCGAGATCAGCCAGGTGATCAGCAGCATCCAGCAGCAGACCGAGACTGCCTACCTGATGATGCAGCGCAACCTCAAGACGGTGGAGTCCGGCATGCAGGACTCCGAGAACACCAAGCAGATCCTGTTCAAGGTGGAAGGCGCCATCGACCAGCTGGCCGACATGGTGCAGCAGGTGGCCGTGGCCACCGGGCAGCTGTCACACACCCTGAGCCACTCCTCTGACAAGGTCTCCGGCATCAGTCTGCAAGCCAGAACCGGCGAACAGGAGGCGCAGGAGTGCCTGCAGCTCGCCTCCTCCCTCCATCAGGCCAGCCTGCTGCAACAGCGCCTGCTCTCTCAGTTCCGGGTATAGCCAGCCCCCGCCGAAGCCGGCGCAAAAAAATGCCAGTCCGCGTTAACGGACTGGCATTTGCTTTTCTGCGGGCCGGGCAAACCACCCAGCCACCAGCGAGTTACTGGCGAACCAGACGGTAGATGGCGTAGCCCGGGTGCTTCTCGTCATCCATCGGCAGGGTGGACTGATAGGCCAGATCCTCACCCGCCAGCGCCTTGGCCTCTTCACGGGGTGATGAGTAGAGGCGAACATCCACTCCGGCAGACAGCGCCTTCATATGCCAGTTGTTATCTGCAGCCGGGCTGAACCCTTGCGGATTGCTGGCAGAGTGGGACTTCAGATACTGAGCGACGATTTCACGCGTCTCGAAGGGATCTTCATGCACCACGCTGCTGCCATCCACGCCCGGGAAGTGGCCACCACCGCTACCGCGATAGTTGTTGGTCACCACATAGAACTTCTGGGCCGGATCGATGGGCTTGCCGTTGAAGGTCAGGTTGCTGATCCGCTGACCGTCGCTCACCTTCTCCCCTTCCTTGTTGTAACGAGCGGGCTGGGTGATATCCACCTCGTAGTTCACCCCGTCGATCACATCGAAGTTGTAAGTGGGGAACTTCTCGTTCACCAGCCACTGCACTTCGCCCTTGGCCGGATCAACCCAGTTGAACTGACCGGCACTCATCTCCAGCCACTCCTTGACGGTGGCACCGTTCACCTCGACCACCTGCAGGGTGTTGGGGTAGATGTAGAGGTCGGAGACGTTGCGTAGGGAGATATCCCCCGCCGTCACATAGGTAAAATCGGTAATGCCGTTGCGGCCACCGCGGAACGGGGCAGCAGCAGAGAGGATCGGATAGGACTCCTTGAGCAGGCCGTCTTTTTGCAACTGCTCGGCATGCTGGCGCTGGGCATCACTCACCAGCTGCACCGAGGGATCATCCTGCACCAGCGCAAAGAAGCTGTGAATGGAGGAGGTGATCTTGCCGAGCGGACGATCCAGCCACTGGTTGGTCGCGTCGTGATCCGCCTTGACCAGGGCCACCACTTTTTCGTCCACCTTGCTCCCTTCGCTGGAGTCAATCTGGCGCAAGGCTGATTGGCTCTGCTTCACCTGCCACTTGCCAGCCACCTGCTCCAGCTTGAGATCGATGATCCCAAGATGGTTGCCCCAGAAGCCCGGCATCACGGTGGGAATCCCGTTCAAGGTGCCCGCCTGATTATCCACCAGCGGCAGATCAGGGAAGTCGCCGGGGAAGTTCTTGTGGGCATGACCCAGCATCAGGGCATCGATCCCCTCCACTTTGGCCAGATGCCAGGCCGCGTTTTCCATCATGGCTTCGTAACTGCCGGCATTGATCCCCGTGTGGGCGACCACCACCACCACATCGGCACCCTTGGCGCGCAGCTCGGGTATAAAGTGGTTGGCGGTTTCAACCATGTCGGCCACCACTACCTTACCTTCCAGATGACGCTTGTCCCACTGCAGCACCTGCGGCGGAGTCAGCCCCAGAATGCCCACCTTGACGGTCTGCGGCTGCCCCTTGTCATCCTTCACCTGACGCTCCAGCAGCAGATAGGGGGTAAATTGGTTGCCGCTCCAGTCGATCTTGCCGTTGCCATCGCGCTTGAACGAAGCGGCCTCGAATACGTTGGCGTTGACGTAGGGGAAGTTGGCCCCCTTGATGATCTTGCCCAGATAGTCGAGACCGTAGTTGAACTCGTGATTGCCGAGGTTGCCCACGTCATAACCCAGTTCATTCAGCGCCTTGATGGCTGGATGGGCCTGCTTGTCGAGATAGCCTGAACCCGATTGCTCGAAAATGTAGTCCGCCAGCGGCGAGCCCTGGATCAGGTCACCATTGTCGAGCAGCAGGTTGTTGGGGTTCTCGGCACGGGCGGCGCGGATCAGCAGGGCGGTGCGGGAGAGACCGAATTTGCGATCCTCCTTGTTCTGGTAGTAGTCATAACCCAGCACATTGGAGTGGATATCAGAGGTCTGGATCAGCCGCAGCGAGACGGCTCCGGGCTGCTCCTGCTTATCTGTACCACAGGCAGACAGCAGCACGATGGAGGCGATGAGGCCCAGTTTCATGGTTCTATTCACTGAGTTTTCCTGATTGGTATCTGGCGAGTCACAAGGGTGGGCAATTTAGCAGAGGAATATGCCAAAAACAGGCGTCCTGATTAATTTTTATGACGCCGAGCAGCAAAAAATCCAACGCCCCCATTAACCACCGATGGCGAGCTGCAGCGCCAGCGTCAACATGATGATACCCACCAGCAGATCAATCCCCCGCTGTACCCGACCCCGAGCCAACCAGGGTGCTAGCGCCGCCGCCCCTAGCGCCAGCGAGTAAAACCACACCAGCGAGGCAAGCATGGCGCCTGCGGCAAAGGCCGAGCGCAGGGACTCGCTCACCTGACTGCCAAGGGAGCCGAGCAGCATCAGGGTATCGAGATAGACATGGGGATTGAGCAGGGTGACCCCCAGCGTCATCGCCAGCACGCTCTTGGCCCCCATCCGCTGGGTCGAGTCGGCAAGCCCCTCCCCCTTACCGCGCCAGGCACTGAGCAGGGAGCGGCCACCAAACCAGCCGAGAAACAGCACGCCGCCCCAGGTGAGCAGCGCCATACCGATGGGACTGGCAGCCAGCACATTGGCTCCGCCAAATACACCAATGGCAATCAGGGTGAGATCGCAGAAGCTGCAGAGCGTGGCCGTCAGCAGATGGTGATTGCGATGGATGCCCCGGCTCAGCACAAAGGCATTCTGGGCGCCGATGGGGATGATCATGGCCAGACCGATGGTGAAGCCTTGCAGTGTCGTTGCGAGCATCATGGAGAGTACCGTTCGAAGTGATGAATGAGCGGCACTATAGCGATGGTGGTTCCTTCTTAGAAATTCATTGATTTACTGATTAATTCATTTTGCTAATAAGTCGGACTCATCCCCGCAGTGCGAAGCCCCATCCGAAACCAATAGTCAATAGCAGGATCTGACAATTGAGAGTCCGCCCCTCAGCCCCGAAAATCAGCAGGTTCTATTGCATCAGCTTGGGGAAGTTGGTGACCACTACATGCTCAAGATTCGGCAGCAAAATGCCACTGCTAATCCCCTTGGCAATGGCCTGATAACGATTCATTGAGCCGGTTTTGCGAGTGACCTGATTGAGGTGGTAATTCACCGTGCGTTCGGTGATCCCCAAAATGCAGGCGATCTCCCCCGATGTTTTCCCCTCACTGGCCCAGAACAGGCATTCGGTCTCGCGCCCCGTCAGGGCGGCATGTTGATCCGAATCCCTCAGGCGCACGACCCGGATTGCCGCCTCAAAGATGTAGTTAGCCATCCAGGAGAGGATCGGCGAGGACTCCAGCAGCAGATCGCTCGACGCTCGCTCGGAGGTGATGAAGGAGAGGATACCTGTCTCCCCGGCTGCACCGTGCAGGGGGAAGGAGATGCCGTTGCGCAGCCCGAATTCAGCTGCCAGTCCCATCACGTCCATGGTCCCCTCCTGCAGAAAACTGGCCCGCTCATCGAGGCGGTTCCAGTAGATGGGCAACGTCTGCTTGCGTGCCAGCTGAATCACAGGGTCGCACGCCAGCATGTTGTTATCGGTATAGGTCTGTACCCAGGAGACAGGGCACTGATTGAACAGCACCACTTTGGGTCTTTGCATCGACATCGGAATGATCAGGGTAAAGCCGTAATAGTCATAACCCATATCGACCGTGAAGCGACCAATCAATCCGGCAAGACGGTCACCATTCGTCACCGAAGTGAAATGTTCAAGATACTCAAACAGTTGCTCTTGTTTCATACGCTAGCCCCCCTGGCCAAGCTTCTGATTATAACGGCGAACAGGCAGAGAGAGAGTTCAAAATGTTGGTTTTCAAAGGAAAGTTGAGAGATCACCCACGAAACGCCGTAGAGAACGAACTCTATCAATTTCGAAATCGCGTCTTTTCCGACCGGCTAGGCTGGGATGTCGAGTCTTATCACGGTTTGGAACGTGACAGCTTTGACACGCCAGACACCCATTGGGTGCTAATCGAGGATGAACAAGGAGTCTGCGCCTGCATCCGTCTGCTCAGTTGTGCCAGCGCCTATATGCTGCCCACCATCTTTCCCACCGCCCTTGCCGGTGAAAGCGCGCCACGCACGCCCGATGTCTGGGAACTCACCCGCCTGGCTATCGATGCGGCCCGCGCTCCGCGCATGACCAATGGTGTTAGTGAACTGACCTGCGTACTCCTGCGCGAAGTCTATGCCTTTGCTACAGCCAACGGCATAAAAGAGCTGGTTGGCGTAGCCAGCCTGCCCGCAGAGCGCATTTTCCGCCGCCTCGGCATACCAATGGCTCGTCTGGGCCATCGCCAAGCGGTGGGTCTGGGCGCAGTCAAAGGTGTCGGTCTGCGCTTTTATCTGGATGAGCGATTTGCCCAAGCGGTCTCGCAGCCGCTCATCGGGCACTATCAAACTGCCCGCTATCGCTCCCACGAGCTGGCGGCCCAGCTATAAAAAATCCCGGGCAAACCGACCCGGGATAAACATATCGCTGCGATCCCGCAGGGCTACCCCCTGCGGCATTTGGCAGTATCCCCCCTCAATGGCCTGACTACTACTGTCAAAAATCGCAGCGCAACGCCCCTTCTGCCGCCCATTGTTGTCCCCTGCCGACTGACGTAGAGTCGGCCCTGATGCAACGGGAGAAGAGAAGATGAAAGAGCTGGACTACAAACTGCTGCGGGCGCTGGATGCTGTGCTGCAGGAGCAAAACTTCGATCGGGCGGCCAAGTCGCTCCATATCACCCAGTCGGCCATCTCCCAGCGGATCAAACAGCTGGAGCAGCAATTTGCCGAGCCGCTGCTCATTCGTAGCCAGCCACTACAGGCCACGCCACTCGGCCAGAAACTACTGGCCCACTACCGTCAGGTGCATCAGCTGGAGCTCGAACTGGCTGGCGAGCTGGCCCCTGCCGAGCCGCAGGGGCCAATCAGGATCAGCATCGCCGTCAATGCTGACAGCCTGGCTACCTGGTTTTTGCCTGCCATAGCCCCGCTGCTGGAGCAGCACCCTATCGAACTGAACCTGCTGGTCGATGACGAAAATCGCACCCTCGACAAAGTGCGGGAAGGGCAAGCCTTCGGCGCAGTCAGCTTACATGCCTACCCCTTAGCCGGTTGCTGTGTCGACCAGCTGGGCGAGATGCACTACTTGCTCACCGCCAGTCCCGCCTTTGTGGCACGCCACTTCCCTCATGGTCTGACCCGGGAGGCGCTGGCCAAGGCACCGGCGGTGGCATTCGATCAGCGCGATGATATGCATATCAGCTTTATGCGTGAACACTTCGGGCTGGAGCCGGGCGGTTACCCCTGCCACACCGTCCACTCCTCAGAAGCCTTCGTCGCCATGGCCGAGCAGGGGCTCGCCTACTGCCTGATCCCCGAGTTGCAGATCCGTGAGCAACTCGCCGCCGCAACCCTGGTCAACCTCAGCCCGCCACACCGGCTGACCGAGTGCCTCTATTGGCACCGCTGGGTACTGGAGAAAGGACTCCATAAACAGCTGTCACAACGGCTGATCGATCAGGGCCGCGCGCAATTGCCGCCGCGCTGACAAGGCCATTCGCCTTGGCTTTGGAGGGCTAAAAACGTATAGTGCTGGGCGATCCTTCATCAGGTCTCCACCCAGGTTATCCACTTCAGGTTCCTCACTTATGTTCCAAGACAATCCGCTGCTGGCCCAGCTCAAGCAACAAATCCGCGAAAACATCCCCAAGAAAGAGGGTGTGATCCGCGCCTCGGATCGGGGCTTCGGCTTTCTGGAGGTCGATGAGAAAACCAGCTATTTCGTCCCGCCTCCCTACATGAAAAAGGTGATGCACGGAGACCGGGTGAGCGCCCTGATCCGCACTGAAAAAGATAAGGAAGTGGCTGAGCCGGATACCCTGCTGGAGCAGTCGGTCACCCGTTTTGTGGCCCGGGTCAAGCTGTTCCGTGACCGCCTCAACGTGGTCGCTGATCACCCGCTGATCAAGGATGCCATCAAGGCCCGCGCCAAGAAGGGCCTGGATGAGAAAGAGTTCAAGGAAGGGGACTGGGTGGTTGCCACCCTCAAACGTCATGCCCTGAGTGACGGCAACTTTTCGGCCGAAATCATTGAGAAAATTTCCGCCGAAGAAGATCACAACGTGCCCTGGTGGGTGGTGCTGGCACGCCACAATCTGGCTCAAATTGAGCCAGCAGATCTGCCGGAGTGGAAGGTGATCGAAGAGCAGGAGCTGCCCCGCACCGACCTGACTGATGTGCCTTTCTTCACTATCGATGGCGCCAAGACCAAGGATATGGATGACGCCTTGTCGATCCGTAAACTCGACAACGGCTGGGAGCTGCTGGTCGCTATCGCCGACCCGACCGCCTATGTAGCGGAAGGTAGCGAGCTGGACAAAGAAGCCGCCAAGCGCGCCTTCACCGTCTACATGCCGGGCCGCAACGTGCCGATGATCCCGCGCACCCTCTCCGACGAGCTCTGCTCCCTGAAAGAGGGCGAGGAGCGCAATACACTCTGTGCCCGCCTGCTGATCGCCGAAGATGGCCTGCTGCTGGAAGATACCGAATTCTTCGCTGCCCGCATCATCTCCCATGCCCGTCTCAACTATGACGAGGTCTCCGATTGGGCCGAACATGGCAAAGCGCTGACCATAGACGCTGGCGTAATGGCTCAGCTGCCGCTGATGAAAGCCATGACCGAGGCGCGTATCGCCTGGCGCACCGAGCACGCGCTGGTGTTCCCGGATCGTCCCGACTATGACTTCGAGCTGGGCGAGAATGGTGAAGTGCTGGCCATCCACGTTGAGCCACGCCGCATCGCCAACCGGATGATCGAAGAGTCGATGATCGCGGCCAACATCTGCGCCGGTCGCGTGCTGGGCAAGAGCGTCGGTTACGGTATCTTCAACGTCCACACCGGTTTCGATGAAGAGTCCCTCGATGGCGCCATCGAACTGCTGCAAACCGCCGAAGCCCCGTTCGAGCGCGACGAGATCGCCAGCCTCTCCGGCTTCTGTGCCCTGCGCCGCTGGATCGACAACCTCGACACCCGCTGGCTGGATGGCAAGATCCGCCGCTTCCAGAGCTATGCGCTGATGTCCGCCGAGCCGGGTGCTCACTACGGTCTGGGTCTGGATGCCTACGCCACCTGGACCTCACCGATCCGTAAATACGGCGACATGGTCAACCATCGCCTGCTCAAAGCGGTCATCGCTGGCAAGACGCCGGGTGAGCGCCCAAGCGAAGAGCTGACCGAGCACCTGACCGAATGCCGCCGCCTGCACCGCAGGGTCGAGCGCGATATCGGCGACTGGCTCTATGTCCGTTACCTCAAGGCTGCCGCCGGCACCGATCAGCTGTTCAACGCCGAGATCATCGACGTGATGCGGGCCGGTCTCAAGCTGCGTCTGCAGGAGAACGGCGCCGTGGTGTTCATGCCTGCCCGCCACATCCTCGACAACAAGGATCGGCTGGAGTGCAACTGGGACAACGGCCGCGTCTATCTCGACAAGACCGAGGTGATCTACGAACTTGGTCAGGTTATCGAGGTCAAGCTGAGTGAAGCGGTGGAAGAGACCCGCTCCCTCATCGCCAAACCGGCGGTCGCACTGGTACCGGGCCCGGCACCGGAAGCACCGGTTGCCGAGAGTGCACCAGCCGATAGCAGTGAAACGCCTGCGGATGCTGCCCCCAAGGCAGAGTAAGCCGCGTAGAGCAATCTGATCTGCCCGAGAGCCCGCCACTGTGCGGGCTCTCTTTTTGCCCAACATCTCACCCTACAAGCTGCCATACAGACCGCCACGGCGCACAGTTCTCGCCACGATTGGCAGAAAATGCAGTGAATGTTTCCACCAGCCGCGCTGAAAGCAACCGTTATGTGCGCCACCTCTCCTTTCTGACATTTTAATCAACAAAAAAGAAGTTTATACTCGTTTGGGCACAACCCAAAGGATATGGACATTGGTATGCAGGAATGGGACCCGGAACACTTCAGCACCTTCGCTCAGTTATGCGAAGTGAGCCTCGCCGCCATCCGTGAAAAAACCGATGCCGAACGCCTTTACCTCTGGCTGAAAGCCCCCGAACCGCAGCTCTACAGCTTTCAGCTGGATCAGGGGCTGACCATGCTGGATCTCGCCCATCTCGAACAACTGACCCTGCCCCACCACCTGATCGACAAGGCGATAGACACGGGACAACTGGTGATCGAGCAGCTCCCGCCACCGCTGGATCCCGGCGAAAATGTGGAGCCCGCCCAGCCGCAGCTACGCGCCTGTTTCCCGCTCAAACGCCATATGAAACTGGAAGGGGTCATCTATCTGGAGACCCACCGCCGCATCGACCGCCTCTCCTCCCGTCAGCGCCAAGGGATCCAGCTCCTTATTCACTATCTGACCGCAGAACTGAGCAACCACCTGCTCTCCAGTCAGGTCGACCAGGAGCGGGTGCAACGTCAGCATACCCAGACCGATCTGGTGCAGAGCCAGGCGCTGCAAGGCTCCTTCCTCACCATGCTGCAAGCGCTGCACATGGTCTGTATCTCCCTCTCCCGTTGCCGCAGCGAAAACCAGCTGCTGCGGGATGCCGTGCTGTTGGCGCGGCAGGAGCTGCAATTTGACCGGGTCGCCATCTTCCTGATCGCGCCCGACGGCAAGACCATGCACGGCACCTGGGGCACCAGCGAAGAGGGTGAGCTGGTCGACGAACATGCGTTCATCAGCCCCATCCCGGAGCATCCCACAGTGCAGGAGGCGCTAAAGCGCAAAGACTACGTACTGGTACTGGAAGATGCCCCCCTCTACTACGAACAGCAGCAGGTGGGACGTGGTTGGAACGCCATGGTATCGCTGTGGGATGGCGCCACCCCCATCGGCTGGATTGCCGCCGACAATCTATTGTGGCACCGGCCACTCAAAGCCTATCAGAGCGAGATATTCAAACAGTACGCCGCCATGTTGTCACAGCTGCTGATCCGCCAGCGCACCCAGGATCAGTTGGAGCAGCTCAATCACCAGCTGGAGGCGAGAGTCACCGAACGCACCATACAACTGGCCAATACCAACCGGGCGCTAGAAGAGGCTAACCACCGCCTCTCCCTGCTCTCGCTGGAAGACCCCCTCACCGGCATCGCCAACCGCCGCCAGTGGAACATCACCATGCAACGGGAGTGGGAGTGGGCAAGGCGCACCCAGAACCCGCTGGCGGTACTGATGATCGATGTCGACCAATTCAAGGCCTACAACGACCACTTCGGCCACGCCAAAGGGGATCTCTGCCTGCAACAGGTGGCCCAGGTACTACGGGATGCGGAGCGACGCTGCACCAATCTGGTAGCCCGTTACGGCGGGGAGGAGTTCGTCATCCTGCTCTGTGCGCCCCAACCCGGTGAAGCAGAGCAGTTGGCGGCACTGATCCATAACGAACTGGCTCAATTAAAACTGCCTCACCCCGCCTCGCGGGTTGCTGATTTCATTACCGTTAGCATAGGCTTTAGCTATCTGGTTCCCTCCCGGCACGAGGTATGGCAGACCCTGATCGAGCAAGCGGACCAGGCGCTCTACCACGCCAAAGCACAAGGGAGATCCCGCACTCTGGCTTATCGGTGATCCCATGCTGCTGCGTCGTTACCCCATCTTCAATCGTCGCCTGGCTCTGGTAGCCTACGGCATCGACTATCAGCTCAGCTCACCGGCCGAATGGTCCTCACTGGCGCAACATTGCCGCCTGCTGGCGCAGGGGCGTCAATATCTGGTGCCCTTCACTCACGAGCAACTCGATGAACAGCGCCCCCTGCTGCTGGATCAGGATGCGATCCCCCTAGTTGAAGCCTCAAGCGACAGGCTACCCAGCTCGTTTCCGGTGCTGGAACAGTGGCGCGACAGCCGACGCCGACTGGCGGTGCACGGCGCCAACCGGGATCCACGCTGGCTCGGTGCCAGTCGTATGCTGGTGTTCTGGATGGGGGAAGAGGGGATCTGCCAACCCACCGAACACAAGCGGATGGCACTCAATATCGAAACCTGGGCGGACTTTCTCCCCCTCAGAGAGAACGGTGTCGACTTCTTTGCCGGTGGCTTTCTCGCTCGCCCCGAACTGGTTAACCAACGAGCAAACAAACCCGACATGGTGCTGGTGCAGCAGATCCTCCAGCTGATCTGCCACGAGGAGTTCTCTTTTGCCCAAGTGGCTCGCTTACTTGAGCAAGACACCTCTCTGCCCGGCCAGCTGATCACCTATGTCAACTCCCCCGGTTTTGATCACGCCAGCCCCATCACCTCGGTATCCCGCGCCCTCTCCTATCTGGGGGAGCAGGAGATCCGCAAGTTTGTGCTGATCAATGGTCTGGCCAAAATGAGCCAGCATATGCCGGAGGCCTGCACCCGGATCGCCATTGCCCGCGCCCGTTTCTGTGAGCTGATTGCCCTCACCTCGCTGGGCAAAGCCGAGGCGAGCTGGGCCTTTCTGGTGGGACTGGTGCTCGATGGTTCCATGCTGTCGGAGCCGCTGATGGCTCACTTGCCAAAGAGTGTGCAGCGGGCCATCGAACTGCACGAAGGGCCACTGTTTCACCTGTTCCAGCTAGCCAGCACTTATGAACAGGGCAACTGGGCCCTGCTGGAGCAACTTGCCCCCAAATACCAACTCGATCCTGCCAAGCTCACCCCCGTCTATTTTCAAGCGCAAATGTGGGGGCAAGCGTTTCTCACCCGCTAGGTGATGGCAAGCCGGGGAGTCACTGGCTAAAATGGGCCCCCTTATTGCAAAGACAGACTCCGCACCATGACCCTTTCCGGATTCCAAGGCCTGGTCTTTGACCTTGATGGCACCCTGGTCGACTCCATGCCACTGCACCTCGCCGCCTGGGAGCATGCCGCCCGCGAGTTTGGCTTTCACTTCGATGCCGACTGGTTCTATGAACTGGGCGGCATGCCGAGCCGCAAGATCGCCCTGCTGGTCGCGCAAGAGCAACAGCTCCCCCTCGATCCACTCGCCGTAACCCGCTGCAAAACAGAGCACTATGTCGCCAACCTGCACAAGGCCACCGTCTTCCCGGCCATGCAGGCACTGGTCGAGCGCTATCACGGTGTCATCCCGATGGGGATCGGTACCGGTTCACCACGGATCAATGCCGAGGCGGTGCTGCGCAACACCGGGCTGGATCGCTACTTCGCCGTAGTCGTCACTGCTGACGACGTGGAGTTGCACAAACCCAATCCGGATACCTTCCTGCTGGTCGCCAGCAAGTTGGGAGTCGCGCCAGCGGGCTGTCTGGTGTTTGAAGATACCGGCATCGGGGTACAGGCAGGAAAAGCCGCAGGAATGCAGACCTGTATGGTCAAAGAGGGCAAGCCGATCGGGCTAACGGAGTGATGCAGAAACAGATATCGCCCTGCAGCAAGGGGCGATAAGCGGAACCGGCTCCCATACGGGACAGGATTGAAAATGAGAGCCGGTTACGTCAGCCGCTGACGCAGGGCGCGTCAACGGGCAGGTCGGGGCAGACGATTACTCGTTGTTGCCGCCGCCCTGATTGTCATCATAACGGCCCGGGGCACTATGGGGACGCGGTGCCATGGAGACACGAGGCTTGCGGGCGCGCTGGATGTTCACTGGCGGACGGCCAGAGTGCATAGCAATAGTGGAGATCTTGGCCTTGTAGACCAGCTGCTGATTACCATGGGCATCGGTCAACAGCACGCTGTACTGGTCAAAACCACTGATGGTGCCTTCCAGCTTGATGCCGCTCACCAGAAAAATGGCAACCTGACTGCGATTCTTGCGCAACCAGTTAAGGGCGGAATCTTGCCCGTTACCAAGGGAAAAGGCTTGCTCAATGGTGGAGTAGCTTGGGGATTCAGTTGTCATAAGTTATTGTCCCGCAGAAAAAAGTGGCGTTTGATTGTGCTAAATGGCCACTGGCTTGTCAAAGTCATTCTCACTCCAGCCAGCAATAGCACACCGCCGGGGCTGGTCGCTGACCAGTACAACTGCGATAATCAAAGGTTCTGGCTCTATTACGTGCCTTATCTGGGGTTTTATCTTGCATCCGGTTTCACACCAACACCACACCACCTATGTCCATGATGCCACTGCCTGCGAAGAGTGTGATCTGCTGATACCGGCCACACCGCTCGAGGTAGGCCAGGCCAGCTGCTGTCCCCGTTGCGGACACACGATCAGTCGTCACCTGCCACAGCAGGAGCTGCGCCCCATCGCCTATGGTTTCGCTGCGCTCATCATGTTCGTGCTCGCCAACGCCTTCACCTTTATGTCCTTCTCGGCCAAAGGGATCGGCCAGGAGATGACCTTTCTGCAGAGCATCACCACCCTGGTGGATGAGGGCTATCTGTTTCTCGGCGCCGTGCTCAGTGTGACCCTGATCGGTTTGCCACTGGTCTACATGGGCTCCATCATGCTGGTGCTGTGGCGTATCGATAAAGATCTCCACAGTAATGCCCTGCGCTCTCTCGGCCGCCTGCTTTGCCTGATCAAACCCTGGCTGATGGTGGATGTGTTTCTGGTGGGGGTACTGATCTCGCTGGTCAAGCTGATGGGGATGGCCGACATCAAGATGGGGCTGTCGTTCTGGGCCTTCGTCGGTTACACCCTGCTGCTGATCAAGATGATCTCCTCACTGGACCAGATGTGGCTGTGGCAGCGGCTGTTCGGCCCCACCGAACCGCGCGAAATCGATCCTGAAGCGGGCGCGTTGGCATCCGGTCTGGTGGGCTGCCACATCTGTGGCGCCCTGAGCGAGGTGGGCAGCCACAGCTGCGCCCGCTGCGGCGGTCACCTGCATGCGCGCAAACCCGGCGGTCTCAACCGCACCTGGGCGCTGCTGTTTACCTCCGCCATTCTTTATGTACCCGCCAACCTCTATCCCATCATGAATACGGTGTTTCTCGGCGATGACAGTCCCTCCACCATTCTTGGCGGTGTGGTGCTGTTGTGGGCCATGGGCTCCTACCCCATCGCAGCCGTTATTTTCTTCGCCAGCGTGGTAGTGCCGCTGGTAAAAATAGTGGCGCTATTCTGGCTTTGCTATATGGTGCAGCGCGGCCATGCCGCCTCGCCGCTAGGCAAGCTCAAACTTTATCGTATGACTGAATTTGTCGGACGCTGGTCAATGATCGACGTCTTCGTGGTCGCCATCCTCGCTGGCCTGATCCGGCTCGACAATCTGATGACTATCTATCCTGGCCCTGCGGCCGTTGCATTTGCAGGCGTGGTATTGATCACCATGGTCGCCGCCATGAGTTTCGATGCCCGCTTGATCTGGGATTTACAACAAGGAGACCCCGAACGTGAGTGAGCGTAAAAAAAGGTGGAAACCGGGCTCTGATTTTATGAGCTCTGCTGCCGCAATCTGGATGGTGCCCCTGCTGGCGCTGTTCATCGGTCTCTGGATGCTGTTCCAGCACTGGTACTCCCAGGGCCCCAGCTTCACCCTGACAGTCGCCACTGCCGAAGGCATAGTGGCGGGCAAGACGGTGATCCGCTCCCGCGAGGTCGATGTCGGTCGAATTGAAGCGGTCGAACTGAGCGATGACTACAGCCACGCGGTGCTGCGGGGGCGACTAAGCAATGCCGCCTCCGGCATGCTGCGCGGTGACAGCCAGTTCTGGGTGGTCAAGCCACGGGTGGGTCGTGAAGGGGTCTCCGGCCTCGGCACCCTGCTCTCCGGTGCCTATATCGAACTCTCCCCCGGCAAGAAAGGGCGGGCATTGGACGAGTACGCCATGCTCGACAAACCGCCGCTCGCCTCCCTTGATGCCAAGGGGCTGCGCCTCACCCTCAACAGTCGCGACACCCGCGCGCTGAGCGAAGGCTCCCCCATTAACTATCAGGGCTTCACCATAGGTCAGGTGGAAGAAGCGAAGTTCCTGCCAGAAAAGAGCGAGATGCAGTATCAAATCTTCATCAATGCCCCTTATGACATTCTGGTCAGCAGCAACTCCCGCTTCTGGCTGACGCCGGGCTTCGAAGTCTCCATGAGCAGTGAAGGGATGAAGGTGAAGATGGATTCACTGGAGAGCCTGCTCGACGGCGGCATCACCATGGGTCTGCCACCTGGCTGGTCGCCCGGTGAACCGGTTACCAAGATGGAAAATTTCACCCTGTTCCAGGATGAGGCGAGCGTGCTGGCCGGTAGTCTGGATCAGTTCATCGACTACGTCTTCCTGTTCGATGACAACGTGGGTGGCCTGCACCCGGGCGCCGCCGTGCAGTATCGTGGCATCCGGGTCGGTACCGTCATCTCCGCCCCCTACCTCATCGAGGACAAGGGCGTGCAGATCTTCAAGAGCCGCCAGATCCCGGTGCTGGCCCGCATCGAAGTGCAACGCCTCTCCCACCGCTATGCCAAGGCGGAGAAGGATCAGTGGCGCGCCCTGTTCGGCAAGCAGTTCAAGGAGGGGTTGCGTGCCAGCCTCAAGACCTCGAGCCTGCTGACCGGCGGCAAGATCATCGATCTCAACTTCTACCCGGACGCACCCCGTTTCGAGCAGGCCAAGCTGGCCGGCTATCAGGTCTTCCCCACCGTACAGGGCGGGCTGGACCAGATCGAGCGCAAGGTAAACGCTATCCTCGACAAGTTTGTCGACATGGACATGGCGACCACCCTGGCCAAGGTCAACGGGTCACTCACCACTCTGGATGGCACCCTGAAGAACATCAGTGCGGTCAGCGCCAACCTGAACAAGCTCACCGGCAAGGATGCAACCCAGCAGCTACCGGCATCGCTTAACGAGAGTCTCAAGCAGTTGCAGGAGACCTTGCAGGCCTATGATGCCCAGTCGCAGACCAATCAGGACCTGCGTCAGTCGGTGCAGACCCTCAATCAGTTGATGCGCGAACTGCAGCCGCTGGTGCACTCCCTCAACGAGCAGCCCAGCTCGCTGATCTTCGATCGCGCGCATTCCTCGGACCCTGAGCCCAAGCGAGGCAAACAATGAAAAAACAGATCCTGACGCTGGCCCTGCTGGGCCTGCTGGCGGGCTGTAGCAACAGCCAAACGAGCCTGCACTACTACTCGCTCGATGCCGACAGCCCGCAACCGGTCGCCGCAGCGGCCAAACCGCAGCACCAGCTGGTGCTGCGCCCGATCAGCCTCGCCAGTCAGCTCGACCGGATCAGTCTGGTCTATCAACTGGAAGGGCAAGAGCTGCACTTCACCGAGTATCACCGCTGGGCTGGCTCGCTGGACGATCAGCTCAACCAGCTGACCCTCAATGGCCTCTCTACCCGGCTACCGGGCTGGGTGGTGCGGCAGGATGGCGCCCGCAAGGGGCCAGTGCTGACCATTCTGGTGGAGCGCTTCCAGGGCCGCCATGACGGCAGCGCCGTGCTGAGCGGCCGCTGGCGCCTGCTGGCGGAAGATGGCACAGTGCTGCGCGATGCCCCCTTCCGTCAGGAGCGGGTACTGCCCGCCGATGGCTACAACGCACTGGTGAACGAACTGGGTCTGGGCTGGCAACAGCTGCTCGACCAGATTGCCAGCGAGGTGCGCCAAAGCGCCAGCTAACTGGTCTACCCCGAATTGCAGATATAAAAAAACGACGCCAGCTGGCGTCGTTTTTATGTGGGCGAGTGTCAGGCGATGGCTCACGCCTTGGCGGGCAGGCTCAGACGGGCAACCGCTTCGACGTGCATGGCGTGGAGGAGGAACATGCCCATCGCTCCGCGCCAGTGTCCGATCACGCTTTCGCTGGCAGGCTCAGACGAGCGACAGCCTCAACATGCATGGAGTGCGGGAACATATCGACCGGCTGAACCTCGTCCAGCACGAAGCCCTGCTTGACCAGCCAGGCGAGATCGCGAGCCAGAGTCTGCGGGTTGCAGGAGACATAGACCAGACGACGGGGCGCCATGGCCACCAGCGTCTGCAGCACCGCCTTGTCACAACCCTTGCGGGGCGGATCCAGCACCACCACATCAGCTGTCACGCCCTGAGCGTGCAGCTCGGGCATCAGCTGCTCGGCCTTGCCGACGTGGAATTCGGTGTGCTCGATGCCGTTGAGGGCAGCGTTGCGACGGGCATCGCTAATGGCACTCTCTACCGACTCGATCCCCACCACCTTGGCGGCCTTGCCAGCCAGGAACAGGGAGATGGTGCCGATACCGCAATAGATGTCGAACACCGTCTCGTTGCCGGTCAGTTCGGCATACTCGAGGGCGCTGGAGTAGAGCACATCGGTCTGGGTCGGGTTGTTCTGGAAGAAGGAGAGCGGCGAAATCTCGAACTCGAGTTCGTGGATCTTGTCGCGGATCACCCCTTCGCCCAGCAGCACCCGGTTGGTGGCGCCCAGAATGCGGTTGGTGCGCTCATCATTGATGTTCTGCACCAGAGTGGTAATGGGCAGATCGCTCAGGGCCGCCAGCAGCTCGGCTTCGAACGGCAGCGCGTCACCCAGGGTCACCAGCACCACCATCAGCTCGCCGCTCTTGAAGCCCTTGCGGGTCATCAGGTTGCGCACGCAGCCGGTGTGGTTCACTTCGTCATAGGCGGCGATGTCATGCTCGCGCATCCAGTTGCGCACCCGGGCGTTCAGTTCCACGTGCAGTGAATCCTGCACCGCGCAGTCATCGGCGGTGATCAGATCGTGGGAGTGCTTGCGATAAAAGCCGATCTCGGCACCGGCTTCGCAGCCACGCACCGCGTATTGGGCCTTGTTGCGATAGGCGAACGGGCTCTCCATACCGAGGATCGGGTTGACCTTGGTCTCCCCCAGCCCGGCCTGCTCCAGTGCGCTTTGCACCAGTGCCTGCTTGAGCTTGAGCTGGGCCGGATAGGCCAGCGGACGTACCTGACAACCACCGCACTCGGTGTTGGGGCAGAAATCGGCAACCCGATCGGCAGAGGGCTGGAGCAGCTCGGTGACCTTGCCATGCAGATAGTTCGGCTTGACCTCGGTCAGCTCCACCAGCGCCTGCTCACCGGGCAGCAGACCTTCGACAAACAGGGGGCGATCGAACAGGCGTCCTTTGCCATCTCCTTTGTCGGTCAGTTCCAGGATCTCGATCTGGTGTTGATGTCCCACTAACGGCATGAGCGGCTCCAAAAATACAAAAATGGGGGGTGATGGACGCGGCACAGCCATGCCCATCGAGAAAAGGTGGCAGAGTTTAGCGGAGATCCGGCCAAATTGCAGGCATAAAAAGCCTGCGTGTTGTAATGGTGGTAGCGCCTGGCCATCTGCCGAGCCCTGTTACCTTTCAGGGCTGCGTTAAATTTAGCCCTTGGGCCGCAACGCCCAGCCTGTTAAAATTCCGCCCTTGAATTTATCCAGGGCCCAGCGCCCGTCTTAGCTAAGGTCTACCGCGATGCGTACCAGCCAATATCTGCTTTCCACTCTCAAGGAAACCCCCTCCGACGCTGAAGTTGTCAGCCACCAGCTGATGCTGCGCGCCGGGATGATCCGTAAACTGGCCTCCGGCATGTATGCCTGGTTGCCAACCGGTCTGCGGGTACTGAAAAAAATCGAGAACATTGTTCGCGAAGAGATGAACAATGCTGGTGCCATCGAAGTCTCCATGCCGGTGGTACAACCCGCCGAGCTGTGGCAAGAGTCCGGCCGCTGGGATGACTACGGCCCCGAACTGTGCCGCCTGACCGACCGCCACAACCGCCCCTTCGTACTGGGCCCGACCCACGAAGAGGTGATCACCTCGCTGGTTCGTTACGAAGTGAACAGCTACAAGCAGCTGCCGCTCAACCTCTACCAGATCCAGACCAAGTTCCGCGACGAAGTGCGCCCCCGTTTCGGCGTAATGCGTGGCCGAGAGTTCCTGATGAAGGATGCCTACTCCTTCCACATCGACAAAGCCTCGCTGATCGATACCTATGAGCGAATGCACGCCGCCTACTGCACCGCCTTCACCCGCATGGGTCTGAACTTCCGTCCGGTGCAGGCCGATACCGGCTCCATCGGCGGTACCGGTTCCCACGAATTCCAGGTGCTGGCCGAGAGCGGTGAAGATTTGATCGCCTTCTCTGATACATCAGATTACGCCGCCAACATCGAGATGGCCGAAGCGCTGGCACCGGCTGGTGAGCGCGCTGCCGCTACCGCTGCCCTGACCAAGGTTGCCACCCCGGCTGTTCACACCATCGACGAAGTGGCCGCCTTCCTGAACGTGGCACCGACCGCCATCGCCAAGACCCTGCTGGTACTGGCAGAGGAAGACGAGCACGGCAAACAGGCGGTCATCGCGCTGGTACTGCGTGGCGACCACGAGCTCAACGAGATCAAGGCTGAGAAGCTGGCTGGCGTCGCCAACCCGCTGACCTTCGCCAACGACGAGCAGATTAAAGCTGCCGCCGGTTGCGATGCGGGCTCCATTGGCCCAGTCGGCTTTGCCGGCCGCATCATCGTCGATCGCAGCGCCGCCCAGCTGAGCGATTTTGTTTGCGGCGCCAACGACACCGGCTTCCACCTGACCGGCGCCAACTGGGATCGTGACATCACTACCTATGAGGTTGCCGACCTGCGCAACGTGGTGGAAGGCGACCCGAGCCCGTGCGGCCAGGGCAAGCTGCTGCTCAAGCGCGGTATCGAAGTGGGCCACATCTTCCAGCTGGGGACCAAGTACTCCGAAGCGATGAAGGCGAGCGTGCTGAACGAAGGCGGCAAGTCCGTCACCATGGAGATGGGTTGCTACGGTATCGGGGTTTCCCGTCTGGTGGCTGCCGCCATCGAGCAGAACAACGACCAGTACGGCATCATCTGGCCGGACGCCATCGCTCCGTTCGAAGTGGCTATCGTGCCGATGAACATGCACAAATCCGAGCGCGTGGCCGAGCAGGCACAGCAGTTCTACGCCGAGCTGAAAGCGGCCGGTGTGGATGTGCTGTTCGACGACCGTAAAGAGCGCCCGGGCGTGATGTTCGCCGACATGGAGCTGCTGGGTGTGCCGCACGCCATCGTCATCGGCGATCGCAGCCTCGACAACGGCGTGGTGGAGTACAAGTGCCGCCGCTCCGGCGAGAAGCAGGAAGTAGCCATCGGCGACATCATCGCCATGCTCAAGGCCAAGCTGGGCCGTTAATTTCGCCCCCTTGCCAAGATAAAAAAAGCGCGCCATTTGGCGCGCTTTTTGTTTCTGCTTTATCTGACGACCGCAACCGGATGGCAATCCGATTAGAAGGTGAATTCGCCGCCCATGAACCAGCCGTCGATAGACTGATCGATGTTGTCGAAGTCGACCTTGGCTTCACGCCAGCCGGCACGCAGCTTGATCGGCATGGAGGAGAACTTGTAAGAACCACCCAGACGGTAGTCATAGTTGTCCGCATCGTGGGTACGCAGGTCGCCGAAGAAGGCGAAACCGGTGCGAGGAATGTTTACTTCGCCGCCAGCATAGGCCATCAGGGTATCTTCTTTATAACCCTGGCGACCCCAAGTTACCTGCTCACCATCGTAGTGACGGCCGGTCATGCCCAGATCGATCTTGAACAGATCGTTGTTGAACAGACGGTAGTAGAGGCTCAGATCGTAGGCGGTCAGATCATTTTTGAAGGCGCCACCAGAGGTGCTGAAATCGGAGATTTCAAACTTGGCGTTCGGCAGGAAGATGATGCCATGTTCCAGCTGCAGATAGCCGTTCCAGTTGTAGCTGTCGTCATAACGGCCATCGGCACTTTTGCCGTAAGCCTGACCACTACCCTGAGCAGCCCATACATCCGCACCGGCGGCAAAACGCCAGTCGTTAGCGGCCATGGCACCTTGGCTGCACAGAGCCAATACAACACCGGCAATCAGCGTCTTTTTCATTACGTCACTTCCTCTTGCATACATGGAAAGGGCACTATTTTACTCGGTGCAGCCAAAATACCCAGCGGGAATCCTGAACAAACGACGACAAATGTCAGTGCTTCATATGCTTCATGCCCGCCATCGGCTCAATCGGCTTCACTGGCAGTGACAGATCCAGCTGCTGGCCATCGTCCATGGTGAGGGTCAGCGGCATGGGCGTCTGCTCGGAGAGAGTGCCCACCTCGAACAGCATGATGTGCAAACTGCCCGGTTTGAGTACCGCCTCGCCCTTGGCCGGGATCTCGATACTCTCGACCTGACGCATCTTCATCACGCCATTCTCGTGCAGGTGAGTATGCAGCTCGGCACGCCCGGCCGCAGCAGAGGCCGCCGCCACCAGCTTGACCGGCTGGTCGGCGTCATTCTTGAGCACCATAAAGGCGGCGGTGTTGGGGGAACCCGGCGGCAACAGCCGCACATAGCCGTCGACGGCCTCGACCTTGGCCAGTGCCGGCGCCGTCATACCCAGTACCAGCAGAGAATAAAACGCACGTTTAAACATGGTTGAAATCCTTTTATGATGTTGTTAAACGGCAGCAAGGTTACCCCAGCGGCAACCTTTTTTGCACCTTTCAATAACAAGGATTTAGACATGGCCCCCATTCTCATTGCCGAGCAGCAGGATGGCTTGCTCACCCTGACCCTCAACCGCCCCGACAAGCGCAACGCCCTCAATACCGAGCTGTATGAGCAACTGGTGGCGGCGCTGCGAGAGGCGGCGGCCGATGACGAAGTGCATGTCCTGCTGTTGCAGGGGCAGCACGACTGTTTCACTGCGGGCAATGATCTGGCCGACTTTATGGGCAAGAGTTCGCTGGAGCCCGACGACCCCATCCTGCAGTTCCTCCACACCCTGGCGGATTTCCCCAAACCTGTGATCGCTGCAGTTGGCGGCCCGGCGGTGGGGATTGGTACCACCATTCTGCTGCACTGCGATCTGGTCTATCTGGGGGATAACGCCCGGTTGCAGCTCCCCTTTGTCGAGCTGGGGCTGGTACCGGAGTTTGCCTCCAGCCTGCTGCTGCCGCGCCTGGTGGGTCACCTCAAGGCGGCAGAGCTGTTGCTGTTGGCCGAGGTTATTGATGCCGAAGAGGCGCTGCGGCTGGGGCTGGCCAACAAGGTGGTGGCGGCCGATGAGTTGCTCCCCTTTGCCCGCGAGCAGGGGCTAAAGCTGGCGGCCAAACCGCCCAGGGCGCTGCAAAAGAGCAAGGCGCTGCTGAAACAGGAGCTCAAACAGGCGGTGCATTTTGTCATCGATCTGGAGGCGCGCGCCTTCGCCCAGGCGCTGCAAGGGGAAGAGGCGCAGCAGCGCATCGCCCAGAAACTCAAACGGCGGAGCTGAGCTGCCGCTCTGCGCCGGTCAGTTGAGGCGAAAACGGCCGATCAGCTCGCAGCCCTGCACCTTGTCCTGTAGCTGGATCAGCTGGGCAATCTCCGGATTGGGGTGACGCTTGAGGAAGGCGAGCAGGGCACCGCGGCAGCAACCCAGCTCGCTGATCAGCGCCTCGCACTCCCGGTTCGGGCATTGCGGCACCAGCGCCGTCACCAGCTCGGCGGCGAGCTTCAGGTAGCGCAGCTCGTAAGTCGGCTCATCCATCGCCCGCCAGAAATCGGCCAGTCGGTGACAGGTGGCGACCCGCATGGTGGCCAGTTCGGTCAACTCCACCTGGGTCATCTCGTAAACATCCCCCAGCGCCTGCTGATAAAAGCAGATCGCCGCTCCCAGCGAACCGGCCTGCCAGGCTCGATCCGCCTCCAACATGTATCGCTGCCAACTGTGCGGTGTCATCTCGCGCTCCCGGGTCCGTCATCGTGGGAGTGTTATCATGGCTAATTGAGAATAAATATCAACCAGAGGGTTAGTGCAGGATCTCTCGGCAACCTTGGCAAACCGGACACCCGACCTTATGATCGTGCCCTTCCCTCTGCTTTGGAGCACCCCACAATGCGACCTTGTCTCCCGCAGATGCTGGGCTGCTCCCTGCTCTGCGTGCCCCGCATGCTGGTCTGGATCTATTAGCTGCGCTCACCCGCACGCACCCAATCCGATCCATTCAGCAAAGGAGTTCCAGTATGAACACCTGCCAACACTGGTCGCAGGTTGAATACCTGCACCTGACGGTGACCAACCCCAATATCTGCCTCAAGGGGCAGCACAGCTACTACTCGGGCGCCTGGGATGGCCCCTTCGAAGAGGTGGCGGTGCGCTATCTCCATGGCGACCGCTTCAGCCTCAGCCCGGACACCGGCTGGGAGCCGCTCTGGCATATCGACCGGCTCCATATCGGCGACTATGTGCAGATTGCCGCCGGAGTGAAGATCATCATGGGGGGCAACCACACCCACAACACCGCCTTCATCAGCACCTATCCGTTCGCCGATCTAGCGGCGCTCCAGCGTAGCTACCGCCCCGCAGGCGATACTCGCATCGGCAACGATGTCTGGATCGGAATGGAGGCGATAATCATGCCCGGTGTCACCATCGGCGATGGCGCCATCATCGCCGCCCGCTCACTGGTCAATCAGGATGTGCCGCCCTATGCCATGGTAGCGGGCACCCCAGCCAAGGTGGTGCGGATGCGCTTTGACGAGGAGGAGATTGCCCGGCTGCAGGCCCTCGCCTGGTGGGATTGGCCGAACGAGCAGGTCAACGCCCTGCTGCCGCTGATCCAGCAAGGTGAAGTCGCCCTGCTTGAGCAGGCGGCCGTCCGCTGGGCTGAGCGCCATGAGTGACCACCGCTAACCATCAGCTAACAAGCTGACAGCAGAAGGGCGACCCTAGGGTCGCCCTCTTTCATCTTCGGCATGTTTTGGATGCCGTCATCGCTCATCCGGTCACTGCGCCGTTTTTGACTGATTAAGGTTGCACTGCTTACCGGGATAACCGGGCAGATCACTGGCATCGCTGCCACAGGCGAGTCGTTTGGCCTGTTGCAGCCGGGCCGCCAGATTGGCGCTGTCCACCGGCATCCACTGCATCTGCTTGCCGAGCCAGCTGGCCCAAGCAAACTCGACGAAATAGACCTGCTTGTTCTTGCTGAAGTAGCCCGCATCTTGCAACAACCCGGCCAGGGTGCGGTAGGGGTAATCAGGCAGCTTGTCGATGCGGGTCGGCAACTGCTCCGGGGTCAGCGGCTGCCCCTTCTCATCCTTGAGCCAGGCCCAGTGGTTGTTCTGCATCTGGCTCCAGAAATTATCTTTATCCTGCAGACGACCGATCACCTTGACCCGGGCATCCTTGACTCCCTGTTGCCACAGCGCCTTGGTGAGATGGTGGCGGTCCACCAGCCAGTAGCCGCCATCCGGCGCAATCACCACGGGGATCTCTTTCTTTTTCATCAACTTGTCGAGCTGCTTTGCGCTCATGCCCGCCAATGTGGCCTGGGTCTCATCGACCTGGATCTGGCCGACGCCCCCCTGAGTCGGGTGCAAGGCATCGATGCCGATCTCGCACCAGTTGCCCACCGCCGTCTCGCTCTGGCACGGGGCCAACGCCCAGGCGCCCTGGCTCAACACACAGGTCAGCAATAACCATGCTTTCATCGTTTGATACTCCTTGCCACATTGAACTGCAGAGACACCCGCATGCCCCCGCATCCCCGACTGGGGTTGAGAGCCAAATGCTGGCGGCCAGACCATTAAACGGGATATCATGATTCCCCATCTGTCGGCGACATTTTATCGCCGAGTTTTCTCCCCGCTTCACACTATTTGAAGGATCCGACCCATGAAAGGATGGAGCCCCTTGCTGGCCCTGTTGGGCTGCGCCGCTGTTCAGGCTGCCGATATCCCCGCCGGAACACAACTCGCCGCCGAACAAATTGTCGTTCGCCACCTCAAGGATGAACCCGCGAGCCTGAGCCCGCTCAAGCTGGTCGGACTGCCGGAGTTGCAGGTACTGCGGGATCTGTTCGAGGGGTTGTTGACCCAGGGGCCGGATGGCAAACCGGTTGCCGGGGTGGCGGCCAGCTGGGAGAACAAGGGCAACCAGTTCTTTACCTTCCATCTGCGCCCGGATGCGCGCTGGTCCAACGGCGATCCGGTCAAGGCCGGCGACTTCGTCTACGGCTGGCGCAAGCTGGTCGATCCGAAAGAGGCGGCCACCTTCGCCTGGTTTGCCCAGTTGGCCCGCTTCGACAAGGTGGACGAGATAGTGGCTGGCAAATTGCCTGCCAGCGAGCTGGGGGTCAAGGCCCTAGATGACCACACCCTGCAGGTGACCCTCTCCCAGCCGGTCCCCTACTTCCTGAGCCTGCTGAGCCACCCCAGTCTGTCACCGCTCCATCAGGCCAGCATCGAGCAGTACGGCAACCAGTGGACCCAACCCGGCAAACTGGTGGGCAACGGCGCCTTTGTGCTGAACAACCGGGTGGTTAACGAAAAGCTGGAGCTAACCCCCAACCCCTACTACTGGGATCGGGCCCATAACGTGCTGACTAAAGTGATTTTCATGCCGATCAATCAGGAGAGTGCGGCCACCAACCGCTATCTGGCTGGCGATCTGCATATCACCGAATCCTTCCCCAAGGAGCAGTACGACAAGCTGAAGCAGCAGATCCCGAATGAGGTCTACACCCCGGATCAGCTCGGCACCTACTACTACGCCTTCAATACCAAGCAGGCGCCGCTCGACGATGTGCGGGTGCGCAAGGCGCTCTCCTACACCATCGACCGCGCCCTGATCGCCGACAAGGTGCTCGGCACCGGCGAGAAACCGGCTTATCACTTCACTCCTGATGTGACCGCCAGCTTCACCCCTGCCGCCAACCTGCTCTCCACCAGCAGCCAGCCGGAGCTGGACAGCAAGGCCAAGGCCCTGCTCAAGAAGGCCGGTTACGGCCCGGACAAGCCGCTCAAGCTGACCCTGCTCTACAACACCGCGGAAATTCACAAGAAGATGGCGCTGGCCATCGCCAGCATGTGGAAACAAAAGCTGGGCGCCGAGGTCGAGCTGACCAATCAGGAGTGGAAAACCTATCTCGACAGCCGCCAGAGTGGTCAGTTCGAGGTGATCCGCTCCTCCTGGGTCGCCGACTACAACGACCCTTCTGCCTTCCTCGGCCTGTGGGGCTCCCATCACAGCGGCAACATGGCGGGCTTTGCCAATGCCCGTTATGACCAGTTGCTGGCAGAGGCGGCCAGCACCCAGGATGCCGCCAGCCGCAGCAAGCTGTTTGGCGAGGCGGAGGCGATCCTGCTGGATCAAGCCCCCATCGCTCCCATCTACCAGTACACCAATGCCCGCCTCATCAAGCCATGGCTCAAGGGCTACCCCATCAACAACCCGGAAGATGTGGCCTACAGCCGCCAGCTGTACCTCGTCAAACACTGACACCGGCCACAACGATGCGAGGCCCCGCGGGGCCTCGCTATTGATACTGTTCACACCACGATTTCCAGCCTAAAATGCCGCCCCTCCTGTTCAATTAATCTCCAATATCCAGTCAGACATGCGTTATTTGATACTGCTCTCGTTGTTGTGGACCCTGCCTGCACAGGCCAACAGCGAATCTCAATGCCAGCAAGAGTTTGTCGGCTGGATGCTGCATCAGCAGCAACAGTTCAGCGATCGCAAGTCTGACAAGATGGAGCGGCGCCGGGCCGAACGCGCCATCGAGTTGGCTCGTCAGGAGTACGACAAGCAGACCAGCTTTTGCAAGACGATGGAGCTAGTGCGCAGCTACAAAGATAGCGATCCGCGCTTTAAACCGAGAAGCGGCGAAGTTCACGATTTCACACCGGCCAGCTGACCCTCACTTCATCAATTCATTGTGTTGATTAATTGACCCAAGCCAAGTTCGGGTCACTGAAGAGCCTTAGAATGATTAACTGAAAACGACAATAAAAAACATAGCTATCAGTTATTTGGCATTCTCAGGAACGACACATGACCAAACTCAATCAGGAGGGGGAGATACACTTCCCCGACAACATCGCACTCATCTCGACCACGGATCCCGCCAGTCATATTACCTATGCCAACCAGCACTTCTGTGACGTGGCCGGGTATGGTGCTGCCGAAATGGAAGGGGTACCCCACAATCTGGTGCGACACCCCGACATGCCCAAGGTGGCCTTCGCCGACATGTGGCAGCGGCTGCGACAGGGCAAAAGCTGGATGGGGCTAGTCAAGAACCGCGCCAAAAGCGGTCAGTTCTATTGGGTAAACGCTTACGTCACCCCGATCCTCAATGCGCAGAAGGAGATCGTCGAGTTCCAGTCGGTGCGCACCAAACCCGCCGCCAGCGATGTGGCCTGGGCCGAGCAGCTCTATGGCCTGCTGCGCAGCGGCAAGGCGCTTCCTTGGCTGAGCCGCTTTCACATTGAACCGGGTCGGCTGACCCTCTGGCTCTCCGTTTCTGCCTTGTTCACCACCCTTGCTACCTTTGCCACCGGCAACCTGTTATGGCTGCTGCCCACCGCCTTGTTGCTGTTGGCACAGGCAACCCACGGCTGGCGATTGCAGCAACGGCTGGCTCATCTGCTCACCCTTGCCGATCAAGACAAGGGAACCCGCCTCTGTCAGGTGCTCTACACCCGACGGCGCGACACCCTGGCGGCCGTCGAACTGGCCCTGCGGATGAAGCAGGCCGAGCTCAAGGCCGTGGTCGGGCGCAGCGCCGACACCAACCAGCAGATCCTGCAGGCAGCCGAAGATGACCGGGGCAATATCCAGACCATTGATACTCATCTGCAGCAGCAGCGCGACCACAGCGAGCAGCTGGCGACCGCCATCACCGAGTTGAGCCACTCCATTCGCGATGTGGCCCACAGTGCCCATGAGGCGAGCAATCTGGTCATAGAGGTACAGCAGGTCTCCGACGAAGGGCTGCAAGCATTGGCGACCACCCGTTCTGCCGTCAACCAACTCCATCAGGAGCTGGATGCCAACCACGCCGTGCTGGCCCAGCTCACCAGCGACAGCCAGAAGATCAGCGGTATTCTGGAGGTGATCAGTCAAATCGCCGACCAGACCAACCTGCTCGCCCTCAATGCGGCCATCGAGGCCGCCCGGGCGGGCGAACAGGGGCGCGGTTTTGCCGTGGTGGCGGATGAAGTGAGGGCGCTGGCCCAGAAGACCCGAGCCTCGACCAGCGAGATCCACGAGATGATCCAGGCGCTGCAACAGACTACACGACAGTTGTCGGAGGGGATGATGCAAGGGGCGCAGACCTCGGTGCGCTGCCAGCAGCACGCGGGCACCACCGCCGACGTGCTCACCCAGATCAACCGGATGCTGGGGCAGGTAACCCGTACCAGCGACGAGATCGCCCAGGCGGTGAGTCAGCAGGCCGACGTCACGGCGACCCTCGATGAAGGGGTACACCAGATCCACCAGCTGGCCAGCCACACCGCCGACAACAGCAGGCAGGCGCTAGATGGCATCACCCTGCTGGTAGAGCGGCTGCAGGACCTCTCGCGGCTAATCAACCAGTTCAGATATTGAAGCGACAGCGATCAAAAAAGCGCGTCAACTGACGCGCTTTTTTCGCTTTGCCTGACAGGAGAGTTATTCGCTCTGCTCGCTGGCGGCAAACTCCGGCACCTTGGCCATGGCATCCAGCACCACCTGAATACCGGCGCCCGGCTTGCAGGCGTTCTCGCTCAGGTGACGGCGCCAGGCGCGGGCCCCCTGCATATTCTGGAACAGCCCCAGAATGTGGCGGGTCATGTGGGAGAGGTAGTTGCCCTTGGCCAGCTCCTGCTCGATATAGGGCAGCATCATCCGCACCACCTCGTGGCGACTCGGCACCGCGTTATTCTGGCCGAACACCAGGTTGTCCACCTGCGCCAGAATGTAGGGATTCTGATAGGCTTCACGTCCCATCATGACGCCATCCAGATGCTGCAGATGCTCGAGGGTCTGCTCCATGGAGGTGACACCGCCGTTGAGGGCGATGGTCAGCTCGGGGTAATCCTGCTTGACCCGATAGACACGGGGGTAATCGAGGGGCGGGATCTCGCGGTTCTCCTTGGGGCTCAGGCCGCTCAGCCAAGCCTTGCGGGCATGGACGATAAAGGTATCGCAACCGGCATCGCGCACCTGTTCGATAAAGGCCTGCAAAAACTCGTAGGAGTCCTGATCGTCAATACCGATGCGGGTCTTCACCGTCACCGGGATATCGACCACATCGCGCATCGCCTTGACGCAGTCCGCCACCAGCGCCGGTTCACCCATCAGGCAGGCACCAAAGCGACCGTTCTGCACCCGATCGGAGGGGCAGCCGACGTTGAGGTTGATCTCGTCATAGCCACGCTCTGCGGCCAGCTTGGCGCAGTGGGCCAGATCGGCGGGATTGCTGCCCCCCAGCTGCAGGGAGATGGGGTGCTCCTGCTCGCTGTAACCCAGATAATCCCCCTTGCCGTGGATGATGGCGCCGGTGGTCACCATTTCGGTATAGAGCAAGGTCTGGCGACTCATCAGTCGATGAAAATAACGGCAATGCCGATCAGTCCAGTCCAGCATGGGGGCGATGGAAAAACGCTGCGCCTGCATAAAAATCATCCGGGTTGGCTAAAGAAAGGGGCGGATTTTATCACAACGTGAAGCAGCCCCAGAAAATGAATTTTGTCGCCGCGCCATGCGAGGCCCTGTGATAGTATCCGGCTAATAGAAAGGGTATCTGCGCGATCATGAATCAAGACCAACTTTTACAACGAGCCGAGCGACTCTGTATACAGCGAGGGATCCGCTTCACCCCGACCCGGCGTCAGGTATTTCGCCTGCTGGCGGCACACGGCAACGCCATCAGCGCCTATGATTTGTTAGCCCAGTTGCAACAAACAGAAGCCAATGCCAAGCCGCCAACCGTCTATCGGGCGCTCGATTTTTTGCTCGAACAGGGCTTTGCCCACAAGGTGGAATCTCTCAACGCATTTATCTTCTGCTGCCACTTCGATCACGCTCACCCGATGCAGTTGCTGATCTGTGACGTGTGCGGTGATGTGGTCGAGCTTCACGATACGGCGATCGATAGCGCGTTTTCCGAGCAGGCCCACTTGCATGGTTTTACTATTACCAATAAGACAATCGAGGCACATGGCCAATGTGCTCGCTGTACGCCCACTGTAGGAAGTCATCATGAAGGCTGATTTTGTAAATCCGTTCCTGCTATCCCTGCTCAATGTGCTCTCGACCATGGCACAACTGGAACTCAAACCGGGCAAACCAAAACGCAAGATGGATGAGCTGGCACGCGGCGACGTCTCCGGCCTGATCGGCATGGTCGGCCCGCAGACCCGTGGTTCCCTCTCCATCAGCTTCGAGAAGGGGCTGGCGCTGGAGATCATGCGCCGTATGCTGGGGGAGGCACCCGCCACCATCAACGAAGAAGTGACCGACATGGTGGGCGAGATCACCAACATGGTAACCGGTGGCGCCAAGCGGATGCTGGGTGAGAAGGGTTACGAGTTTGACATGGCAACCCCCATCATCGTCTCCGGACCCAATCACACCATCACCCACCGGGCCGATGGCACCAAGATCATGATGCCGTTCGAATCAGATTACGGCCGCGCCACCATCGAAATCTGCTTCGAGTAGCCCTATGTGGAAAGCATTGAAATGGATTTTCATCTGCTGGGCCCTGTTGCTGATCCTGTCGGATATCCAGATCAGCACCTCCCTCTACAAGTACGAGGATAACCGGGTGCTCATCAACTTCCCGCGCTGGGAGGCCAAGGATCCCTGGGGTACCCTCGAGTGGCATGAGGGACGCATCAGCAGCCACTGGTATGGGCTGGAGGGAAAACCAAAGCCGGTAGCCCCGCAAATCTGAACCGTCAAATCGTTAGAGAATCACTACCGCAACAACAGAAGAGGCCAGCATATGCTGGCCTCTTTGCTATCTCGTTAACCTGGGATCAGGCCGCTTCGGCTGCCAGTTTAGCGCCCGGACGCACCAATATACCGACCATGCAGGCCAGCAGGGTCGGCATCAACCAGGCGAGGCCCTGGTCAAACAACGGCAGGAAGGCAAACCCGTCCATCGTCATACCGGCAGCACCCAGCCCATCGAGGCAGCCAAACAGAAAGGCTACCGCCAGCACGCCGCGAAACACCCGCCGTGGATGGGCAAACCACCCCTTGAGGAAGGTGACCAGTACCAGCGCGATAGCAACCGGATAGATGGCCACCAGCACCGGAATGGAGAGGCTGATAAGCTGACTTAGCCCCACATTGGCGACCAGCGCACAGAGAGCCCCCAGCAGCATGACCCAGTTGCGATAGGCCCAGCCAGTCAGGCCGTGGAAATAGTCTGCGCCAGCACAGAGCAAGCCGACCGCACTGGTAAAACAGGCCAGGGTGATGATGGCGGCCAGAATGAACTGCCCCGGCTGGCCAAACAGGCTCAGCACATAGGCATTGACGATGGCGCCGCCATTACTGATATCGCTCGCCACCCCACCGGCGCTATTGCCGAGCTGAAAAAGCGAGACGTACACCGCCGACAACCCGACCGCCGAGATCAAGCCCGCAATGGTGAGGTATTTGAACTGACTGCGATAATCCTCGATCCCCTTCTGGCGTAGCAAACCGATGATCAGGGCGCCAAACATCAGGGAGGCCAGGGTATCCATGGTGTTGTACCCCTCCAGCATCCCCTTGGTGAGCGGCGCGCTAATGTACTCGCCACTGGCATCGGGCATGGTGCCCTGCGGCGCCATAAAGACCCCGACCGCCAGAATGAGCAGCATCGCCATCAGGGCCGGCGTCAGATACTTGCCGATAGCATCGAGCAGCTTGCCCCGATCGAGTGACACCAGGATCACCAGCGCAAAGAAACTCAGGGTGTAGATCAGCAGTCCCTCATGACCGGCATCCCCGAGCCAGGGCTTGAGCCCCATCTCGTAGGCGACCAGACCGGTACGGGGAATGGCAAAGGCGGGCCCCATGATGATGTAGATGGTGATGGCCAGCGCCGTCGCCGCCCCGGCGGGCAGATAGCGGGTCATCCCGGTCCAGCCGCCCGCGCAGCCCCCCGAGCTCCCCTTGGCCACCGCAATCAGGGTGATCAGCGGCAAGCCCACCGCCGTCAGCAAAAAGCCGCACATGGCGGCCAGCAGATGCTCACCTGCCATGAAACCGGCCAGCGGCGGAAAAATGATATTGCCTGCCCCCAGATAGAAAGCAAACGTCATAAACCCCAATCCGAATACGTCGGACAACTTCAATGATTTCGTCAAACCCAACCTCATCTGCCTTATCAGCTTGTTATTGATTGCACCCACTGCCTGGCAGATAACCGGTAACAATACCTCTGGCGCCCATTCGGCCCGCAGACCGGATGAGGCGCTCCATCTTTAGCATAAAGAAGAGGAGTTCGATCTCAATCACCAAGTAATATCTTGAAACAATTTATCCAAGCAGAATTAATCACCGAACGGCTCAGCTATCCAGCAGCGGATAGCGCCCCGGGCATGCACCATGAGGGGTGAAAACAGGCTGCAGAGGAGTGGCAAGGGCGCAAGCAAGTAGCAACGGCTGGTCAGATGCTCTATGCACACCGTGACCGTCACGGCGGTGCCAACCGCAGTGCAGCAGCGAGACTGGCTGAAAACAAAAGAGCCTGCACGGGGCAGGCTCTTGGCAACATCACATCAGGTGATCAGGCAGCTTCGGCAGCCAGTTTCTCGCTCGGGCGGACCACCATGCCTACCACGCAGGCCAGCAGGGTTGGCATCAGCCAGGCGAGGCCCTTGTCGAACAGCGGCAGGAAGGCAAACGCATCCATCTTCATACCGGCAGCACCCAGACCATCCAGGCAACCAAACAAGAAGGCAACCACCAGCACCGCACGGAACACCAGACGAGGACGACCGAAGTAGCCTTTCAGGAAAGTGACCAGCACCAGCGCCACTGCAACCGGATAGATAGCAACCAACACCGGGATGGAGAGGCTGATCAACTGGCTCAGACCCACGTTGGCAACCACGGCACAGATAACGCCCAGCAACACCACCAGCTTCTGGTAGCTGATACCGGTAAGGTTGTGGAAGAAGTCGGAACAGGCGGAGATCAGGCCCACAGCGGTAGTAAAGCAAGCCAGGGTAATGATGGCCGCCAGGATCAGTTGGCCGGGCTGGCCAAACAGACTCAGCACGTAGGCGTTGACGATAGCGCCACCGTTACTGACATCGGTTGCCACGCCCGCAGCGGTGTTACCCAGACGGAATAGGGAAACGTACACCACGCACAGACCAATGGCAGAGATGAGGCCAGCAATCGCCAGATACTTGAACTGGCTCTTGTAGTCGTTGATCCCTTTCTTGCGCAGCAAGTCGACAATCAGGGCACCAAACATCAGGGACGCCAGAGTGTCCATGGTGTTGTAGCCTTCCAGGATCCCTTTCACGAAGGGGCTGTTCTGATAGTCACCGGACGCATCAGGCATGGTGCCCTGCGGCGCCACGAATACCCCGACAGCCAGAGTCAGCAGCAGCAGCATCAGGACCGGCGTCAGGTATTTGCCGATGGCGTCCATCAGCTTGCCCTGGTTCATGGAGACCAGCATGGCGATACCAAAGAAGACCACAGTATAGGCAGCCAGACCCGCTTGACCCATGTCGCCGATGAACGGCTTGAGGCCCATCTCGTAGGCAACAAGACCGGTACGGGGCGCGGCAAAGGCCGGGCCAATGATGATATAGATGGCAACGGCCAGCGCGGTGGCGATACCGGTAGGCAGCAGTTTGGTCATGCCAGCCCAGCCATTGCCAGCTTTGGCCACGGCCAGAATGGTCACTAGGGGCAGGCCCACGGCGGTGACCAGGAAGCCAAACATCGCCAGGGAGAGGTGCTCACCGGCCATGTAACCGGCCAACGGCGGGAAAATGATATTGCCAGCGCCCAAGTAGAAGGCGAAGGTCATAAACCCCAATCCGAGTACATCGGACAATGTGAGTGATTTCGTCAAGTTGAACCTCGTCTGTCTTGTAAATTATTGCTTGTTATAGTTTTTATCGGTCACTGACCGGGTGTGTTCAGGGGGGATAAAAAAAGAGCCCCGCGTGTTTTTTCATCACAACCAGTGGTTTTAGCTGGTCTGGAGCGGGCGCTCGATCTGGAACCAGCATAATGGCGTGAAAAAATAGTTCAAGACGAAATTTACATCTTCAAATAGTAGGGGCTGGTCAGATGGATATATCTGTCGGAATAGCCTCCATCAGCAGAATGGATCACAATACTGCCCCTCTCACACCTGTTTAATCCTCTGCCAAGTAGCAATAAAACGCGATTTGCCTCTTTACCCTCTCTGGTGATAACAGCTGTATAACAAATCCCATGCAGATCATAATGCGCCGAGATGCATAAAATTTCATCGGCCATCGCCGTCGGCAGCACCAGCGCCACCTGCCCGTTCAGGCTCAGCAAACGATCGCAGGCCGCCAGTAATGCGTGGCTGTCGAGGGCGCCGGTATGGCGGGCCAGCGCCCGCGCCGGATCGCTAAATGACTGGCCTGCCAAAAAATAGGGGGGGTTGGAGACGATAAGATCGTAGGGTTCGCCCTGATAATCCTGAATAGCGCGCTCGATAATCGCGACTCGCTCGGCCCAGGGTGATGCCGCCACGTTCTCTCTTGCCTGGGCCGCTGCATCCTTATCCAACTCCACTGCATCGATGAAACAGTCAGATATGCTGCGCTGAGCCAGCATCAGAGCGATCAGACCACTGCCGGTGCCAATATCGAGCACCCGGCGTGCCTGTTCGACCGGCGCCCAGGCACCGAGCAAAATGCCATCGGTGCCCACCTTCATGGCGCAGCGATCGTGGTTGATATGGAACTGTTTGAAGGTAAATCCGCGGCTACGCCCCATCTGGCCCCCGTCATCAGTGAAAATGGTGGGCGATTATAGCGGCTAAGCCACACTCGCCATAGGAGCCGACGAGATAATCGCCTATAATCTGCCGTTTCCTTAATGACCGAGTATTGCCATGAGCCAGTCCTTTGATGATTTCGACCTGAATCCCGCCCTCAACCGGGCCTTGGCCGAGATGGGATTCACCCGCCCCACCACCATCCAGCAGATGGTGCTGGAGCCAGCCCTGGACGGCCGCGATATTCTGGCATCCGCTCCAACCGGTACCGGCAAGACGGCCTCCTTCCTGCTGCCAGCGCTCCAGCATCTGCTGGACTTCCCGCGCCGCAAGCCGGGCCCGTGCCGCATGCTGATCCTGACCCCGACCCGCGAGCTGGCACTGCAGGTAACCGCCCACGCCAAGGCGCTGGCGGCCCACACCAACCTCAGCATCGAGACCATCATCGGCGGCGTCAGCCACGATGAGCAGCTGCCAGCCCTGACCAAGACCACTGATATCGTGGTCGCCACCCCGGGTCGTCTGCTCGAGTACATCGAGAAAGAGGAGTTCGAGAGCCACGACATCGAGGTGCTAGTGCTGGATGAAGCGGACCGTATGCTGGACATGGGCTTTATCAAGGATGTGAACCGCATCGTCGCCGAAGCGCGCTACCGCAAGCACACCATGCTGTTCTCCGCCACCCTGGAAGGGGCGGGTCTGGAGCGATTCGCCAACGAGATCCTCAACAACCCGGTCGAGCTGCACGCCGAGCCGCCGCGCAGCGAACGTCGCCCGATCACCCAGTGGGTGCATCTGGCCGATGACGCCGCCCACAAGCTGGCGTTGCTGATCCATATCCTCAAAGATCCGGAAACCCAGAAGGCGATTGTCTTCGTCAGAACCCGCGAGCGATTGGCCGAGCTCTCTGGCCAATTGCAGGCAGCAGGCATCTCCTGCGCCTGGATCCGTGGCGAGATGGAGCAGAGCAAGCGCGTCGAGTCGATCCGCAAGTTCCACGCCGGTGAAGTCCCCTTCCTGGTCGCCACCGATGTCGCCGCCCGTGGCATCGACCTGCCCAACGTCAGCCATGTCATCAACTATGACATGCCCTATGGCACCGACGTTTATGTGCACCGGATCGGCCGCACCGGCCGCGCTGGCAACCGTGGCTGCGCCATCAGTCTGGTCGAAGCCCATGACATGGCCATCGTCGCCAAGATCGAACGTTATACCGAAGAGCGTCTCAAGCGCCGGGTGATCGACTCCCTGCGCCCCAAGCACAAAGAAGCGCGGGTGCCGGTGAAGAAGAAAAAGCCAAAAGATGGCAAGAAGAAGACCGCAAAGAAGAAAAAGAAGTAATCATCACGGCGTGCCTTCCCTGCCATAGCAAAACGGCCATCCCTCGGGATGGCCGTTTTTCATCTGCTATCTCACCACTCGCGCTATCGCCACCACCCGTAAAAGATGAGGCGATGTAGCGTATTGGCAAGGTAGCGAGTCACGCTCACAGCGTGACTTTTACTGGCTACTGGCGACTTTGCGCATACCGATATGGGGGATATCGTCTTCGATATAACCTTCCCCTTCAGCCACAAAGCCATGCTGACCATAGAAGCCCTGCAGATGGGCTTGGGCGCCGAGCCAGATACTGTGGGCTGGCCAGCACGCTTCGCACGCTTTCACCGCTTCACCCATTAGCTGATGGCCGAGACCGCCCCCTCTCGCCTTGGGCGAGGTGACTACCCGACCGATGGCAACACCACTCTCATCGCCGCCCTGATCAACAATACCGGGTGCCATGATCCGGGCATAAGCGGCCAGATGTTCACCCTGATAACCAAGCAGGTGCCAGACCCCCTCGCGGCGATCCAACCCGTCCAGATCCTGGAAGGGGCAGGTCTGCTCCACCACGAACACCTCGGCCCGCAGTGCCAGCAACTCGTACAACTCATCAGTGGTCAGCTCGGACCAGGGTTTCAGGATCCAGTTCATTGGCAACTCCTTATCAATTCGGCCTGCCAGCATAATCGGGCGGATCTGCGCTGGCATTAACCTTGGTTAAGTTCTTTCAGCCGTTTGCGAATGCGACTAAGACTGACCGGCAGCCGTGATGCCGAAACGAACAGTGTGAGAGGTTGGAAATCTGGTGGCGACACTGCCCCCTCATGGCGAATAGGCGACATTACACCTTGTTAAGCGCTTTCAACCGCTTGCGAATGCGACTCAGGCTGATAGGGGTGATGCCAAGATAGGCGGCGATCTGGTGATCCGGCACTCTGGCGGCCAGCCAGGGGAAGCATTGCAAGAAGTGCTGGTAGCGAGCCTGCGGACTCCCGGTCAACAGCAGCAGCTCTTTCTCCTCTTTGATACGCAGTTGCACGGCAAGCAAGTGCTGATACCAGCCTGACCAACAGGGAAGCTGGCGCAGATCCGTCAGCTGGAAGATTTGCAAACGGCAGGGCTCCAGCGCCTCCACGCTATAGCGGGCGGGCTCGCCACTGAGCAGATGATGGAAATCGAGAAACTCGTCCCCTTCCCAGTAGAACTCCTTGATGTACTCGCGCCCATCCGCCAGCACCACCTTGGCCCGCAGCAGCCCCTGCGCCACCCTGACCAGCAGATCCGGGCTGTCACCGGCGTGCCAGAGGCAGGATCTGGGGGTAAGGGTCAGCGAACGGGCAAAAGAGAGGAGGCGCGTGGCCTCCTGCTCTTCAGTGACCTGCTCCCAACTAAAGGGGGGTCTGTCGGTCATCATGACACTAGCTGCGACGCTGACGCACGGCTTCGAACAGGCAAACGCCAGTGGCCACCGATACGTTGAGGCTGGATACCGCCCCCGCCATCGGAATGCTCACCAGTTCATCGCAATGTTCGCGAGTCAGGCGGCGCATCCCTTTACCTTCAGCCCCCATCACCAATGCCATCGGGCCAGTCAACTTGGCCTGATAGAGGTCATGATCAGCCTCACCCGCAGTACCAACCAGCCAGACACCGCGATCCTGCAACTCACGCAGGCTGCGGGCCAGGTTGGTCACCTGGATCAGCGGCACCACTTCGGCGGCGCCGCAAGCGACTTTACGCACCACCGACGTCAGGCCGCTGGCCTTGTCACGCGGCACGATCACCGCATGGACGCCAGCCGCATCGGCGCTGCGCAGGCAGGCACCGAGGTTATGCGGGTCAGTCACCCCATCCAGCACCAGCAGGAAAGGCTGGGCTTTTTGTTCTACCAAGCTGTCCAGCAAGCTGGCCAGGTCGTGCTCGGCCAGCTTGGGGGCCTCAATCACCTTGGCCATAATGCCCTGGTGATTGTTACCTTCCGCTTTGTCATCAAGGGTCTTGCGGTTCACGCCCTGCACCTTGAGACCGAGGGATTCCAGCTCGGTCAACAGCGGTTGCAGCCGGTCGTCATCGCGTCCCTTGAGGGCCCACACCTCGATGAAACGCTCCGGGGTGCGCTCAAGCAGCGCAGATACAGCGTGAATGCCGTAGATCAGTTCAGTACTCATTTCGTGCTCTTGGCCTTATCACGAGCATTTTTGCTCGGTCGTCTGTTGCTTGGTTTGGCGCGGCTACCCTTGTCGGATTTGCCGCTATCCTTACCCTCTTTGCGTTTATCGTGACGCTGGCCACCCTTGGCAGGCTTGCGCACCACCTCTTTGCCATCCTTGCCGGTGAGTGGCGCTTCCACCATCACGAAGTCAATCTTGCGATCATCCAGGTTGACGCCCATCACCTTGACCCGCACCTTGTCACCCAGACGGTAGCGACGGCGGAAGTTCTCGCCGATCAGCTGCATGTGCAGGGGATCAAACTGGTAGTAGTCGTTGGTGAGGGTGCTGACGTGCACCAGACCATCGATGTGGATGTCGGCCAGACGGACGAAGAAGCCAAAGCCGGTGACGCTGGCGATGACGCCGTCGAACTCGTCACCCACGTGATCCAGCATGTACTCGCACTTGAGCCAGTCGGCCACGTCGCGGGTCGCATCGTCGGCACGGCGCTCGGTCATGGAGCAGTGTTCACCCATCGGGTCCACTTCTTCCAGCTGGTAGTGATAACCACCGCTCGGGGTCCACTTGTTGCGCAGGTTACCCTGTTGCTCCTTGGCCGTCTGATACTTGATCGCCCGGTGCAGGATCAGGTCTGGATAACGACGGATTGGCGAGGTGAAGTGCGCGTAGGACTTCAATGCCAGCCCGAAATGGCCGATGTTGTCAGCCTGATAGATGGCTTGACGCATGGAGCGCAGCAGCATGGTGGAGAGCAGCTCTGCATCCGGGCGCCCTTCAAACTTGGCGGCCAGCTCAGCAAAGTCTTTCGGCTCTGGCTCGAGGCCACCTTTGAGCTCCAGACCCAGTTCGGCCAGAAAATCACGGAAACCGGTCAGGCGCTCTTCGCCCGGACGATCGTGCACCCGGAACAGGGCTGAGGCTTCGTTCTTTTCGATGTAACGGGCAGCGGCAACGTTCGCCTGGATCATGCACTCTTCGATGATCTTGTGAGCATCGTTACGCACCAGTGGCACTATCTGGTCGATCTTGCGCTGGGCGTTGAAGATAAAGCGAGTCTCTTCGCTCTCGAACTCCACCGCTCCGCGCTGATGACGGGCATGCTTGAGCGCCTTGTAGAGCGTGTTGAGCTCTTCGATATGACCCACCAGCGGATCATATTGCTGACGCAGTTTCGCATCGCCATCCAAAATCGCGGCGACCTTGCTGTAAGTCAGCCGCGCGTGGGAGTTCATCACCGCTTCATAGAACTTGTAACCGGACATACGGCCAGATGCGGAGATAGTCATCTCGCACACCATGCACAGACGGTCAACTTGCGGGTTCAGGGAGCACAGACCGTTGGAGAGCACCTCCGGCAACATGGGCACCACGAACTCGGGGAAATAGACGGAGTTGCCGCGCTGATAGGCTTCGGCATCCAGCGCTGTGCCAGGCTTCACATACGCAGAGACATCGGCAATGGCAACCCACAGGCGCCAGCCGCCACTGCGTTTGGCTTTACAGAAGACCGCATCATCGAAGTCGCGGGCATCTTCACCATCTATGGTCACCAGCGGCAATGCACGCAGATCGATACGGCCCTCTTTGGCTTTCTCTGGCACCTGCTCGCCCAAGCCAGCAACCTCTTTGGTCACCTCTTCAGGCCAGGTATGCGGGATGCTGTGAGTGCGCAAGGCGATCTCAATCTCCATCCCCGGAGCCATATTTTCGCCCAGCACATCCAATACAGAACCGACTGCATTGCTGCGGGAGGTAGCGCGCTGGTTGATGCGCACCACCACCACCTGGCTCTGGCGAGCACCTTTATTCTCACCTTCCGGGATGATGATGTCCTGACCGATACGGCTGTCATCCGGCACCACGAAACCAACGCCATTCTCGACGAAGTAACGGCCGACAATGTCTGCCTCACGGGACTTGAGCAGACGCACCAGACGCGCTTCCTGACGACCCTTGCGGTCAATCTCGGTCGGTTGCACCAGCACATAGTCGCCATGCATCAGGCGCTGCATCTCGCGGTTGTTCAAAAAGAGATCAGGTCCACCACCTTCCGGGCGCAGAAAACCGAAACCATCTTTGTGGCCAAGTACAGTACCTTTGACCAGATTCAGACGATCCGGCAAGGCGTAGCATTGGTTACGAGTGAATACCAGTTGTCCATCACGCTCCATGGCACGCAGACGACGGCGCAACGCTTCCAGCGGCTCTTCATCGGTCAGTTTGAGGGCCTTGGCCAACTCTTCCCGAGACATGGGCTTTTCGTGGCCCTTGATGAGTTCCAGCAGCATCTCGCGACTGGCGATGGGATTTTCGTATTTTTCGGCCTCGCGTTGGAGGAAAGGATCTTTTTGAGACATAAGCAGGCCTTAGGGTAGGTAGTAACCCAGACATTATATCGAAGGGGGGGGCGAATGGCATCCATCGACTGCCTTTTGGCCAATCTCTCTGTCATACTGAATCAAGTTTGCTGGCATGATGAGACCAATAACTCATGAGTAAGGATACTTTTGCCCAATCAGCCGCCTATCTCAAACAGGCGGTTCCCTTGATGATCAAGTACCAGATACCCACGACACCGGACAATTACCACCTGTGGTACAGCTATGTTTCGGCCAGCATGCCCGAGCTAAATAAAGCCATTGATCTCGCCGTCAAACAGCAGGGTACCTGCTCTCTGGTCACCTGTGAGCGGCTCTATCATCAGCATCTCGCCGATCAGGATGAGAAACAAATCGAGGCGATAAAGCTCAATCTGGCTGCCATGACCAATGAAATCGGTCACTCCATGCAGGATGCCATCTCCGATACCGGGATGTTTCAGGAGATGCTCGACAAGAGTTTTGGCCGACTCAGCCAGATCGATGAGCAAGGGTTGAGCCTGGAAGACACCATGGCTATCCTGCGGGATCTGGTGCGCGAATCACGGGATGTGCGGATGTCGACCATGCACTTTCGCAACCAGATCAGTAATGCTGAAAAAGAGATCAAAGAGCTGCGCGAGGCACTCAACGAAACCCGCAAGCTGGCCAATGAAGATGCTCTGACCTCCCTGCTGAATCGGCGTGCTTTCGATCTCGAGATTGAGGGACTGATCCGCAGCCAGCAGCCTTTCTCGCTGATCCTCGCCGATATCGACCGCTTCAAAAATTTCAATGACGAATATGGCCACCTGCTGGGTGATCAGGTACTGCGTGCGTTTAGCAAGCGACTGCGAGATGCCTGCCAGGAGGGGGTTAGCGCTTATCGGATCGGCGGGGAGGAGTTTGCCATGCTGGTCCCCCATCGCACTCTTGCTCTGGCCAGACAGATGGCTGAGAGCATGCGCCGCGCCGTCGAGCGGATGTCGATCCTCGATCGTAAATCGGGCCGCCGCATCGATCACATTACAGCGTCATTCGGGGTAGGTGAGTTTAATCGCCAAGAGAACGCAGACTGTCTGGTGGAGCGCACCGATAAATTGCTCTACAAGGCCAAGGAGCTGGGGCGCAACCGGGTGATGCCGCTCCCCTCCTGATTTCATCCCCAGTCCGGCCACCATGCCGACGTAAAAAAGCCAGTCAGATCAACTGACTGGCTTTTTCGTATTCCCTGATCCAGCAGGGGCTGTTCATATCAGCCCCTGAGAAAATCAGCTCAGTACGAAGGATTACTGCTGTACCTCGCTGACACCTTCCACCTTCACATCCACGCGACGATCCGGTGCCAGGCAGACAATCAGCTCACGCTTAGACTTGCTGACGCAGCTGTCGCCGGTAACAGGTGAGGATTTACCACGCCCTTCAACATTGATCTTGGCTGCGGGGATCCCTTTACCAACCAGATAGTTGGCAACGGTCTGGGCACGCTGCTCGGACAATTTCTGGTTGTAGGCGTCAGAGCCGATACGGTCAGTGTGACCAATCACGGTTGCCACACCATCCTTGGGTCGCGCTTCTTCAATCTGGCTGTAAAGGGTATCCAGCGCCTGACTGGCCTGTGGCTTGAGGGTTGCCTTATTGAAATCGAACAGCACATCGGAGCTCAGGGTGAACTGCTTCTCAACCACCACCGGCTCGGGGGCCGGTACCGGAGCAGGCACAGCAGCAACCGGCGCGACCTGGCCAAAACGATAGACTGCAGCCAGTGACAGCAGGCCGTTATCCATTCTCACGCCGGTATCTTCACGGCTGCCGTACGGCGTTGAATACTGGTACTCAAAGCGAGCGGCCCAGTCGCGATTAAAGGCATACTCGGCACCCAGTGCGCCCACCACCACGAAACGACTGTCATCTTTGTAAGCATCGCTCTTGGTGTCAGCCCAGCCATAGCCGCCACCGACACGACCATAAAGATCCAGGCTCTCGGTAACCGGGAAACCCAGTTTCAGGGTCAATTGTGCCAGCTGTGCTTTCACTTCATCACTGAAAGCGCCTGCCGCCGTAGTCGCATCGTATTTGTAATTGCCTAGGTAGTCGTAACCCAGCTCCAGGCCCAGATTCTTGTTGATCTGATAGCCACCAAACACACCTGCGCCCAAGGCATCGTTGGTCTCATTGCCAAGGGTCAGCGCATTGCTTTCATCTACGCCATAAAAATTGGACCAACCCAGTTTGGCACCGCCATACCAGGTGTTATCTTGGCCGGCTGCCTGAGCATTGGCCGCCAGCAGACCGGTAACCAGCAAGGTAATCAATGATTTTTTCATATCTGAGCCTCTGCAATTTTTTATGTAGGAGGAAGTGAGTTGATACCACTTCGTCTTATAGCCACGACCACCAAACGCCATAGTGGCTTATCAAGATTAGCTTGCCTTCAAGCCAATGATATCAATTAACAAAAAACACTCTAACGCAACTTTATTGCAAAGGCAGCAATAAAAAGCCTGTTATTTGAACTGGCAGCGATTAAAAAACGGACACCAAAGGGGGTTGGATCGGGATTAGGGCCAGCGCAAGCTGGCCCTGAATGCTATCAGCGACGGATAAACTCGTAGTGCTGATCGATGAAATCAGCAACTCGCTGGCCCAATGCCTTATGCACCGTCCTGGTCGGATGCACCTGATCCCAGAACATATGCTCATCACAATTGAGCGCAGCTGCGTTGCGTATTGCCTGCGGGCTCACCACTGCCTGTGCCAGGATCGGGTTGCCAGCAATGGCCACCCGCTCGGACAGGCTCAGGGCGGGATCGGCTGCGATACCCGGAGCGCTACCAGAAAACGGCTTCCAGATATAACTGCCGCTATAACATGCTTGTTCTGTATTACTCAGGGCAAATTTCTGTGGCTCTTTCACCATTTCGTCAAACTGCTTGTCTACCTCGAACAACTTCACAATACCGAGGGGGGCCAGCTCACGAGTAAGGCTTTGCAGGCGCTGGTTGTGATAGCTGGCGACATGGCGCACCTTCTCGACGACCTTCATGCTGCGGGCTGACGGGGTCTGCCCCAAATCCGGAATGTTAAACAGCAGGATCTGCCGGGCACCGTTGAGCACCAAGCGGTTCGATGCCAGCCGGACGGTATCGATCACCCGATCCGCATCCCGCTCGGTATTCCAGCCATAGGCCAGATAGTCATTGGCGCCGACCCAGATCACCACCAGGTCATCGGGGCGGAACCTGTCTTTTTTCAGGAACTGATCGATCTCGTAATCGAGGTTGTTGATCACCTGATATTTGGGATCCCAGGACCAGAAACCGAGCCAGCCGTTCAGAGCGCCCTGATGGTTATAGGCCACCGCTGTCGCACCGCCTTCCGCCTCGTTGGCCAATACCAGCCCGGGAAAATGCTGGTCACGCAGCAGCTCCAGCCAGACCGGCCCGTTGCTGAAACGCCCATTGAAGTAGGGCGGGCTGGAGGGGAGATACCCCCTCATCTTCTTGTACATCTTGCCGGTGTCGGAGAGGCTGTCACCAAACATCACGATCCGGGAAAAAGGCTGACGCCCATCTGCCGCCTGAACGGTCAGCGCCATCAACCCCAATAAACAAACAAGCCATTTTTTCATATTGTTATTCTCTTCGATTAAGCAGGTTTGACCTGCGGACTTCCCCTCGAATGACGGCAAGCACGGGAAGAGTCTGCCGCCACTGACTTCTGGTGAAGGCGACAGATTACAGAGCCTGATAAAGTCCCACATGCCTCATCGGCGATGAAATCGCTTGCGCTCACAAAACAGACAATCACACCTGCGCATTTCTTTCACGCTTGTTTCACACCCATCCCTGCACAATGCCATCATACCAACGACAGGAGTATGAAATGAACAAGGCAAGCGCAAGCGTAATCGGACTGTTGACCCTGATGTCTGTCTCTTCTTTCGCCATGGCGGCCTATACCGGCCCGCAAGAGCAGAACAAGGTCTCGGTTGCTCAACTGAAAGATCTGGCCGATGACAGCTGGGCCACGCTGGAAGGAAAACTGGTCAAGCATCTTGGCGGCGAGAACTACCTGTTCCGTGATGCCAGTGGTGAAGTGGAGGTCGAAGTGGATCAGGATGTGTGGCGCGGTACCGAAGTCGGCCCGGATGATCAGATCCGCATCCGTGGTGAAGTGGACCACAGCTGGAACAAGACCGAAGTGGAAGTGAAAACTCTGGAGAAAGTGGGCGCAGCCCCGCAGAGCAAGGGTGGCTTTATCGCCAAATAAGGCGCAACAACCTGCAATTTGGCCAGACGTAAAAAGGGCGCTTGATATCAAGCGCCCTTTTGCATTGGCTCTGGTTAACCCGCACGTCCAACATAGGAGCGTTTGAAGCCTTTCTCGGCCTGATCAACCTTGTAAAGATAACGCCGCGCTTCTGCTTTCGGATGCTGCTCGGTCAGCACCTGGTAGACAGCTTCTGGCGAGAGCCGGTTTATCTTGCCAGGCGCAGCCTTGCGATCCCGCGAGAAGGTGTTGAGCACCCCGCCCGCCCCACCGTTGTAGGCTGAAATCACCGCATAGCGACGGGAACGGGGATCCTCGATATCCACCAGATAGACCGTCTGCAACAAATGCAGATAAGCGGTGCCGACATCAATGTTGTAGGCCGGATTAAACAAGTTCTCCCGGGTCGGTTGACCACTCTTGCCCTTGACCCGCTGGTAGACATCTCGTCCTGCTGTGGCAGGAATGACCTGCATCAGGCCATAGGCGTTAGCGTGGCTCACCGCATAGGGGTTGAAGCTGCTCTCTGTTTTGATCACCGCATAGATCAGGCTCTCGGGCACCTTATATTTACGGGATGCGTCACGAATGATGTTTGCATACTTGTAGCCCCGCTTATCCTCATGGTTTGCCACCATCGGAATATCCACGAAGAAGATGGTGCGGATCCCCAAGGTACGCTTTTTCATTGCCGTACTCAGCAGGTAGTCGGCATAACGCTCGGCACGCCAGTCAAAACGGATCGGCTGACCCAGATTGTCCAGCACCTGACCATACAGGAACGGCTCGCCACCGGGGACGATTTCACGGTCAGAGTAGAGATCCACTTCCGCCGGGTCATCCGGTGTCAGCAAGGTCTCAATGATGGCGCGGCGTAAATGAGCCCGCGGATCCACACTGGATACCGTCTCCACCATGATATGACCACTGGAAAAATCGATATGCGCCCGGCTTTTGTACTGATCCGTGTATTTGACGTAGTCAAACTTGCCGGCAAACAGCGCCTCCCGCCCCCATATTTCGTTCACGTTATGGGAGAGTGCACTAATCATGTGTTCAAAACCGCGAATGTCCTTGCCGTTGACCAGATCGTCATCCTCGCTCCCGTTGGGCTTGGGAGAAGACGAACAGGCAGAGAGAAACAACAAGGTACACAGCAGCCAAAAAATTCGGCCCATAAAATCCTCAAAACGGGCGGACATGCCGCCCATCATTCATTTGTTGCAAACAGGAAGAAGTGTCATCGCCAACAGTAACATCGGGCAATGCCTGCCCCTGTTCACATGTAGCACAGCTGGACGGCTTACTGGCTGGGAGGGGTATAACCGTCGATCTCTACTTCACCCGCATCAAACAGGTAGCTGACCATCTCTTTTTCCAGCAACTGACGATGCTCAAGATTCATCATGTTGAGCTTCTTCTCGTTGATCAGCATCACCTGCTTCTTCTGCCATTCGGCCCAGGCTTCCTTGCTGACGTTGTCAAAAATACGCTTGCCGAGCTCACCAGGATAGAGTTGAAAATCCAGGCCCGGGCCCTCTTTTTTCAAGCGTTGGCAAAATACAGTACGGCTCATGTTGACCTCTATTGTTGTAAGTCCGGATAGGCGAGCAGGCGGGCAGTGGCGGCCGCCAGCCCCACCTCGGCAGGATGGCGTAAGTTATACCAGAGTCGGTGATCGCCTTCCATGAGCCGCAGCGCCGGTGCGCTATCTATCTCGATCAGTAAAGGCTGAATATCGAGGTGGAAGTGACTGAACGTGTGGCGAAAACCGGCCAGTTCCCGATAACCGTGGTGCGCCAGCCCGAGATTTGCCAGCAGACCATCCACCTCGGCCAGCGAGGCCACCTGCGGGAAGCAGTAGAGCCCGCCCCAGATCCCCTGTGGCGGCCGCTTCTCCAGCAGCAGCTCATCGCCATGGCGGATCAGCAGCATGATGCCGTCGCGGGCAGGGATACTCTTCTTGGGCTTGCTGTTGGGATAGGCGGTGGGATTGCCTTGCGACAAGCCCTGGCAATCGGCCCGCACCGGACAGCGATCGCAAGCAGGCTTGCTGCGGGTGCAGATGGTGGCGCCGATATCCATCATCGCCTGGTTGTAGTGCGCCACGCCCAGCTTGGGAGTTAACCGGATGGCGATCTCCCACAGCTCGTTTTCTACCGGTTTCTGACCGGGCCAGCCCGGCAGGGCCAACCAACGAGTGAGCACCCGCTTCACGTTACCATCGAGAATGGCGTGGGGCTGACCGAGGGAGAGCGACAGCACGGCACCAGCGGTGGAGCGGCCAATCCCCGGCAAGGCCATCACCTCGTCAAAGCGCTCGGGGAAGAGGCCGTGGTGGTGATCGCGGATCTGCTGGGCCGCTTTGTGCAGGTTGCGGGCGCGGGCGTAGTAGCCAAGGCCGGTCCAGTGGTGCAGCACCTCGTCGACAGGGGCATCGGCCAGCGCCACCACATCAGGGAAGCGCGCCATAAAACGCTGGTAATAGGGGATCACGGTGGCGACCTGGGTCTGCTGCAGCATGATCTCTGAGACCCAGACTCGGTAAGGAGTCTTCTCCTGCTGCCAGGGCAGGCTCTTGCGACCATGGAGCTGGTACCACTCCAGCACCCGGCTGGCGAAGGTTGATTGATTCACGTTGTTCTCATGTCATTGATATAAAGGGGAACTCTGCGGTTCCTTCGATTCATGCTGGCTGTGCGCACGCCAACAGTGCCCGCAGTGCCGAGCATTGGATTGGGGGCATTGCATAGCACAATGGATTTGGAGCGGCAGCGTAAGGCCTCATCACGCCCAAGTCAAAGCCGCGCTGACCGGTACTGCGGACAGGTCGTGGTCAGGCTGCAAAGACGATATACTCGGCCCCATGATGAATGACGGGAGAGACGGTTTGCAGACTTATCTGGTTGGGGGCGCAGTGCGGGATCGCCTGTTGGGATTGCCGCAGGGCGACAGGGATCATCTGGTGGTCGGTGCCACTGTGGAACAGATGCTGGCGCTGGGTTTTACCCAGGTTGGCCGCGACTTCCCGGTGTTTCTCCACCCCAAAACCCAGCAGGAGTATGCCCTCGCCCGTACCGAACGCAAACAGGGGCAGGGCTACACCGGTTTTGTCTGTCATGCAGCCCCCGATGTGACCCTGGAGCAAGATCTGCTGCGCCGGGATCTCACCATCAACGCCATCGCCGAGGATGATCAGGGCCAGCTCCATGATCCCTACGGCGGCATTGATGACTTGAAAAAACGGCTGCTGCGCCACGTCTCCCCCGCCTTCGCCGAAGACCCGTTGCGCGTCCTGCGGGTAGCGCGCTTTGCCGCCCGCTTCCACGCCCAGGGCTTTGCCATCGCGCCACAAACCCTCACCCTGATGAGCGAGATGACGGCCGCTGGCGAGCTGGCCCACCTCACCCCGGAGCGGGTCTGGAAGGAACTGGAAAAAGTGCTGTTGGGGCCAACCCCGCAGATCTTCTTCGAGGTGCTGCGCCAGTGCGGCGCACTCAAGGCGCTGTTCCCCGAGATCGATGCCCTGTTTGGCGTCCCCGCCCCGGCCAAGTGGCACCCGGAGATCGACACCGGCATCCACACCCTGATGGTGCTGGAGCAGGCGTGCCGGATCTCCCCCGAGCTGACGGTGCGCTTTGCCGCCCTCTGCCACGACCTTGGCAAGGGGATCACCCCCAAAGAGTTCTGGCCGAGCCATCATGGGCACGGCCAGAAGGGGCTACCGCTGATCCGCGCCCTGTGCGAGCGGTTCCGGGTACCCAACGAGTGCCGGGATCTGGCGCTGCTGGTGAGCGATCTGCACACCCAACTCCATATCGCCTTTGAGCTCAAGCCAGCCACCCTGCTCAAGGTGTTCGACAAAGCCGACGCCTGGCGCAGACCGGAGCGTTTTGCGCAGTTACTTGATACCTGCCGCGCCGACTTCCATGGTCGCACCGGTTTTGAGGAGCGGGTCTACGCCGAACCCGATTATGTGGCCGAGGCGCTGGCCGCCGCTCAGGCGGTGCCGGTGAAAGAGATAGTGGCCGCCGGTTTTAAAGGGGAAGAGATCAAGGAACAGCTGGCCAAAAAACGCACCGACGCCATCAGTCGGGTCAAGGATGAGTGGACCTTTATCGAAGAGTAACATCGGCCCCAGAACAGACGGCCGCCCTGATGATGAGCTCCGCAAGGAGAACATCAACAGGGCGGCCGTTTTACATCCAGGTTTACATATCACGTTTACATATGAAGAGGCGCCCCTTGGGGCTGCCGTTATGCCGGACCAATGCGATCCAGCAGGCTCATATGAGATGAACCATCGTGGCGTTTCAGATTCTGGCGGTACTCAACCTGGCGCTGGCTCTCCTGCTTGAGCCCCAACATCAGCGAGTAACACATCGCCAGCATGATCACCGAGAACGGCAGCGCGGCGATAATACTGGCCGCCTGCAGGGCCGCCAATCCACCAGAGAGCAGCAAAATGGCGGCGACCAGCCCCTGCCCCAGACCCCAGATTGCCCGATGCAACACGGGTGGATCCTGATCACCAATGGAGAGCAAGGTGGTGATGACCAGGGTGCCCGAGTCACTGGAGGTAATGAAGTAGGTACAAATCAGCAAGGTCAGCACCCCTTTGGCAATCCAGCCCAAGGTCCCCCAGTGCAGCAACTCCACTGTCTGATAGAGCGCCAGGGTGACATCCTGATTAACCGCAGCGACCACGCCGCCACCGCCAAACAGCTCCAGATTCATCGCCGTACCACCGAATACGGTAAGCCAGAACATGCCGAGCAATGAAGGCACCAGCAACACGCCGAGCACGAACTCACGAATGGTTCGCCCCTTGGAAATGCGGGCAATAAACATGCCGACAAACGGCGCCCAGGCGATCCACCAGCCCCAATAAAAGGCGGTCCAGCTCGATTGCCAGGCCGAAGTGCCATTGGCTTCGGAGTTGGTCCAGAAGCTCAATTTGACGATGTTTTGCAGGTAATCACCGATGTTCTGCACATAGGAGTTGAGGATATAAATAGTGGGCCCCAGCACCAGAAAGAGCGCCAGGACGAACACACTCAGCCAGATGTTGAGCTCGGAGAGCAGCTTAACCCCGCGCCCCACACCAGAGACCGCCGACAGGGTAGCGATCAGACTGATCCCGCCAATCAACCAAAGCTGGTTCGACTGCGATATCGCCATGCCAAACATCTGATTCAGACCGGTATTCATCTGTGCCACGCCAAGGCCAAGAGAAGTCGCCACCCCGAATACAGTACCAAACACCGCCAGTACGTCGGCAGCATGGCCCCAGAAGCCGTAAATGCGATCGCCGAGGATCGGATAGAGCACCGAGCGGATCGCCAGCGGTAACTTGCGACGATAACTGAAGAAGGCCAGCGACAGGCCAACGATCACATAGATGGCCCAAGGGTGCAGCCCCCAATGAAAGAAGGTGAGGCGCATGGCAACCTGGGCCGCCTCGGGGGTCATTCCTTCGGTGATAAAGGGATTACCCTGCAGATGGTTCATGGGCTCGGCAATGCTCCAGAACACCAGACCGATCCCCATACCGGCACTAAAGAGCATGGAGAACCAGGCAAAGTAGCCGAACTCCGGTACCTGGTCGTCGTCACCCAACCGGATGCTGCCAAAACGGCTGAACATCAGGTAGATAGCGAAGAACAGGAACAGGGCGACCAGCAAAATGTAGTACCACTTGAACCCGGCAATAATCTGGTCCTTGGCACCGGTGAACCAGGCCGCGGCGGTCTCGGGAACAAATACGCCAAACAGCAGAAATAGAGTGATCACGGTGAGGGCCGTCATGGCCATAGTGGGGTTGAGGCCTTTCAGTAGCCCCTTGGTTGCTATCATCGAGCCTCCTTAGTCGTTGTTAAAAAACTCTTCGCCTACATGATCACCGGCACCACCAATGGCGCGATAGACCAGCTTGCCGGTGGCCAGCTCACGATGATCCACCAGGGTGACCGAAGGCTGGCCATTCACTGCGTGGCGCTTGCCAAGGAAGATGGCCATCGGCACGCCGACATTGGAGATGCCACTGGTGATCCAGAGCCGGTTGAAGTCATAAGAGCCACCGATAAACTCCAGTTGGGCCAGTCCGGTATCAAGACCGGTCAGGTAGAAGTTCATGGCACTCTCGTCAGGAAAGAGGTGAACCAGCACATAGGCATAGCGCAATTCGTTCACCAACTCCTTTAGGTTGAAATGACCTGTCTCACTACAGGAGAGCGGCAGCTCACCATCATAGTGGTGTACCTTAAGGGTGTTGGGATCTTCTTCATAAGCGGGTTGATAGCGTACAAAAGCCGAGGTATCTGGCAATTCATAGCGAACTCTTACTATTTTTAACCCATTAACCAGGGTCTTCATATCAAGCTCATTCATCATGGTCTATTCCTAAAATGTCAGGTTTCACACTGCGAAGAGTCGGCTAACCTAACACAAAATTACTTTGAACATAAACCATTAGAGTAATAACGACATTGACCTTTTGATCGGTCAGGAGCAAAATTTTGCTCCTTTCAATCCCCGCAATGATTCAGAACCCATGGAAAAACATGATGAAGTGCTGGTTGCGCTGCGCCAGATTATCCGAGCTATCGATATGCACTCCAAGCGCTTGATCAAAGAAGCTGGCCTCACCTCGCCCCAACTGTTATTGCTCAAAGGAATAAATGAGCTGGGGCAGATCTCCATGCGGCAACTGGCAGATCACACCAATATGAGCCAGGCCACCGCCACCACCATCATGGATCGACTGGAAAACCGTCAGCTGGTGCAACGCATTCGCAGCGAGACCGACAAACGCAAAGTGCATGCCACCCTGACCGATGCCGGTCGTGTGCTGCTGGCCCAGGCACCGACACCACTGCAGGAGCGTTTCGTCCAGCGTTTTCATGCTCTCGAGGCCTGGGAGCAAAGTCTGTTGCTCTCTTCACTACAGCGGATCTCCGTCATGATGAATGCCGATGAAATCGATGCAGCCCCCGTGCTGAGCGTCAGATCGCTCACCGAAGAGTAGTAAGCAGAGCACCTTTTTCAGGCACAAAAAAAGCTCCCGTTCGGGAGCTTTTTGATATCAGGTCGCGCTGAAGATTACTCTTCCAGACTGATCCCGATGTTGGAGACGCCATCCTGAGCGGCAAACACCTTGATCGCCAGGATACGATCGCTATCGCGTTCGTGGGCCACCCGCTTGAGCAGCTCAACCTGGAATTCCAGCTCGGCCTCCATGTACTCGTGTTCGTAGAGCTCCTCTTCGGTCAGATCTCGCTCTTCCAATAGCTCGATAAAACCGGCAACCGTGCCGACCGAAGCATGGCTGGCATCAAAGGCCTCTTCACCAATCCGGCAGATCACAGAGCTGTAAGCGCAACCCAGTGCGACGCAAGCGTCCAGCGCAGGGTAGGCGCCGTAGGATTCAAACTTGCGGGGATCCGGAATATGGGTTTCGAACTCTTCCAGAATGGCCCCCAGATTGACCCGGGATCCCTTGACGGTGAGGTAGGCCCACAGCTGATCCAGCGAGTGCCGGAAGGCGCCTGCATTGCCAAAGCCGGAGGCCTGACAGAACAGGGCATAGTTGGGGTACATGCGCTCTGCCAGCGCCAGGGTGTAGACGGTCTGTTGCCAAGGCTGTAGCTCGGCCAGTCGCTTATAAAACTTGTCACCAAACACTGGAGTCGGATCCTTTGCAAAATGTGGGGCAGATTGTAGCCCACGAGGGGCGCGGCGAAAACGAAAAAGCGCCCTGGTCAGCTATGTTGCGATATGAAGTCAGGTAAGATGGGGCGAGAGCGGCATCTTGTTGCGCCGCAAATTCTGATAAGGAACAAGAGTATGAGCCAACGTACCCTTCTTTTGCTCAGCCAGGATAATGCTCACTACGAACGTCTGCTCAAGGCCGCCAACCTTCCCCATCTACGTATTCTGCAGGCCAACAATCAGATCGATGCCGAAAAACTGATTGGTGAGGCTCACATTCTGATGGCAGAGCCAGCCCGCGCCAAACCGCTGCTGCCCAAGGCCAGCAAGCTGAGCTGGTTGCAGTCCACCTACGCCGGAGTCGATGTGCTGCTCGACCCTGACAGTCGCCGCGACTATCAGCTCACCAATGTGCGCGGTATCTTCGGCCCGTTGATGAGCGAGTATGTTTTTGGCCATCTGCTCAGCCTGATGCGTCAAATGCCCGTTTATCGGGAGCAGCAAAAGCAACGCCTGTGGCAAAGCCACCCCTATCAGGGACTCAAAGGCCGCACAATGTTAATCCTGGGTACCGGCAGCATTGGCCAGCATATTGCCCACACCGGCAAACATTTTGGCATGAAGGTGCTGGGCATCAGCCGTAGCGGCCGGGAACGCGCCGGTTTTGATCAGGTTTATCAGCTACCTGCGCTCAACAAAATGCTGGCCCAAGCCGATGTGATCGTCAGCGTGCTGCCTGCCACCCGCGATACCCGCCATCTGTTCAATGCCGCCCGGTTCGAACACTGCAAACCCGGCGCCATCCTGTTCAACGTCGGCCGTGGCAGCGCTGTTCACTCCGGCGATCTGCTCACCGCCCTGCGTACCGGCAAGCTGGCGATGGCAGTGCTGGATGTGTTTGAGCAAGAGCCCCTGCCTGCCGACAGCCCGCTGTGGGGCCAGCCCAACCTCATCGTCACCCCCCACAACAGTGGCTACAGCTTTCCAGAGGATGTCGCCCAGATTTTTATTCGCAATTACATCCGCTTTATCGATGGGCAACCGCTGGATAGCAAAATCGACTTCGACAAAGGTTACTGACCCTGCCGCTTGCTACCCATGTAAAAAGGCCCCGCCAGTCTGGCGGGGCCTTTCTATATCAGGATGGCTTACTCAGCATCAGCCAGCTGCCAGCTCCTTGCGATAACTCTTCACTTTAGCGAGGAACTGGCGACGCTCCTTGCCACTCAAGGGCTCAGCCATCGGCAGCTTGGCGGTCATGGCATTAACCGGACGGTTATTGATGCGCAGCTCATAGTGCAGATGTGCACCGGTAGAACGGCCAGTGTTACCGGAAAGGCCAATCTTGTCTCCCATCTTCACCCGTTGCCCCGGCTTGACCAGCAGCTTGCTCAGATGCAGATAGCGGGTCGCCAAGGTGCGGCCATGCTTGATAACAATGTAGGTACCCGCCAGCGGGTGCCTGGTCGCCTTCTGGACGACACCATCACCGGTCGCCAATACCGGCGTGCCCACCGGCAAGGCAAAGTCAGTCCCTTCATGAGGACGAATAGCGCCGGTCACCGGATGTTTGCGCGCCGGGTTGAAGTTGGAGCTGATCCGGTAGCGGCTATGAGTCGGATAACGGCGGAAACCGCGCTCCAGACTGTTGCCCTGAGCATCGTAATAGTTACCGTCTTCCGAGAGCCACGCCGAGGTACTCTGGCCCTGACTGATCACTTCCACCCCCAACAGCTGGCTATTGCCAGTGCTCTTTCCTTCTACCGTCTCTTGGCGCACCAGTACCTTGAACTTGTCGCCCTTTTGCAAATCTTTGGCAAAATTCATCCGCCACTGAAACAGGTTGGCAATTTTCTGGATATGGTTGGCCGGAATGCCTGCATTGCGGGCGCTGACATAGAAGCTGCCATTAATGACCCCGTTGTAACGCTGCGGTTGCCACTCCACCTTCTCGTTGATCATGGTGGAGCTATACGCCTCGCCCCCACGTTCCATCACCAAGGTCTGCTTGATGTTCAGGCGGATCTTCAGTTGCTGCAGGATATTGTCCTGATCAATCAACAGCTCGATATTCTGTCCCGGCTTGAGCCGCGCCAGATGGTTCTTGTTGTCTGCATCCAGCACCTTGTAGAGGGTGGTGGTAGAGAGCCCGAGGTTGTTGAAGATAGCGGTCAGGTTTTCGCCATTACGCACCCGATAATCCTGCCACTGGGGAGTGGCATCGACCGGGATATCGTCATCCGGCGCACTCTGATCAACCAGTTCGTGATCGGGGATTTCGTTAAAGTCGGTGTTGTTTTCATTGGTTGCCGTACCGGCGGTATCAATGGGCAACTCAAGACGCAGCGGCCGCTCCAGGATGTCACCTGGCGCTGGCAATAATGCCACTGCCGACAGCGTCATGGCCGTCAGCATCAGCATCGCATAAAAATGTTTGCGGGGAACCGGGGGTTCCCAATTGGCAGCCTGCACTACCAAGGGACGGAGACGTTTCATCCGCTATCCTGTATTTAGATCTAAAGAGTGTGAGTCGCGCGATCTGTTGTGACAAAACCGCATAAAACTGTTCTTTGGACAAAAACAAACACAGATAGTTCATCACAATCTGCATGAACTTCACATTTTATGCATAACCTGCCCTGATGGGCAGAAATGATCGTCTTTTTTAACTATTTTTTCCTATTTTTAAGAACCGGGTCGAATTCGACTCTGAATAGAAACCCAAAATGTTGCGATATCTTTTCCATGGAGTGGATATGACGTTATCAAAACTGTTGAGCCGGATAATTCTTGTACTGTTCTTGATCGGTGCTGTGCTGCTGTTTGCTCTGGAGGCCACGACCATCCGCCAGTCGATCCTCGATCAGATGTCCGCCAACCTGGAGACGGCAATTACCGCTCTGGGGCTGGTCTTGCAGGGCACCTTGCTCAATGACGACAAAGTGCTGGCTGAAACTATCGTCAACGCCATGTTTGATGGCGGCTTCGTCAGCTCGGTCACCCTGATCGACCCCGATGGCCAATTACTGTTTCAGAAAGTATTCCACGCTACCCAGCAGAATGTCCCAAGCTGGCTCCCCTCTGTTATCGGCATGCCCCCCGTCAAGATTGAGCAAGAGTTGACCGATGGTTGGCGCATGCTGGGCACCCTGACCCTGGAAGGACATAGCGGCTACGCCTATCAGCATCTGTGGAATGCCATCAGCCGCACCGGTCTGGCGCTGCTGGCAGGACTCGTCGTGTTTACCCTGATCATCTCTCTGGTTTGCAAACGCCTGCTGCAACCGCTGGAACAGATCAACCTGCAGTTGATCCGGGTCCGCAAACATCAGTTCAACAGCGCCCTGCCAACCCCCTGGTTGCAGGACCTCAAAGAGGTGTCGCTCTCCATCAATCAACTGGTATCCGAACGCAAACGGGATCTATTGCAACAACGGCTCAAAATTACCCAGCTGGGCAAACAGCTACCCCCACCAACGTCGCAACCACTGCAAGGGCTGGACCCGTTGCCAGAAGGCGGGCAACTACAAACTTTTGCTTCTACTCAGGGGGATATTGCACTCTATCAGCGTTTTTTACCCGGCCAGACTCTCTCTGCCAACACCGACCTGACGGTCATCCAAGCCACATTGCAGCAGTGGCAGCAACTGCACGTAGAGGGCATCTCCCTGCCACTCTCGCTGCTCAATCACCCGCAATGGACCGAGATCGCCCCTCTGCTGACCCAGGGCCGTGGCAAAACGCTGGATTGGCGTTGGGATGTGATCTCCTTCCCCTCCCACGGCCAGCCCGCATTAGCCGCGCTGCAGGAGCAGGGCTGTGAACTCGCGTTCAGTGCCATTCCCCTGAACGCAGACACGCTTAATCTGCTCGACCCACTCAATCCCATTTTTATCAGCTGCCAGCTGACCGATGCGCCGCTCTATTGGAACCTGCTCTCCCAGACCATGCATGCCGCCGGTTATACCCTGCTGGCAGAAGCGGGCGAGTGCAACGACAGAGACCAGCTGCGAAACTGGGGTATCGATGGTTATGCCAAGGAGGCTCAAGCATGAAAAAGCTCGCCATGTTATTGCCTCTGCTTTGGCAACCCGGCCTGATGGCCGAATCCATTACGATTGGCACCGGGGGTGAACAGGGAATTTATCACCAGATAACCAAAGAGTTTTGCCGCCTGGCCCATGAGGCCGATGAGCAACTAAAATGCGCACTGCAGGGAACATCAGGTTCAATAGAAAACCTGCTGCGGCTTAAGAGCGGCGAGTCTTCCTACGCCATGGTGCAGTCCGATTGGCTGTATCAGGCCAGCAAGGGCTTGGGCCCCTTTGCCACGCAGCCGCAACCTGAGCTGCGCGCCCTGTTTGCCACCCATGCCGAACCCTTCACCATAGTGATCCGTGCCGATGGCGATATCACCTCACTGGAACAGCTCAAGCTCGCCCCCATCGATATGGGGCTGAAGGGGTCTGGCACACGTCAGACGGCACTGACGCTGTTCAATCAACTGGGAGCACAAGAGCAGGATCTCGATTTGAAGAGCATGGCCAATCAGTCCGATGCACTTTGCAGCAAACAGATCGACGCGTTTGCGCTGGTGATGGGGCACCCGAACCGGATCGTGCTCGACACCGCCAAACGCTGCGCCGTCCGCTTCCTCCCCATCGAAGGGGCCACCCGGGATCAATTGCTCAAGGGGGTCAAATACTACCAACGCAGTCAGGTGCCCGCCCGCATCTACCCTGGCAATCTGAAAGCGACCCCCACCTTTGCCATCGCCGCGACCCTGGTGACCAATGCAGCCATGCCGGAAGAGTCTGTCTATCGGCTGACTAAAGCCATGCTGACCCAGCAGACTAAGTTCAATGAGCAGACGTACGGCTACGCCAATATGTTTCACCGGGCGCGCAATAAAATCGGCCCGGTGCTGAGTATTGAACAGCATCCGGGCGCGGCGAAATATTTCGAGGAGTTAAAAGCGGCGGGCAAGCTATAGCTGACGACGGGGAGAGCGCAGTTGCTCGCTGGAGAAACGGGTCTTCATCGATGTCCACTGCGCTAGCCTATCGGCACTCCCTGCCAGCGTCCCTTCCCGGCGCGACTTCATGATCCAGATACTTTTGGCATCGAAGCTGTAGACGGGTATCAGATCGGTACGCTTGCTACCCGGCAGGATCCGGCTGTTGATGTTGTCGAGCACCAGCGGATCAGCCTTGGGTGTGGGGAAGTAGAGCGTCACCATGTGGAACTGGTTGTAACGTACGGCCTTGACGTAAGCCAGCCGTAGCTTCTTCTCATCCACCCCCAGCTCCATCAGGGTGTAGTACTTGGAGATGCTGTAATCCTCGCAATCCCCGCCCCGGGCACCGATGAACTCCAGCGGATTGGCCCAGTAATCCTCATCACCCCACAGCTTGGGATCTTCACTGTAGGTCAGATTGTTGAAGTAGTTGTTCACCAGCTCGACCTTCTGCTGGTCGGTAGTGCCCGCTCTGGGGGTCAGCAGACGAGAAAATGCCTCGGCCCGCTGAATGGCGCGGCCACCATAAACCTCCTGCAGCTTGGCCCGTAGATCCGGGCTGGCAATGTACTCGGAAAGACGCGATGCCTGCACGCTGGCGCAACATAGCGCCAGGGTGCAGGCTGGGATCAACAACCATTTCATAGCAGACACTCCATGTCAGATGCTGGAGGTCAGTATAGTCCGTCCGGGTGAGAGGCTCAGCCGGTTATCAGCGGCACTGGGCGAATGCGTCAGCCAGTTGCTGCATGAACTGGGGATAACCATCCGGGCCAAGCGGCACCTGTTCACCCACCTCATCCAGCAACAACACCTTGGCACCGGTATTGCGCGCCACTGATTCGATCACTGCCGGTGAGAATTGCGGCTCGGCATAAATACAGCTTGCCTGCTGCTCTTCCAGTGCTTTGCGGATATCCACCAGCGTCTTGGCGCCGGGGCGACGCTCCGGGCTCACGGTGAAGTGACCTTTTGAACTCATGCCGTAGTGGCGTTCCCAGTAGCCATACGCCTCGTGGAATACAAAGTACCCCTTCTGGTTCACCGCCTTCATCTGGCCGGCAATCACCTTGTCCTTGGCATCCACCTTGGCATCAAATGCAGCGAGGTTGGCGTCATAGCGAGCCTGATTGGCCGGATCCAGTTTGCCCAATTCGCTTGCGATCGCCTTGGCAATCACCTTGGCCTGCGTCGGGCCAAGCCAGATGTGGGGATCGACCCCTTGGTGATGATGTCCCTCATGCCCTTCATCATGATCATGGTCACCGTGCTCGTGAGCCGCATGGTCATGATCGTGCGCATCATGATCATGGGAGTCATGGCTATCCTGAGTCGCGTAGTTGAACAGTGCCATCCCCTCAACCTGAGTCAGGGTCAATGCATGGGGATGATTGGCCAGCGGCTTGGCCATGAAGCCTTCCAGCTCGGGGCCGACCCACACCACCAAACCAGCGCTGTTGATGCTGCGGATATCAGAGGGGCGCAGGGAAAAGTCGTGGGGAGAAGCACCGGTCGGCAGCAACACCTTGGGCTCGCTCACCCCGTCGGTGATCGCCGCTGCGATGAAGCCAAGGGGCTTGATGGTGGTCAGCACCTCAAGGGCACGGACAGGCAAACTCACCGCCAGCAAGGCAGTGAAAAGCGCAATAATTCTCATTGATGAATCTCGTCAGGGGGTGAGTATGTGATAATATAACAGCCGCTTTTTGTTATATTATAACTCTCACTGGCTGTAAACCCCGGAGTTGTCATGAGCCAATTGGTGGAGCTGAAAGAGGTCTCTCTCTCGTTTGATGGGCACACAGTGCTCGAAAAGGTCTCCTTTACCCTCAATAAAGGCAAAATCACCACCCTGGTCGGCCCTAACGGGGCGGGCAAGAGTACCCTGAGCAAGCTGGTGCTGGGCCTGCTCAGGCCAGATTCTGGCACCATTATCCGCAACCGCGACCTGCGGGTTGGCTATGTGCCCCAGCGCCTCTATCTGGATCCCACCCTGCCGCTGACGGTGCGCCGCTTCCTGCAACTGGGCAAGAACAGCCGCCTCTCCATCGAGGAAGCGCTGGTTCGGGTTGGTGCAGAGGGATTGCTGGAGAACCGGATGCAGAAACTCTCCGGCGGTGAGATGCAGCGTGTGCTGCTGGCTCGCGCCCTGCTGGTGAAACCCGAGCTGCTGGTACTGGACGAGCCGGTACAAGGGGTCGATATCAACGGCCAGATCGAGCTCTATGCCCTGATCGGCAAACTGGCCGCCGAGTTCAATTGCGCCGTGCTGATGGTCTCCCACGACCTGCATCTGGTCATGGCCAGCACCCACGAGGTGATCTGCCTCAATCGCCACGTCTGCTGTCATGGCGCGCCGGAAAGTGTGGCCCGCCATCCCGAATTTGCCCGCCTGTTCGGGCGACCGGAGCAGGAGGTGCTGGCGGTCTATACCCATCATCACCACTGCGACGGCGAACACCATCATCATGAACCGCAGGCCCCCGTCATCCGCCTGCCCTCTCGCAACAACGCTCACAGCAAATAGCGCAAGCAACAGGACATTCAAGTGGACAGCTTTCTGTTATACGCCCTCGCGGCCGGTCTCGGCATCGCCCTGCTGGCCGGCCCCCTCGGCAGCTTCGTGGTCTGGCGCAAGATGGCCTATTTTGGCGACACCCTCTCCCATGCCTGTCTGTTCGGCATCGCGCTGGGCATCCTGCTGCAGGTCGATCTCACCCTGGCGGTGGTGGTCTGCTGCCTCGCCATGGCGATGCTATTGGTGATCATGAGCCGCAACCAGCAGGTCGCTACCGATACCCTGCTCGGCATTCTGGCCCACAGCGCCCTGTCCCTCGGTCTGGTTACCTTGAGTTTTATGGATAACGTCCGGGTAGATCTGATGGCCTACCTGTTTGGCGACCTGCTCTCGGTACAACCGATGGATCTGCTCTGGATCTACGGTGGTGGCGCGCTGGTGTTGCTCACCCTGTGGCGGTTGTGGGATCCCCTGCTCTCCATGACCATCTCGGAAGAGCTGGCGCGGGTAGAGGGGATCCGGGTTGATGTGCTGCGCTGCGTGCTGATGCTGCTGATTGGGTTGGTGATCGCCGTGGCGATGAAGTTTGTCGGTGCGCTGATCATCACCTCCTTGCTGATCATCCCCGCCGCCACCGCTCGCCGCTTCAGCCAGACACCCGAGCAGATGGCCGGCTTTGCCGCGCTGATTGGCTGTCTCGCCGTGCTCGGCGGGCTGACCCTCTCCTGGTATCAGGATACTCCGGCAGGCCCCTCAGTGGTGGTCTGCGCCACCAGCCTGTTTGTGCTGAGCCAGTTCAAGAAAGCCTGATAACCCGAGTAATTACAACGGCATGCTCTGGCGTGTCTCCATCATCAGCCACTGGCGCAACCGGCTGATGGCAGGCTCATGGGCCCGTGAGCGCTTGCAGGTAAAGTAGAAGGCATCCCCCGTCTCCAGCTGGTGTACCGGCAAGGCCACCAGCTGGGGATCATCGGGCCGCAGCATGTAATCATTCACGAACGCCACCCCCTGATCCCAGGCCGCCGCCTCCATCGCCAACAGCACATGGCTGAAGTGGTGCATCCGCGCCTCGTCCGGAATAACCAACCCACCCGCCTTGGCCCAGCGCTGCCAATCCTCACCCCGCGCCTTGTAGATGGACTGCACCGACAGCAACGGCAACTGCCAGATGGCCTCAGGCCACTCCCCACTGACCTGCTGCAACAGGCGGCGACTGCAGACCGGAAAGAGCCGCTCCTGATAGATAAGATCGTGACAATAGCCTCGCCCGTGGGGCGACACCGTAATAAAGCAGTCCGCCACCCGATCGGATAGCTCGGGATCTTCCGCCACCATCTCCAGACTCAAATCCAGCTCGGGGTAGAGCTGGCGCAATCCGGCCAACCGCGGGATCAACCACTTCACCGCAAACGAGCTGTAAACCGCGAGACGCAACCGCATCTCGCCGCCACCGCGCAGTTGCTCGCTGCTCTGGGCAATCTGGCTGAGCCCGGCGGCAATCCCCTCGAAGTAACTCTCCCCCTGCGCTGTCAGCGAGAGCAGCCGCCCCTGACGCAGCAACAAGCGCTCACCGAGAAAATCCTCCAGCAGGCGGATCTGGTGGCTGACCGCGCTCTGGCTGACGTTCAATTCAAGGGCGGCACGGGAGAAGCTGAGCAGGCGGGCGACCACTTCAAAATATTGTACGGCACGCAGGGGTGGCAGCTTCATTATCTAAATATCTCATGAGTGGTCATTTTTTATCATTTTACTGGATAACGGCCCTCGCGCTACCCTCCCCTCATCTGAAGTGGGAGGTGGTATGAATGCAGTAGGGATCGGCATCCTTTATCTGGTGCTGGGCAATATGGTGGCGGTCTTTTCCGATGCTCTAGTCAAGGTACTGGAGCCGGATCAGCCCGTCTTCCAGTTTGTCTTTTTTCGCCAGCTCTCGGCCGCCATTCTGCTGATGCCCTGGCTGCTCTGGTCATGGCGCCGCAACCCGCCGGTGGCCATCAAATGGCACCTGCTGCGGGCCCATATCTGGGCGGTCGGCGTCTGCCTGATGGTGGTCGCCCTCACCCGCTTGCCGCTCGCCACCGCCAATGCCCTCTTCTATGCCGCGCCCTTGATGATGGTGCCACTGGCGGTATGGATGTCGGGGGAAGCTATCTCGCGCCAGAAGGTACTGACCGCGCTGCTCGGCTTTATCGGGGTATTGATCGTGCTGCGCCCCACCGAAGTGAACTGGGCCGCGCTGGCGGCGCTCGGGGTGGCACTGTCGATGGCGCTCAACAACCTGCTGATCAAGCGGATCCCGCTCAAGCAGCCCATCGCCCAGACCCTGTTCTTCACCAACGTACTGAGCATGCCCTTCATTCTGGCGCTGGCACTGTGGGAAGGGGGCAACTGGCAGTGGCAGATGTGGTGGCCCGCCTTCGGCTCGTCGGCGCTGATCATGGTCTATGCGGGCTTGTGCGTGGTGGCCTATCGCCAGGCGGAGGCGAGCAAAATCGCCTCGGCGGAGTACACCGGCCTGTTGATGGCGGTTGCCATCGGGGTGTGGCTGTTTGACGAGCAGCCGGGCCTGCCGCTGCTGCTGGGGTGCCTCTGCATCATATTGCCGCTGGTCGCCATGGCCCGCAGCAAACCCAAACAGCTGGCCGAACCGGCTGTTTGACCACTCAGGGTCGCACCAGCAAAGGGGCGACCCTTTGCTGCAGATGGGGGACTATCTCCTGCTCGAACCAGGGATTCTTCCTGAGCCAGAGGGTGTTGCGCGGGGACGGGTGCGGCAACGGCAGCCAGCCGGGGCCATAGTCGGCCCAGCTGCGCACCGTCTCGGTCAGCGATCCCTTGGCCGCCCCCCGCAGGTAGTAGGCTTGTGAATATTGGCCGATCAGCAGGGTCAGCTCGATGTTGGGTAACAGCATCAATACCTTGTCGTGCCAGGTGGGCGCGCACTCGGGTCTGGGCGGCAGATCGCCAGATTTTCCCCTGCCGGGATAGCAGAGCCCCATCGGCATGATGGCGATGCGGGACTCGTCATAGAAGGTGGTTTTATCGACGCCGAGCCACTGGCGCAGCCTGTCACCTGAGGGGTCATCCCACGGGATACCGCTGGCATGCACCCGGGTGCCGGGCGCCTGACCGATGATCAGCAGCCGGGCACTCTCGGCCCCGCGGATCACCGGACGAAGCCCCAGCGGCAAATGAGCCTCGCACAAACGGCAGGCCCTGATTTGCTCAAACAAAGTATCGATTCGCTGCATGATGTTGATAGTACCAGCATTTCCCTGTTTTCCCTCTTGTGGAAACAAGGCACTCACCCTACTATCGCCATGGGTGTTTAATTTAATAAACGGACAATAATGAAAAACTGGCTAGGTACCGGCACCGCGACCCTCTCCTTCATCCTGTGGGGAATGCTGCCGCTCTATTATCAATTCATGCCCGAGGTCAACATGTGGGAGCTGATCTCTCACCGGGTGCTCTGGTCTGTGGTGCTGCTGGGCGCCCTGTTTCTGCTGCTTGGCCACAAGGTACCCTGGGCACGGTTGCGCAGTGAGCCGCGCCAGCTCGGCCTTATTTTGCTGGCGGGCCCGGTCATGTCCATCAGTTGGTGCATGTTCACCTGGTGCCTCACCACCGGGCAGGTGCTGACCACCAGCCTCGCCTTCTTTATGACTCCGCTGTTCAATATCGTATTCGCGGTCATCTTCCTCAAAGAGCGGCTCACCCCGCAAAAACATCTGGCGGTCGCGCTGGCACTGGCGGGGCTCGCCTACATGCTGTTCTGCTACGGCCAGCTCCCCTGGTTCTCCCTCATCATGGGGGCCAACTTCGCCTGCTACGGCCTTATCAAGAAGAAGATCCACTACGACACCGGCACCAGCCTCTATCTGGAAGCCATGGTGCAACTGCCCATCGCCCTGATCATCATCGGCACCCTGGCGTGGCACGGGGAAGGAGCATTCGTGCATGGGGATCTGGCTGACAAGCTGCTGCTGATGGGCAGTGCGCCCGCCACCCTGCTGCCGGTGGGGCTGTTCTGCTATGCAGTGGCGAGAACCCGGATGAGCACTGTGGGGTTGCTGCAATATATCGAGCCGAGCCTCGCCTTCCTGCTCGCCATCTACTGGTTTGGTGAGGCACCGGACCCCATCAAGACGGTCGGCTTTGCCTTCGTCTGGTCGGGTCTGCTGGTGAGCCTGCTGCCACTGCACCGACTCAAACGCCGTCCTCAGGGTGTGCCACGATAGGACTCCAGCACCTTGTGCCAACGGGGATCCCCGTCCATCTGCTCGGCAATGTTGTTGAGGCGGGGATGGAGATCGGCGCGGGATTTGGGAATCAGAATATGGCGGGTGTAGCTGGATTGGGGAAAGGGCGAGATAAACAGCTTACCCCGATAGTGGCTTGAGCCGATATAAAAGCCCAGTGCCGAGCCGCTCACCAGGGTCACATCGATGCGCCCGCGTACCAGCAGCTCGAGATTGGTCTTCACCTTTTTGGCATCGTGGCGCACCAGCTCGCCCTGGCTGGCCGCATCGTCGATGCCCTGATAGCGATAGCCCTCCACCCCGCCAAACACCAGCCCCTTGAGGGAGTCGGGCCCGCGATAGGTGATCGGATTGTCGATGCTCGAGATCAGCTCGTTGGTGTCGCGCATCACCGGGAAGGTCCAGAGATAGCGCTCCCGCTGGAGATCCCCCACCCAGGCGGGATTGACCCAGACCACCAGACCGTTGAAGGCGGGATCCGACATCTCCAGCGCCAACCGGGCACGATTGACCAGCCAAAGCTCGATCCTGGGTTCACCCCCCAGCTTTTCATTGAGATACTTGACCAGCTCGTGGCTCAGCCCTGCATCCCCACCGGTATTGAAAGGCGGATGCTGATGGTAATCGTAAAGACGGATCGTCTCCCCCTGAGCCGGGACCGACAACAGTAACCATAACCAGAACCAGACTCTCATCGCACCTCCTTGAGCTGCCTCTGAGTTTGGCACAGAGAATTTGAATGAGAAAAACCGTGACCACTCCACCAGCGCCACAACCATCAGAGCCTTCCCGCTGGTCTGTCTATATGGTGCGCACCGCCACCGGCCTGCTCTATACCGGGATCAGCACGGACCCGCTGCGCCGTCTGCGCCAGCACCAGAGTGGCAAGGGCTCCCGCGCCCTGCGCGGCAAGGGGCCACTGACGCTGGAGTGGCAGCAGGAAGTCGGCGAGAAGGGGGCGGCCCTGCGCATCGAATACCGCCTCAAGCAGCAGCCAAAATCCTTCAAGGAGCGGCTGATCCACAGCCTGGAACTCTGGCAGAGCTGGAGCCCGCAGTGGTTAGCTGTTCCCGCCAAAACCTGAGCCTGGCAGGCAAAAAAAGGCCACTCAATGAGTGGCCGAAAAGGGGAAATCAGGGAGCATCACACAACGTATTGCACAACTACAGGTAAGTTACAGGTAGGTATTGGAACGCTTGCTGCGATTGCTGATAAGCCAGCAGACCGCCAGCGCCAGCAGCAACCAGGGGGCCAGCTTGATGATCAGAGCAAGCATGCCGCCCAGTGCCCCCAGTAGCACAAACAGGCCGCTCACCAGCAACATGGCTACCAGGGTAAAACCGGTCAGTGCCATGACCAGCAGCACCACCAGCAATATGAAAAATTCCAGCATATCTTGCTCCTTATCAGTACCTTGTCTGCCAGCTAGTCAACCCCTCGGTCAATCCAGCCAGCGCTTCAATTCATAACGGGGCGGCATCACCAGCACCGCCAGCAGATAGGCGGCCAGTGCCAGCGGCGGTATCAGGATCAGGGCGAGCAGTGCCACCACCCGCACCGTGACTCTGGAGACCCCCAACCGCTTGGCAATACCGGCGCAGACCCCGGTCAACTTGCGATGCACCAGATCCTTGGGCCAGGGGCTCATGATTACACCTCCGCCTTCTGGCCTTTGAGGCGAGCCAGCTCGCGCTCGATCTCGTCATTGAGCTCCAGCTCGCGGAACTGGGCTTCCAACGAGGGATTCTGCCCCAGCGTGGCCGCCTCCAACTGGGCTTCCAGTTGATCGACTCGCCCCTGAAAACCATCAAAGCGGGCCATCAGCTCATGCATCCGCTGGTTGTCCACCTGAGCGCGGGCACGAATGCGGCTGTGGGCCGTCTGCTCGCGCAGGGTCAGCAGTTTCTGCTTCTCGCGCGCCTCGGTCAGCTTGGCCGCCAGTCGCTCGCTGTCGGCGGTGAGCTGGGCCAGCACTTCGGCCACCCGGGCCTTGTCCTGCTCCAGCTGTTCACATTTCCTGGCCTCCGCCAACTTTTCGGTGAGGGCGGCACGGGCCAGATCCTCACGCCCTTTATGGATGGCAAGCTCGGCCTTGGCCGACCACTCCAGGATCTGCGCCTGCAACGCCTGCTGGTGACGCTCCAGCTGTTTCTGTTCGGCAATCACCCGGGCAGCCTGGGTACGCATCTCGACCTGCACCTGTTCCATCTCTTCGATCATCAGGCGCAGCATCTTCTCCGGCTCTTCACTCTTGTCGAGCAGGCTGTGCAGGTTGGCATTAATCACGTCGGTCAGGCGGCTGAATACGCTCATGGTCTGGCTCCTTGTTGCTGGGATGGCTATCTCTTCCCTTTGCATTACAAGAGCCGTGCCAAGAAAAATTATCTTTGTTTTACAGACAGATGGGATTTTACGGGGAAATTCAAGAAGGGTTTATTGGTGAAAATAGCCAACCAGGTGGTTATTTTTACCAACAAAAAAGGGAGCTTGCTGCTCCCTTGTCGATTCATCTTCGATATCTATCAGGCTGCGCGGCTGTGGCCCAGCTTGCTGTCCAGTTCGGCCAGTTTGGCCTCCATCTGGTCTCGACAAATCGTAGAGAGTTCACGGATCCCGGCTGCGCCGTGCTCCTTGCTGCACAGTGGCGGCAACACCTCGACCAGTACCTCGCCATTGTCCCAGCGATTGAGATCGATCTGGCCAAAATAACTGGAGCAGACAATGGGCACCACCGGCACTTCAGCCTGCACCGCGGTATGGAAAGCGCCGACCTTGAACGGCAGCAGACCACGGCCCTGGGAGCGGGTTCCTTCCGGGAACATCCAGATGGAGGTGCCACGCTCCTTGATGCGGTTCACCACCTGACCAATGGTGCCGATGGCACGGGAGCGGTTGGAGCGGTCGATCAGCACGTTGCCGGAGAGCCAGAAAATGAGGCCGAAGAAGGGCAGCCAGAGCAGGCTCTTCTTGCCAACCGCCACCACGCCGGGCATGACGGCACCGGTCACGGTAAAGATATCGAAATTACTCTGATGGTTGCAGACGTATACCGATGGCCCCACCGATTTGGCCTCCTCGGCCACGGTCACCTTGATCCGCACCCCGATCAGCGGGCAGACCGCGTGATACATGCGAGCGAAGACATAGACGTTGTTGGGATGGCGCGGACGAACCAGACAGAGCAGCAGGCCGAACAGGAACCAGAAAATCAGCAGCAGACCAAGCAGCAGCACACGGGCAATTTTGAGCATCGAACACCTCGAGTTTTAACTCGGCGCAGTATACTGATCCCCCTTTTAGCGAACAAGCGTTCGCCAAACAGAACAGCCCCCTCCTCCCCATCCCACCGCCCACTGCGCCGCTCATACATGCGCCGCCGACTTGCCCCACCCGCCATTGGTCGTTAGGATGGCCCCATCTTGATGGACGGGGCGAACATGATTTTGCAACAACGGGTAGCGAAACATCTCTTGCTGCTGGTCTGCCTGCTGGTGCTCAATTGTGCGGCCCAGCCGCTGGCCCGGCTGGCCCTGCTCGATCACGCCCTCAGCTGTCAGGCACTGCCCGTGCCAAGCTCGGCGACAGATCAGGGGGATGCCAAACCGGCCAGCCCGCAGCCCACCAGTTGCCAGCTCAACGGCAAGTGGCTGAGCGCCGCCACCCTGCTCTGCGTCGAACAACTCTTCTTTGCCGTGGCCGTGCTGATCGCCCTGCTGGCCCCCCTTTGGCGCTATACACCGCCACTGCCCCCACCCAGAGTCATCTCGCCGCCCGAACGGCGTCTGCACCTCACCCTCTGCGTCTGGCGGGAATGAGTTCAGCTGCGTTCATTCGTTAGCTATCACTCATTTTTGCGAGACTAAAAAGATGTCGAATCTCTTCAAGGCAGCCCTGCTACTGGGCGGTCTGCTGTGGCAATCCATGGGATTGGCCAGCGACACGGGCTGGCTCACCAGCCCACAGAATGATCACGCCAAGGTACGGCTGCAGGCCGACCGCAGCACGGCAGATCAGACCCGCATCCTGCTCGATGTCGAGCTGGAGTCGGGCTGGAAGACTTACTGGCACAGCCCGGGCGAAGGGGGCATTGCCCCCCAGATCCTGTGGCATGAGCCGGTCGGTGACTTTCAGTGGCACTGGCCGGTGCCACGCCACTTCGAGGTGGCCGGACTCAGCACCCAGGGTTATCAGGGGGATGTGACCTTCCCTCTCAGCCTCAGCTATCCGGCAGAGAAGGCGCTCAAGGGCACCTTGCGCCTCTCCACCTGCAGCAATGTCTGCATCCTGACCGACTACCCCTTCACCCTGGCGGTGGATGATGCCGCCCCGGCCAACTTCGACTTTGCCTGGGCGAAGGCAATGAGCACCCTGCCCCAGCAACTGCCCGCCGAGACCCAGGTCGAGCTCGGTTATCAGCACAACCAGCTGCAACTGCGCGCCGAGCGGGCAGAGGGCTGGCAATCGCCTGCCCTCTTTATCGATGCGCTGGAAGGTGCCGAGTTTGGCAAACCAGCGCTTGAGGTGCAGGGCAACACCCTGATCGCCCGGGTGCCGGTGAGCGACGGCTGGCAGGGGGATGCGCCGGATCTGCGCGGCCAATCCCTCGGCCTGCTGCTCACCAGTGGCGCACAGGCGTGGCAGGGCAAAGGGACTATCGGCGCGCCGCTCGTGCTGCCCGGCCAGAGTCATTCGCTGCTCTGGTTGCTGGGGGCGGCGCTGCTCGGCGGCCTTATCCTCAACCTGATGCCCTGCGTGCTGCCGGTGCTGGCGCTCAAGCTGGGATCTGTGCTGCAACATCAGGCGCGTGAACAGGGAACGGTACGCAGGCAGTTCCTCGCCACCAGCGCCGGGATCATCGCCTCCTTCTGTGTGCTGGCGGCCATGAGCAGCCTGCTGCGCGCCACGCAAGGAGCGGTTGGCTGGGGCATCCAGTTCCAGAGCGCCGGTTTTATCGGCTTTATGGTGCTGGTCACCCTGCTGTTTTGCGCCAACCTACTGGGGTTGTTCGAGATCCGCCTGCCCAGCAACTTCAGCACCCGGCTGGCCACCAGCGGCGGCAACGGCCTCGGCGGTCACTTCCTGCAGGGGAGTTTTGCCACCCTGCTCGCCACCCCCTGTTCGGCCCCCTTCCTTGGCACTGCGGTGGCCTTTGCGCTGGCGGCGCCGCTCGGTCAGCTCTGGCTGATCTTCACCGCCCTCGGGATTGGCATGAGCCTGCCCTGGCTGCTGGTGGCGGCCCTGCCACGGCTCGCCCTCTGGTTGCCGAAACCGGGGCGCTGGATGAACCATCTGCGCATCCTGCTCGGTCTGATGATGCTGGGCTCCAGCCTCTGGCTCACCAGCCTGCTCGACAACCATCTCGGCAGCTATGCCACCAGCTGGCTGATGGTTGCCATGCTGCTGGCACTGCTGATTAGCATCATCTGGCGTTACGGCATGGGCGGCTTCACGCTGGCGATCGCCCTCGCCGCCCTGATTGGCAGCGCCCTGCTGCTGAGCGGCGCCTTTAGCGCGCAGGGCTCGGCCAGCGTTGACAAGGTGGCCTGGCAGCCGCTCTCTGAACGCGCCATCACAGATGCGCTGGCCCAGAACAAGCGGGTCTTTATTGATGTCACCGCCGACTGGTGCGTGACCTGCAAGGCCAACAAATACAATGTGTTGCTGCGCGATGAGGTGCAACAGGCCCTCTTGGCCCCCGATGTGGTGGCCCTGCGCGGTGACTGGAGCAAACCCAATGAGACCATCGCCGCCTTCCTGCGTAAGCGGGGCGCGGTTGCGGTCCCCTTCAACCAGATTTACGGCCCGGACTTGCCGCAGGGGGTCACGCTGTCACCCCTGCTCGACAAGGACGAGCTGCTCACCACCTTGCACCAGGCTGGCCTGCTTCAGGCTGGCACCACCCGATTTTAAGGAAAACACATGAAACCGACTCTGAGCGCCCTGACCCTGCTGGCCTCCCTCTCTGCCGCCCTGCTGGCTCCGGCTCTGCACGCAGCCCCCTTCACCCCGGAGCAGGAGGCGCGCATCAAGGAGCTGATCCGCGAGACCCTGATCGCCAACCCCAAGATCCTCGACGAGGCGGCCGAATCCTGGGAGAAGCAGAACGCGGCAGACCAACAGGCGCAGCTTGGCAACTTCATCAAGGGCAACAAGGATGTGCTGTTCAACAGCGCCACCAGCCCACGGCTCGGCGCCAAGAACCCCAAGCTGACGCTGGTGTTGTTCACCGACTACAACTGCCCCTACTGCAAGCAGTTCGATCCCCAGCTGACCAAGCTGCTCAAAGCCTATCCGGACGATCTGGGGCTGGTGATCAAGCTGCTGCCGTTCAAGGGGCAGACCTCAGCCAAGGCGGCCCAGTACAGCCTGACCCTGTGGCAGCAGGATCCCGCCCGCTTCCTCACCCTGCACGACAAGCTGATGAGCAAGCAGGGGATGCTGACCGAGGCGGACATCAACAAGGCGCTGGCAGCCACCGGCAATGTGGCGCTCAAACCAGAGGGCAAGGCGACCGAAGAGCTACGCAATAGCCTGCGCATCGGCACACTCTTGGGGGTACAGGGCACACCGGCGACCCTTATCGGCAACCAGCTGGTGCCGGGCGCCATCCCCTATGAGGAGCTGGAGCAGTTGGTGAAAGACGAACTGGCCAAGCAGGGGTAAGGGATGACAACCACCAATCCTCACCCCCGCTGGCGACGCTGGGGCAAGGAGGCACTCTGGCTGCTACTGATGGCGCTGGTCATCTCGACCCTGCTGGATCTGTGGCGCAGCCCGACCCTGCCTGAAGGGGCGATGCGCGCCCCCGTCACCCTGCAGGATGGCACAAGTACGGATCTCGCCACCTTAAGTCAGGGCAAGCCGCTGCTGGTCTACTACTGGGCCAGCTGGTGCGGCGTCTGCCGTTTCACCAGCCCGACCGTGCAGCAGCTCTGGCAAGAGGGTGAAAACGTGCTGACGGTGGCGCTGCGCTCCGGCAATTCTGAACAGTTAGGCAAGGGGATGAGCAAGAAGGGGCTCACCTTTCCAACCCACAACGACGAGTCGGGAGAGCTGGCCGCCAAGTGGCAGGTGGGAGTGACCCCGACTTTCCTCATCATCAAGGATGGCGAGCTGGTGAGCAGCACCACCGGCTGGAGCTCGAAGTGGGGCTTGCAACTGCGGCTCTGGTGGGCGTCGATCTAGCCACGCAGCATCGTTGCCTTCAACAGGGCCATCCCACCGGATGGCCCTTTTTTATGCCGAGATCAGGCGGGGAGCTGCATCCCGCGCACCTGCTCCAGCAGGGCGGTCACCGCCGCCGAGCGCAATGCATCGGGGGCGTAGCAGAGCCCCACTCGCCGCTTGAAGGAAGAGGCCGCCAGCTCGGCCACCCCACAACCGGGCGGACAGAGTGAGCGGGGCAACCAAGCAATGCCCGCTCCTGCCGCCACCATAGTCGCCGCCAGTCGCAACGACCCCGCTCGCCGCGGATAGAGCGGCGCCTGATTTCCGAGGATGGCGATCAACCGCAGGTGAGAGTCGTGACGCGGGCAGGTGACCCAGGGCTGGTCCGCCAGCACCGCCGGGGTGAGCGCCCCCTTGCCTGCCAGCGGGTGATCTGGCGGCAGCACCAGCACGAACTCCTCCTCCAGCAGGGGGATAAAGAGCTCGTCGCCACAGCGCAGGGATTCGCACCCCAGCCGCACATCGCCACAGCAGCCCTCCTCCAGAGTCAGCAGGATCTCCTCGTGGGCGAGCGCCCCTTGCACCAGCGCCCCCACCACGCCATCACCCAGATCCGCCTCAATCCCCACCGTCAGCTCGAGGCAGGGGGAGGTTTCACGAAACTCGCGGGCGAGGGAGTCGGTGTCGGCGATCAGCCGTTTGGCACGGGGATAGAGCCGGTGCGCCGCTTCGGTCCCCTCCACCCCGCGCGCCTGCCGGACAAACAGGTTTACCCCCAGCTCATCCTCCAGCGTCTTGATGGTGGTAGAGAGGGTGGGCTGGGTTATGAAGAGGCGGGCGGCGGCGGCCGTGATGTTGCGCTCCTCGAAGACAGCCACAAACGCCCGCAGGGCTCGCACATCCATAGAATTCACCTATACCAGACAGTCATAAAAGCCATTTTTCACGGCGACATGGGGGCAATATAGTGGCTCAGCTGCCACAAGGCATCTCAATTTTCTATATCAGCGTCTATCGATCAACTCAGCCAGGAGCCATCATGCGCCATCTCTCTGTCATCGGCCTCGGGGCCATGGGCTCCGCCCTCGCCACCACTTTGCTCAAGGCGGGCCATCCGGTCACCGTCTGGAATCGCAGCGCCGCCAAGGCCGCCCCGCTGCAGGCGCTGGGTGCGACACTCGCCCCCTCGGTTGGCGAGGCCATTGCTGCGGGCGACATCACCCTGATCTGTGTCGATAACTACGCCGTCAGCCAGCAGTTGCTGGACGAGGCGAGCGATGCCGTGGCGGGCAAGCTGTTGGTGCAGCTCTCCACTGGCAGCCCCCAGGGGGCCAGAGCGCTGGAGAGCTGGAGCCACGCCCGTGGTGCCCGTTATCTGGATGGCGCCATCCTCTGCTTCCCGGATCAGATCGGTACAGCCGATGCCAGCATCATCTGCTCGGGGGCCAGCGCCGCCTTTAGCGACGCCGAGCCGGTGCTGCGGCTGCTCGCCCCCACCCTCGACCATGTAGCCGAAGCGGTGGGCGCCGCCGCGGCGCAAGATTGCGCCGTCGCCGCCTACTTTGCCGGTGGCTTGCTCGGTGCCCTGCACGGCGCCCAGATCTGCGAGGCAGAAGGGTTGCCGGTGGCCAAGGTGTGCGCCCAGTTCAGCGAGCTTTCACCGATTTTGGGGGGCGATGTGGCCCACCTTGGCAAGACGCTGGCGAGCGGCGATTTCGATCACCCCTACGCCAGCCTGAAAACCTGGAGCGCCGCCATCAGCCGCCTCGCCGGTCATGCCACCGACGCCGGGATCGACAGCCGTTTCCCGCGCTTTGCCGCCGATCTGTTTGAGGAGGGTGTGGCGCAAGGGTTTGGCCAGCAAGAGGTGTCGGCCCTTATCAAGGTGTTGCGGACTCGCAATGGAGCGGCGCAATGAACGAGCTAACCAGCCAACCCCAGATTGCGCTGGTCACCGGCGCCGCTGGCGGGATTGGCCGCCAGCTCTGCAGCGGGCTGGTCGAGGCGGGTTATCGGGTGATTGCCACCGATCTGGCCCCCCACTCTTTTGACCATCCCGAGATCCACTTTCACCCCCTCGATCTGCGGGACGAGCAAGCCATCGCTCGGCTCTTTGCCGAGGTGCGCGCGCAGCATGGCGGCATCCACCTGCTGATCAACAACGGCGCCATCAGCAAGTTCCACACCCGCTTCGAGGATCTGAGCGCAGCCCAGTTCGATCAGGTGATGACGGTCAATGTGCGCGGCGCCATGCTCTGCGCCCGCGCCTTTGTGCAGGCCAATCGCGGGCTGCCCTATGGCCGCATCATCAATATTGCCTCCACCCGCTGGCAGCAGAACGAAGCGGGTTGGGATGCCTATGGTGCCTCCAAGGGGGCGCTGGTCGCCCTCACCCAGTCCCTCGCCAACTCGCTGGCCGACTACCCCATCACGGTCAATGCCATCAGTCCGGGCTGGATCCAGGCAGAGGATTACCACACCCTGACCGAGGCGGATCACCGCCAGCACCCGAGTGGCCGGGTCGGTCGTCCCGACGACATCACCCGCGCCTGCCTCTTTCTCGCCGATCCTCAGAACGACTTTATCAACGGCGCCAATCTGGTGGTCGATGGCGGGATGAGCAAGAAGATGATCTATCACACCTCCGCCTCCTTCTGGGAGCAGTAACCCCGGCGGCGGCACAGCGGCTGCCGCCCCCATTCCACCTTCCGATTACCCCCTGCCCATTTTTTCATCGCCTACCGCTAGATGGCCCTTGTACTGTCGTGGCCGACTGGCAACAATAGCCCTGCAACTGCCCCTCTTCACTCCGCCCCTTAACTCGTCGCTCAATTCATCGCTTTAGGGGGGCGTTTCCGTTAAAATGACGGGTTTTTACCGTGCCTGGGTTTCCAATCCCCACCCTCAGGCACCCGCAGTGTGAATCCTATGATGCCAGTGATGCAGGATCTGCCATGAACAACTACTTTCGGGTACTGGGCGTCAAGTCCAATGCCAACGAAAACGACATCAAAAAAGCCTATCGCCGGCTGTCGAACCAGTACCACCCCGATAAGCTGTTAGGGGCGAGCGAAGAAGAACGAGAACTGGCAGCAAGCAAGCTGCACCAGGTAAAGCAAGCCTATGAAGTGCTGTCAGACCCGCAACGACGGGCCGCTTTTATCAAAGATTTCAACAACGTCATCGTGACCGATCCCGCTGCTGCCATGCAGGATATGTGGGACCAGTTCTACCCCTGATGCACCAGCCAAAAGAGTGACTATGCAAAAAAAATGGGACCAGGCGCGGATTAAAGCGCTGATGAGTGATGCCAGCGAAAACATTGAATCCTATCGGGATCAAGATCAGCCCAAGGCACTTGAGCAGTTCACCGGCAAGATGAAGACCCTGCTGCTGGCCGACATGAGCATGCTGGAATTTATGCCGGAATACCTGCCGCTGGCCCTCTATGGTCGGGTGCAATTTGCGCCCCAGGCAAAACAGCAGTGGGTCACCTGGCTCACCAGCGGCGTACAACCCTCATGGGATGAGTTCAAGGTATCGGTGGCGTTCAACAATGCCGACCTGCCGCTGGTCAAGGCAGTTCGCGCCCAGAGCGAAGATCAACTGATCGAAGCCTGCGCCGTGCTGTTCCAGCTCGACAACCCGCTGCCACGCGGTGGCCGCCGTGCCGATGATGACTATGAGCTGCGTGACGAAGAAGATGAAGACGGGGAAGACGCTGACGCCGACTATAACGGTGATAGTGACGACGACGGCGATCAGGATATGCACGACGAAGTACGTTTCTAATTGGGGCAACGCATGAACAACAGTCTGATAGAAATTACCGCCATCGAGATCAAAGAGCTGGCCGTGGTCGAGCCGAAGCAGGCCAGCGAAAGGTTCGAACTGATCGCCCAAACCATGTCTGACGACCAGCTGGCAGAAGTGATTGAGCAGATTGATATCGTCACCCTGACCCAGATCAATGGCCAGCATGACATGTCATTCCCGTCGATCATCTGTGAACTGATGACCCCGGAGCGGATCCGCGACATCGTCTGCCAGCAGCCGCTCTACTGGGAAGAGGCGATCAAAAACAACGCCGACGAACTGCAACAGCATACCTTCGACTTTCTCAACTACCTGATCCGCACCCAGGATAGCGAAGCCAAGCAGACTGAAATTCTGGAGTGCATCGCCGACGATCCGGCCGGTCTTTTCTATCTCTCCATCCCCTTTATCGAGTTCTACCGCGGTGAGCGCATAGACGATGAAGAGGGCTCTCACGACGTGCTGCACGCCGAAGAGGAAGATCTGGAAGAGGCACTCTCCTACAGCGATCGCCAGCAGAGTGAAAATGCTCACGACTACTCACTCGATGATCCGCGCAGCCTGTTGATGCTGATCCGCGAGCTGACCCCTGAAGTGGAGAAGGCGATCAAGGCACTGCTGCGCAATGAACACTCCAGCTGGGAAGGGATCATCAGCAAGTTCGCCAGCGAGCTGGTGATGCAAGCCAAAGAGAAGAACAAGGTCGAGGACGAGTTCGCCGAAGTCGACGACATGTTCAGCTTTCTGGATTAAAGGACCCCGTCATGCAACTGGTTATACGCGATGTCAATCAGGGCCCATTCCTCACGCAGGTACTGCGCTTTGGCCGCGAAAACGAACGCTTGAGCGATCAGCAACTGGCCGCCATCAAGGGCAAGGCCGGACTGATGAGCCTGAAGTTTGCCGACAAGTACTACAACAAGTACAAGATGCACCTGCTGGAGCAGGCCGCCCACGACGTGATCGGGGTAGTGAGCCTGGGCCTGCTGGAGCTCTCCCAGCGCGACACTGACCGGGCACTCGCCCTGCTGCAGGCGCCGGAAGGGCCCATCAAACCGTTCCAGAAGGGCTGGTCGATGCTGATCTCGGTCAGCACCGGCGGCAACAGCCTCTATGGCGAGGTGGATGCCCGTCTGCTGGACAAGATCTCCAGCCCCCCCGATGTGGAGGAGTGGCAAGGGTGGCAAGAGTACGAAAAAGCCCAGGTGGAGCATAACAAGGTCCGGCTGATGAGCCTGATTGATCAGCACTTCTTCGCCTGTGAAAACGACCACCCGACCATGGAAGACAAGCTGGCCGAAGCGCTGCTCTACCGCATTCTGTGCGGCAATGGCAGCGGCGCGGCCCCACTGAAGGTGAAGCAGGATCTCAAGCGCAAACTGGCGCGGGAAATCGTGCTGCAAGAGGAGTGGTACGACACCGACTATCTGGCCACCCAGCTGACGTTGCTGCTGGCGGAGCTGCCCGGCGAGCTGATCGCCGGCCTGCGGCAGGAGCTCAGCAAGGGGTTTGTCGCCAACCTGCTGCACACCCTCGGCTTTGTGCGCCAGTACCAACTGCTGCAAAAAGAGCACGCCTCACCGGAGAAGCTCGACAACATCGAGATGCGCGCCGGTCTGCGCCACCCGCTGCTCGGCTGGCCGCTCTACCACGACTTCTAAGGCGCGTTTCGCCGCCCGTTCAGTCGTTGCCCAACGCCCGGCCCGCCGGGCGTTGTTATATCTGGCGACAAGCACATCCCCTCACCCTGGCCCTCTCCCAAAGGGAGAGGGAACAAATATCTGCCAGCGGCAAGCCATAGTTATCACGCCATAACCCGGAGCAAGTAGGGTGCAATAAGCGCAGCGCATTGCACCGGCAACCACGGGGAGCGCTGGCGGTGCAATTCACCTTGTTCATTGCACCCTACGGCTACCTCCCCTCCCTCCCCCAATATTTATTCACGCAACTCACTAAGGTGAATAAATAGCCAACTCCCTTGCTGTCAGACTGTGGCGACGAGACAGGATAAAAATCGGATATGGATCGCACAACTGGGCCGACCATAGTGCCAGATGGCTAGCAAAATCACATATAACCCGCGACTACCGAGCAGGCGACAAGGCAATAGCGACAGCATCAAGCGCATAAAAAGGCGAAATAGATCAATAAAAAGCAATTAATCTCACTCGATTAAATTTAAGAACTGGCAATTTAATCGCGCTGAACGCTAAATGACAAACCAGTCTTTAAAGCAGTATGGAAGCGCCAAAGGCTAGCCGGTCACTGACTGGCACACTCTCAGGATGAGTTGTGATTTTCTCTTCTCACAGGAGACAAACCGTGAGCGCTTCAGCACCACACCCTCATCACGCCGCCGTTCCCCCCGGCTCTGGCGCCCTGTTCTTTATCCAGACCTTTGCCACCCTGGGTTTTGCCGTGCTCTACTCCACTTTGGTGCTCTACGCCACCAAACGACTCGGCTTTAGCGAATCCCAGGCCAACGCCATGATGGGGATCTTCGGCGCCTTCAACTACGGCCTGCACCTGTTTGGCGGCTATCTGGGCGGACGCTTCCTCAGCAACCGCAACCTGTTTGTGATGGGGATGGTCTTGCAGGTGATCGGCTGCTACCTCATCGCCGAGATGGGCATCACCGGCCTCTACTGGGGGCTCGCCATGTTCCTCACCGGCAGCGGCCTCAACGTCACCTGCCTCAACATGATGCTGACCCAGCGCTTCGCCCCCGACGATCACCGTCGCGAGAGCGCCTTCCTGTGGAACTACGCCGGGATGAATCTGGGCTTCTTTATGGGCTTCTCGGTGGCGGGCTACTTCCAGCTCACCGAGGATTACCGCACCCTGTTCCTGTTCGCGACGCTGGGCAACGTGCTGGCCATCATCGCCACCCTGCTCTTCTGGCCGATTCTGGCGGATATCAACACCCCGCTGCGCCACATCAAGGGGCACGGCTTCTACCTGCGGATGCTCGGTGGCCTCGCCATTCTGGCGCTGCTGGTGCCCGCCCTGCGCCTGCTGCTGACCCACGCCAGCTTTAGCGGCAGCTTCATACTGATGCTGGGGGCCCTGGTGCTGGTGCTGCTCTGCGTGATGACCGCCCGCCATCCGGACGCCGCCGAGCGCAGCCGCATGGTGGCCTACCTGATCCTCGCCTTGGGCTCGCTGATCTTCTGGTCGCTCTACCAGCTGGCGCCCATGGGGCTGATGCTCTTCTCCGAGCACAACATCAACCTCAACGTGTTCGGGCTGCGGGTCGCCCCCCAGTGGATCCAGAACATCAACACCAGCGTCATCGTCATCGGCGGTCCGCTGATGGCGCTGCTGTTCAAGCGGCTGCGCGAGCAGGGCTGGAACATCGACATCCCCTCCCAGTTTGCCGCCTCGCTGTTCTGTATGGGGTTGGGGATGCTGGTACTGCCGATCGGCATCCATCTGGCGGGTGCCGACGGTCTGGTCGCCTTCAAGTGGATTGCCATCAGCTATGTGCTGCAGAGTCTGGGCGAACTGCTGATCTCCCCCATCGGCTACGCCATGATTGGCAAGCTGGCCCCCGCCAGCCTGCAAGGCTTGATGATGGGTTGCTGGATGATGGTGACCGGCGTTGCCTCGGTGCTGGCGGGGTATGTCTCCGGCGCCATGCCGCAAAATATCGGCAGCACCCCGCTCGCCACCAACCCGGGTTACAGCTCGGTATTCAATATGCTCGGCTGGGGCTCGCTGGCAGGGGGCGTGGTGTTGCTGCTGCTGGTGCCCCGCCTGCGTCAGCTAATCGCCTCCAAGATCACCCCGCCACCAGCAGGGGCTGCCATCCCCGTCTGATCGGGCTCGGGTCAGCCATTTGACCGGCCCCAACCAGACTGAGCGGTTGAATCAGCAACGCTGCTGATAATGCAAAGGGCCCCGCCATCATGGATGGCGGGGCTCTTCTCTTTTGGCGGGATGGATGGCTTCTTTAAGGCGGGCAGAGTGGCGCCCATGATGATTTTTGCATCAAATCGGCCAATCCATTTTTGGCTGTCGCATCAATGAAACAATCCATTATCTGGGACAAGCTGCGCAACCCATGGCCGCGGCAACCTCGCGGGGCACAACCTTGGTGTACGATTGTCTGCACCACATCCGAATACATATCGAGAGACACCATGAGTGAAGATCAATCTGCCGCCATGCCGGTATTGAATGACAAGGATTGCTATGGTTTCGAACGCAAAAGGGCTGGGGATTTTCCCTTTTATCGCGAGGGGCCCCATGCATTATCTGCTCGCCACTGGGTAGTGCTCCTGCTGGGTGCGGCGCTGGGTTTCTTGATGCTGACGGTGCCGATCGCATTTTTTAAAACCACCATGGGCGGCTTTATTCCCGCCATCCTGTTTCCACTAATTCCGCTGTCTGTACTCGCCATCATGGTGGGTAAAGGGTGGCGCGCACTGTTTCGCACACCGACATGGCGGGATGTTCTGTTGATGGTCGCCATTGCTGGCGCAAATATTCTGGTCTCCTTTACCGTTGCATTGTTGCTGCAGCTTGTTTTCAAGATGAATGCAAACCCGGCCAACGCCCTGCTGGCAGAGGCCTCAGATACAGCACTCATCCTCTTTTATTTAAAAACGGCCCCGCAGCTGTTCGGTGAGGAGGTGGTCTCCATCTTGCCGTTTCTGGCTGTGCTCTGGTGTTGTCACCAAAGACTCGCCATGACGCGCAAGCGAGCCATTATCACCGCCTGGATCTGTACTGCGCTTATCTTCGGTGCGTTGCATCTGCCCACTTATGAGTGGAATTTCGTGCAATGTTTTCTGGTTATCGGAACGGCCCGCATTGTGCTGCTCAGTGGCTACATCATTACCAAAAATATTTGGGTATCGACCGGCGCGCACATTATTAATGACTGGCTGCTGTTTACCATCATGGCGGCGTTTCTTGGCGCTCACGCCGCCGGGTAGCGGCAATTCATGCAATCCATTGCACCGGCAACCTCGCGGATTCAATAGCGGTGCAATTTCATTGCACCCTACGGTTACCTCCCCTCACCCTGACCCTCTCCCAAGGGGAGAGGGAACCAGTGCCTGCCAACCTATAGCCATAGCAGTCACCCTTAGCTATCACGCCATACCACGGTCACTATCAATGGCTGCGATCTCTGCTCCCTTCTCCCACTCTTTGCCATAGATAAGGGGAGAAGGGTCGGGGATGAAGGGGAACAAACCATCACAACAGAAGCCACCGACAAGCAGCAGAGCGTTAAATCAAGCAGGAACGCGTAGGGTCGATTAGCGAAGCGTAATCGTCCGCACCGCAATCTCGGTGGCTATAGACATAGAGAAGAGATCGGCTGGAGCACCAGCAGAATTAGGGTAACTGTTTTCGCGATCGTCTGATTACGCTGCGCTAATCAGACCTACGGTTCTGAAAACATTAATCCTCACACTGAATTAACATACAAAGCATTTTCTATAAAAAACAAATCGTATATAATTAAAATTCTCAAAAACTATGCAACGGACGCTGTTATGGATATTCAAGCCTTACACGATTCATATATCAAAATCAATCCTAAAGCGAATAGACTTTGTGATGCATTAGTATCAGAGATAGGTCATCTGCTCACTCAAAGTGGTATTACCCTAGGTGTACCAATAGAAGCTAGAGTTAAAGAGTGGCCGTCTATTTCAGAAAAAATTACTCGAAAATCATTATCTCTAGAAAACATTATTGAACTTGATGATTTGGTAGGCATTAGATTAATTTTGTTATTTCGACAAGATCTTGAAAAAATTGATACCTTGCTTAAGGGAAATCTATCAATTCAAAGTGCAGAAGATACATCACACCGTCTAGCCGAAGCCCAATTTGGATATCAATCATGTCATTACATCGTTCAGATCCCTGATTCTTGGAAAAAAATACCCAGCTTCATGGATCTCGGCGAGATCCGTGTAGAATTACAGGTCAGAACGCTCGCACAGCATATTTGGGCCGCAGTATCTCATAAACTACAGTATAAACATGAAGCAAGCGTACCACTCCCCCTTAGACGTTCTATATATAGAGCCTCTGCATTACTTGAAACAGTAGATCTTGAATTTGACCGCCTTCTTCAAGACCGCACAACATACGTAGAAGAACAACTTAAAAATGAATCTCCTGATACGTTACTAAACGTGGAAATTATTGGCTCGGCACTTTCTGAATTCCTACCAAATCAATATAAACACGCTGATGAATATTATGATGAACTGCTCGAAGACCTTAATAACTTTGGTATTTCAACAAAAGGAAAACTGAAAGAACTACTAACTTCACACTGGGATGAAATATTTAAGTCCGATGCAAAAGAATGTAAAGCACACCAAACTCAGCAATATTTTACAGATGTTGGGCTAGTTAGAGAGGGACTAAGAGCTGCATTTGGCAATGAAGTTGTAAATAGTTTTTTAATAGATAGAGCGAAGCTAAAAAACTATTAGACACTTAGTTACATATACATATATTTTTATCAGATGATAAGTATAGAAGGGCGCTTTCGCGCCCTTCTATATTAATTACCCTTCCTGATTTTCCCCGGCTACCGGTTCGGCACCGGCGGCGGGTTCAATCTCGATGCGATCGACCCGCTGCAAACCGCGGGGCAGCTTGGCGCCTCGGCGGCCGCGCTCACCACGGTAGTAGTCGAGATCAGAGGGTTTGAGGGTCAGCTTACGCTTGCCAGCAAACAGGGTGACATATTGCCCCTGCGGGATAATGGCGGCCATCACCATAAACTCTTCCCGCGCCTTGACGCGCGCCGAGGGGATGCTGATGAGCTTGTTGCCCTTGCCCTTGCCGAGTACCGGCAGGGTGTTGAGCGGGAACAGCAGCATGCGCCCTTCGTTGGAGATAGCCATGCAGAGATCGGTCTCCGGCGAGCCAATCTTCTGGGGCGCCATCACCTGACCCCCTTCCGGCACGGTGAGCAGTGCCTTGCCGTTCTTGTTCTTGCCAATGAGGTCGTCATAGGTGCAGACAAAGCCGTAACCGGCATCGCTCGCGATCAGATACGGCTCACCCTCGTTGCCCATCACCAGATGGCGCACTTCCTCCCCTGCCCCCAGCGCAAAGCGGCCAGTGAGCGGCTCGCCCTGACTGCGGGCGGATGGCAAGGTGTGGGATTCGAGGGCGTAGGTTCGACCCAGAGTAGAGAGGAACACCGCCTGCTGGTTGCTGCGGCCACAGGCGTGGGCCAGATAGTTATCCCCCGCCTTGTAGGAGAGCCCAGCCACATCGACATCGTGGCCCTTGGCGGCGCGCACCCAGCCCGCACCCGAGAGGATCACGGTGACCGGTTCGCTCGGCACCAGCTCTTTCTCGGTCAATGCCACCGCGGTGGCACGCTCCACCAGCGGGGTGCGGCGATCGTCGCCGTACTTCTCGGCATCCGCCAGCAGCTCTTTCTTGAGCAGGGTATTGAGGCGGCGCTCGGAGCCCAGGATCAGTTGCAGCTTGTCCCGTTCAATCGCCAGTTCATCCTGCTCGGCGCGCAGTTTGAACTCTTCGAGCTTGGCCAGATGGCGCAGTTTGATCTCGAGGATCGCTTCGGCCTGGGTTTCGCTGATATTGAAACGCTCCACCATCACCTTGCCCGGCTCATCCTCGGTGCGGATGATTTCGATCACCTCGTCGATGTTGAGGTAGGCCACCAGCAAGCCTTCAAGGATGTGCAGGCGCGCCAGCACCTTGTCGAGGCGATACTGCAGGCGACGGCGCACCGTCTCGCGGCGGAAGATGATCCACTCGGAGAGGATCATCTTGAGGGTCTTCACCTGCGGCCGGTTGTCGAGGCCGAGGATGTTGAGGTTGACCCGGTAGTTCTTCTCCAGATCCGTGGTGGCGAACAGGTGGGCCATCAGCCCCTCCACATCCACCCGGTTGGAGCGGGGGATGATCACCAGACGGGTCGGGTTCTCGTGGTCCGATTCATCGCGCAGATCACTGACCATCGGCAGCTTTTTGGCCACCATCTGGGCGGCGATCTGCTCCATGATCTTGGCGCCTGAGGCTTGATGGGGCAGCGCGGTGATGACGATGTCGCCATCCTCCTCGCTCCAGACCGCCCGCTGTTTGATGGAGCCCTTGCCGGTCTCGTAGATTTTACGAATATCGCCCTGCGGAGTGATGATCTCGGCGTTGGTCGGGTAATCCGGCCCCTTGATGTGCGCCATCAGCGCATCCAGCCCCGCATCGGGGTTGTCGAGCAGTTCGGCACAGGCGTAGGCCACTTCCCGCGCATTGTGGGGCGGGATGTCGGTCGCCATGCCCACCGCGATGCCGGTGATGCCGTTGAGCAGGATGTGTGGCAGGCGGGCCGGCAGCACCACCGGCTCTTTCATGGTGCCGTCAAAGTTCGGCGTCCACTCCACAGTGCCTTGGCCCAATTCCGAGAGCAGCAGCTCGGAGAAGCGCGACAGCCGCGCCTCGGTATAACGCATGGCGGCGAAGGATTTGGGATCGTCCGGCGCACCCCAGTTGCCCTGACCATCCACCAGCGGGTAGCGGTAGGAGAAGGGCTGGGCCATCAGCACCATGGCTTCATAACAGGCGCTGTCGCCGTGGGGGTGGTACTTACCCAGCACGTCACCCACGGTACGGGCGGATTTCTTGTGCTTGGAGAGGGCCGACAGCCCCAGCTCGCTCATGGCGTAGATGATGCGCCGCTGCACCGGTTTGAGACCATCGCCGATATGCGGCAAGGCCCGATCCATGATGACGTACATGGAGTAGTTCAAGTAAGCCTGTTCGGTAAAGGTGCGCATTGGCTGGCGCTCTACCCCGTCCAGACTGAGCTCGATAGCATCACTCATATGTTTTTCTCTTGCTATGGTGCGCCCTCACAGGACGCGCCTGAAATGCAGGTCGGCAGGTGGCCGACTGTTTGAAAGCAGGGACTATGGTGTCACCCCTCCCCCTCATCCCCAGCCCTTCTCCCGCGAGGGGAGAAGGGGGCAGAACGGCGTGCTGCGGATAAAGGGCGGATAACCTGCCAGCCACAGCTCCCCTGAACGGGGAGCAGATAGCCGTGGTTGCAGCCATCGGGTCACCACCTGCGCTAGATGATGGCAAGGTTGCCCTTCTCTTCCAGCCACTCACGGCGATCGCCGGAGCGTTTCTTGGCCAGCAGCATGTCCATCAGTTGCAGGGTCTCATCCCCCTCCTCCATCTCGCCCATGGTGAGTTGCACCAGACGGCGGGTGTTGGGATCCATGGTGGTTTCCCGCAGCTGTTTCGGGTTCATTTCACCCAGCCCCTTGAATCGGGTCACCATCACTTTGCCCTTCTTCTTCTCGGCCTCGACCCGCTGCAGCACGCCGTTCTTCTCGTCCTCGTCGAGGGCGTAGTAGACCTCTTTACCGATATCGATCCGGTAGAGCGGCGGCATGGCGACATAGACGTGGCCCTTGTTGACCAGGGTGCGGAAGTGCCTCACAAACAGGGCGCAGAGCAGGGTGGCGATGTGCAGACCGTCCGAGTCCGCATCCGCGAGGATGCACACCTTGCCGTAGCGCAAGCCGCTGAGATCTTCGGAGTCGGGATCGAGCCCGATGGCCACCGAGATATCGTGCACCTCTTGCGAGGCGAGCACCTGACCGGCCTCCACTTCCCAGGTGTTCAGGATCTTGCCGCGCAGCGGCATGATGGCCTGAAACTCGCGATCCCGCGCCTGCTTGGCACTGCCGCCCGCGGAGTCACCCTCCACCAGGAACAGCTCGCCCTGCATGGGGTCGGCACAGTTACAGTCGGTCAGCTTGCCGGGCAGCGCCGGGCCTTGCGTTATCTTCTTGCGCACCACCGTCTTGGCGGCGCGCAGTCGGCGCTGGGCGCTGCTGATGCAGATCTCGGCGATCTGCTCCGCCAGCTCAGTATTGCTGTTCAGGTAGAGGCTGAAGGCATCCTTCACCACGCCGGAAACAAAGGCAGAACTCTGACGGGAAGAGAGCCGCTCCTTGGTCTGACCGGCAAACTGCGGATCCTGCATCTTGACGGAGAGGATGTAGGCGCAGCGATCCCAGATATCTTCCGGGGTCAGCTTGACCCCGCGCGGCAGCAGGTTGCGGAACTCGCAGAACTCGCGCATGGCGTCGAGCAGGCCCTGACGCAGACCGTTGACGTGAGTACCGCCCTGCGCGGTGGGAATGAGGTTCACATAGGATTCGGCGAGGCATTCGCCCCCTTCCGGCAGCCAGCAGAGTGCCCAGTCCACCGCAGACTGTTCGGTGCTAAAGGCGCCGATAAAGGGCTGCTCCGGCAGGCAGGTGAACTGCTTGACCGCATCGACCAGATAATCCTTGAGGCCATCTTCGTAGCACCACTCCAGCTTGATGCCGGTGTTCTTGTCGAGGAACTTGATGGTGAGGCCGGGGCAGAGTACCGCCTTGGCCTTGAGCAGGTGCTCCAGCTTGGTGACCGAGAAGCGGGGCGAGTCAAAGTAGCTCGCCTGCGGCCAAAAGCGCACCCGGGTGCCGGTGTTGCGACGGCCGCAGGTGCCGGTGATGGTCAGCTCCTGCACCTTGTCGCCACGCTCGAAGGCAATGTCATAGACCTGACCGTCGCGACGCACCGTCACTTCGACCCGATCGGAGAGGGCGTTCACCACAGAGATACCCACCCCGTGCAGACCGCCGGAGAACTGGTAGTTCTTGTTGGAGAACTTGCCGCCCGCGTGCAGCTTGCAGAGGATCAGCTCCACACCGCACACCCCTTCCTCCGGGTGGATATCGACCGGCATACCGCGGCCGTCATCGATCACTTCGAGGGACTGGTCTTCAAACAGGGTCACCTCCAAGGTACGGGCATGACCCGCCAGCGCCTCGTCGACGCTGTTGTCGATGACCTCCTGACCGAGGTGATTGGGCCGGGTGGTGTCGGTATACATGCCGGGGCGACGGCGCACCGGTTCAAGGCCATTGAGGACCTCAATGGCATCCGCATTGTATTGAGTAGACATGGAGGGCCTTGCGAATTGACGTTTGGAGGGAATCTTAACTGCTAGGCGGGGGTAGAACAAACTCCCCGCGCCGAAAGCTTGATCTGGAGAGGGACAGCGCGAGGCTGCCCCACAATGCTACAACCCGAGAAAGCGAACAATCTGGGCGGGATAGCGCTCAAACGCCACAAAGGCGTGGTTGCCGCCGCACTCCAGCGACAGGCGAGCGAAGCGGTATTCATCCAGCGCCTTGCGGTAGTCGAGCACCTCATCTTCCTGCTGTTGCAGCACCCAGAGCCGCTCGGGGGCCGAGACCTGCACCGCCAACCCCCGCAGCTCATCGATGTGCGCAGGTAGCAGCTGGTACTGCTCGTTGGTATAGGGGTTGGTCTGGGGGCCAATATAGTCGCACAGCAACTCATGAGGGCGCACTGCCGGATTGATCAGCGCGGCGCGGCAACCGTATTGCTCGCTCACCCGGGTCGCCATAAAGCCGCCGAGGGAGCTGCCCACGGCACCGAGTTTGAACCCGCAATCATAACGGGTCGCAAGATCAGCGAGGGTCTGCTCGATTGCCGCCCAGGCCGCCGCTGGCGTATTGGGCTGGGCCGGGATGATCACCTCGATGTCAGGCCGGTTGGCTGCCACCCAAGCCGCCATCTGCTGCGCCTTGGCCGAGCCCGGTGAGGAGTTGAACCCATGCAAGTAAAGGAGAACCGACTTCATGCAATCCTCCTCAATAACCGGTGGCGTTGGGGTCGGGCACAAACTGCCCCACCGGCAGACGCCACACCTCGCTGGCCACCCGGCCATCCGGATAGAGGGTGAGATAGCGCCAGCCCGGGCCGGACTCGTCCAGCGCGAAGCCATCGCAGAGGGGTTTGAACTGGATGCAGGTGGAGGGGCTGGCAATCAGCCGCACCCCGTGGTGCACCTCGTCAAACTCCTGATGGACGTGGCCGAACAGGATGGTTTTTTGCTGCGGATGACGGGCCAGCACGGCAAACAGGTCATCGGCATTCTTGAGATTGTGCTGATCCAGCCAGGCGCAGCCCACCGGCACCGCCTGATGGTGCAGGGTGATAAGGGCATGGCGATCGGGATATTGGCGCAGTGCGCGGTCGAGGGCCGCCAGCTGGTGATCACCGAGCACGCCGTGGGGTTTGCCGCGCACCTGGGTATCGAGCAGGATCACCTGCCAGTGATCCCCCACCAGCTGCTTGGCTTCACTGATCCCGGCGGCATGGAGGTATTCGGTCATCAGCGGGCTGTCGTCGTGGTTGCCGGGCAACCAGTAGATAGGGCGGCCCAGTGGCGCCATCATGGAGGCAAAGCGCTGATAGGATTCCGGACTGTGATCCTGCGACAGATCGCCGGTAGCCAGGATCACGTCATAAGGATGCGGGTTGGTTTGCACCTGTTCCAGCACGGCGGCCAGACTCTCTGCGGTGCGCACAGCCAATAACCGTCCCTCTTGACTGGCAAAGAGGTGGGTATCGGTAATTTGCAACAGGCGCAGACTACCGTCCTGCGCCTGGGGGAGATCTGTTTCCAAAATCACGCTTCTTGTTATTTGTTCAACTGGAGATATTGATCGGGCTGGTACCATGTCTGAGACAAAATTTTAGCCATTCGGCCAGAAACAGATTTACCTGCTCCTTTTCATCCCGCTGGTGCATCTTTTTATTGGGATAATCATAACTTGGTTGCAAGCGGGAAATCTGTTGCGCTGCACACACTTCCGCCATCCGCACATCATGATACAAACGAATCTCGATTTGAGCCTGCAGGTATTCGGGCAATTCGGGATTGTGCTGGCTCAGGATCACCTGACTGGTGAAACGGCTCTCACCACTGATGGTGAGCTCAAATTGCAAATCGTTACCGACCCGATAGCGGCGCACCGCGCCCACCACCCCTTCCGGGGGTAGCAACTTCATCAAGGCCATATAATTAACCTCGCAAGTACGTTGCAAGGCCATCAAATCCGGCACATGGCGCTTGCGCTGTTGCAGGGTCAGCGCCATCTTAGCGATCTGCCAGCCAGCGGGCGCGTAGCTCACCGTGGTTGAGGGCCAGCCACTGCAGGGCGATGACCGAAGCGGCGTTGTCGATGCGCCCCTCTTTGAGCCAGGCATAGGCCTGCTCGCGGCTTACCACATGCACCCGGATATCCTCCCCCTCGTCCGCCAGACCGTGCAGCCCTTCGGCCTTGCTGGCATCCACCTCGCCGACATAGACCTCGATCCGCTCGGTGCTGCCGCCCGGGCTCACCAGATAGCTGATGGCGTGCTCACAACGCGCAACCTCGATCCCCGCCTCTTCCACCGCTTCCCGGCGCACCACCTCTTCAGCGACTTCGCCTGGGTCTATGATGCCGGCCACCAGCTCCAGCAGCCAGGGGGTCGGGCAGGTCTCCATGGCGCCGATCCGGAACTGCTCCACCAGCACTATCTGATCGCGCACCGGATCATAAGGCAGCAGTGCCGCAGCATGGCCGCGCTCGAACAGCTCGCGCACGATGGGCTCATTCCAGCCACCGGCAAATAACCTGTGCTGCAGCCGATAGACGTTCACCTTGAAGAAGCCGTTATATCCAGCTGATTTTTCGATGATTTTTACATCATCGGTGGCGTAGTGACGATCTTGTGGCAAGGGTTGCTGCGACATCCGGGACTCCCGTCAGCTTGACTTGTATCAGTTTGACCATAAAATCCGAGAAACATGAATGAACGTTCATTCACTCGGTATGCCATGGTAATGAGGGGTGGATTTTAGCAGCCACAGACCATTTGGCTAGGCGCGTGGGGAGAAAACTGCTTCCAGTTCTTGACGTTCCCGTTACCGGACCCGAGACTCTTCGCATTAAAATTTGCTTATAGTAGAGTGATTAAGCTGCAATTAAGCTTGGTCAGTGACAATATTTACCCTCTCCAGCAACCCGTTTGGATTACTACACAAGGTTAAATCGATCTATGAAAAGAACACTTTTGTCCGTCATGGTGTTGCTGGGCGTCAGTGCCGGAGCCCATGCTGAAAACCTGCTCGACATCTATCAACAAGCCCAGCTCAAAGACCCGCAGTTGCTGCAATCCAAAGCCCTGCGCGATAAGGCCTTCGAGCAGATCAATGAATCTCGTGCCTCATTGTTGCCGCAAATCAATCTGGGTGCTGGTCTGAACTACCTGCAAAACAAGGGTGATACCCAGACTGGCACCGCAGCTAGCGGCAACCTCTCACTGGATCAATCCATCTATCGCCGTAGCAACTGGATCAATCTGGACCTGACCGAGAAGAGCGCGACCCAATCTGACGTGAGCTACAACCTCGAAATCCAGAACCTGATGCTGCGCAGCGCCCAGGCCTATTTCAACGTGCTCAAGGCGATGGATACCCTGGAGTTTGTGCAGGCCAACAAAGTAGCCGTAGAGCGTCAGCTGGAACAGACCCAGCAGCGTTTTGAAGTGGGCCTGACCGCCATCACCGACGTTCATGAAGCCGAAGCCTCCCGTGACCAGGCGCTGGCCGACGAGATCAATGCAGAGAATGAACTGGCCAACAGCTACGAAACCCTGCGCGAGCTGACCGGTATCGATCACCGCAACCTGGATGTGCTGAACACCGATCGTTTCACCCCGCAAAAAACCACCTTTGGCTCCGACAAGTGGCTGGAGTTGGCGCTGGACAAGAACCTGCAACTGCACAACGCCCGCATCACCAAGGACATCGCCAAAGAGCAGATCGATCTGGCCAAGACAGGTCATGAGCCGACTCTGGATCTGGGTGCTGGTCTGCAAACCAGCAATACCGATTACAAGGATGAAGTGCGCAACCCCGAGAGCAACGCCAATCAGGCCAATATCGGTCTGACCTTCAAGCTGCCGATCTACAGTGGTGGTGCCACTACGTCCAAAGTGAAGCAGGCCCAATTCAACTACGTGGCCGCCAGCGAACTGCTGGAGAAAAACTTCCGCTCGGTACAGAGCACGGTGCGCTCCTCCTACAACAACGTGAACGCCAGCATCGGCTCGGTACGCGCCTACAGCCAGTCCGTGGTCTCCGCCGACAGCGCCCTGAAAGCGACCGAAGCCGGTTACGAAGTGGGCACCCGCACCATCGTCGATGTGCTGGACTCCACCCGCAAGCTGTACGATGCCAAGCAGAAACTCTCTGCCGCCCGTTACAACTACATCCTCAATATCCTCAGCCTGAAACAGGCTGCCGGTATTCTGGAAGCGCAGGATCTGGTGGAAGTGAACCAGGGCTTGATGCCTGCCACGGCAAAAACCAAAGCCTGATAGCCGTTATCGGGAATGAAAAAGGCGACCGCAAGGTCGCCTTTTTGTTATCCGGATGTCTGTCGGCTTGCTCTGGCCGATAGTCGTCGGCCCCGCCAGATTGCGGGGCCAGCGGAGCGGTTAGCCGCGCTCGCGAATTGTCTTGATGATGTCGGAGGTAGAGCAACCATCTTCAAAATTGAGCACTCGCACCTCACCGCCATTGGCGGTCACTTCGGCGTAACCGGCGATATCTTCCGGCTTGTAATCACCGCCCTTGACCAGCAGGTCCGGCAGGATCTCGGCGATCAGGCGCTGCGGGGTATCTTCACTGAAAGGCACTACCCATGCGACGGCACCAAGGGCCGCCAACACCGTCATGCGGCGCTCGGTCGGGTTGACCGGACGACCCGGCCCCTTGAGGCGGCGCACTGACTCATCGGTGTTGACCGCTACGATCAGGCGATCCCCCAGCTTGCCAGCGTTGGCCAGATAGGAGACGTGACCGGCATGCAGGATGTCAAAGCAGCCGTTGGTCATAACCACTTTCTCGCCGCGCAGACGGGCGGCGCGCACCGCCACTTTCAGCTGAGCTTCAGACATCACACCGAAACCTGTCTCTTGCTCGGTATAGAGGGCGTTGGCCAGCTCGACCGGACTGACGGTAGAGGTACCCAGTTTGCCGACCACGATACCGGCCGCGGTATTGGCCAGGGCGCAGGCTTCATCCAGGCTCTTGCCAGCCGCCAGTGAGGTGGCCAGGGTGGAGATCACGGTATCACCGGCACCGGTCACATCGTAAACCTCGTGAGCCTGAGCCGGCAGGTGCAGCTCGGGCTGCCCTTCGCGGATCAGGGTCATGCCATTCTCGGAACGGGTGACCAGCAGGGCATCCAGCTCGAAGCGCTTGACCAGCTCCAGTCCCTTGGCGACCAGATCGTCTTCGCTCTTCACCTTGCCAACTACCGCCTCGAACTCGGACATGTTGGGGGTCAGCAGGGTGGCGCCACGGTACTTCTCGAAATCAGTCCCCTTGGGATCGACCATCACCGGGATACCCGCAGCGCGGGCCCGCTTGATCATGCCGGGCACGTCGTTGAGCGCGCCTTTGCCATAATCGGAGAGGATCATCACGTCGCAGCTCGGCAACGCCTGCTCAACCTTGCTCATCAGCAGGCTGGCATCCACAGAGTGGAAGGGCTCTTCAAAATCCAGACGCAGCAGTTGCTGGTTGCGCGACAGCACTCGCAGCTTGGTGATGGTCGGGTAGTCAGCCAGACGAACGAAATCACAGGCGACTTTGACGCCAGCCATCTGACCAGCCAGCGCATCGGCCGCTTCATCCTGACCAGTCAGGCCAAGCAACACGGCGTGGGCGCCAAGAGCGGCGGAGTTGAGGGCCACGTTGGCGGCGCCACCCGGGCGCTCCTCAATGTGTTCAACCTTGACTACGGGCACCGGCGCCTCGGGGGAGATCCGGCCGGTAGGGCCATGCCAGTAACGATCCAACATGACATCGCCAACGACCAGAACGCGGGCTTTTTCAAAATCGGGCAGGGTGATCTTCATCTGTATCGACTCTCAAAACCTGAAAAATCAGCGGACGATTTTATCACACTCTTTTATTGGGTGGAGAAAAAGCCGACCGCCGTTGCAGCCGCTGTCACGCTAACCGGACGCAGGCTACCCCTCTGACCAGCACACAGCCATTCGCCCCCGCCCCCCCTTTTCGGCTAGAATCCCCCGATTGTGTTTGCGAACAAGAGATTATCCATGGCCCATGACAACGCTCCTCGCCTCGAGCCCCGCCTGTTTCATCCCCGTTACTGGGCAAGCTGGTTCGGCCTTTCCCTGCTCTGGCTGCTGACCCTGCTGCCGTGGCGCAGCCAGATGTTGCTGGGCCGCCAACTCGGCCGCCTCGCCGCCAAGATACTGAAATCACGGGTGAAGATTGCCCGTCGCAATCTGGAACTGGCCATGCCGGAGCTGACCCGGGATGAACGGGAAAAGCTGCTCAAAGCAAACTTCGAGAGCGTGGGCTGCGCCGTGTTCGAGGTGGGTATCGCCTGGTTCTGGCCAGACTGGCGGATGCGCAACCTGATGAAGGTGGAAGGGGAAGAGCACGTCATCGCCGCCATGGAAAAAGGTCAGGGCATGCTGCTGCTCTCCTGCCACTTCCTGACCCTGGAGCTCAACGCCCGCTGTTTCGGTCTGGTACGCCCCGGCGTCGGGGTCTATCGCCCCAACACCAATCCGGTGCTGGAGTATGCCCAGTACCACGGCCGCTGCGCCTCCAACAAATATCTGGTGGACCGGATGGACGTGAAGGGAATGATCAAAGCGCTGCGCAACGGTGACGCCCTCTGGTACGCGCCGGATCACGACTACGGCTCCCACGCCAGCGTGTTCGTGCCCTACTTCGCGGTCGAGCAGGCGGCGACCATCACCGGCACCGCTACTCTGGCGCGGGTGAAGAACACCGTCACCCTGCCCTGCTACAACATCCGCACCAGCGAGGGTTACACCCTGCATATCGGCGCGCCGCTCGCCGACTACCCCAGCGGTGACGAGATGGCTGATGCCGCCCGCGCCAACCGCGAGATTGAAGCCGCCGTGCGCAAGGCGCCGGAGCAGTACATGTGGCTCCATCGCCGCTTCAAGACCCGCCCCTCCCCCGAGGATGCCGGTTTCTACTAAGCGGCCACGCCCGACAGGGGCCAGATCGCAAAAACCGACAAACCGCCTGCTGGCGGTTTGTTTTTATCTGCTGTCAGCCCTGCGCAGCAAGCAAAACCCCCGAACGTCAGCCGCGCAATAACACCCGGCATGTTTGCGCCCATTCCCATCAGCCAGCGGCAAAATAGACCTCATCACCGACAGCAAAAACTGAAAGCGGGTTACAAATTTATTGATTCATTGATAACCAAGAGACTATTTCGATAGATCCATCGTCACTACCCGCTGATGAGTTGCAGTGCAGCCTGCTCCATTTGAATACAAAAACTTAGTTTGTGATAGAGATCACCTTCACAGCAAGGTGCAGCAAGATAACAAAGGTGATTTAGATCACAAAAACAGGTCACTCAAAACAGAAAGGATCGAAAAGTGGCCGAATTACAGCATCAGAATGTGATCCGGGTCACTGGTTAGGGAGGGGGTATGGCGGGATATCTGAGAGGTAGATCACAAGACACCCCGTTTTCAGCCTAATTTGATCGCAAGCTGGTAGATTGAAGTTGCTTAGACGACTGGGATGGCGGTTCGGCAAAACCGGACATCCCGACTACCACTTTTAATCAAACAGGCTTAAAACGGGGTCCCGACATGTTATCACCGGATACCAAAGTCAAGATACAGAATTTTGGACGCTTCCTGTCCAATATGGTCATGCCCAACATAGGCGCCTTCATCGCCTGGGGCTTTATCACCGCCCTCTTCATACCCACCGGCTGGCTGCCAAGCGAAACCTTGGCCAAGCTGGTCGGCCCCATGATCACCTACCTGCTGCCGCTGCTGATTGGCTACACCGGCGGCCAGCTGATGGGCGGTGAGCGCGGCGGCGTGGTCGGCGCCATCACCACCATGGGCGTCATCGTGGGGACCGACATCCCGATGTTTATGGGCGCCATGATGGTCGGCCCGCTCGGTGGCTGGGCCATCAAGCGCTTCGACAAGGCGATGGACGGTCGCGTCAAGAGCGGCTTCGAGATGCTGGTCAACAACTTCTCCGCTGGCATCATCGGCATGTTGCTGGCGATCCTCGCCTTCTTCGTGATTGGCCCCTTCGTCAAGGTGCTCTCCGGCCTGCTGGCCGGTGGCGTCGGCTTCCTGGTGGAAAACCACATGCTGCCGCTCACCTCCATCTTCGTCGAACCGGCGAAGATCCTGTTCCTCAACAACGCCATCAACCACGGCATCTTCTCGCCGCTGGGGATCCAGCAGGCGACCGAGCACGGCAGCTCCATCTTCTTCCTGATTGAAGCGAACCCGGGCCCTGGCATGGGCGTGCTGCTGGCCTACATGGTATTCGGCCGTGGCGCGGCCAAGCAGTCCGCGGCTGGCGCCTCCATCATTCACTTCTTCGGCGGCATCCACGAAATCTACTTCCCGTACGTGCTGATGAACCCGCGCCTCATTCTGGCGGTGATCGCCGGTGGCATGACCGGGGTCTTCACCCTGACCCTGTTCAACGCCGGTCTGGTCTCCCCCGCGTCGCCGGGCTCCATCTTCGCCGTGCTGTTGATGACGCCGAAAGCCTCCCTGATCGGGGTCGCCCTCTCCATCATCAGCGCCACTCTGGTCTCCTTCCTGGTAGCTGCCATATTCGTTCGCGCCCAGCAACCGGAAGCTGACGAGGCCGATGCCCTCGGTGAAGCCACTCGCAAAATGAAAGCCATGAAGGGCAGCAAGCCCGAAACCGCAGCGGCCAAAAAGCCGGGCGGTGAACTGATGGCAGTGCGCAATATCGTGGTTGCCTGCGATGCAGGGATGGGCTCCAGCGCCATGGGTGCTGGCATGCTGCGCAAGCGGGTGCAGGCCGCCGGGCTCGATATCAGCGTCACCAACCGCGCCATCGATCAGCTCGATGATCAGGTGGACTGGGTCATCACCCACAAGGATCTGACCGAGCGGGCCCGTCGCCATGCGCCGAATGCCCACCATATCTCGCTCACCAACTTCCTCGACAACGGCCTCTATCAGGAGCTGGTACAGAACCTGAGCCGCGCCGCCAACGATGATGTCGCCAACCCGCAACTGCTGGTGGCAGCCAACGATGACAGCTACGAGCTGCAAGCTGCTGAAGTCTTTATCCTGAGCCGTCATGACGTCCATCTGGGACTTAAAGCGGACAATAAGGAGGCCGCCATCCTGACCGCGGGCCGACTGCTGGCAGAGCGCGGCTACGTGGCGCCCGACTACGTCAACGCCATGCTGGAGCGCGAGCAGCTGGTCTCCACCTACCTCGGCGAGTCCATTGCCGTGCCCCACGGCACCATCGCCGCCAAGAAGTTCGTTAAGCGTACCGGCATCGTCATCTGCCAGTACCCGGCCGGGGTCGCCTTTGGCGAAGCCGCTGATGAGGTGGCGCGACTGGTGATCGGCATCGCCGCGTGCAACGACGAACACATGCAGGTGATAACCCGCCTGACCAATGCACTGGATGAACCCGGTCTCATCGACCGGCTGGCCAGCACCACGGATCCCCAGGCCTTCCTGGATCTGCTGGGTGCCGAACAGGCTGCGTAATCATCTTTCATCGTCTTTGGTTCAAGAGGTTAATATCATGAAAACATTGCATTTTGGTGCTGGTAACATCGGTCGCGGCTTTATCGGAAAACTGCTGGCAGATGCCAGCCATCAGGTCACCTTCGCCGACGTCAACGACTCTCTTATCGACCAGCTCAACCACCGTCAGGAGTACAAGGTCCATGTGGTGGGGGCGGATCAGAAGCTGGACGTGGTGCGCAACGTGGCGGCAGTCAGCTCCGCCGGTCACGAGGTGATCGCCCGTATCATCACCGCCGATCTGGTCACCACCGCAGTCGGCCCCAACATTCTGGACAAGATTGCCAGCACCCTGGCCAAGGGGCTGCAGGCCCGCTTCGATGCCGGCAACCTGGCGCCACTGAACGTCATCGCCTGCGAAAACATGGTGCGCGGTACCAGCCACCTCAAGCAGGAGGTACTCAAGTACCTGCCAGTCGCGTATCATGCCACGCTCGAAACCTGCATCGGCTTCGTCGACTCGGCGGTGGATCGCATCGTACCGCCCGCCGCGGCCGCCAACGATGATCCACTGGAAGTGACGGTAGAGAGCTTCAGCGAGTGGATCGTCGATCAGACCCAGTTCAAGGGGGAGCTGCCCCAGGTGGCGGGCATGGAGCCCACCGACAACCTGATGGCCTTCGTCGAGCGCAAGCTGTTCACCCTCAACACCGGCCACATCGTCACCGCCTATCTCGGCAAGCTGCGGGGCTACCGCACCGTGCGCGAGGCGATCGAAGATCCGCTGATCCGCAGCAAGGTGCGCCGCGCCATGGAGGAGAGCGGTGCCGTGCTGGTGAAACGCTACGGCTTCGACCCGCGCCTGCACGCCGCCTACATCGAGAAGATCCTCTCCCGCTTCGCCAACCCCTATCTGGTGGACGAGATTGACCGGGTCGGTCGTCAGCCGCTGCGCAAGCTGGCGGCGGGGGATCGACTGGTGAAACCGCTGCTCGGCACCCTTGAGTACGGCCTGCCCAACGCGCAGTTGCAGGAGGGGATCGCCGCAGCGCTGCACTATCGCAATGCCGATGACCCGCAGGCAGTGGAACTGCAAGCCCTGCTGGCGGAGCTGGGCCCGGCCAAAACGCTGGCCCGCGTCACCGGGCTGGATGAAGAGAGCGAGGTGGTTCGCGCCATCGTCGCCCGTTACGAAACCCTGTAGTGACCCTGCTTGTGGCGCATTCAGCCAACCCTGATAGCGTGCCAAGCGCTTGAATGGCAAGGGAATGTGCCCCATATGATAAAAACCGGGAGAGAGATTCACTCTCTCCCTGTCAGCTGGACCCTATGCACCTATGACCACACACCAGGAAGATGAAGTACTGGAACGACTGAACGAGCAGGATGGCCCCCGCGGCTTCTTTCTCGAAGCCGTGACCATCCTGGAAGAGGCGGTCGACTCCCTGATGCGACGCGCGTTCCGTCAGGAGGAGTATGCCGTCAAATACGCCATCGAACCCCTGCTCAACCAGAGCGGCCCCCTCGGCCAGCTGGAGGTGCGCCTCAAGCTCATCTTCGCCCTCGGCCTCATCTCCCTCGAGCGCTATCAGGATCTGGAAGCCTATCTGAAGATCCGCGACTTTCTGGTACGCGACCCCAAGGATTACCGCTTCAGTGACAAGCCGATCCGCGATCTGCTTGACCGGCTGCACGGGGTCAATCAGGGCGGCATGATGAAGCTGGAGCCCCCCACTAGCGAAGAGGATTGGGCCTTCTACCAGATGCAGCTCAACCGGCTCGATCAGATGGTGCGCTCCGCACTGGTACTGGCGCTGGCCGACTGTGTCGGCGAGCTCCACAAGGAGAGCCCCATCTAATCCGGCTCAATCTCATGACCGCCCAGCTGGCGGTCTTTTTCTGCGCATCCCTTGCCATTGCGCCTTGCCCCGCCCCATCGCGAATGTCACTCTGATCCATCACCAGCTCGTCTGTACGTAGCGCACCGCGGACACCACAGGCAGAGAGCCACCTCACCCGGAGGAATCGAATGTGATGAGTGACCAGAGCACCAACCCTCTGATTGCCCCGCTGCTAGCGCTGTTGCAACAGGCGGCGGGCAGCTACAAGGTGCACGAACTGATGGCCGACCTGCGCCAGCAGGGGGCAATCCCACCATTGGCCGATGATGAGCAGTTGCAGCTGTTTCGGGTCAACTTCCTGATCATGAACGCCCTCTACCAGTTGCAGGCCGAGCTCTGGCAAGAGGGGTGGTGGCTGGTGATCAGCACCCTGGATATCCGGCTCGAACCGCTGGCCGAGACCCCGGATGCCAGCCACGCCTTTGCCCTTGGCGAAAATCTGCGTAGCTACTATCTCGACTGGCAGGTGTTCTGGCAGACCGATCGGGCAGAGGTAGAAACCCTGCTCAACCGCTTCTGGCGCGCCTATGACGGAGAGGGACACAAAGGGGAGGCGCTGGCACTGTTTGAACTGGATGAAGGGGCGAGTCAGGAGGCGATCCGCCGACGCTGGCGGGAGCTGGCGTTGCAGCACCATCCGGATCGGGGTGGCAATGCCGAGACCTTTATCCGCATCCGCTGGGCCTGGGAGTCTCTGCGGGGATGATCCCGTTGCTGCTCATCTGTGACAGGCATAGACTGGAAGTGGATATTCCCCCAAGGAAAGGAGAACATCATGACAGTCAGTGAACTTCGCAAGATCTATCAGCAACAGCTCCTCATCGAAGCTGAACTTATCCATGACATCGCGGTTCCCGGCTGGCTCATCGAGTTCAGAGGCAAGGATGGCGCCCTCTATGAGCTTACCGATACCCTCGGCTGTCCGGTCAGTTTCGGCACGGTCGCGCAGGCCCGCGACCATGTCCATCTGGTGGCCGACTGCCCAATCCAGGTGGAACACCTCTACCGCTTCTTCGAACGCTAGCTGCACCCGCCAGACCCCGCACAGCAAAAAGGCTCCGAGGAGCCTTTTTCTATTCCGGTTGCTTTCTATTCCGGTTGCAGTGGTTCCGCCAGCTTGCCCTCCAGCTTCCTGACCGGTTTTTGCAGGATCAGGTTGGCCGGATAGGTGACCAGATCGCCGTTGTCATCCCGCACCCGCAAGTAGAACAGGCCGATCTCGGTGATCACACCGGTGACCGAATCATCCTTGTCGAGGATGCGGATCCGGTCGCCAATCCGATAGGGAAAGGCGAAGAAAATGGTGATGCTGGCGGTGATGTTGGAGAGGATCGACCACTGGGCCACCATGGCGACCCCCAGTACCGCAAAGAAGGACGACGCGAGCACCACCAGCCGGGAAAAGTCGAGCCCCCACACCCCGGCCAGCACCAGCAAGGTGGCGCAGCCAAGCAAAAAATGGAACACGTGGGCCACGTAGAGCACCCGGTTCTCGCTCACCTGCCTGCTCTGGCCGAGCGCCAGCAGGCTCTTGTGAATAAGCCGCCGGATCAGGGTGTGCCCCAGCAACAGCAGCAGGGTCAGGCCAATTGATTGCCACATGGGTTATGCCTCCTTACCACCAGCGTCTGTGCCTGAGCCAGACGGCCAGCCCGGCTGCCAGCGCCACCAACGAACCACAGAAGACCCAGAAGGCGGTCGGGCTCTCGGCCCCGGGCATACCGCCGAGGTTGATACCAAACAGGCCGGTCAGGAAACTGGCAGGCAAAAACAGCAGCGCCATCACCGACATCTGGTAGGCGCGGCGGTTGGTCGCCTCCGCCATCAGATTGTTGATCTCGTCTGCCAGTACCGCGGTGCGGGCCACCCCGGCATCCAGATCGTCGAGCCAGCGTCGCAGCCGGTCGGCAATATCGAGCAGACGGCGGCGGTCATCCTCATCCAACCAACTGATCTTCTCGTTGGCGAGACGCGCCACCAGATCCCGCTGGGGAGAGAGGTAGCGGCGGATCATGATGAGCTGCTTGCGGATCAGCGCCAGGCGGCCATTGGCGGGCATGTCGCGCATCAACACCATCTCTTCCAGATCGAGGATCTTGTCGTGCAGCTCCTCGACAAACTCCCCCGCCCGGTCGGTCAGGGCATCACACACCTCCACCAGCCAGTCGGCCGGGGTATCGGCGCCGCCCCCCAGCTTGAGCTGGTTGAACACATCCTGCTCGGAGAGCAGCGGACGACGGCGACTGCTGATGATGAGATCCGGGGTGATGAAGATGCGCAGCGCCACCATCTCTTCGGGCCTGTGGTCCTTGTTGTGGTTGATGCCGCGCAGGATCAGCAACACGGTTTCCCCCATCCGCACCAACTTGGGACGATTGCTCTGGCCGAGCAGCGACTCCTTGCCCGCCTCGCTGAGCAAGGGGGTCTGCAACAGCCAGCGTGCCGCCTCCGGATTACCGTAATCCAGATGTAGCCAGGCCGGGCGATCTCCCGGGATCTCGCTTCCTGCAGGCAGCGGGGTCATGCCGCCCTTGCCATCCAGAGTCAGGCCATAAATGAGGTCACTGGGCACCCGATCCATTTCGTCTCCATTTCTCGTTTCATGCGCAGGCCCCAGCTTACACCAAAGCAGGAACCGACTCAGCCCCACGGCGGACAGCGGTCGCCTGTGTTACTATGCCTGCTTTCGTATTCCCCCGTTTTAACCACAGGAAACCATGCCATGCCCATCTGGGTTGATGCCGATGCCTGCCCCATTCCGGTCAAGGAGATCCTCTACCGCGCCGCCCACCGCGCCCGGGTCGTCACCACCCTGGTGGCCAATCAGGGACTGCGAGTTCCCCCCTCCCCCTATATCAAGACTCAGCAGGTGGAGAAGGGATTCGATGTGGCAGATCATGTCATCGCCCAGCAGGTTCAGCCCGGCGATCTGGTGATCACCGGCGATATCCCCCTCGCCTCCTGGGTGATCGACGCCGGTGGCGAGGCGCTCAATCCCCGCGGCGAAATCTACACCCGCGAGACAATCAAGGCGCGGCTCGGCATGCGCAACTTCATGGAGGAGCTACGTTCGGCCGGGGTGCAAACCGGCGGCCCCGCCCCCTTCAACTCTGCCGACAAGCAATGCTTCGCCAATGCTCTCGACAAGTGGCTGGTCAAAGGCAAGTTGTAAAGAGACCCTAAAGGCGCCCTTCTTGGGCGCTTTTTCGCCGTAACATCCTGATTTTTAAAATAACAGCTGACCAACGCCAGCGGCCTGATAAGATGCGCCGCCCTTTCTCCACACAGTAATCATCATGACCGCCCAAGGGCACCTGCTCTTCTCTGTTACCTGCGCCCTGCTCGCCCACAAACTCCAGCTCACCCCGGCCCTGGCCGATGCCAGCCTGTGGCAGACCATTCCTGCCGCCTTGGCCAGCGCCCTGCTGCCCGACCTCGATCATCCCAAATCGGTGCTGGGACAACGACTGCCGTGGATCTCGAAACCCCTGTCGCGACTGTGTGGCCATCGCGGCTTCACCCACAGCCTGCTAGCGGTGGCCATCGCTATCTGGGGACTAAACCAGAGCTTGCCTGCCGGATCTGTGCCTGTCGGGGTCAAAGATGCGCTGATCGTCGGCTACCTCAGTCATCTGCTGGGGGACTGGCTCACCCCGGCGGGCATTCCGCTGCTGTGGCCCATCAAGCGCCGCTTCCGGCTGCCGGGCTGGCCGCTCAAAAGCGGTGGCCCGCTGGAAACCGGCTTTTGCACCCTCACCCTGCTGGTTGCGGGCTGGTGGTGCGGCTGGTTGATATAACACAGAGACAAAAAAGGCCCCGAACCTGAGTCCGGGGCCTGCCAGTGGTGATGCCACTAGAGGATTAGATCATGATGCCGGCGATAACCGCAGAGAGCAGGCTGACCAGGGTAGAGCCGTAAACCAGCTTCAGACCGAAGCGGGAAACCATGTTGCCCTTCTCTTCGTTCAGCGCCTTCACCGCACCGGCGATGATGCCGATGGAGCTGAAGTTGGCGAACGACACCATGAAGATGGAGAGGATGCCGACGGTGCGCGGCGAGAGCTCGGCAGCCACTTTGCCCAGATCCATCATCGCCACGAACTCGTTGGTTACCAGCTTGGTCGCCATGATGGAGCCCGCTTGCAGCGCTTCACCACTCGGGATCCCCAGGATCCAGGCGATTGGGTAGAAGAGGTAGCCCATCACGAACTGGAAGTTGACGCCAAACGCCATCTCGAACAGGTAGTTCACCAGCGCAATCAACGCGATAAAGCCGACCAGCATGGCCCCCACGATCACCGCAACGGTGAAACCGGCCATGATGTACTCGCCCAGCATCTCGAAGAAGTTCTCTTTCTTCGGCGTATGCTGCTCGTCACCTTTGGTGATGGCTTTCAGGTCGGTCACCGAGTTATCCGGCTCGTACGGGTTAATCAGTGACAGCACGATGAAGGTACTGAACATGTTGAGCACCAGTGCGGCGACCACATAACGTGGCTCGATCAGCTGCATGTAGGCACCGACGATGGACATGGAAACGGTGGACATGGCCGTCGCTGCCAGGGTGTACATCTGCTTCTCGTTCAGGTGCGGCAGGGTGTTCTTGAGGGCGATGAAGTTCTCGGACTGGCCGACGATCATCGAGCTGATGGCATTGAAGGACTCCAGCTTGCCCATACCGTTGATCTTGGCCAGCACTGTACCTATGCCACGAATGACGATAGGCAGCAGACGGATGTACTGCAGAATGCCGATCAGCACCGAGATGAAGACGATGGGCATCAGCACCATCAGGAAGAAGGAGAAGGCCCCTTCGTTGACCAGACCACCGAACACGAAGTCGGTACCCTGTTTGGCAAACTCCATCAACTTGGTGAAGCCAGCCGCGAAGCCCCCCACCACTGCCAGACCCACTTCGGAGTTCAGCATGAACCAGGCCAGCGCCAGTTCGACCACCAGCAGTTGGCCGATATAACGCAGCTTGATCTGTTTCCAGTTGTGGCGGTTAGCCAGCAGAGAAAGAGCGAGGACCATGACCAGTCCGAGCACAAAGTGAACGTATTCCATACCTGTAGCACCTGAGTAAATTGTAATTTTTGACCGGCGCCATCATAGACATTTGCACATTTAAAAATCAGATAGCCATCACAATCCCGCTCAATAATATGCATACAGGATAATACAAACGTTTTTAAATTAATTACGCAACAGCTCAATATTAATCGCGCTGCGCATTTAAAAAATAAACCATAAATAACAATAACTTACATAATTTCTCAGGAAATTTTATGACCATTCAAAACATTCAACCATCATTGCTGCAACATTTAGTTTTCTCTAACATCTGCTTTCAGCAGTATTTTTAAATCATTAAATTTAAACAATAGAGATGGAAAACGTTTATCTTTTATAAATATTTAAATTGCCGTCGAAAATTCACTCGGAATCCACATGATAGCCCGATATCTTCTTCCAGCACTCCACCCCTTCCTTAGGCATCACCAGTTCAGTCTCCTTTCTTGGGTGTCATTTGTTCTATAGCTCAGCGTTCTTGCAAGGCGGGATACCGGCTGTCGTCCCTTTTATACCAATGACATTAAGGAGGTGATCTAATCAGCGTAAACTTTCCTCTGGCACGCCATCATGGCTCAACTTATTGATTTTATATCCCTTGCCAAGGCAGAAACCTCTGATACCTGCAGACGTATCCGGCTTCTGGCGCTCGCTCATTTCCAAGATGGCCACTCCCGCGCTCAAATTGCCCTCTTGCTCAAGGTCGACCGTAACGGCGTCAATAAATGGGTCGCCAACTTGCCTGCTCACGGCTTGGCGGGTCTCGATACTATGCGACCGCCTGGCAACCCTGCGGGACTCAATGAACTGAAGCGCTCACAACTCCTGTTGTATTGAGACCAGTTACTGATAAGGCTAAGCACCTTCAGCTTGAAGGGAATCATGGTGCTCAGCGCACGGACCCCCGTTAGGTCCCGTAAAACTCATGAATTTGGATCGCCCCTCCCAGAAAGGCACTACGCTGCCAAAAAACCTTCACACCTTTCAAAATGAAAATCGTTAATTTTCAGTTGAAAAGTCATCATTATTGACTCAGCTCGCACCAACAGGAGGAAGTCGATGCTGAAGCGGCTTCAGCAAGAAAGTGTGACACAAGTAGCATTAAAAAGTGATTACGTGTGTAACAAGCATGGTCTAGCGACATAAAAACAACAACTTAACAAAATTAAGTGACGTGGCGCACAAAAATATCACCAAAACATTTTAATGAGTATTTTTGCAACTGCAGTCACAAAAAACTTAGCCATAGTGAAAGCTGAAGCTACTGAAATCACATTTTGAAAAGATGTGAGTTGCCGCCTTATTTTTATTGTGAAAAATTAATGTGGCGATGAGGTTTCGCAATAACCTTTTAACTTTTCATTTATAGATAGGAAGTTCACACATGGAATTTATTATTCATGGAGCTGAATGGTTTATCGGACTGTTCCAGAAAGGCGGTGAAGTCTTTGTTGGGATGGTAACCGGCATTCTACCGCTGCTGATCTGTATGATGATCGCCATGAACGCATTGATCGCGTTTGTAGGCCAAAAACGGGTCGAGCACTTGGCTGCCAAGTGTGCCGGTAATCCAATCAGTCGTTACTTGATTCTGCCCGTTATTGGCACTTTCGTATTTATGAATCCAATGACACTTACGCTTGGTCGTTTTTTGCCAGAGAAATATAAACCCAGTTATTATGCTGCAGGATCTTACTCTTGTCATAGCATGAACGGGTTATTCCCACATATTAACCCTGGAGAGTTATTTGTTTTTCTCGGTATTGCTAATGGCATTACAACATTAGGATTGAATGTTGCCCCATTAGCAATGGCATATTTTCTCGTTGGTATAATTTCAAATTTTTTCAGAGGCTGGGTGACTGACTTTACTACTGCATTTGTAGAGCGCCAGCAAGGTATCAATTTGAATGCTGAAGTTAAATTTAGCTAGGAGGAAAATTTATGAAATCTCTAGTTATTTCTCGTGGTCCGAGCGGCTGGGGTGGCCCTCTTAGCATCCCCGTGGACCTAAATAAAAAAATCGTCTATATCGCCGCGGGTACTCGCCCTGCGATTGTAGACCACATGTTGAAATTGACAGGAATGCAAGTCATCGATGGTTTCAGCGACAGCATTCCAGAAGAAGAAATTGCATTGGTTGTTATCGATTGTGGCGGTACTTTACGGTGTGGTCTGTATCCAAAAAAACGAATACCAACGGTTAATATTCACAACACCGGAAAGTCGGGGCCACTAGCGCAGCATATCATAGAAAGCATCTATGTATCTGGTGTTGGAGTTGAGCAAATTGTTATTTCAGATGGTGAACACAATAATATTTCATCTCCTGCGGTATCTTCTAATAAAATTACAAAAGAATACGATGTCACAAAAAAATAACTGAACAAAGTGATGGCTTGCTTGCAAAAATTGGTATGGGAATGGGGTCCGTCATGGCGACCTTCTTTCAAGCTGGTCGAGACACAATACAGACTGTGCTGACTAGCATCCTACCTTTTATGGGTTTTGTGTCGATGATCATCGGTGTAATTCTTGCCTCTGGCTTTGGTGATGTAGTGGCTCATGCTCTTACCCCGTTAGCAAGCTCTCCTATAGGCTTGGTTACTTTGGCATTGATTTGCTCATTCCCATTCTTGTCTCCATTCCTTGGTCCTGGTGCCGTAATAGCTCAGGTAATTGGGGTTTTAGTTGGCACTCAGATTGGTTTGGGAAATATACCACCAGCACTGGCTCTCCCTGCTCTATTTGCAATCAACGCCCAAGCTGCTTGTGACTTCATTCCCGTAGGCCTATCACTGGCTGAGGCCAAGCCAGAAACGGTACGTGTAGGTGTTCCATCTGTATTGTATTCCCGCTTCCTCACCGGTGCCCCTACTGTATTATTAGCTTGGGCAGCCTCTTCATTTATATATCAACAATAATCGAATTACACTAATAACAAGGGAATGATATGTATCACACCACTATTACAGAAATTGGCATTTTAGCTTCTGAAGCACTGGCAGATGGTATGCTAATTATCTTTGACAATAATGCACCTAGTGATGTCGGTGAATATTGCTTCTTGCATCCACATAGTGAACTTAAGGGTGAAATAAAACCAGGGATGACCTGCAGGCTCAATGGCATTGAATATCCAATTACTGCAGTTGGTGAAGTGGTGAATACCAATCTTAGTCAACTCGGTCATATCACAATTCAGTTCAATGGTGCAGAGTTAGCTGAACTACCCGGCACTGTTCATGCTCGTGGTGTTATGCCGGCAGAAATCGCTGTTGGCTGTGAGCTCTCCTTTATCTAAAAAATATATAATCTGCTCATCTTGCAAGACGAGCTAAATTAAAAGGTACAAAAAATGTCTAAAGTAGCTCTCGTTGTTGGTGCTGGTCAGTCTCTGGGTGCTTATCTGGTTAATGGCTTGGCAAATGATGGTTATCGCGTTGTCGTAGCAGACATAGATAGTATTAGTGCACAAAATGTTGCTGTCAGCATCGGCGAACATTGCGGTATGGAAAATGTCATGGCTATTCAAGCAAATGCCACAAACGAAGATGATGTAATCCGTATGATTGAAACTGTGAAGGAGAAGTGGGGAAAAATAGATCTAATGGTTTACAACGCAGGCTGGGCTGCGGCTCACAAGATTGATGTATTTCCAGTAAGTGATTGGGATCGTTCTGTCGCAATCAATCTAAACGGCTATTTCCTCTGTGCTCGTGAAGTATCCAAACTGATGATTGAGAAAGGCACTCGTGGTCGAATAATCAACATCAACAGCAAAAGTGGTAAAGTCGGTTCCAAACATAATAGTGGTTATTCTGCGGCTAAGTTCGGTGCGGTAGGCCTGACCCAATCCCTCGCGTTGGATCTGGCTGAACATGGTATCACTGTTCACTCTTTGATGCTGGGCAACTTGCTTAACTCCCCGATGTTCGACTCTTTGCTACCTCAATATGCCGTCAAGCTTGGCATCCCAGAAGAACAAGTGAAACAGAGCTATATCGACAAAGTGCCTTTAAAGCGTGGTTGCGAATTTTCTGATGTGATGAACGTTCTACGTTTCTATGCATCTGAAGGTGCAGAGTATTGCACAGGTCAATCAATTAACATTACTGGTGGTCAAGTGATGTTCTAAATCCTTCTATCGAGGTATGATAAGGGGTGCCATCGGTTACCCCTTTTTCTTCAGAGGACAGATATGGATTCAGTTAACGCTTTTATCACTGTTGCCTGTGGCGCTTGGATTCTGCAAACGGGATTTGGCTACATTCAGATGCAGGTGTTTAATCAGCTCATTCAGAAACTGGCTCAGCACGGCCACATGAAAATAGGCCGAAGCCTTAGCCGTTTTTCTTCTCGCGTAATGGTGGTTTTTGTCCATGGTGATGATGGGATAATTACAGATTCTTATATTTTAAAGGGCCGAACGGTTTTTGCTCGCCCAGATAATTTCGATACAATCATTGGTCAAAATGTTATAAATATCCACACCATCGCCATGAGTGGGGAATTTGATAAAAAGATAAGCGAAGCTTTGTACTCTGCTGTATCGTAATAGGTGAAATCATGAATAACATCGAACGACGTGATTTGGTTTTGCAATACCTGAAGGATCATGGACGTACTTCAGTAAATGCTCTTGCAGCTCATTTTGGGCTGACTGGTGCAACAATCAGAAGTGATCTTCGCACCCTTGAACTCGAGAGCAGAATTGTTCGATGCTATGGTGGAGCAGAAGCGCGGGTACTGCCTGTTCCTGAGACAGAGCAGCCGATGAATGAAAAAACAAAAATAAATCAAGAAGTAAAAAGAAATATCGCACAAGCTGCAGTTTTCTTGATTGATAACGGTGAATCATTAATTCTTGATAATGGTAGCACTACACTTCAGATGGTAAAATATCTTGAAGGTAGAACCGGGCTTTCCATTATGACAAATAGTTTATCAATAATGAATGAGATTGCAAATTTGGATTGTGATTTCAATTTACTGATCCCAGGCGGGGTATTTAGAAAGAATTCTTCATCATTTCACGGCCCACAAGCAGAGCAGGCATTTAGTTCATTTACTTTCGATAAGCTTTTTATCGGCGCAGATGGTTTCGATATCGAGATGGGGACCACTACATTTAATGAATTATTTCAAGTAAGCCAAGCCATGGTGAAAGCTGCACGGCAGGTTATCGTAGTGACTGATAGCGAAAAATTCAAACGCAAAACGCCCAATGTAGTTGTTAGCATAAATCAAATTGACGTAATCATTACGGATAGCGGTATTAGTGATGAGGACAAGAAGGCTCTTCAGGCTAAAAAAATAAAAGTGATTACAGTATGATTGTAAACAACATTGAGAAATACGCCAAGGAAACAATTAAAATTCAATCACAAGCGGTCATGGAACTAGACTCCAGAATAAATGATGATTTTATTCGGTCCTGTGAACTAATTCTAAAGTGTAAAGGGAAGCTAGTAGTTTCAGGGATTGGCAAGTCTGGACATATTGGGAAAAAACTGGCAGCGACATTTGCCAGTACCGGAACCCCAGCTTTTTTCTTACATCCATCAGAAGGGCTACATGGCGACCTAGGCATGGTGGCACCTGGGGATGTCGTGATCTTAATTTCTTATAGTGGCTCTGCAGCTGAATTCAAAACTATGGTTCCACTGTTCAAAGCCAAAGGTATCCCGATCATTTCCATGACCGGTGATGAAAAATCGTTTCTAGGCAATGTGGCTGATGCAGTCCTGAATATACATGTTGACCGAGAAGCCTGTCCCCTAGGGCTAGCTCCGACGGCTTCTGCAACTGCAACGCTGGTTCTTGGTGATGCACTGGCTATATCTGTAATGAGAAGTCGGGGATTCAGTGAGCAAGACTACGCAGCCAGTCATCCTGGTGGGGCACTAGGAGCTCGATTACTACTTCGCAATAGCGATATCATTGATACCGAGCTGCCCGTCCCAATAGTCCAACGAGAAACCCCATTTCGCGACGCCTTACGCGTTTTAAGTTCTGGATCGGTGGGATTGCTGGCTGTTATGGACAATAGCCAGTTGAATGGTGTCTTTACTGATGGCGATTTGCGACGCGCCATTGACATTGGTGTATCAAGTACAGCCCCGATATGGCATTTAATGAACCACAACCCGGTCTGGGTATCAGCTGATGGCCTTGCTGTAGAAACACTAAATCTCCTACATAATCGAAACATCAATGCGGTTCCAGTTATGGACTCTGATGTACTCAAGGGCGTGATTACTACACACCAAATATATAAAGCTGGAGTTAGGTAAAAAACATCATTTTTGGCCGATTAATTTCAGTGTAATACCGACCTTGATAACGAAAAACATATTATATCTATATAGTGATTTCGAAAAATCGTTCACAAGAGAAAGCTCGCGGTCTTTTTGCTCTTGTGAACAAGATTTTTCCAGCATGTTTAACTGAGTATTAATATACAACACAGTCGAGATGACATTCCCTTTCAGTGTCAAAGGCACGTAAGTAACACCGCTTGATTCACAGCTCAAACAAGCTACTGTCTCCGAGCATTTTGGCCATTTCTGAATAGCGATTCAGTAACGGAACAACGAGCTCCCCTTGGTGCTAAAAATGGTCAGAATGACACCTTTTTTACGCTATAAGGAAGGATTCCATTGGTCGCTAAATTATATTTTCACCATGTATGGCGATTACATTTCATCTCATCCTCACATACCTAACAGGCTTTAGCTTACTTAAAAAAAATGTTGTTTGGGGTATTTCAAGTATCATCAGGAATGATGATTGCGTGAATCTCATTTCATTATTTTCACTAAGTGATATAAACCAGGGTCTCGTAACTGTACGCTTTTGCCCATGCTGCTTTTGCGTTCAAATTTCCGCCACATCCACTGCCACATTCTGGTATGATGCGCGGCCTTAGCGCTCGTGCGCATCCCCGTTTTCTTCGAAATAGAGTCTTTTTGTGAACAACAGCGAATTTAGCAGCCTCAATCTCTCCCCCGCCCTGCAAGAGAACCTCATCAGCCTGGGTTATCTGCAGATGACACCGATCCAGGCCCAGAGTCTGCCCCTGGTGCTCGATGGCAAAGACCTGATCGCCAAGGCGAAAACCGGTAGCGGCAAGACCGCCGCCTTCGGTCTGGGCCTGCTGGCCCAACTCAACGTCCATCGTCTCGAAGTGCAGGCGCTGGTGCTCTGTCCGACTCGCGAACTGGCAGATCAGGTCGCGCAGGAGATCCGTCGGCTGGCCCGCGCCCTGCCCAACGTCAAGCTGGTGACCCTGTGCGGCGGCACCCAGACCGCGCCCCAATCGGCCACCCTGGGCTTTGGCGCCCACATCGCCGTCGGCACCCCGGGCCGCATCCTCAAGCATCTGGAGCAAGGCACCCTGGAGTTGTCTGGCCTTAAAACTCTGGTGCTGGACGAAGCCGACCGGATGCTGGACATGGGTTTTGGCGAAGAGATCAACCGGGTCATCAGCTATGCTCCCCAGCAGCGCCAGACCCTGCTGTTCTCCGCCACCTACCCGGAAGGGATCGCCCAGATGAGCCGCGGTGTGCAGCGCAATCCGGTCGAGGTGAGTGTCGAGTCTCTCCATGAAGGGAGCGCCATCGAACAGAAACTCTATGAAGTGCCATTTGGCGAGCGCCTCGATGCCCTCACCTGGTTGCTGAGCCACTATCAGCCAGCCTCCTGCGTGGTGTTCTGCAACACCAAGCGCGCCTGTAACGACGTGGCTGACCATCTGGCCGCCAAGGGCTTCTCGGCGCTGGCACTGAACGGCGATCTGGAACAGCGCGAGCGGGATCAGGTACTGGTGCGCTTTGCCAACGGCAGTGCCACCATTCTGGTGGCCACCGACGTGGCAGCCCGCGGCCTCGACATCAAAGAGCTGGGCGCCGTCATCAACTATGAGCTGACCTATGACCCGGAGATCCATGTCCATCGCATCGGTCGTACCGGTCGTGCTGGCCAACAGGGTCTGGCCCTGAGCCTCTATCAGCCGAACGAAGCCCAGCGCGTCAACTTTATCGAAGAGTACCAGCAGGCCCCGATGCCGCAGGGCGACCTCGCGCTGATTGGCCGTGATATCAAGCCGATTGCGCCACAGATGGTGACCCTCTCCATCGATGCGGGCCGCAAAACCAAGGTGCGGGCCGGTGACATTCTGGGTGCCCTGACCGGTGAAGGCGGTATTGCCGGCGCCGATGTCGGCAAGATCCAGATTTCCGAGCAGTACTCCTACGTCGCGGTCAAATGCAGTGTGGCGAGTGCCGCCCTCAAGCGGCTGCAAGAAGGCAAAATCAAGGGGCGCACCTACCGCGCCCGCAAACTGGGTTAAACCTGAGGGTGGGCAGCCTGACTGCCCGACTCACGGTTGACCGCAATACGGGCGCCTTTGCAGGCGCCTGTTTTTTATCAAAAATGTGCTATTTCATGGCATGGACAACATAGATGAACCAACAAACCCCAGTCGAGGTCAGCTGCCAGAACTGCGAAGCCTGCTGCTGTCGCCTTGAAGTGATGCTGTTTACTGATACCGGCGTGCCGGATCGCTACGTCGATGATATCGAAGGTCAGGTGCCGGTGATGCACCGGCTGGAAGATGGCTGGTGTGCCGCGCTAGATCGCAACACTATGATGTGCCGCATTTATGAAGTACGGCCGCTGATCTGCCGTGAATTCGATATGGGTGAGCCCGACTGCGTTGACGAGCGAGACAAGTGGTTTATCACGCTGGCCTGACCCGGGCGCCCGATCGCACTCCCGCCATGATGTGCCGCATTTATGAAGTACGGCCGCTGATCTGCCGTGAATTCGAGATGGGCGAGCCCGACTGTGTAGATGAACGGGACAAGTGGTTTATCACGCTAGCCTGACCTAGGCGCTCGATCGCACTCCCCGCCATGATGTGCAGCATCTACGAGGTGCGACCGCTGATCTGCCGTGAATTCGAAATGGGTGAGCCCGACTGTGTGGACGAGCGGGACAAGTGGTTTATCAACTTGGCGTAAGCCCTGCCACAGTGATATCGCAGGGATCGGGGGTGAGCTGCTGTTCCAGCCAGTGGATCGCTGCCGCCTCCTGTTCGAAATAACGCACCGCCCCGAATGGCAGACCCCTGAAGAGGTTATCTGCCAGATAGCGTTTGAAACCACCCTCTAACACCACCGCCAGAAACCGGCAACCACTGCTGGCGCACCAACCAAACTGGCGGCGAAAACGGGCCAGCACCTCGGGTCCGGCGGCTTCGAACTCGGTCGCTACCTCCACGATCCCCCAAGGCAGGCCGACCAGCTCGACCAATTCCTCGCGAAAGTCAGCCTCATAGGCCATGGCGCCTGCCAGATTAAAGGCGCCATTTGGCCGGCAGATCAGCATCTGCCCTCGGCGCACCATCTCGAATTGCCCATGTGGCTGCATCCCTGCTCCCTTGCGCTGCAACTGCCTGCAAATTGTTATCATAAGGTAATAATTTATAAAGAAAAGTCCAGTGAAAAACCTTTACCGATGAAGACCAGACGCCTCATCTGACTAGCCAGCAACGCCTTCTCATACCTTCATACTGTCACCATCCTGCACCGGATCAGCCTCAACAAAATGTGTGATTGCAGTTAATAAAAAGTTACTGCTATTATCCGCGCCGCCACAAACATTCCACCAGCCGAAAGGTTTGGCACACCAACAAGGATGCGCAATGAAAAACAGGGACTCGAGTCATTACCAACGGATCTGGCGCTGGCACTTCTACGCCGGTCTCTTTGTCGCCCCTTTTCTGATCCTGCTGTCGCTGACCGGGATCGTCTATCTGTTCAAACCCCAGCTCGATAACCTGATGTACCCCGAGCTGATGAAGGTCGCCCCCACCAGCCAGACCCTGAGTGCCGACCAGCTGCTGGCCAAGGTGATGATGGCCATGCCAGATGCCAGCCTGCGTAAATACCTGCCCCCTGCTGCTCCCGATCAGAACGCCAAGTTCATCGTCAATCGGGGCGAACAGGAGCTGACCCTGTTTATGGATCCTGCCAGCGGCGCCCTGCTCGGCACCATGGATAACAAGTGGAATCTGCAAGCGGTGGCCCGCTCCCTGCACGCCGACCTGCTGCTCGGCACCACGGGGGATCGGCTGATCGAACTGGCGGCAGGCTGGGGGCTGGTACTACTGCTAAGCGGCCTCTACCTCTGGTGGCCACGCAAGGGGCCCGGGATAGGCGGCATCCTCTGGCCCAGAATAAGCCAGCGCGGGCGGCTCTGGTGGCGGGATCTGCATGCCGTAGTCGGCTTCTGGGGAGCCGGTTTCCTGCTGCTGTTGCTGCTGAGCGGCATGACCTGGACCGGTTTCTGGGGCGATCAGTTTGCCGCGGTCTGGAACCGCTTCCCCGCCGCCATGTGGAACGAGGTGCCCAAATCGGCGCCGCTGGCCCGTACCCTGAATCAGGCTCATGAGCAGACCGTTCCCTGGGCGGTGGAGAACACCCCCATGCCCAGCTCGCAGCCAGCTAACAAAGAGCACGATCATGGCGCTATGAACCACGGCGAACACGAGGGGATGGTGATGGCAAGCCAGCGCATTGCGCTGCAACAGGTGGTCGAGACCGCCAGTGAACGGGGGGTCAAACCGGGTTACAGCATCACCCCGCCGGTGGGTGACACCGGCGTCTACACCATAGCCCTGTTTGCCGACGATCCGCGCAACGACGCCACCCTGCATATCGATCAATACAGCGGTAAGGTGCTGGCCGATGTGCGCTGGCAGGATTACGGCCCGGTCGCCAAAACGGTGGAGAGCGGCGTCATGCTGCACATGGGCAAGCTCTACGGCTGGCCCCATCAACTGGCCATGCTGATCATCTGCCTGATGGTGCTGACCAGTGCCGTGAGCGGCCTGTGGATCTGGTGGTGCCGCCGTCCGCAGGGCCGTCTCGCCGCGCCGCCGCTGCCAGCAACACTCCCGCCGATGCGCGGTGCCATCGCCCTGCTGATCCTGCTGGGGATCGCCTTCCCGCTGGTGGGGGCCTCCATGGTTGCCATCTGGCTGCTGGATACCCTGATCTTCTCCCGCCGCCCCCTCAAGGTGGCGCGCGCCAGCTAGTCGATAGCATCATCGACCACCAACAGAGAGGGCTCCCGCTTGGGAGCCCTCTCTGTTTCATTGCGTTTCATTGCAACCGACTTTCACTCCTGCTCGACCAGCAGGAGAATTCTCTTGGCCTTCTCAAAGTGATCGAGCTTGTGGGTCTGGATCCACCAGGTCGCCGCCTCCATCAACAACTCGGGATCGTCATTGCGATTGGCAAAAAAAGCATAAAAGGAGAGCCCGACCGTCTCCCCCTTCTGGGCGATTTTCTGCTGGCATACCTGAATGATTTTCTGTTTGAGTGATGCACGCATGGCAGTCTTCCTGTCTGACTGATTCAGTACCAACGCGTCGCATCGGCACACAAAAAGGGCTCCCGCCTCGGGAGCCCGTTTCACATAACAACAAGCAGGTCGCTCATCAGGAGAGCGCCAACCCGATGGAGAGCAGCAGACTGAACAGAAAGGCGCTGATGGCGGTCTTCTTGAGGGAACCGGTCAGCACCTCGCCATCGTAGCTTTCGCGCAAGGTACGGGCCGCATCGCTGAGAGGCTTCATGGCGGGCAGGAAGATCCACGGCCAGAAACTGGCGGGCTGGATCAGGATAAAGGCGATGGTTGCCAGCAACGCCGCCCCCAGCAGTACCCAGTGATAGGCGATGGCACGGTTGCGGCCAAGGCGCACCGCCAGAGTGATCTTGCCGCTGGCGGCGTCGGTCTCGATATCGCGCACATTGTTGATATTGAGCACGGCGGTGGCCAGCAGGCCACAGGCGGTGGCAGGCAACAGCAGATCCCACTCCAGCGTCTTGGTGAAGAGGTAGTAGGAGCCGAGCACCCCCAGCAGACCGAAGAACAGAAACACCGAAATATCGCCGAACCCGCGATAACCGTAAGGAGTCTTGCCCACGGTATAGGTCACCGCCGCGACGATGGCTGCGCCACCCAGCACCACAAATGCCAGGATCTGCAGCCACTGACCACCGAAGGCGCAACCCAGCAGCAGCAGACCGCTGGCCACCGCCGCCAGCGCGGTGAGCGCCATCGCTACCCGCATCTGCTTTTGGGTAATAAGGCCAGAAACCACGGCGCGCTGCGGGCCGATCCGATCGCCATTGTCGGCGCCGGAGACCGCATCGCCGTAATCGTTGGCCAGATTGGAAAGGATCTGCAGCAGAATGGCGGTCAGCAGCGAGAGCACCATGATGGTGCCATCGAAGGCACCACGACTGGCAGCCAGTCCCGCGCCCAGCAGGATGGAAGAGCAGGCCAGTGGCAGTGTTCGCAAACGCGCCGCCAGCAACCAAACAGAGAAGGTATTTGTCATATTGTGATGGCCAAACAATCGGATATTGATCGTGTTAAGGGTTATCGAACCGGATTTGGGTATACTTGGCCCCAGAGAGTGAAACACCCTCGGGCGATTTACATGGACGAATGGACGGATAATATATAGGAAATCCTCGCCCTTTGGCATAAACCCACTGAAACCTACATAAAGATCGGTGCAACCCGGCACCCATCACTGCAGGATCAGTCGTTACTATCCGGCTCAGAAAAGAATCCATGTTGGCTCAGACCCATATCAAGCAACAACTGGACGCCCTGCGTCACAGCAACGTCAGCGGCTTCGTACGGTTGCGAGTGGCGATCGAAATCCGCTCCTTTCTGGGCTGGCTCGCGGCGCAAACCCTCTATCCCCGCATCTACTGGCAGGCCCGTGGCCAGGATCGTCCCGAATATGTCGCGCTGGGCGCCATCCATGAGCTGACCGAGCCACACGCCATCAAACGGGTGTGCGCCAACGCGGCCAGCCAGCATCACGACGACAGCCCCCGCTACTATGGCGGACTGGCGTTCGATCCGGCCCAATCCGGCTGGCAAGGGTTTGGCCCCTGCCGTTTCGTGTTGCCCCGCATCGAGCTGGTGCGCCGTGGCGAGTGCGTCAGCCTCTGCCTCAACCTCTGGCTGGATGACGACAACCTCGCGGCCGAACTGCAGGCGGCCGAAGCGGCCCTCGATGCCCTGCGCCCGGAAGCCCCGCTGCCCGCCCTGCAAAAACAGCCCTGGCAGCGACAGGATTGCCCCGGCCCCGCCCAGTGGCAGGCGCTGGTGGAGCGGGTCACCGCCCCCGATTTTCAGACCCACACCCCCAAGGTGGTGCTGTCGCGGGAGAGCCTGCTGACCAGTCCGAACCATGATGCAGATATCAATCCCTGGGCCATGCTCGACCAGTGGGCCCGCCACGCCCAGGACTGCTTCCACTTCGGTTTTCAATTCTCCCCCGAGCAGGCCTTTATCGCCTGCTCCCCCGAGCGGCTCTACCGCCGGGAAGGGAGCCACCTCTTTACCGAGGCGCTGGCGGGCACTATCCGCCGCTCCGGCGATGAAGAGGTTGATGCCCAACTGGCCGCCGAGCTGCTGGCCGACAACAAAAACCGGCTGGAGAACCGGCTGGTGCACGCCGACATCCTCAGCCGACTAGCGCCGCTGGCCCACGATGCCACCCTGACCGAGCCGCGCATTCTCAAACTGCGGCTGCTGCAACACCTCAAGTGCGATATCGAAGCCGAACTCAAGCCCGGCGTCTGCGACTGGCAGCTGCTCGACGCCCTCCACCCGACTCCAGCGGTGGGCGGTGCGCCGCGCGAGGCGGCACTGGCGTTCATTCGTGAGTTCGAGCCCTATGATCGGGGCTGGTACGCCGGTGCCTGCGGCATGCTGAGCCGGGAAACCTCGGAGTTCTCGGTCGCCATTCGCAGCGCCCGCATTCAGCCGGGCAGCGTCACCCTGTTTGCCGGTGCCGGCATTGTCGCCGGATCCGAGCCTGTCGCCGAGTGGGCCGAGCTCGACAACAAGATCGCCAATGTGCTCTCCCTGCTGGGATAGCCATGACCCCTTTTCAACCCGCGAGAGCCCCTATGCCCACCCGTAAAGAGCCGACCAGCGAAGAGTTTGCCTGCCCCCCGTTTTCGAGCCAGCACGCCACCTTCAACCACGTCTGGTCTTCCCTCTTGCTGGAGGAGCTCTTTCGCCTCGGGGTGCGCGACATCGCGCTGGCCCCCGGCTCCCGCTCCGCGCCGCTGACCATGGCGGCCGCAGCACATCAAGGCTTTCGCCGTCACCTGCACTTTGACGAGCGCGGCCTCGGCTTTATGGCGCTGGGGCTGGCCAAAGGAAGCAACCGGCCGGTGGCGGTGATCATGACCTCGGGCACCGCGGTGGCCAACCTCTGGCCCGCCGTGGCAGAGGCCCAGCTCACCGGCGTGCCGCTGATTATTCTCTCCGCCGACCGCCCTCACGAGCTTATCGACAACGGCGCCAATCAGGCGATCGACCAGCAGGGGATCTTCGGCCGCTACCCCGTCTATCAGCAGAACCTGCCGAGCCCCACTCCGACCATTCCCGCCGCCTTCGTGCTGAGCTCGGTAGATCAAGCGCTGGCCAGGCAGGCGCTCACCCCCGGGGTGGTGCACTTCAACTGCATGTACCCGGAGCCCCTCTACCCGGGCGATCACTATCAGGATTTTGGCGACTATCTGGCCCCCCTCGGTGACTGGCTCAGCTCGCAAAGGCCATGGAGCCCGTGGCTCGCGATCGAACCGACCTGCCCGCCGCAACCCGAATGGCGCGAGTGGCAACACAAGCGCGGGGTGATTGTGGCTGGCCGGATCACGGATCCCGAACAGGCACAGGCGGTCACCGCACTGGCGGAACAACTCGGCTGGCCACTGCTGGCGGATCTGCAGAGCCAGATCCGCTTCGATAGCCGCAACCTAATCCACATGGATCTGGCGCTCAACGACCCTGAATTCGTCGCAGAGCTGGGCCGCGCCGAAGTGCTGCTGCAATTTGGCGCGCGGCTTATCTCCAAGCGGCTCGGCCAGTTCATCAAGCACCATCCATGGCAGGATTACTGGCTGGTGGATCCGCAACCGGCGCGGCTCGACCCCGACTACCGGTTGCGCAACCGGCTGATCTGCAGCGCCAGCGCCTTTGCCGCGGCTCATCCGGTCAGCACCGCTCAGATCCCTTGGCACCGGCTAGCCGAGCTGCAACACCACGCCAGCCAGCAGATCGTCGCCGCCTGCGATCGCTTCTCCGAACTCGGGGTCTGCCATCGCCTCAACCAGCTGATCGAAGGGCAACTGTTTGTCGGCAACAGCATGCCAGCCCGACTGATGGATATGCTCGGTGACACGGGCAAGGGGCCGAGCCGGGTGATGACCAACCGCGGCGCCTCCGGCATCGATGGCCTCATCGCCACCGCCTACGGTTTTGCCCAATCGGTCGAACCGGGCAGCAATGAGCCCACCACCCTGCTGCTCGGCGATCTCAGCGCCCTGCACGATCTCAACAGCCTCGCCCTACTTGGCAAGGCGAGCCGCCCCTTGGTGGTGATCCTGCTCAACAACGATGGCGGCAGCATCTTCCGCATGTTGCCGGTGCCCACCGAAGGGGAGCTGCTGGAGAGCTACTACCGGCTGCCCCACGGCCTCAGTTTTGAACATGCCGCCGCCATGTTTGGCCTCAGCTATCGCGCGCCGACCACTCTGGCCGAGTTCGAACGCGATTACCGCACCGCCCTCAAACATGGCGTTACCTTGATCGAGATCCGGGTACCGAGCGAGCAGGTAGCCGATGATCTCAAGGCGCTGGGGGCCGCCATCCGTGGCAAATAAGGATGCCAAGGTGCCGCTGGTGCTGCTGCACGGCCTGCTGGGGGATGGCGGCGACTGGCAACCGGTGATCGAGCGGCTGCCCGCCATCCGCTGCATTGCCCTCGATCTGCCCGGTCACGGCAGCCATAGCGCTCTGAGCGTCGATGGTTTTGAGCAGTGCCACCAGTGGCTGGTTGCCGAACTGGCCAGCCGCAATATTAAACGCTATCTGCTGGCGGGTTACTCGCTGGGGGGGCGACTGGCCCTCTATCACGCCAGCTGCGAGCCCGCCGGGCTCCAGGGGCTACTGCTGGAAAACTGCCACCCGGGGCTACCGGCCAGTGAGCGCACCGCCCGCATCCAGCACGATGAACAGTGGGCCCAGCGCTTCGAGCGCGAGCCCCTGGCCGAGGTGCTGGCAGACTGGTACCGGCAAGGGGTGTTTGCTGATCTCGACGAGGCAGCCCGCGCTCGCCAGATCGCCAAACGCCTTGGCAATAACGGCAGCGCCATCGCCGCCATGCTGCGTGCCACCTCGCTCGGCAAGCAGCCGGATCTCGCCCCCTGGCTCATGCAGTGCCAGTTGCCGGTCACTTATGTGAGCGGCAAGCGGGATCACAAATTCCATCAGCTGGCTTGCCAGCTGGCGAACCAGGATCGCAAAATCAACCACTTGGTGCTGGATGGCGGCCATAATCTGCATGCCCATCAGCCTGATAACTTTGCCCGACTCCTCACGGAGTGGGTCAACCAACAAGAAGAGACGAGTCATGATTGAAGCAATGACGGAAGCTGAACTGTACGCTCCTGTTGAATGGCAGGATTGCTCCGCCGGTTACGAGGACATCCTCTATCACAAATCCGACGATGGCATTGCCAAGATCACCATCAACCGTCCCCAGGTTCGCAACGCCTTCCGTCCCCGCACCGTCAAAGAGATGCTGCAGGCGCTGGCCGATGCCCGTTATGACGACCATATCGGCACCATCATCCTGACCGGTTTTGGCGAGAAAGCCTTCTGCGCCGGCGGCGACCAGAAGATCCGTGGCGACTACGGTGGATACCGTGATGACGAGGGGACTCACCACCTCAACGTGCTCGACTTCCAACGCGACATCCGCACCTGCCCGAAACCTGTGGTTGCCATGGTGGCCGGTTATGCGGTTGGTGGCGGCCATGTGCTGCACATGATGTGTGACCTGACCATCGCCGCGGACAACGCCCAGTTTGGCCAGACCGGCCCGAAAGTCGGCTCCTTCGACGGCGGTTGGGGGGCTTCCTACATGGCTCGCATCGTCGGCCAGAAGAAAGCCCGCGAAATCTGGTTCCTCTGCCGCATGTACGATGCTAGCCAAGCCCTCGACATGGGTCTGGTCAACACAGTCGTGCCGTTGGCCGAACTGGAGCGCGAAACCGTGCGCTGGTGCCGCGAAATGCTGCAAAACAGCCCGATGGCGCTGCGCTGCCTGAAAGCCGCTCTCAACGCTGACTGTGATGGTCAGGCGGGCTTGCAGGAGCTGGCGGGCAATGCCACCATGCTGTTCTACATGACCGAAGAGGGTCAGGAAGGCCGCAACGCCTTCAACGAAAAGCGTCGCCCCGACTTCTCCAAATACAAGCGGAACCCCTGATGACACTAGCCCTGTATCGCTATCAACTGCCTTTTACCCAGCCACTGACCTTTCACGGCAAGGTGGAGGTGGCGCGAGAGGGGCTATTGGTGCGCATCAACGACGGCTGGGGGGAGATTGCCCCCCTGCCCGGCTTCTCGAAAGAGAGCCTGCAACAGGCAGAGGCGGAAGCCCTTGCCACGCTGGCGGCCCTGGCCGCTGGCGACACCCCGAATCCCGTGCTGCCGTCGGTGCAATTTGGCCTCGACTGCGCACGCCGGAAATGGCCCGAGCAGCGCAACCCGCTGCCGGAGCCCTATCCCCTCATTCAAGGCTCCCCCCAGGAGCTGCTGCGTAACTGGAAAGCCTGGCTGCACCGCACCCCCAACAAGGCCAAGCTGAAGGTGGCGCGCTACCCGATGCGTGACGAGCTGGCGCTGATCCGCCTGCTGTGCGATCGCCTCCCCTCCCTCAAGCTGGTGCTGGATGCCAATCAGGGCTGGACCCGCGAGGAGGCATGGACCTTCTGCGGCCATCTCGATCCGAACCGCATCGAGTATCTGGAAGACCCCTGCGCCGATTTTGCCGACATCGCCTTTGTCGCCAACCGCACCGGCATGCCAGTGGCGCTGGACGAGCTGCTGGCGCAAGGCAAGCCGTGGGAGCCGATCCCGCAACTGCGCGCGCTGGTGCTCAAACCCACCCTGCTCGGATCCCTGGCCAACTGCGAAGCGCTGATCGCCCGCGCCCGCGAACTGCGGCTCAAGGTGATCATCTCCTCCTGCTTCGAATCGGATCTGGGCCTGAACCAGCTCTTTCATCTGGCAGGCGAGTGGGCACCGGAACAGGCGCCGGGGCTGGATACCCGCCGCTGGATGGCTGGCAATCTGCTGGGGGAAGATGGCAAACCGGATCTGAGCCGACTGGAGCAACTGTATTACCGTGATTGACCCCTCCTGCTCATCCGAACAGACGCCTTGCCCGGTACGCCACCGGGCAATCACCACCCCGGACCACATTGCCATCCACTCCGCCGCCCCCCTCAGTTACCGCCAGCTCGATGCCCGCCTCAACAGCCTGTGCCAACAGCTGGAACAGGCCGGTGTGCGCCGTGGCGATCATCTGGCAGCAGTGGTGCGCGGTGCACTGGAAGATGTGCTGCTGGCCTGGGCCTGCGTGCGCAGCGGCGTGGTGTTCTGCCCGCTCAACCCCGCCTTTCCCGTTGAAAAGCAGCGCGAGCTGGCGGTGCAACTCGATGCTGGCGCCTTCTGGTCAGCAGGGGAGATCCCGACGGGAAACTGGCAACCCTTGCTGCTCGACTTCGCGCGCGAACTGCCGGCAAGCGAGGAGGCGTGGCCGCTGGCATCGACCCAGCTCAACAACATGATCCTCACCTCGGGATCCAGCGGCACGCCGAAAGCGGTGGTGCACCGGCTGAGTAACCACCTTGCCTCGGCGCGCGGCTCTGCCAGCCTCATTCCCCTCGATGAGGAGTGCGGCTGGCTGCTCTCCCTGCCGCTGTTCCATGTCGGCGGCTACGCCATCCTGTTTCGGGTCTTTCTGGCGGGCGCCACTCTGGTGCTGGATCAGCGTGAGCGGCCCCTCAAAGAGCGGCTGGAATGCCAGCCCATCACTCACTTGTCCCTGGTGCCGACCCAGCTCTGGCGCCTGCTGGCAGAGGCTTTTGACCCAGCGCGCACCCGCCTGCGCGAACTGCTGCTCGGTGGCGCCGCCATTCCGCAACCGCTGGTGCATCGCCTCTGTGCCATGGGGCTGGTGCCTAAAGTAAGTTATGGCCTCTCCGAGATGGGCAGCCAGGTCTGCACCGCTGTGCCCGGTGATGCGGGCGTGGTTGGCAAACCGCTGCCGGGGCGGGAGGTGTGCATCAGGGAGCAGGAGATCTGCGTGCGCGGCGCCACCCTGTTTGCCGGTTACTACCGAGATGGCGTGCTGGATCTGCCCCTCGATGGCGAAGGCTGGTTTCATACCCGCGACAAGGGGCGGTTCAGTGCGGCAGGGGAACTGCTGGTGGAGGGGCGACTCGACAACCTCTTTATCTCGGGCGGGGAGAATATCCAACCCGAGACCATAGAGCAGCGACTGGTGGATCATCCCGCCGTGGCCCAGGCGCTGGTAGTGCCGGTGCCGAGCGATGAGTGGGGGCAACGCCCCGCCGCCTTTATCGACTGGCACGGCGAACCGGTTCCCTACCCCGAGCTGGCAGCCTGGATCCGCAGCGCCCTGCCCGGCTTTATGGTGCCCGACCAGTGGCACCCCTGGCCCGATCTCGGCGGCAATCTCAAGCCCTCCCGCCAACAGTTGGGCAAGGTTGCCCGACAGCTGACCACCTTGTCACAACAAGCTGAATGAGATCAGACTCACAATTTCCCGATCTTCTCTGAAAACAGAAAAAGAAACATGTGAGTCCTTGCTGCGGCGCCAACCCACGACAGTTCGATCAGATTAAAAAACACACCATCTTATTGATTCATTTGATTTTTAATTGGTGGTTGATATCCCTTTGAATCCCTGTAGATTGCATTGCGATTACTCGCAAGACAATACACAAACAACAACAAAGGGATAAAAATGAACCGTTCGGGTACCGGGTGGCTGCTGCTGGCAGGCCCACTGCTTTTGGCTACATCCTCGGCGCAAGCCAACTACTCCCCCAATGACTGGCGACAGTATCAGCTGACTGGCGAATCGAGCCAGCAACTGGCCGCTCGCATCACCGAGATCACCTACGAACTCAAGGCGCGCAGCAGCAGCGCGCCCTACCAGCAGCTTAGGGTCTACCGCCGCTTCGACTGGCAGAGCAGCGAGCTCGGTGCACTGGCCGAGCAGCAGTGTGGCGAGCCGCAGCTCAAGGTGGATGCAGGCTGGCAGATCCGCTTCGTGCGCTGTGAAGATCGGATACCGGCGGGCAAGCTTATTCCCGCCAGCAGTTATGACTTCGGCTATGGCCTCAAGCAGGGTCGCTGGGAGCAGCTGGGGGGCACGCCGACCGCACAGCGGCAGGATCGCCTGCCGCTGCCGCAAGCCATCATCCTTGGTCAGAGTGAAAGGGAGCTGGATCGCTGCGAACTCAACGCGCAAGGCCGCTGCGCCGAGCCCGAGTGGCACTATCAGCCGCAGGATTGGCAGCAGTTGCAGGTACTTGAAGAGACACCCAGCGAGCGGGATGGCCGGCTGGAGCAGATCTTCTTCCGTCTGCAGCCGATTGCAGGCAGCCAGGCTGCCGCTCAGGTCAGCGAGATCCACGTCTGGCGCCGCTATCAGTGGCAGCTGGATCAGCTCACGCCTCAGCAGGAGTGTGATGAGCCCCAAGAGCGCAAGGAGGGGAGCAACACCATCCGCTATCGCATCTGCCGTCAGGTGATCCCCGCAGGCAGCGAGGTTCAGGTAACGCTGCAAGATAGCGGCTACCAATACCCGATCGCGGGCGGCGAGTGGCAGCCCCTGCCAGAGAGCAAAGAGTGGCAGGAGAGCCGGGTGCTCAATCGCCCCATAGTGCTGGCCAGCAAGGAGGAGCAACTGGAGTGCCGCCGAGCCAATGGTCGTCTCTGCTCCGAACCCGAGCAGCCCGATATGGATCTGCTCGATAGCGATGCCGCCAAACTGGTGGCCGACGTGAGCGGCCAGAACAGTCCTGCCTGGCAGGCGGATTATGGCCACGATGACGCCAAGCTGATGGCGGTGGTGCGCGGCATGCGTGCCCTGCTGGCGGCCAACCAGCCGACCCATCCGGCGATGGACAAGCTGCTCTACTATGTGCGCGCCCACAACTACCACGGCGGCGTTGGCAAGGAGAGTGATCAAGTCGCCCGGGCGCTGGCCGGGGTGATGATTGACCTGCTCAACCACCCCCTGTTGTTGGGAGCCGAACCGCAGGATCAGGCAGGCACAGTGCTGGAAGCCTGGAGCGTGGCGGCGCAGGGACAACTTGGACAAGCCGCCTTCCGCCAGAGTGCCGCCCCCATGCTGGCCCAGCTCAGCCAGGCGCTCGGCTATGCGGTGCAACATGCGGCGCAAATCAATGGTCACAAACCCTGGGCTGATGGCCTGTTCGAGCTGCTCAATCTGGTCGATCAGAGCGCCTCTTACGGGCAGCAGGCAGACTTCAGCGCGGCGGTGCTGCAACAGGAGGCGGCATTGCGCCAGAACCTGCTGCAACTGGGCCTGAGCGAACTGGCCCTCTGGAAACAGCGCGATGGCTCACGGGATCTGTTTATTTTCAACAACATCCTCGATGCCCATAGCCGTCTCTACCAGATGATGCGCTATCTCCATCACACCAGCCCGGATGAGGCGATCGCCTATCGCCAGCAGCTGGATCGCGATGTCATCGCCATCATGCGCCAGCAGGGGCTGATCCCGGGTGGCCAGCATCCGGCGGCCATGCTGGAAGAGGTCTCCCTGACCCTCTCCAGCTACTACCTCACCTACACGGATCGCACCAGTGAAGCCTGCGTCAGCGGCGAATTCGCCGGGCTCTGCACCCCGATCCGCATGGAAGATATCCTGTCGTTCGAGCACACCTGCTCGCCCACCCTGCGCCTGCGCGCTCAGGATCTGACCCAGGCTCAGGCCGAGGGGATCTGCCGTGAGCTGGGTGACGAGGAGCAACGCTTCCACCAGCTGATGGAAACTGGCGAGCAACCGGTGGCCGATGATCACAACGAGGCGCTGGAGCTGGTTATCTTCAACTCCTCTGCCGACTGGGGCCGCTACGGCAGCGCGCTGTTTGGCGTCTCCACCGACAATGGCGGCATCTATATCGAGGGGGATCCGGCTCGCCCCGGCAATCAGGCGCGCTTCTTCGCCTATGAGGCGGAGTGGAAGCGCCCTGCCTTCCAGGTGTGGAACCTGCGCCACGAGTACGTTCACTATCTGGATGGCCGCTTTAACCAGTACGGCAGCTTCGGCCACTATCCGCTCAATCGCACCACCTGGTGGTCAGAGGGAATTGCAGAGTACATCGCCCACGGCCAGTGTTTTGCCCGTGGCCTGGATAACGTGGCAAACCGCCCCGCCAACCAGCGCCCGACACTGGCGGCGATCCTCCACCTCGATTACGAGCAGGGGGGCGAGATGGTCTACTCCTGGTCCTATACCGTGCACCGCTTCCTTAACGACACCGGTCGCGGCGCCAGCTGGCTGACGCTGGCACAGGCGCTGCGCAATCAAGATCAAAAGCAGGCGATGAGCGACTTCGAAGGGGAGCTGGACCGGCTGATCGCCAACGACAGCGACGCCTATCAGGCGTGGCTCGGCCGGGATCTGTTGCCATGGTGGCAAGCCAACAAGGAGTCTGACATCTGCAAGGGCAATGATTCGGCCCACTGACCCATCGTAACGACGCGAGGGGCAGCCACGGCTGCTCCTCTTTTTTCCGGCGTAGTAGCCAGCCCATCTGATGCGGCAACCTCTGCCCGCAAGAGCGCTACCTACTCATCAAGCCTGACGCCAGCGGCCGAGTTGTAATAGAATGGCGATAGCCACTCCTCACCTCAGATCCTGACCGCACCGCGCATGAAGAAGTTTGCCAAAATCCTCCTCGCCTGCCTTGTTTTGCTGCTGGCACTGATTGCTTCGCTGCTGGCCTATAGCGAGTGGATCGTCTCGGATGCCCGTCACTACACCTACGATCAGGTGGAGCAGGTGCCCTACAACCGGGTTGCGGTGGTGCTGGGTACCTCCAAATATCTCTCCGGTGGCGGCCCCAATCACTACTTCAAGCACAGGATCAAGGCGGCGGCCGAGCTCTACAACGATGCCAAGGTGGACTTCATCATCGTATCCGGTGACAACGCCACCGTGCAGTACAACGAGCCGCGCCAGATGCGGCGTGCCCTGATCAAGGCGGGCATCCCCGCCTCTGCCATCTATATGGATTTCGCCGGATTCCGCACTCTCGACTCAGTGGTGCGAGCCAAGGAGGTGTTCGGTCAGGATCGCTTTACCGTGGTCTCCCAGGGCTTTCATAACGAACGTGCCATTTTTATCGCCCGTCATTTTGGTATCGACGCGGTCGGCTTCAACGCCGAAGACCCCAGTGCCTATCAGGGGATCCGCACCCGGGTACGGGAAGTCTTTGCCCGCCTGATGGGGCTGCTCGACCTCTATGTACTGGACAAGGGGCCCAAGTTTCTCGGGGAGCCGGTGCCCATTGGTCTGCCTGTACCTTGTAAATCTCTGAGCACCATCGGCAGCCTGCAACCCTGCCTCAAACAGCCCAAACCGGCCGTGGGTGAGATCAAGCCAACGGCGGTATCCGCTGCTGTTGCAGTCACTGAACCGGTCACACCGGCTGTATCAGCAACGGCAGCCACTGAGCAGGTCACTCCGACTGTATCAGCAGCGGCAGCCACTGAGCGGGCCACGCCAGCGGTATCCGCAACGGCAGCCACTGAGCTGGCCACTCCAGCTGTATCAGCAGCGGCAGCCACTGAGCAGGCCCCGCCAGTTGAATCAGCAGCAGCAATGACTGAACCGGTCACCCCCGTCAAACCAGCGGTTGAAGCCGCCGCCAAGCCCCCCACTGCGACCTTGCCAACAGTGCCGGTGGCGCCCTCCGCCGCCAGCGCCAGCGTGCCCGCCCAATAACAAAACAAACGACCCGCCAGTTGGCGGGTCGTTTGGTATTGCATGCACTGCAGATTGCGGCTGCGGTCTTGTACCGCTCAATACCACATCTCTATTGCGGCCAGATCAGCCGCGCGCCGCCTGATAGCGGCTGGCCACTTCGGCCCAATCCACCACCTGATAGAAAGCCGCGATGTAATCCGGACGCTTGTTCTGGTACTTGAGGTAATAGGCATGCTCCCACACATCCAGCCCCAGGATCGGGGTCTGGCCATGCATCAGGGGGCTATCCTGATTGGCACTGCTCTCCACCTGCAATCGGCCTGCCTGGTCCACCACCAGCCAGGCCCAGCCGCTGCCAAAGCGACTCAGGGCCGCCTGAGTGAAGGCCTGCTTGAAGGCATCGAATCCCCCCAACTCCCGCTCGATGGCCAGCGCCAGTTCGCCACTTGGCTCACCGCCACCCTGCGGGCTCATTACCAGCCAGAACAGGGAGTGGTTGGCATGGCCGCCGCCGTGGTTACGCACCGCCCCCTGCAGCGTGGCGGGCAGGGTAGCGAAGCGGCGCAGCAGCTCCTCAACCGGCAGTGCGGCCAGCTCCGGCGTACCTTCCAGCACGGCGTTGAGGTTGTTGATATAGGTCTGGTGGTGACGGCTGTGGTGGATCTCCATAGTCAGGGCATCGATATGGGGTTCCAGTGCGTCATAGGCATAGTTCAAGGCTGGCAAGGTATGGCTCATGATTACCTCTGGTCGGATTAATGGAGTCGGGATGAAGATTCGCTCTGGCACAGACATTGGCCAAGCGAGCAGATGATCGCGGCATTGCTGCCGTAGCGCTGAACGAACGTCAGCAACTCGGCACGAGTGGTGCGGGTGTGGCGCAAGGCTGCCTCCCGCAAACGGGGTGAGGTCGCGGGGGAGTGACAGGCTGCCAGCAGGCAGTCGTGGACATAGCAGAGCTGGTCGGCAGCGCGATCGGGCAGGGTCATGGCCACCAGCAGATCCGCCAGATTGTGATGGGCCACCACCAGTGCCGCCACCGCCTCATCGGCATCGTGCCACTGAGCCAGTTGCTGGCATGCCAGCCAGAGCGCTTGCTGATAATGGGCCAACGCCTGATGGTATTCGCCACAGTCAAACAGCCGGTTGCCCTCTCTGGTCTGCTGCTTCCAGTGAGTCATGCTGCTGCCACCTTCGGTCGACCCGACCCACCCTTTCACCCAGGTTGCTGTCATATCCGTCACGCCATCAAATGATAATAGTTATCATTACATGACTTGTATCCGGGAAACAAGAGAGAATCACATCACGGCTCGCGGCCAAAACAGAACGGCCACTCCCTGGCAAGGAGTGGCCGTTTGATCCGCCCGATCAGTCAATGACCAGAATGGCTGGTCAGATATTGTTGGCAGGGGAAGGAGGGGCAATCCCCAGCAGCATATGATCCATCATCCCCACCATGCGGCCAATCTCAGGCTTGGTAATGGTATCGTTGGCACCTAGTTGCAGCGCCTTCTGACGGTTATCATCGCTCATCAGGGAGGAGAACATCACTATGGGCATCTCCTTGTAGGAGGGGGTATCGCGTAGTCTTTTGAGCAGGTGCATGCCATCCATCCGCGGCATCTCCACATCGGTGATCACCGCGTTGACGAAACCAGACACCGGCATCCTCTCCTCCTGCGCCAGACGGTCGAAATCCGTCAGCATCTCCAACCCTTCCCCCCCATCCTTGGCCGTTATCACGTTGAAGCCAGCGGTACGCAAAGTGGTCTCGATCATCTTGCGGATAAAGGCCGAGTCGTCCACCACCAGAATGGTCTTGCCCTGGCGCAGTGCCATCATGCGATCGTCGATGAGCACCTTGCGATCCTGGGTAACGTCGTACTTCTCCATGCTGAGCTCGGGATTGATATCGGCGATGATCTTCTCGAAATCGAGGATCATGATGAGGTTGCCATCGCGCCTGACCACCGCTACCACGCAGTCATTCTCCCCCGCCTCCAGAAACTGGCTGGGGGACTCCACATCCTCCCAGGAGACCCGGTGAATCCTGCTGACGCTGTCGATCAGAAAGCCGTTGGCCATCTTGTTGAAGTCGGTGACGATCACCACCTTGTGGCTGGGATCCGGGTTGGTCTTGATACCAAGCCAACCGGCCAGATCCACCAGCGGGATCAGGCGCTCCCGCAGGGAGAACACCCCCACCATATGGCGCTGGGCATTGGGGTAATCGGTGGTATCCGGCACCCGGATCACCTCGCGCACCTTGGCGACGTTGATCCCGTAATAGGCGATCTTCTCTCGCCCGTCCGGCAACAGCTTCTTGAGGTGAAACTCGATGATCTCGAGCTCGTTGGTCCCGCTCTCGGTCAGGATGGATTTACGCTCTTCCCCGTCTTTGGACATCATGGTGACTCTCATTCTGGTTGCGCGGGCAGCACACCGCTGCGGTTTTCTCTCAGTATAGGAATGGATCCGCCCAGACCGGAGAGATCCGCACAACTTAGCCTTGATAGCTACTTGATCCCGCGAGCAAAAAGGAACGTAACAGCGATGGAGAGTACAAAGATGCGATGGTGAAGGTCATCACCTCAATCGAAACAGGAGCAGAATATGGCGCAAAGCGTGGTTGTGATTGGAGCTGGGGGTGGCATAGGGCAGGCTCTGGTGACGCAATGGCTGGCCACAGGAGCCAATAAGGTCATTGGCATCAGTCGTCAGCAAGCCCCCGTCGGGTTTACTGATCCCCGCCTGCATTGGCTCTGTTGTGACTACAGTGACCAGCAGATTAGCCACTGCGTCGCTCAAATTATCGCCCTGGCCCCCAACTTGCGTCATCTGGTGATCTGCAACGGCATCCTGCATCAGGGGGAGATCCAGCCGGAGAAGCGGCTCGAAGCACTCAATCTCGATGCCATGACCCACCTCTACCAGACCAACGCCTTGTTGCCACTGCGCTGGATCAGCCAGTTGTTACCGCTGTTTGGCCGTGAGCCCTGCACCCTGGCCGTACTCAGTGCCCGGGTCGGCAGCATAGGCGACAACCGCGCTGGCGGCTGGTATGGCTATCGCGCCTCCAAGGCCGCCCTCAATATGTTGCTCAAGTGTGCCGCCATCGAGTTGGCCCGGCGGGCCCCCGGGGTCAAATTGCTGGCCTTTCATCCCGGCACCACTGATACCCCGCTCTCCCGTCCGTTTCACGCCAATGTACCGGCGGGAAACATGCAGAGTCCCGAGCAGGTAGCCGGCCATCTGGTGCAGCTGATGAACCGGCTACAACCGGATGGTGAATTGAGCTTTCTCGACTGGCAGGGCAAACCTATCGAGTGGTAGGGGAACCCAACAAACGCGCCAGCAGCGCCCGCAACCCCTTGATCACGGCGGGTTTGCCCGCCAGCTGCAACTTCGCGGCCAGCGTTCCCCAATCGGCATATTGCCAGATGGTGGCGATCAGCAGCTGGCGCTCGGCAGGGGTCAGCAAAGCCAGCACAGCCAGATGACGCGCCAGCCACAGCTGCAAGCTGGATTGGCACAATTCGAAGGGCTTGTGATGCAGGGCAAAGCATTCAATCTCATCGCGATCAAACTCGCCAAGCTCAGGCGCGGTGACGGTACTGCCTTGCAGGCATTGCCATACCAGCTCGGGATCCAATTCTTTCAACTCACCCGCCAGCAGGGTCGGCAGCTGGCGTGCGAATCTCTGCTGCCACTGAGCCAGCTCGGGCGCATGTTCGGGTTTAAGCGCCTTTAGCAGCAAGGCTGCGTGGCAGCCGCTGGCGGCATCCCGCTGCAGGCCGATGCGCAGCACCGCCAGCCCGGCCTTGCGCCAGAAGGGGAGCAGATCGGCGCCGGCCGAAAAGGCAGAACCAAGATAGTCGATGCCCGCCTGGCGATAGTGTTCTTCCAGCCTGCCAAGCAGCAGCGAACCCAGCCCGTGGCGATGCAGCTCGGGGTGGATGGCGATGCGCATCACCCGGGCATAACTGCGCGCCCCCGCCGTTTTGAAACCGGCGTGGGCCAGCAGCGACTGGGGCAGCAGATGACCGCGCGGGCGGCGGCGCCCGGCCCAGATCGCCTCGGCCAGCTCGGGATCTATCCCCCCTTCCCGTGCCACCAGCGCCACACCCAGCAGGCTCGCATCCTGTTCCAGCAGATGGATGTCGAGATCCGGGCTCTCCAGAAGGGATCTGAGATCGCCCGGCGTAGTCTGGTAGTGAGCCAGCACCAGCAAGCCAAACAGCTGGTTGAGCAGCGCCTCGTCATCAGCCAGTTCCTCTTGGCTGATCAGACGCCAGCTCGGGCTGGTCGGCGGTAAGGGCGCCGCCACCTCGGCATTGAGCCCCAGCAAGCGGAAGATCAGCGGCTCCAGCGGATCGCGCTCACTCCAGCGAATAGGTTCGCCCAGGTGGAGCTCCTGCCACTGCGGGGTCTGGCTATCGAGCACCCGTTTGAAGCGCAGGTGAAAACCGCGCCCCGTCCCCTCGTAACCGTGTTCGGTAGTGGCAAACACGATGCGGCTGTGGCGGGCCAGCATCGCCTCAAGCAGCGGGGTCGGAATGGCGGCCGCTTCATCCACCAGCAGCAAATCGGGATTAATCGTCTCGTGCACCAGCCGATCCGGTGAGCAGTAGCTCAGCCCCGTCAGCTGTTCCGGCTGAGGTTCCGGCTTATGTTCCGGCTTATGTTCCGGCGTAGTATCGAGACCACGAGCGGCGTGGGCAAACAAGGTCGCTACCGTCGCCTGCGAGGGGGCCGTCACCACTATGTTCAGCTCGGGCTGCTGACGCAACAGCTCGGCTGCGGCCAGCCCCAGCAGCGCACTCTTGCCACGACCGCGATCGGCACTCAGCACCAGCGGACGGCGGCGATGGCCGTGCAATACCTTGTGGATGGCGGGCAGCGCCCGGGCCTGATCGCAGCTCAGCGCTCGCTCGGGCCCAATCGGTTGCCACGGCTGCGGACAAACCGGCGGAGCCAGTGACAGGGCCGGATCCCCCGCCAACAACCGCACCAACCGGGTGATAAAACCGTGACCCGCTCGGCTCGCCTCCTCCGGCTGCGCCACCAGCCGAATCCGATCTGGATCCGGCCATGCGGGCCAGATCTCTCTGGGCGGAGTCAGCAACAACAACAAGCCACCGGCGCGCAGGGTACCTGCCAACGCCCCGAAGGCGTCGGGGTGAAAACCACTGAAGGCATTGAACACCAGCGTGTCGCACTCCTGACCGAGCCGCTGCAGCGCCTTGGCGGCGGGTTGCGGGGCATAACACTCAGGCCCCGCGCCCAGCCAAAAGATGCGCTCGCCGAGCAGGGTTTGGGCACGGACAATGCAGTCGGCCTCCTCCCCCTCCAGCCAGATCAGGCGCCGCTCACCGGCGCAGGCCAGCGCCTCGCGCAGCCGGTTGACCTCTGCTTGAGTCATGAAGCCGCGCTGTCAGCCGGTTTGCGGGGTTCGAACATGCGATCCCCCATCTGATCGATAAAGGTGTGGGCCTTCTGCACCATGAAATGCTCGGCATCGGCCGGATTGGCAAACAGATCGGAGCGGATGAAACGGTGAGTCTGCAGCACCCCATCCAGCTCTTTGGTGATGCGGCCCGCCAGCCGATATTGCCCCCCTTCAGCCATCGGCTCGGGATAGATGAGATAGCCGGCATATTCGGTCGGTGTAACGTCCGCCACCTTGGCCGACTCGCCCCCGAACAGGGCACTGAACAGTTTCTTGAGCATGGTGATCTCCTCTGGTTGCCAGCATTGTCCCCAAGGGGTTGCACAGTGGCAAGCAAGGGATCTTATTACCAATGGTTATTTGCATCACGAACCATTCTCATTTAGATTTCACTCAACTCCAGCATGAGGTAAATCCTATGTACGTCTGTTTGTGCCGCGGCATCACAGATACCCAAATCCGCAAGGCGGTGCAGTCAGGTAAAAGCGAATTCCGCCAGCTCAAGCAGTCGCTCGAGGTGGGTGCCCAGTGTGGCAAGTGTGTGCGCATGACCATGGAGATCATCGCCGCCGAGCTCGACAAGATGGAGCAGGAGCAACCCGTGCTCTACTACCAAGTGGCCTGACCCAGGCCACTCCTTTCTGACCCGACCCGCAAACAGGGTCACCCTTCCACTCGGGCGAGCTGGCTCGCCAGATCTCTTATTGTCACTTTTCTCGACTAAGCTCTAACGATCCAAGCCTCAGGCACGAACCAAGGAGCAGAGCCGATGAAAGGAGATCCCAAGATCATTGCCCACCTCAACAAGGTGCTGGCCAATGAGCTGATTGCCATCAACCAATACTTCCTGCACGCCCGCATCTACGATGACTGGGGCCTCAAGGCGCTTGGGCACAAGGAGTACCACGAGTCCATCGATGAGATGAAACACGCCGATGAACTGGTCAAACGGGTGCTGTTTCTCGAAGGGCTGCCCAACTTGCAGGATCTGGGCAAGCTGCGCATCGGTGAATCTGTAGAGGAGATGCTGCGCTGCGATCTGTTGCTGGAGATGGACGCCATCCCGGACTTGAAAGTCGCTATCGCCTACGCCGAGTCGGTGCAGGACTACATCAGCCGCGACCTGTTTCAGAAGATCCTGGAGGATGAGGAGGAGCATGTGGACTGGCTGGAAACCCAGCTCGACCTTATCGATCGCATCGGGCTGGAGAACTACCAGCAGGCGCAACTGCACCACGGCTCCTGAGCCGGCAGACCAGCAAGCAACGAGACCCGCCAGCGCGGGTCTCTTCATTTTGGCCGCCTATTTGGGCCGCGATAGCCCGAAAACTTTTCGACAGGATCACAGTTAATACGCCCGACACAACATCCGTCATGGCTTTCGATTAGGATACGGCTCTCTGCCAATAACAATGCTACGGACGATTTCCATGGAACAGATTGCACGCGAGATGGCGCCCCACAAACGGCTGGCTCTGGTGGCTCACGACAACATGAAGACCCCTCTGCTGAACTGGGTGATGCGCCGCAAGGAGGAGCTCAAGCTCCACCATCTCTATGCGACCGGCACCACCGGCACCATGCTCGGCAAGAAGGCGCAGTTGCCCATCACCTGCCTCTTCTCCGGCCCCATGGGTGGCGACCAGCAGCTCGGCGCCCTGATCGCCGAAGGGAAGATCGACGTGCTGATCTTCTTCTGGGATCCCCTCAATGCGGTGCCCCACGACCCGGACGTGAAGGCACTGCTGCGGCTGGCCGCGGTGTGGAACATCCCGGTCGCCACCAATGAAGCGACCGCCGACTTCATCATGGACAGCCCCCACATGCGGCAAGCGTTCAGCGTGCAGATCCCGGATTACGCCGGTTATCTCAAGGCGCGCACCGAGTGATCGGCTAACCCGTCATGCAAGAGGGCCGCAACAAGCGGCCCTCTTTATTGGGAAACAAACCGACACCGGCTTATAGCGCCCGGGCGAGAATGCGCGCCACCCGATCCGGATCGATATCCTGCTGCTCACCAAGCGCGGTGCGCCCCACCCGCTTGAGGTTGGAGCAGATCGCCGGAATGCAGCTTTCGCTGAGGCCATAATCGGCCAGCCGGGTGCCCAACCCCATCTTCTGGAAGAACTGCTCGGTGCGGATGATCGCCTCCTCGATGCGCAGGGCCTTATCCTCGCGGGTCGAATGCCACACCCGCTCGGCAAACTGGGCCAGCTTGTCCTGCTTCTGGCTCGCCCGCTCACGGAGCAGCGAGGGGAGCACCACCGCCAAACTCTGGCCGTGATCCAGCCCGTAGAGCGCCGTCAGCTGATGGCCGATGGCGTGAGAGGCCCAATCCTGCGGCACCCCACAGCCAATAAGGCCGTTGAGCGCCAGACTGGCAGCCCACATCAGGTTGGCCCGCACCTGATAGTTGGCAGGCTCCGCCAGCGCTCTGGGGCCGTTCTCCACCAGCACCTGCAGCAGGCCTTCCGCCAGCCGGTCCTGCACGTCGCCGCCTACCGGGAAGGTGAGGTACTGCTCGGTGATATGGATAAAGGCATCCACCACCCCGTTGCCGGTCTGGCGGGCAGGCAGGCTGTAGGTGGTCGCCGGATCGAGCACCGCAAATTGCGGCTGTACCAGCGGGCTTCTGAAGGAGATCTTCACATCACCCCGGCTCACCACCGAGGTGGGATTGTTCTCGGAGCCGGTGGCAGGCAGTGTCAGCACACAGCCCATCGGCAGCGCCTGGTGCACGCTCGCCTGTTTGCCGCAGATATCCCAAGGGTCGCTCCCCTCATAACAGGCCGCCGCCGCGACAAACTTGGTGCCATCCACCACCGAGCCGCCGCCGACCGCCAGCAGAAAGTCGATGCGCTCGCGCTTCACCAGCGCCACCGCTTCCATCAACAACTCGTATCTGGGGTTGGCGCCGATGCCGGAGAACTCCTGCCACGTCACCCCTTCCAGCGCCCGGGTCAGCTGCTCATAAACGCCGTTTTGCTTGATGCTGCCGCCGCCATAGAGCACCAGCAGGCGGCTGCCGGGCGGGATCAGCGTTGGCAGGCTGGCGATCTGCCCCTCACCAAAACAGATGCGGGTCGGGTTGGCATATTGGAAGTTGTACACGGCGGGATCCTCGACTTGAACAGAGCGGGGACATTGTGCGCCTGCAAGCGGGTGAGGTCAAAACAGCGGGAACCCCATGGACAACTGCCGGGTCGGCAAGGAGCAATCCGTGCCGACCCGGCAGAAGCGAGGCAACAGGCGGCAGGATCAGGCCGTTTTGGTCTTGTCACTCTTGTCTGATTTGCCAGTCAGGCGATCCATCGCCTCTTTCAGCATCGCCTCTCGCTGCTCGTTGAGCGGCTTGCTCTGCTCCGCCCGCTCTTCCGGCGTCAGCTTCTTGTTGTCGGCGATGGTCTTGAGCTTGTCCTCTATCTCGTTGAACTTCTTGCGATCGAAGCCCAGCGCCTTGTCCACCAGCTGCTGTACCACGCCCCCCTTGTCGGAGCTCATATCCAGCGCTGGCGGCAGCTTGCTGTTCTTGGCCAGATGTTCGTAGGTCAGCACCTGCTGGGCCTGACTGGTCATGCGCTGGGTGGAGAGGCTGACCATCTCCTCCCAGCCACCGCCCTGACCGCCACCGGCACTGTTGAGGGTGGCGAGGGCACGGTTGTTGGACGCGCTCTGGGCAAGCTGCTGGCTGTAGGGTTTGATATCCATGGGGGCTCCAATTCGGTGCGTATCTGCGGCAATGAGCACAGGCTGATCCGGTCACATGGGGCGTCAGGCCCCACCATTATCAATTAAACCAGCAAGTTACAGGCCAACTTGTCAGATAGTGCGAGATCCAGAGATATGGCGGATCTCACCACGCATCCCACGCAAGCAGGCGTCAGAATCATGACTCATCTGCTGCCAGCTCACGCTGTTTTGGCACATTTTGCCGTCCACGCGCCACGATGCCAGAGAAAAGTCAGGAACAGTCGTTCGATCACAAAATAAACAACCACTCGGGAATACAATTTTGGCGCACATCACAACCAGCCAGCCGTGTCATGGATGATCTGTTCGAAAAACTAATAACAGGCAGACCAATCTGTCGTGCTCACTCCGCTGCCAGTTCGGAGTTGCAGCCTCCCCACACCTCATCCCCTCGTCTGGCTCTCACTCACCGCAACCCTTCGGGTACACCTATGAAAAAACACACCTTGAGTCTTCTCTCCGCCACCCTGCTCACCCTGCTTGGCACCAGTGCCGACGCCTGTACCGGCCTTATCGTCGGCAAGGGGGCCAGCGCCGACGGCAGCGTAATGATCGCCAGAAACGAGGATTTTGGCGTCAACAACTGGAACAAGTACCTCGCCTTCCGGCCCGCGCAGCAGAACGAGGGCAAACTCTGGAAACTGGGCAACGGGTTGGAAGTGCCGATGCCCAAAGCATTTTTCGCCTACTCCGCCATCCACGACTGGGATGCCACCACCAGCGATCCGGCTGGCAAATATTATGAAGAGCGCGGCATCAACGAGTTCAACGTCGCCATCTCGGCCACCACCAGTGCCGAGGTCAACGACAAGGCCCAGAAAGCCGATCCGCTGATCGAGAAGGGAGTCATCGAGGCCATCATCCCGACCCTGATCCTGCCGCAGGCCAGGACGGCCAAAGAGGGGGTCGAGCTGCTCGGCCGCTATGTGGAGCAATATGGCGCCGGTGAGGGCAACAGCCTCTATCTGGCGGATGTGAACGAGGCCTGGCTGATGGAGATCGGCTCCGGCCACCACTGGATCGCGGTGCGGGTGCCGGACGACAGCTACGCCATGGTGGCCAACGGCCTGCGCATCCACGGCGTCAATCTCGACAGCGCCGATGTGCTGCACTCGCCCAAGCTGCTGGAGTTTGTACGCGAACACAAACTGCTGGATAACGCCGATCCAAAGGATTTCAACTTCGCCAAGGCGTTCGGGGTCATTGCCGACCCCTATAACGTGGATCGGGAGTGGCTCGGCCAGAAAATGCTGACCGCCAGCCACCAGCAATCAACCCGGCAGGCGCAATATCCGCTGTTTATGAAGCCGGATGCCCCCATCGCCGTGCCGGACGTGACCAGGGTGCTGAGCGCCACCTATGACGGCACGCCGCTGGCGGGCAAGGCAGAGCGGCCGATCCGCGTCGATCGCCAGCTCGAATCCCACGTCATCCAGCTGCGCAAGGAGATGCCCAAAGAGCTGCAGGGGCTGATCTGGCAGAGCTACGGCGTGCTGGCCGAATCGGTGATGGTGCCGCTCTACAACACCCTGGAAAACTATCCCCTGCCCTATCGCAGCGGCAGCGACAGCTACTCCGACGATTCCGCCTACTGGCAGTTCCGCAGCCTGACCGCACTGGCCAATACCAATCCGGACAAATACCTGCCGCTGCTGCGAAACGTCTGGAGCAAGGAGAGCAACAAGCTTTACAAGGAGGTCGCAGTCCTCGACAAGAGCCTGAAGCAGGCCTACGCCAACGACAAGGCCACCGCCATCGGGCTGGCCGCCGACTACTCCTACGGCCAGCTGGAGCAGACCTACCAGATGGCCAAAGATCTGCGCTACAAGCTGATGACGGATCTGACCAAGAGCAGCGAGAAGAAGTACTCGGAGGAGGAGTTCAAGAAGATCATGAGCCTGTAATCGGCTCGCCAACGCAAAGAGGCTCCCGAGGGAGCCTCTTTTGTTTCATCCTATGCAGCGATCAGCGACGGCTGATATTGAGCGGGCCGAAGGTCTGCGCCACCGGCATGATCTCGATGCTGTTGATGTTGACGTGGGCGGGCTGCTGGCTGATCCAGAGCACGGTATTGGCGATATCATCTGGTTGGATCGCCTCCACCCCCTGATAAACGGTCGCAGCCTTGGCATCGTCACCGTGGAAGCGCACGTTGGAGAACTCGGTGCCGCCGCACAGGCCCGGCTCCACGTTGGTGACGCGGATGGCGGTGCCCGCCAGATCGGCGCGCAGGTTGAGGCTGAACTGCTTCACGAACGCCTTGGTAGCGCCGTAGACGTTGCCGCCCGGATAGGGGTAGGTGCCCGCGATGGAGCCGATATTGATAACGTGGCCGCGATTGCGCGCCACCATGCCCGGCAGCAGCAGGCGGGTGAGCAGGGTCAGACCGCTGATGTTGGTGGCGATCATCTGCTCCCAATCTTCCAGATCCGCCTTGTGGGCCGGTTCCAGCCCCAGCGCCAGACCGGCGTTGTTGACCAGCAGATCCACTTCGCTCCAGGCGGCCGGCAGACTGGCGATGGCGGCGCGGGTGGCCGCCTTGTCCTGCACGTCAAACACCAGCGGCAGAAACTGCTCGCCCAGCTCGTCAGCCAGCGCGGCCAGCCGCTCGGCACGGCGACCGGTGCCGATCACCTTGTAGCCCGCCTGCACCAGCTGGCGGCTGATGGCTTCACCAAAACCGGACGAGGCGCCCGTTACCATTGCAATCATCTGAACCTCCATATCTACACCGATATTGTTATTTATCTTTTTGAATCTATTCAGATTCATTCATCGCTCAATTCACGTCCGGTCGCCTTGCGCCAGACAAATACCACCAGATGGAGCAGCAACAGGCCCGAGCCCCCCAGCGCAAACAGCAGGCCAGTGAGGGCATTGACCGACGTATCGGCGCCACACCACCACCAGACCAGCCAGCCGATCAGGCCGATGACCAAGGTCTGGCCGGCGCAGGCCGGGCAGCGCCCCAGTTTGGCCTTGATGGCGGTGGCAAGGCAGTTGTCGCAGCTCATCCTGATCCTCCACTCTGCTCGTTCAACATAACTAGCGGGCCTGTGAGAGCCGCTTGCGAGCCTGACGCCGCAGCAGGATCTCCTCATCACTCACCAGCGGCAGCACCAGCCGGTGTGCATGCTGGTCACGGCCATAGTAATTCGCCAGCCGCTGCTGGGGACGAAATCCCAACCCCTGATAGAGGGCCAGCGCCTCTTCATTGGCATCCCCCACTTCGAGGCGAACCGCCCCCCAACCGGCAGCCTTGCCCTCACGGATCACCTGTTCCAGCAGGCGGCGGGCCCAGCCCAGACGGCGTACCGTCCAGCGGATCGCCAGTGCCTGAATGACCAGTCGATCCCAGCCTCGGTGCTCCAGCAGGCAGAGGTAACCCATCAACAGATTTTTTTCATCCAGCAGCAGCAGGGTACGTCCCTTGGCGTGGGTCAGCAGATAGTGCCAGCGGCTGCGGCCAAAGGCGACTTCAGGGGGAAAGCAGTAGCGTTCCAGATTAACGATGGCGCCCAGATCATCGGTTCGGGCCGCTCGTACGGTCAACACAGGGAGTCCTTGTTCGGTTATTTATCTTCAGCACCAAAAATGCGATTTGTATCACAAGTGACCAAAGCAGAATATGAGGCACTGTAACCTCTTGTTTCCCCTCGCGCCATTGTCGTGCTTGTCGGTGCATCGAAGCCCACTGGGGATCCTGCCTGTTCAGGCAGTCTGATCTGTGGAGCCGAAAATATGAGTACCTATGTCATCGTCGAAGAGCTGGGCGACTGGCCTTGCCATGCCGATTATCTGCTGACCGCCCGCACCTACCTGCAACATGGGGTGCCGACCACCGGCGGCCGACCCCGCATCATCAACCTCTGCCGCAATCTGGAGCACCTGAGCGCGGGCTACTACTGCTCGCTGCTGGCACAGGCCCGGGGCCATCAATGCCTACCGGGTCTGCAGGCCATCAGCCGACTGCAACCCCAGCAGCCACCGGCCAAGCTGTGGCGCAAGGCGCAAGGGTGGCTGGCCCAGCAGAGCGAGGATCGGATCCGGGTGCGTGCCATCTTTGGTCAGTGCGAACAGAGCGAGCTGGCGGGGTTGGCCCGCTACTACTACGGCCTGAGCCAGCTGCCGCTGCAGGAGCTGACCCTCAAACGCGGCCGTCACGGCTGGTCGGTGCGCCAGCAGCAGAGCCTGTCGCCGCTGGAGCTGAGCCAAAGCGAAAAAGCACTGATGCAGCACCACGCTCAGGCGCTGGTGGGCACAGGTGACGAGGAGCAGGCGGCGCCGCTTTACCAGCTCGCCATTCTGGTAGACCCCGATGATGGTCGCGCCAGCAGCGATGGCTTGGCGCTGGAGCGCTTTATCCGGGCCGCCGCCGCCCAGGGGATCCGCGCCGAGATCCTGCCACCGTCGGCCATCGAGCGGCTGCCGGAGTTCGACACCCTCTGGCTGCGCGCCGAAACCGCGGTCGGCCACTACACCTTCGAATTTGCCCGCCGCGCCGAGCAGCTGAAGATGCCGGTGATCGACAGCTCCCGCGCCATCCTCGCCTGCAGCAACAAGCTCTACCTCTACGAGCTGATGGTGCGCAGCGGGGTGCCCATGCCGCCGACCATGGTGGTGACCCGTCGCGGTCGCCACCATGTCGATGAGCTGGTGCAGCGACTAGGCCTGCCGCTGATGGTGAAGGTGCCCGATGGCGCGCAGGGGCGCGATCTCGCCCTGGCCAGTGACGAGCAGCAGCTGGCCCGGCTGCTGGACGAGGGGCTCAGCCGCTCCGCCCTGCTGCTGGTGCAGAGCCGGATCCCCGCCGAGTTTGACTGGCGCATCGGCTTTCTCGACGGCTCGCCGCTGTTCGCCTGTCGCCGCTACCGACCCGAACCCGGCAACCGCATTCGCCGCCGCAAGCATCCCCTCGACATGAGCCGGATCGAGGCGCTGCCGCTCAACGAGGTGCCGGAGCGAGTGCTGCAGACCGCCCGCCGCGCCGTCCATCAACTCGGCAATGGCCTCTATGGGCTCGATTTGCGCCAGCAGGGCCGTGACTGCGTGTTGCTGGAGATCGTCGACAACCCCTGGATCCGCGGCGATATCGAAGACAAAGAGGCGCAGGATCTCTACGAGCGGCTGGCCCGCGCCTTCCGTCAGCGGCTGGAAAACCGCGGCCAGACCACCGCATAGCCCGCCATGACCTCAACGCCCACAATGACAGAGAGGGCCCCGCGATGGGGCCCTCTCTCGTCTCACAGCTTGTTGCCGCTGACCTATTGCAGGCGCAGGAAACGCCCGCTCAAGGGGGGAAGCTCCACCGTCACGCTGCTGCCGCCGATGGCCAGACTCTCGCCGCTTTGCAGATCCACCAGCGCGCTGCCGCTGCGCAGCTTGCCCGTCGGCAAGTTGTAGCTGAGCGCCGTGGTGGAGAGGTTAAGCAGGTAGACGACTTGCTCCCCCGCCGTCTGCTTGATGTCGCCATAGAGGCTGCCATCGGCCACCAGCTTGACTCGTTCCCCCTGATAGAGGGCGGGATGAGCGGCGCGCATCCCTAGCAATTGGGCGAGCCACTCTTTCAGCTCGGCCTGTTCGGCACTGGCCACAAAACCGCTGACAGCGGGCACCTTGCCGTCGCTGCGAGCCACGTGATCGTCGCACAGTCCCAGCGCCGCGCAGTCGCCGCCAACCTTGGCGGCAAAGCCCGGCACCTCGTCGCCAAACTCCTCGCCATAGTAGAAGGTGATGGGGCCGGAGCGGGCAGCGAGGAAGCTGAAGGCCGCCTTGTGGCGCAGCCAGTACTCCGCCGGATTGAAGTGACCGCGCTCCAGCAGATCACCGAAACGCACCAGATCGTGGTTGCCCAGCATCAGGTTCGGCATGGCGTGGCTGGGGTAGTTTTCCACCTTGTTCCAGCTGGCGTCGAGCACGCTGGCCCCTTGCCCGCCCTTGCCGGACTCCTCCACCGCCAGCGCCTGCACGATACCGTAGCGCAGCGGGAAGTCGAACGCCGAGGCGAGCGCCGGGTTGTCGCTCGATCCATACGCCTCGGCACGAATATCATCAGCCCCCTTCCACACCTAGCCCACCATGTAGCCGAGAGTGCCCCACTGCTGACCGGCGGCCTTGCGCGTCGCGCTGGCTCGTTCCACTTCGCTCCGAATGGCGCGCCACTCGTCCAGATTGAGCTGATAGGCCTGATCGAGGCGCCAGCCATCGATGCCATACTGCTCGACCCAGTAACGGGCCACCTCCTTGAAGTAGGCGAGGCTCTGGGGCTTACTGTAATCCACCAGCTGACCGGGATAACCGGCACCGCCGCTGGTGAGGGCAGGCAGACGCCCCTCTGGCGACGGCTTGCTCACCCCCACCTTGTTGACGTGGCCAAACACCCCATCGAGGAAAACGTAGAGGCCACGCTGGTGGGCCCCATCCACCAGTTTTTTCAGCTTGGCATTGCTGCCGAAGTTGGGGTCCACGGTGAAAAAGTCGCAGGCGAAGTAGCCGGTGGCATCGAGCTTGTTGTCGCCGCCCTGACCGGCGCAGGAGTCAAACACCGGGGTGAGCCAGATGGCGTTGACGTTGAGACTCTTGATATGGTCGAGACTGTCGATGATCCCCTGCAGATCGCCGTTATGCTGGGAGGGGCCATAGCCGACGCCGTAGTTGGCACTGCCGTCACCATCGGCAAACGACTCCACCATCACCTGATAGATGCGCAGGTTGCAGGCGGGTTGATCATCGCCATAGCAGGCACGGTTGCTGACCAGATCGGTACGGTTGGGAACCGGCGGGATGACTTCACCACCGGAAGAACTGCTGCCACCGCAGGCAGCCAGTAACAGGGCGGCCCCGAGCAGGCCGCCATAGCGTAACGTTCCTTGTTTCATTGTTATGTTCCCGCTGTGAGAGCAGGCGTCTGATACGCCTGTTTTTCACCATGATAGCGAGCGAGCCCAGAATGCGCTGTGACTGAAAACGTTATCTGAATCAACTGGTTAAGCGCACCTGCCGAGGCAAAACGGTAGTTGACCGAGAGCCAATATGATCGGCTCGGGTATGCGGCCACGCAGCTCATAGCCAACCCGACCTGACTGGTGTGCAGCGACGTGAAGAGGGGTCGATCCCCCTTGCTCACAAACAGCGGGGATTAACGGAAGGCTTCCCGTTCATCGATGGGGGAGATCAGGTGATAAATCTCGTGGGCTGACAAGGTACAGCCGACCGGCCACTCCAACTGGTGGTGACGGTTGATGAAGACCCGGGCGCACTGGCGCTCACTCTCCAGTTTTGCAAACAGCGCCTGACCACGCCAGGGGTTCAGATCCAGCACCCCTGTGATACCGTCCGATAACACCACGAACAGACGCCATCCCTGCACATACTCCACATCGATAAAGACCGGCATCCTTTCGGCTCCGATTGGGATAATTCGCGGTAATTATAAACACCCGTCACCCTATCCATACGCGCCGCAGCTCACATTTCACCCAGCAGATTATTCTGTAATCATTAACTGCACGCCGTCACACCCTTTGATAAGCGATATGTTAATTGCCCCTTTTGGCAAGCTAGAGTGCAACCTTCTCCCCATCTGCCTGTCATAAGGTCACAACAAATAAAAAAAAACGTCTGTGGACAGACGTTTACAGGCTCTATCAGGAACATTCATGACAAACCTAAAACAGCGACTGGGCCCATTTTGGCCTTTCGCTATCTTCTGCGCGCTCGCCCTGTTCTCTCTCACCTTCAGTCGAATTGCCCTCGGCCTCTGGCAACTGGAACGGGTGGATGCCGTTGCCGGTTGGCAGGAGATGCTGCTGCAAGGGATCCGGGTCGATTTTGCCACCCTCTGCTGGGTCTGGGGCGTCCCCGCCATGTTCACCCTGCTGCTGGCGGGCCCCCATGCCATCGGCCGTGGCTGGCTGCAACTGATGCGAGTGTGGCTGACCGTCGGACTCTGGCTGATGTTGTTCCTCGAGATCTCCACCCCCTCTTTCGTTACCGAGTACGGCTTGCGCCCCAATCGCCTCTATGTGGAGTACCTCATCTATCCGAAGGAGGTGCTCTCCATGTTGTGGGCGGGCCGCAAAGCCGAGCTGCTGCTGGCCGTGGTATTCAGTGGCGCCGTGCTGGCCGGTGGCTGGTGGCTGAGCGGCCGTCTGGTGCGTGGCCTCAGCTTCCCCCGCTGGTATCTGCGTCCAGCGTTTGCCCTGCTTATTCTGGCCATCGGCTTTCTCGGCGCTCGCTCCAGTCTTGGCCACCGCGCCCTGAATCCGGCCATGGTCGCCTTTGCCGATGATCCGCTGATCAACTCACTCACTGTCAACTCCGCCTACTCCCTCTTCTTTGCCATCAAACAGATGGGTGCCGAAGAGGATGCCAGCCAGTTTTACGGCAAGATGTCCGAGGAGAAAGTGCTCGAGATCATGCGCCAGGAGAGTGGCCGTCCGGCCAGTGATTTCAACTCGGATCTGCTGCCCAGCCAGACCTTCAACCCGGCGAGCTTTCAGGGCAAACCAAAGAATCTGGTGATCTTGCTGCAGGAGAGCCTGGGCGCCCAATTTGTCGGTTCCCTCGGTGGCCTGCCGCTCACCCCCAACATCGATGCACTGTCCCAACAGGGTTGGGCCTTCGAGCAGCTCTACGCCACCGGCACCCGCTCGGTGCGCGGTATCGAGGCGGTGCTGACGGGCTTCACGCCGACCCCGGCACAGGCGGTGGTCAAACTCGGCAAGAGCCAGACCAACTTCTTCACCATCGCCGATCTGCTCAAACAGCGAGGTTATGACACCAGCTTTATCTACGGCGGCGAGAGCCACTTCGACAACATGCGCAGCTTCTTCCTCGGCAACGGCTTCACCACCATCGTCGAGCAGAAGGATTTCGACAATCCGGTATTCAAGGGCTCATGGGGCGCCTCTGACGAGGATCTGATGGCCAAAGCCGACGAGACCTTCAAGGCACTGCACAAGGAGGGCAAACCCTTCTTCAGTCTGGTGTTCAGCTCCAGCAACCACGATCCGTTCGAATTCCCGGACAATCGCATCGAGCTCTTCGAGCAGCCCAAGCAGACCCGTAACAACGCGGCCAAGTATGCGGATTACGCCATCGGCGAGTTCTTCAAGAAGGCGAAACAGTCCGAATACTGGAAGGACACCCTGTTCCTGGTGATCGCCGATCACGACAGTCGGGTCGGCGGCTCCAGTCTGGTGCCCATCCCCCGCTTCCATATTCCGGGGGTCATCGTCGGTGACGGCATAGCGCCGAAGAAGGATCCGCGCATCGTCAGCCAGATCGACATGGCACCGACCTTGCTCTCCCTGATGGGGATCAGTGCCGACCACCCCATGCTGGGCAAGGATCTGACCCGCATGCCCGCCGACTGGCCGGGACGCGCCCTCATGCAGTACGACAAAAACTTCGCCCTGATGCGCGGCAAGGATGTGGTGATCCTGCAACCAGAGCGACCAGCAGAAGGATTTGTCTATAACCAGACCAGTGAAGCGTTGACCTCTGCCGCACAACCTGACGCGATGAAAGACGATGCCCTTGGTCTGGTGCTCTGGGGCAGCATGGCCTATCAGCAGGGGCTCTATCAGACCGCAAAGGATCAACGGGTCGCCGCCAAATAAGCGTCCCCTTTCGGATAGCAATGAGGCCAAAAAGGTAACATGTTGAATAGAAAAAACCGCCAGCTGGCGGTTTTTTCTATCTACTCAACCGAGCGACTCGCCCGCCGTTATGGCTGGGTAAAACAGGGTAACGAACGGCTGAATCTGTGCTCGAATACCAGTGAGGTTTCGAGGTGCACCACCTCCTCGCGGGAGGTGAAGTGGTCGAACACGAAGTTACGCAGGTGCTCGGTGTCGGAGACACACAGGTGCACCAGAAAATCATCCTTGCCGCCCATATGGAACAGGCTGATCACTTCGGGCAGCGCCAGAATGGCATCGCGGAAGGCATCGATGATCTGGCGACTATGGCGGGCCAGCTGCAGGGAGACCATGGCCTGAATGTGGCCGCCGAGGGCCTGATAGTCCACTTCGCAGTGCGCCCCCTTGAGCACGCCATCCTGCTGCAGTTTGCGTACCCGCTCCAGACAGGTGGAGGGGGCAACCCCCACCAACGCGGCCAGATCCTTGTTGGTCATGCCCGCATCACGAAACAGATGGGCCAGGATATCCAGGTCCAGTTGATCCAGATTTCTCATCTTAACTCCTTGAACCACACAATTTTTTTAAACTCTGCCCGTAAACCGGACCGAACACAACGCAGATTGACATCGCGACCACGCGCCCTATCCTTTGTCACACTCAGCATCCGGGCCTGGCCCGTTTCGTCTTGCCCCTACCTGCCTCATAAGGACTTTTATGTACTCGTCTCATCCCTTCTGGAGCCAGGAAGTCCCCCGTGTCGATGGCCAACTGCTGCTGACCCCCTGCCCCGGCACCCAGCAGGTGCCGTTGACCCTGGCCCTCGATCAACTGAGGTTTGCCGGCGCCCACGGCGTGGTGACCTTGATGACGGCGGCCGAGCTGGCCCGACTCGAACTGGATCAACTCGGTCAGCAGGTCGAGCGCGAAGGGATGCGCTGGTTCCATCTGCCCATCGAGGATGACCAGGCCCCCGATAGCGCCTTTGATCTGATCTGGCAACAAGCCCTGCCTGCCATGCGCGAGCTGCTGGGGGATGGCAAGCATTTGGTCATTCACTGCAAAGGGGGCAGCGGTCGTACCGGTCTGGTCGCCGCCGCGCTGCTGATGACCCTGGGCCAGCCACAAGCAGAAGCCATGGCCGCCATCAAGGCCCACAGACCCAAAGCATTCAACCTGGCCGTGCACCGCCAGTGGCTCGACCAGCTGGCCACGCGGTTGGAGCAGGGCGGCTGACTACTTGCCGCCCTGACCGTAGGTAAAGACCTTGCCGATATCCTCTACCCGATAACTGGTGAGCTGATAGACGTAGTAGTTGAGCCAGTTGGCAAACAGCAAGTGACCATGGCTACGCCAACTGGCGCGCGGGGTATTGCCCGGCTCGTTATCAGGGTAGTAGTTGACCGGAATGGCCGGGTCGAGCCCTGCCGCCAGATCCCGCTGATACTCTCCGTCCAGGGTCAGGGTGTCGTATTCAGGATGACCGGTGACGAACACCTGGCGACAATCCTTGGTCGCCGCCAGATAGACCCCCGCCTCTGCTGACTCGGCAAAAATCTGCAGGTCGGTATGGGTGCGGATCAGATCGCCATCGAACGCCGCATAGCGGGAGTGGGGGGCGACAAACTCGTCATCAAAACCGCGCAGCAGCGGCTCGTGCTCATCGAGGCGATGATGGCGGTAAACCCCGGAGAGCTTCTCGCCGTGGGTCTGCTTCTCCATGCCATAGAGCGCCTTGAGTGCCGCCTGCACCGCCCAGCAGAGGAACAGGGTGGAGGTGACATGCTGATGGGACCACTCAATGATCTCGACGATGCGCGGCCAGTAGACCACCTCTTCGAACTCCACCAGCCCGAGCGGCGCCCCGGTGATGATCATGCCGTCATAGTTATTGCCACGCACCTGCTCGAAGTCGTGATAGAAGTTCTCGAGGTGCGCCTGCGGCGTATTCTTCGACTCCCGATCGTCGATGCGCAGCAGATCCACATCCACCTGCAACGGCGAGTTGGAGAGCATCCGCATCAGCTGGATCTCAGTCTCAATCTTCTTTGGCATCAGGTTGAGGATCAACACCCGCAGCGGGCGGATGTTCTGGGTGACGGCCCGGGATTCCGTCATCACGAAGATGTTCTCCTGCCCCAGCACTTCGGCGGCGGGTAACTGATCCGGGATTTTGATCGGCATGCTTACTCCCTGTACTGCATCGGTAAAAGTGTCTGGACATCCAGAAGCCTATAATAAAGCCCCCAGCCTGTCATCAGATACCTTTTGTATTCATCCTCGCCTTTGACTAGCATACGGCTCAGTGTGCCTCCTGCTTCCAAGATAATGACTGGTATCAAGATTTCCGTAGATCGACTGCAAGTCGGCAACTTTGTATCCCTGCCACTGGGGTGGCGCGAACACCCGTTCCTGTTTTCCAGCTTCAAGATCAAAAATGAAGAGGAGATCGAACTGATCCGCCGTCTCGGTCTCAAGCTGGTCACCATCATTCCCGACAAGAGCGACGCGCCTCCCAAGCCTCTCAGCCAGGTGCAACCGCAACCAGCCGAAGCGTCAGATACTGCGCAGCGTCAGGCGCAGATGCAGCAGGAGAAAGATCGCCGCATCGAGCAACTGCAGCAATATCGTCGCGACTTGCAGCAGTGCGAGAAGCAGTTCCAGCAGTCGCTGGCACAGGTGCGCAATGTGATGAGCAAGCTCCAGTCCCGCCCCCTCAATGCCATTGGCGAGGCGCAGGAGCTGATCAACGCCATGACCGAGCAACTGCTCGCCGTGGATGAGATGGTGCTTCATCTGGTCTCCGACAGCGATGATAACAACAACCTCTACTTCCACTCCCTCAATGTCAGCGTGCTCTGCATGCTGCTGGCCAAGGAGTGCGCCATGTCGGCCGACCAGATCCGCCAGATCGGCATGGGGGCACTGTTCCACGACATCGGCAAGCTGAAGATCCCGAGCCAGATCCTGCGCAAGAGCGAACCCCTCACCAAGCCGGAACAGAACCTGATGGCCCAGCACCCGCGCTACGGTCTGGATCTGCTCAATCTGGCCAAGGATTTCCCGGCCGAGTCGAAGGGGATAGTGCTGCATCACCACGAATACCTGGATGGCAGCGGCCCGGAAGGGCTCAAGGGTGGCCAGCTCGACCCGCTGACCCAGATGGTGTCGCTGATCAACGAGTACGATAACCTCTGCCACATGCAGGCCAAGGTGCCCTACTCGGCCCTGAGCGGCCTCTACAAGCAGCGCAAAGCCCAGTTCAATCCGGAGTACCTCAGCATGCTGATCCGGCTGATGGGTATCTACCCCCCCGGCAGCGTGGTGCAGTTATCCAACGGCCAGGTGGGGCTGGTGATGTCGGTCAACGCCTCCCGCCTGCTCTACCCTTCGGTGCTGGTCTACGATCCGCGCATCCCGCGCCAGGAGGCGGCCATCATTGACCTGCAACAGGTCGAATTGTCGATTGCCAAGGTGATCCACCCCAAACGGCTGCCACCTGCAGTGTTCGAGTACCTCAATCCACGCACCCGGATCAGCTACTACTTCGAGCAAGCCAAATCCTGATTGCCCTGGCCTCAGGTCAGCGCCGTTACCCTTTTCTAAAGCAAGGAGTTCGCCATGCGTATCGAGATCATCAGTACCGGAGACGAAATAGTGACGGGGCTGGTGGTGGATACCAACGCGGCCTGGCTCAGCGCCCTGCTGCTGGAACAGGGGTGGCAGGTGCGCCGCCGCCTGACGGTGGGGGATAACCTCGCCGACCTGAAAACGGTGCTGCAAGAGAGCGCCAGCCGCGCCGAGGTGGTGCTGGTGTGCGGCGGGCTCGGGCCCACTGCCGATGACCTCACCGCTCAGGCCGCCGCCGAGGCCTTTGGTCAGCCACTCACCCTGTTCCCCGACTGGCTCGCCACCATCACCGCCCGCTACGCCAGCCGGGGCCGCCCCATGGCACAAAGCAATGCCAAGCAGGCCTGGTTGCCACAGGGGGGCGAGATCCTCGACAACCCGGTCGGCACCGCCTGCGGTTTTGTGGTGCGAAGTGGCCAGAGCCAGCTCTTCTTCACCCCGGGCGTGCCGTTCGAATTCAAGCAGATGGTGCGCGAGCAGATCTTGCCGCGCCTCAAGCTACTGGCCGGAACGCAGACCGACACCGAGCTGCGCCGCTTTTACACCTTCGGCGTCTCGGAATCGGCCCTCAGCGACATGCTGGATGCCACCCCCTGGCCCACCGGCATCGAGCTGGGTTACCGCTCCGCCATGCCCCTCATCGAGCTGAAACTGATCGGCCACGGCGCCAGCGCCGCTGATATAGATAGCGCCGAGAGCCGACTGCTCAGCACGATCCGCCCCTGGCTAGTCGGCAGCGGGGATAGCGAGTCGGCGCAACAGATCCTCGCGCTGCTGCAAGGCAGGCCACTGACTCTGCTGGAGGGGGAGAGTGGCGGCGCGCTGCTGGCGCTTTGTCACGGCTATCCCCAGCTGGAGGCCCGCTTCAGCGCACAACTGGCCGATGAGCTGGCGCAGCTGCCGACAGCCGATGCAGACCTGCAGCTGACCATAGGGCGAGAGGGATCAGAGGGTGTGCCACTGCTGCTCAGCGCCGATGGCAAACAGATAGGCCAGACGGTCAAAGTCAGCCATCCCGATCCGGAGAGCCGCCGCAAGATCCTCGCCTTTGCCGCGCTCGACATGCTGCGCCGCCACCTGCTGGGTGAGCCGATACTCGGCGATTACCTCACGCTGGCCAGAACGGCCCAGCGCGGCTGATAACCACAGCCCCTGCCAGCGATACCCGTGTCGCTGGCAGAGATCTCCTGTCACGGTCCGGCGCACCTCTTCATACCATTTCCAAACAGCACCCACATTTATCCGGCCGTCATCACCGATTTGACCTCAATCCATTGACCATTCAGCAGAAATATCTGGATACTGCCCACTCTCACAGTCAGCGATTCGCTTTATCCATCATTGAGAGATTAAATGACAGTAGAGGGACGAAACGATCGCCCCTCCTTTCACCCGGCAAGGAGATACGGTGTTAAGCAAAGAGTGGCTGCTGCTATCAAGCGATATGGACCTGGTCTGCCTGCGAATTGCTGCCGGTCTCACCAAGCCGGTCACAGAACAGGATATTCAGGCTCTGCTGCTCGCCTCCAACTGTCGCCGTTATCAGCCACTGCCAGAGGGGGTCAAGCAGGCCATCAGCCTGCTCAATACGCTGCTCACTAACCCTGCCGCCCCCGTGCCCTCCAACCCGCTTCCCATCGCCAAACGGCAAGATGCCAGAGTCACCATAGTGGTGGAAAAAGATCGGATGAGCGCCAGCGCTCAGATCACCGCTGACTGGGGTGGCAAGTATGTGACGCTGGAACAGCTGCAAGAAGCCATCTCTCTTAGCGAGATCAAGCAGGGAGTGAGCGCGCCGCTGCTCACCGCCGCCATCCAGTCGGCCAGGGAGGCCACCCCCGGCAGCCAGCTCAAACTGGTCATCGCCCGCGGCCAGCCTACCGTCAATGGTCAGGACACCCGCTATGAACGCTTGGTGGAAACCCCTGCCGAGCGGATCCTCAAACCCAGGGAGCTGGATCATGACCGGGTCGATCTGCGGGATCTCGGCTCCATCGTCACCGTCAAGGCGGGCGCCCAGCTGATGCGCCGTCACCCGGCCACGGTCGGGGTGCCCGGCTTTACCGTGACCGGTCAAGAGCTGCCAGCCAAGAACGGCAAGGACAGTCCGATGAGTGCCGGGGACGGCACTTGCTTCTCACCTGACGATCCCGATCTGCTGATTGCCAGCCGCGCCGGGCTGCCCTGTCAGGAAAAATCGGGCATGAAAGTCGATGAGGTACTCAACGTCAAACGGGTGGATGCACGCCATGGTCATATCACCTTTGAAGGGGGCTTGATCGTCAATGACGACGTCAATCCGGGCATGAAGATCTCGGTCAGCGGCGACATTGTCATTGGCGGCTTTATCGAAGGGGGCTGGATCGAGGCGGGGGGCACCATCACGGTGCGTCACGGCATCATTGGCAGGCGCAACGAGCAGGGAGAGTACCTCTGCCAACTCAACGCCCAGGGTGAGATCCACGCCAGCTACGCCCAATATGCCCAGCTGGAGGCGGGTGGCGATATCCAGATCCAGAGCCAGCTCAGCCACTGTTACAGCCGTAGCGGACAGGACATCAAGGTGGGTGATGGCGGGATGCGCAAAGGCAACCTGCTGGGGGGGACCAGCATTGCCAATCGCCTCATCATCTCACCAGTGCTGGGGGCCTCCGCCGGTAATCAGACCAAACTGCAGATCCTCGGTGGTTACTTCACCCACAAGGAGCAGGAACATCAGCTCAAACTGCAGCAACAGGCGTGTCTGGATCAGCTGGAAAAGATCAAGGAGCTGGTGATGCGACTGGTGCAACTGCCCAGCGACAAGCGCAATCCAGATACCTTGCGCAAGCTGAAGCCCATCCGTGAACGCTATCAACTCGAGCTACGCCAGCTGGAGGAACAACTGGCCGCCAACCATGAAGAGCTGCAGAAACTGATGGCCGAGATGGACATCATCGCAACCCAGCACCTCTTCCCCGGGATCGAGGTGGAGATGGCTCACCACCACAACCGGGTCGATATCGAACATGGCCCGATCCACTTCTGCATCCGCGAAGATCAGCTGCTGATGAACCCCTATGAGGGGCACAAATAGGTCAACCGGCGCAGATCCACCGCTGAACCGGTCGTGATCCCGCCGCCGATTTTCGCTACACTCGCCACTTCCTTGGCCCCACCGGGCGGGCCACCCAGACTCAGGTAGTGAGAGATGTACAAGCTGATCGCATTGGATATGGATGGCACCCTGCTCAACCCGCAGGGCCAGATTACTCCCCGCACCCACGCCGCCATCAGCGCCGCGCGTGCCAAAGGGGTAACCGTGGTGCTGGCCTCTGGCCGCCCGCTGGAAGGGATGAGCCGCTATCTGGAAGAGCTCGGCCTCACCACCGAACATGATTACGTCATCTGCTACAACGGCGCCCTGGTGCAACAGGTGGCCGATCAGCGCATCATCCGCAGCCAGCTACTGACTGGCAGTGACGCCAGCGCCATCGCCAAACTGGCCGCTGAGCTGGAAGTGAACATTCACGGCTTCTCGGTTACCCGCGGCCTGATCAGTCCGCGGGTCAGCACCTACACCGAGCATGAATCGCGCCTGATCGGCATGCCGATCAATCTGATCGACTTCGCCACCCTGGCTGCCGACGAGCAGATCATGAAGGTGATGATGATCGACGAACCGCCCCAGCTCTCCCGCGCTATCGAGCGACTGCCAGCAGAGCTCTATGAGCGCTATACAGTGGTACAGAGCGCCCCCTTCTTCCTCGAGTTCATGAACAAGCAGAGCAACAAGGGAACCGGCGTCGCGGCACTGGCCGAGCACCTTGGCCTGACCCCTGAGCAGGTGATCACCGTTGGGGATGCCGGCAACGACCGCCATATGATCGAGTACGCGGGTCTCGGGGTTGCGATGGGCAATGCCACTGACGAGATCAAAGGAGTGGCCCAGCACATCACAGCCCGCAATGATGAAGATGGCGTCGCTCAGGTAATCGAGCTGTTCGTACTGAACGCCTGATCCCATCGCGTGACGCGGTTGCACCCGATGAGGAAAAGAAAACGGGGAGGCTGTTAGCCTCCCCGTTTGTTATCTGCCTGGTTATGTTATCTGCGTGATTAGCTGCAATGGGCCAGTATCACTGGTTCGCCAGACACTGGGTATGGGAGGCCGGTTGCAGGTATGGCATCAGCAATGGGGCCATCCCCTTGAGCACTTGTACCGGCAGTGCCGAGGTGAAGCGGAACTTGTCGGACTGACTGCCCGGCACATAGGCGGTCAGGGTGCCGAAGTGATCTTCACCGATGAAAAAGACAAAGGTCGCGGTCCGGTTGCGCGCCAGTGAACTGGTCACATTGCCATAACGACCTACCGTCTCGATCCGGTTATCACCGGTGCCGGTCTTGCCACCCATCTGCAACACGGTGCCGTCAGGCAATGCAAACGCACCGGCGATACGTCTGGCGGTTCCCCCTTCCACCACTTTGGAGAGGGCACTGCGCAGCGCGGCAGCGACCTCGGCAGGCATCACCCGGGTTCCCTCGGTATGCAAGGGTTCAAACGCTGTCTCGAACGGCGTCCCCTTGGCGAACGAGAGGTGCTCGATACGCAAGGTCGGCGTGCGGATACCGCCATTCTGGATAATCCCCATCAACTCCGCCAGTGCGGCCGGGCGATCACCGGAACTGCCCAAGGCGGTCGCCAGTGACGGCACCAGATGGTCAAACGGATAACCCAGCTTTGCCCAACGCTGGTGAATGTCGAGGAAGGCCTCAACCTCCAGCATGGTGCGGATCCGGCTGTCGCGGGCACTGCGATGACGGGTCTTGAACAACCAGCTGTAGACCTCCTGCCGCTCGTCACGGCTGGCCGCTACCGCATCGGCAAAGGTCGCCTTGTCGAATTCCTTGAGGTAGGCCAGCAGCCACAGCTCCAACGGGTGAACACGAGCGATGTAGCCCTGATCCGGCAGTGAATACTTACCCGGGCCATAGCTGACATAGAGCTGATTGATCCGCTTCGCACTCAATTTCTCCCGCGGCAGCCGCTCAGCCAGGAAGGCGGCAAAGGTCGCCTCGTTAGCATCCGGCATCAGATAGCGGTGTACCGCAGCCAGACGCACCGCGCTCGGTTTGAGGCCATCAAGGAAGGTATCGAGCTGCTCCTCGGGGGTCTTGCCTTGATATTTACGCCAGAAGCGCAGCAGATAGGTTTGCCCCTCTTTATCGGCAAATTTGGCCAGATACTCCTGACGACGGGGATCCTTGTCATCCTTGAGCAGCTGGGCGCGATTGCCCTCTTTATAGAGGCTGTAGCGCACGATATCGCGCATCAACCGGACAAATGGCAGGTTGATGGACTCACGCAGCGCATCGCGGATGGCGGGAATACGCCCGTTATCCTCGCGGCGGAAGTTATTGAAGGTATGCATGCCACCGCCGGTAAAGAAGCCTTCATTAGGGCTGGCGGAATATGTGCGATCCAGCGCCGCCTCCAGCATCACCGGCAAGCTCTTGTCTTTGGCACTCATCAGATAGGAGATAGCCCAGCGACTGAGATTATCCTGAGAGACCGACGCCAGTTTGCGCAAGCTCTCTGCTGGCATATTGGCGTAGTTATCGTGCAGTTCAGCCACAATCTCCAGATAGGTAGTCAGCACCCGTAACTTGGCAGTGGAGCCCAGCTCCAGCTTGGAGCCTTCGTTGATATCAAACGGCTGATCGGTGTTATCGGTTTGCACCCGCACCTTGAACCCTTCCGGTGACTTCTCGAACAGGGTGAAGCTGTAGCGCACATCACCGGTCTTCTCGGGGGAGAGCAAGCGCTCACCAAACAACCCGACTTGCGCTGCAACAGCAGGGTCGGCCAGTTGTTGCAGATAACGAGAGACTTCGTTCTGCAACGGCATGTTGAGGCTGGTATCTGCAGTCAGATCCATCCGGTCGAGATCATAGAGCTGCACCCCGAGCTGGCGGCTCAAGCGGGTACGAGCAACCTGCAACCCCTTGTTATTGTTCACTCGGGTGATGGCCGGGGACTTCAAGAAATCACGGAAGCTGATCTTGGCTTTGAGGGCGGCCTCCATCAACGGCGGCGTGATCATCCCCTCCTGTACAAACAGGCGCAGGTAGCTGTCTGTCAGGTCTGCGAGCGACGCGCGACCCTGAGCCAAATAGTAGGAGGGACGACGATGGGCAATCATCAGCGAGACCACCTGACGCAGGGCAAGCCCCTGCTCGGCCAGTGGCGCGTTCTGGTTGCGGGCGGGATCCAGCAGACGGTTCACGTCATCAACATTGGCGCCAAACCAGACCCACAGACCATCCCCCAGACCATGCACCTCACCATATCCCGGCGCAGCCGAGAGCGGCACCGAGTTGAGGTAGGCCCAAGCAACCAGCTTGCGCGCCTCCAGCGTTTCTGGCCCGAGACGATAGGCCCGCACACTGGCAGAGGCCATCTGACGGATCTTCTCGGTCGGCGACAGGGTCAGGCCATCCGGCGAGTGGCGATACTTCTCCACCTGGGTTGCCAGGGTACTGCCGCCGGCAGATTGATCCTGCATATCCAGCGCCTTGCCCACCTGAGAGAGTGCCGCCTTGGCAAAGCGGGGCCAGTCGACAGCCGGGTTGGCCAGTGGCTCCTCGTTGCTCAGCAATTCCCGGTTCTCGATAAACAGCAACGACTGGATCACCAGCGGTGGAACAGAGGCAAAGTCAGGATAATGATGGGTCGGGTATTTGAACTGGTAGAAAGGTTCCGCGCGGCAATCGTGGAGCGTCAGTCCGGCCTGAACCTTTTCGGTATAAGGCACAAAGAAGCCACGAGTGGCGTAGTCATAGAGGGCATCGGAGAAATGCGCCTGCCTGCTCACCTCATAACCCCGCTGCAGCAAACGCTCCTGCATCATTGGCAGTTGCACATAGCCGAGCCGCTTGTCGAACGGGCCATCACTGGGAAAAGCGATCTGCTTGCTCTGACCAGGCTCGACCTGAGAGGTCAGTTTGGCAGCATAGCGGGATATCTCTTGAGACTGTAGCGTCGAGGTTTTCATCTCATAGCCCACCAGGAAGATCACTACCCCCAGGCACGCTAAAAAGAGAAAACAAAACAACCAACGCCACCAAGAACGACGCTTGCGTTTTGGGGTCCCGTCCTTGGTTTGGACAGATGAATCTTGAGATGCCACTTGTGTCAAATCCGTCTGTTCTGATGCGCCCATATCAGCCCCACCATGGTTGCGCAATTTATTGTGTTTAAAGCTTAGTCTTTTCAAGTCAATGGCTTGAAACTATTGACCGCTTTGTAGTGATGGTAACAGGGCAACTCTAAAAAGGGGAGCCGATTGTTGCAGCAGTGGCAGAGATCCGAGCTGATAACAAAACACCGGCCATGGCCGGTGTTTATTTACTGACAGCTAAAAGCTTACTTGTGGGAGCTCATGCCCTTCAGCTTGCTGCTCAGCTCTTTACGCTCTTTGGAGAGATCGGCATTCTTGATGATGTGATCATCAACCCGCTCTTCATAGTCGGTACGCATGTTGGCGATGATAGCCTGGACATCATCAATGCTCATGCCCGGCTTGATGTAATCGCTCAGGTTGTCGAGCAGCAGCACACGCTTCTGGTTGTCACGGATCTTCTTCTCATTGTCCGTAATTTCACGCTTGAGTTTGTTCTGACGACGGGACATTCGCACATATTCCAGTACATCACTGAAAGTAGATTTGTTTACTTGTTCCATATCGATACCACTGGCTTAAGGTTGATAAAAACGGGCCAAGTTACACCTTTATCCCAGCGAACACCGAGCAGGGAAGGCAAACTCAAGATGCCCTTACTCTACCGAGTTATAAGCGAGATACAACCCTAATCACGCACCCTCCGCGGTGTTTGGCCAAAAGTACACCACCAAAACTGATCATTAAGCAACCAACGATCCGCTGATATAGCTATAAAAAAGAACCGCCTGCAAACGTTACAATTAAAATAGCAAGATTGATGGTACAACAATCAACCATGCCAGCAGCTAGAAACAGCAAAGCCCGGTCAAGAGGCCGGGCTTTGCTGTTCGCTCTGGTGTGCAAAAATTCGGGTCAGTGGGCAAAATCCGCCATAGCAAAAAGGCCTTCCCAGTCGGGAAGGCCTTTAAAATTAGTGGCGGAGCGGACGGGACTCGAACCCGCGACCCCCGGCGTGACAGGCCGGTATTCTAACCAACTGAACTACCGCTCCGCTATTTGGTTAGCTTTTCGCTAAATCTCTTGCCGCTTATCAGAGGTGTCATCCTCTCGGCCAATGACGTGATTCTTCACATCACTGTTTAATTGGGT
>NZ_NKWE01000046.1:0-95722 GCF_006243315.1 Aeromonas sobria
TGTCTGCATGAGGCGCTGGGGCACCCCATGCAACACGTAATTGGGACATAGCCTTTTTTCGCACTGGCGGTTTGCCAGAAGCAACCTGTCCAGCAGGTCGATTGTCCAAGGTGGCTGCTGGGATCTCGGCGAGGCGTTTGATCACTGCTTCAGCCTCTCTTCTTGTCTCCTAATTGCTCCCCATTCTGACAATTAGATGATTAGAGTTGTAATTATTTGTTGGTGAAAACTATCAGAGTGGAGTGCCTCTATCCAGCAGGCGCTTATCTGGCTGATTTAGCTGTTTTTTATTATTTTTAAATGATTTTTACAACATTTTCTCGCTAACTATTGCGGTCGTTATGGCTAAAACTCGACCATATCTGTTTTTAATTGCTTTAAATAACCGATTAAAATCAATTGTTTATCGGCACCCTTGTTTTGGGGGACTCTTGTGGTTCTTTTGTTTTGACTGTTAATTGCTTAGTGTAGAAAGTAATTGGTTCGCGTTCGGCAGGTTAATCACCAAGATGTCGACCATGAAAAAAGGACAGTATGACAGTCAAACTCGAAGTCAAATCACTCTATAAAATCTTCGGAGAACATCCGGAAAAGGTGTTCAAATTGCTGGCGAAAGGGCACGACCGCTCCAGCATTCTGCAGAAAACCGGACAGACTCTGGGTGTGCAAGGGGTCGATCTGGCCATCCATGAAGGGGAGATCTTCGTGGTGATGGGCTTGTCCGGTTCGGGCAAATCGACGCTGGTGCGGCTCTTCAACCGCCTTATCGAACCGACTCGTGGTCAGGTGCTGATCGACGGCGAAGATATCGCCGCCATATCGGAGAGCGAACTGCGTCAGGTGCGGCGCAAGAAGATCAGCATGGTGTTTCAATCCTTTGCTCTGATGCCGCACCTGAGCGTGCTGGAAAATACCGCCTTCGGGCTGGAGCTGGCCGGTGTGCCGCTGGCGGAGCGCCAGGAAAGTGCTCGTCAGGCACTCAATCAGGTGGGTCTGGGCCAGTGGATCTATGCCTTCCCCGATGCCCTCTCCGGTGGCATGAAGCAGCGGGTCGGATTGGCCCGTGCGCTCGCCAATGACCCCGATATCCTGCTGATGGACGAGGCCTTCTCCGCGCTGGATCCGCTGATCCGCACCGAGATGCAGGACGAGCTGCTCAAGCTGCAGGCCAGCCATCAGCGCACCATAGTGTTTATCTCCCACGATCTGGATGAGGCGATGCGCATCGGCGATCGCATCGCCATCATGCAGGATGGTCAGGTGGTGCAGGTCGGCACCCCGGACGAGATCCTGAGCCAGCCCGCCAACGACTATGTGCGCGCCTTTTTCCGCGGGGTGGATCTCGCCAACGTCTTCAGTGCCCGCGATATCGTCAGTCGCAAGCAGATGCCGCTTATCAAGAAACACACCACCGACGGGCCGGGCAACGCCCTGCGTCAGCTCAAGGAGCTGGAGCGGGAATTTGGCTATGTGGTGGATCGCAGTCGCCGTTTCATCGGCGTCGTCTCGGTCGAGTCGCTCAGCGAGGCCGTTCGTGGCAAGGGGAGTCTTGAGCAGGCGTTGCTGGCGGATATCCAGCCGATCCTGGCCGACACCTCCCTCAATGAACTGATCAGTCAGGTGGCCGCCGCACCCTGTCAGGTGCCCGTGGTCGAGGAGGATGGCACCTATCTGGGGCTTATCTCCAAGGCCAATCTGCTCAACACCCTGGACAGGAGTACCCCGGTATGAAGCCGAACAATCCCCACTCTTTACTGATCGGTTTGCTGGCGCTTCTGCTGCTGGCGAGCCCCTCCCTGCGGGCTGACGAAGCGGATGCTGATCCTTGGGGTGCTGCGGCCACCACGGTTGCCGCCGATCCCTGGGGCAGTACCGCCACCGAGGCGGCCGACTGGCAAAGCCAGATTGCTGCCGTGGATACCCCGGCCGCCGTCAACTGGCTGGATCCCTTCCAGCAGGCGCTGGTGCCGCTGGATGTCTGGGTGGAGAGCGGTATCGGCTGGCTGGTGGAGAACCTGCGCCCTCTATTCCAGCTGATCCGTGCGCCGGTGGAGGTGACCCTCAATGCCATGACCCATCTGCTGCAGACGGTGCCATCCACCCTGATGATGGGGCTGTTGACCCTGATTGCCTGGCAACTGGTCAACGGCCGGATGGCGCTTGGTACCCTAGCCGCACTGGTCGGGATCGGGCTGATCGGTGCCTGGTCTGATGCCATGGTGACCCTGTCGCTGGTGCTGACCTCCCTCGTCTTCTGCATCCTGATCGGTTTGCCGGTGGGCATTTTGCTGGCCCGCAGTGAACGGCTCTCCGACTGGACCCGGCCGCTGCTGGATGCGATGCAAACCACTCCGGCCTTCGTCTACCTCATACCCATCGTCATGCTGTTTGGCATCGGTAACGTGCCCGGCGTGGTGGTGACCGTGATCTTCGCCCTGCCGCCGATGATCCGCCTCACCATGCTGGGGATCAGACAGGTGCCTGCGGATCTGGTGGAGGCCGCTCACTCCTTTGGCGCCAGCCCCTCCCAGCTGTTGTTCAAGGTGCAGTTGCCACTCGCCATGCCCACCATCATGGCCGGGGTCAACCAGACCCTGATGCTGGCGCTCTCCATGGTGGTGATCGCCTCGATGATCGCGGTCGGTGGCTTGGGTCAGATGGTGCTGCGTGGCATCGGGCGTCTCGATATGGGGCTCGCCTCCATTGGTGGCCTCGGCATCGTACTGCTGGCCATCGTGCTCGACCGTCTGACCCAGGCGATGGGCCAACCGGATCGCAACCGGGTTGGCCACTGGTATCAGCGTGGCCCCGCTTCCTTGCTGCTGCGCCTCACTGGCCGCAGCAAATCCACCGATTACAAAGGAGTAAATGGATGAACCTCATCACCACAACGCGCACCCGTCATTGCTTGCTGTTGAGCGCCCTGTTGTTAAGTTCCTCGCTGCTGAGCCCACTTGCCATGGCCAGTATCGAGTTGCCGGGGGAGGGGATCCGCGTTCAACCCTTGCAGAGCTCCCTGCCGGAGGAGACCTTCCAGACCCTGCTGGTCAGCAAGCTGATGGGGCGTCTGGGTTATGACGTCCAGCCGGTGCAGGAGGTGGATTACAACGTGGCCTATGCCTCGGTGGCGCAGGGGGATGGCACCTTCCTCACCTTTAACTGGATCCCGCTGCAGGACAACAAGTACCAGCATGCGGGGGGAGACAAGGTGTTTTTCCGTCAGGGCACCTATGCATCGGGCGCCGCTCAGGGCTATCTCATCGACAAGCAGACCGCCACCCGATATGGCATCACCAATCTGGGTCAGCTCAAGGATCCCAAGTTGGCGGCGTTGTTTGACGGCGATGGGGATGGCAAGGCCGATCTGGTGGGCTGCAACCCGGGCTGGGGCTGCGAAGAGGCGATCAACCATCATCTGGATGAGTTCGGGCTGACCGCCACCATTACCCACAAGCAGGGCAACTATGCGGCGCTGATCGCCGATACCCGTGCCCGCCTCCAGAGCGGCAAGCCGGTGCTCTACTACACCTGGACCCCCTACTGGCTGAGCAGCGAGCTGGTACCGGGGCGGGATGTGGTGTGGCTTGAGGTGCCTGCTGGCGCCAAAGATGCCGACAGCACCCGCCTGCCCAACGGTAAGAACTACGGCTTTGCCGTCAACACCATACATATCGTGGCCAACAAGGCCTTCACGGATGCCAACCCGGCGGCTGCCACGTTGTTTTCCATCGTCAAGCTGCCGCTGAATGACATCAACATCCAGAACGGGCTGATGAACAAGGGCCAGAACACCCAGGCGGATATCGAGCGCCATGTGATGGCCTGGCTCAAAGGGCACGAAGCTCAGGTCAACGACTGGTTGACTCAGGCGCGGGTTGCCGCCGAGCGGGCTAAAGCGGCAGGTTAAGCCTCTTTGCCCATTGGTCACGTTGGAAGGACTGCAAAGCAGCCCAAGCAAAACGCCCGGCAGTTGCCGGGCGTTTTTTTATGGTCAGGATCCGGCCTTGCCAGCGGGCTCAGATGCCGGAGCCGCTCTGCTCGCCAGGCTCTTTGCCACCCTCCTCGTGCAGGCCGCACTCGCGCTTGAGGCCGAAGAAGCGGGTCTGCTCCTCGCTCATGCCCGGCTCCCACTTGGTGGTGGTGTGGACATCGCCGACCGACAGATAACCCTGCTCCCACAACGGGTGATAGGGGAGGTCGAACTCCTTGAAGTAGTAGAAGACGTCCTTGTTGCTCCAGTCGATCACCGGCAGGAACTTGAAGCGGCCGCGCTGGATGCCGAGCACCGGCAGCTTGCCACGGCTACCGGATTGCTCGCGGCGCAGGCCGGAGAACCAGGTCTGGGCGCCGAGCTCGCGCAGGGCTCTGTCCATCGGCTCCACCTTGTTGAGCTGGTTGTAGCGGGTGATCCCCTCCACGCCCTGCTCCCATAAGAGACCAAATCGCGCCTCCTGCCAGGCTGGTGACAACTCGGCCCTGTATATCTTCAGGTTGAGGGCGAGGCGCTCGGTCAGCTCATCGATAAAACGGTAGGTTTCGGGGAAGAGATAGCCGGTATCGGTCAGCACCACCGGCACGTCGGCCCGCTCGCGGCTCACCAGATGGAGCATCAGCGCAGCCTGAATGCCGAAGCTCGACGACAGCAGATGCTCCCCCGGCAGATTGGCCAGTGCCCAGCACACCCGCTCGGGGGCGATCATGGTATCCAGCTCCCGGTTGAGGGGCGCCAGCGCCTCGGTCTGCTCTTCACGGCTCAGGGAGAGCAGGGTGGAGAGGTCGAGCCTGCCATCGGCGGTCAGTGTCAGCCGTCCGCCATCAGTCAGTTCAGGCTGCATAGAAATCCCTCGCAGAATCGATAACGGGGGCAATCACCCCAACCCTGACCACGAAGTCGCCAAAGCATTCGCTCTGATTGCGCTCGTTGGCCCAGCGGCCGATCAGCGCGTCGAGCTCGGCCAGGATCTGCGGTTCTGTGATGTTCTCCTGATAGAGGCGCGGAATGCGGGTGCCCTCCAGGTTGCCCCCCAGATGGAGGTTGTAGCGGCCTGGCGCCTTGCCCACCAGCCCCACTTCCGCCAGCATGGCGCGGCCGCAGCCGTTGGGGCAGCCGGTGACTCGGAAGACGATGGCGTCATTCGCCAGTGCGTGCTTGGCCAACAGCCCTTCGAGGTCGGTGACAAAGGCGGGCAGCATGCGCTCCGCTTCAGCCATCGCCAGCGGGCAGGTGGGCAGGGCCACACAGGCCATCGACTGCTTGCGTTGCTCGCTCACGCCATCATCCAGCAGGCCGTATTGGCGCGCGAGTGCTTCGATGCGGGCCTTCTCGCTGGCTGGCACCCCGGCGATGATCAGGTTCTGGTTGGCTGTCAGGCGAAAATCCCCCTGATGCACTTTGGCAATTTCCAGCATGCCGCTCTTGAGCGGCTTTCCCGGGAAGTCCAGCAGGCGGCCATTCTCGATAAACAGGGTGAGGTGGTGCTTGCCGTCTATCCCTTCCACCCAGCCGAAGCGATCGCCACGGCTGGTAAATTCATAGGGGCGCACTTCGCCAAACTGGATGCCAGCGCGGCTCTCCACCTCGGTCTTGAAGGCCTCGACGCCAACGCGCTCGAGGGTGTACTTGGTCTTGGCGTTCTTGCGGTTGACCCGGTTGCCCCAGTCGCGTTGGGTGCTGACCACGGCGGCCGCCACCTCCAGCACGTGGGAGAGCGGAATAAAGCCAAAATCGCTCGCCTTGCGCGGGTAGGTGCTGGTGTCGCCGTGGGTCATGGCAAGCCCGCCACCCACCAGCACGTTGAAGCCCACCAGCTTGCCATGCTCGGCAATGGCCACGAAGTTGAGATCGTTGGCGTGGATATCCACGTCGTTGTGAGGCGGGATCACCACAGTGGTCTTGAATTTGCGCGGCAGGTAGTTGGAACCCAGGATCGGCTCCTCGTCCTGTCCCAGTTTTTCACCGTCCAGCCAGATCTCCACGTAGGCGCGGGTCTTGGGCAGCAGGTGTTCGGAGATCTTCTTGGCCCACTCGTAGGCCTCCTGATGCAGCTCGGACTCCACCGGATTGCTGGTGCACAGCACGTTGCGGTTCACATCGCCCGCGGTGGCGATGGAATCGATGCCGGTGCTGTTGAGGGTCTGGTGCATCAGCTTGATGTCGCGCTTGAGCACCCCGTGGAATTGGAAGGTCTGGCGGGTGGTCAGGCGGATGCTGCCGTAGAGGCTGTGCTCCTCGGCGAACTTGTCGATGATCTGCCACTGGGCCGGGGTGATGATCCCCCCCGGCAAGCGGGCGCGCAGCATGACGTTGTGCAGCGGCTCCAGCTTCTGGGCGGCGCGCTCCGGGCGGATGTCGCGGTCATCCTGCTGATACATGCCGTGAAAGCGGATCAGCTGGAAGTTGTCGCCGTTGAAGCCGCCGGTGAGCGGGTCCTGCAGATCCTGTTCTATGGTGCCGCGCAGGAAATTGCTCTCGCGCTTGAGGCGCTCGTTGTCGGCCAGCGGCCCTTCGACCGGTCCCGCTTTTTGGTGAGAGAGAGGTTGTTTGCTCATCAATAGACATCCCTTTGATAACGTTTGGCACGACGCAATTCGCTCAAATACTCTTCTGCTTCCTCACGGCTCTTGTGGCCGTGTTCGGCAATCACATCCAGCAGGGCCTCCTGCACATCCTTGGCCATCTTGTTGGCGTCACCACACACATAGAAGTGAGCACCTGCTTCCAACCACTGATAGAGCTCCTGACCCGCTTCGCGCAGGCGGTCCTGCACATAAATCTTGTTGGCCTGATCCCGGCTGAAGGCCAGCGAGATCTTCGACAGCAGCCCCGATTTTACATAACGCTGCCACTCCACCTGATAGAGGAAATCCTGGGTAAAGTGGGGGTTGCCGAAGAAGAGCCAGTTGTTGCCCTCGGCACCCTGATCTTCCCGCTCCTGCATAAAGGCGCGGAACGGGGCTATGCCGGTGCCCGGGCCCACCATGATGACGGGGGTGTCGGGATTGGCGGGCAGGCGGAAGTTGTCGTTGTGCTCGACAAACACCCGCACCTCGCCATCCTCAATCAGCCGGTCCGCCAGATAGGAAGAAGCGGCGCCAGAGCGTACTGTGCCGTCTTCTTGCTGGTAGCGCACTACCCCTACGGTCAGGTGCACCTCCTCTTCCACCTCGCTCTGGGCAGAGGCGATGGAGTAGAGGCGCGGAGTGAGGGGGCGTAGCAGGCCAACTAGCTGCTCGGCTTTGAGTACTGTCGGGAAGCGTTTGAGCACATCCACTATCTGGGCTGAGGCCACCAGCCCATTGACCTGGACCTTGTCGCCCGCCAGATCTTTCAGCGCTGCGTTGTCCGATATGTCAGCGAGTCCTGTGATAAAGCCGCCGTGCAGCCGGGTCAGTTCGAAGTGACCGGAGAGTGCGGCGCGCAAGGTGCCGTGGGCAGTGGCTTCATCGCCAGAGAGGCCGGTCAGGGCCAGCACTTCGCCCACCAGTTCGGCATCGTTGTCGAACCAGACGCCGAGGGCATCCCCCGGTTGATAGGTGATGCCGGAGTCGGCCAGATTGATCTCGATATGGCGGATATCCTTGGTGGAATCCCGGCCGGTGATCTTCTGATTGACCGACAGACGGGCAGGGAAGGGGTTCTCCTTGCTGTACTGGCTGTGGCCAACCGCCTGCTGCACCGCGCTTGCCACATTGTTGCTGGCTGCGCCGGTGGTGAGGGTGGCGGCAATGGCGTTGAGGGCCTGCTCGCCCCAGCTCTTGGCGGCATCCTGATAATCCACATCGAGGCTGGCGGGCTCATAAATCCGCTCGGCCCCAGCGGTGGCGAGGAAGTTGTCAAAATCCTTGCCGGTCTGGCAGAAAAATTCGTAGGAGCTGTCACCCAGCCCCAGCACCGCGAACTTGAGCCCGTCCAGCTTGCCAATCTTGCCTTTTTTAAGCTGCTCGAACAGATCGACGGCGCTCTCCGGCGGTTCACCCTCCCCGTAAGTGCTCACTACCACCAGCAGGTGGTTCTCTTTCTTGAGCTGCTTGGGTTTGTAGTCGGCCATCGACGCGAGGGTGACGGGTAGGCCACGGGCCTCGGCCTGCGCCTTGATGGCGCTGGCGACACCCTTGGCGTTGCCGGTCTGGGAGCCGTAGAGAATGGTCAGGCTGCTACTGGGCGCAGCCACGGCAGCGCTGGCGGCAACGCTCTGCTGACCGCTCTGGGAGAGGCCGTAGAGATAGCCGCTCACCCAGGCCAGTTGCTGGGTATTGAGGGTCGAGAGTACCTGACCCAGCTGACGTTGCTGTTCGTCAGAGAGGGGGGAGAGGTTGAATGGGGAATCCTTCAATTGCATCACACGCGTCTTCCATGGTCTGATTTTTGGCCAGATTAAAGGGCGTGTTGGCTAACAACAAAGAATAAAAATGTCTTCTTTATTCTATTAATGCATTAAAGGAGCTGAGATACGCCTGCTCCCGCAGCAAAAGAGGAGCGTGGTATAAAGGGCGTTAAATGAGAGCCACTTGATAACACAGGAAGTGCCATGTCGAATATCCGATTGTTTCATGTCAATGCGTTCAGCCAGCAGCCCTTTGGTGGCAATCCCGCGGTGGTCGTACTGGGACCCGCCCTGCCGGATGCCAGCCAGCTGGCGATGGCGGCCGAGTTCAACCTCTCCGAGACGGCCTTTCTGGTACAACTTGGCAGGGCCCATTACCAGTTGCGCTGGTTCACGCCGACAGTCGAGGTTGATCTCTGCGGTCATGGCACCTTGGCAGCTGCCCATGTGTTGTGGCAGACAGGGGCGGTAGCCGCACACGAGACGATCCGCTTCGAGACCCGCAGTGGTGAGCTGTTGGCCCGTCGCGAAGGGGAGTTGATTTGGCTTGATTTTCCACGTATCGCGTTGACGCCACTGAAGCTGGATCCCGCCTATGCTGCCGCGATCGGTTGCCAGCCACGACAGACCCTGGCGGCTGGCGCCAAGTTCTTGCTGGAGCTGGCAAGTGAAGAGGAGATCCGCGCGCTTTCGCCTGATTTCCATGCCCTGCGCGCCCTGCCGGGACGGGGGCTGATCGTCACCGCCCCGTCGAGCCGGGCGGATGATGATTTCGTCTCCCGCTATTTTGCCCCCTGGGTGGGCGTCGATGAGGATCCGGTCACCGGCTCCAACCACAGTGCTCTCATGCCCTTCTGGGCTGAACGGCTCGGCAGGCAGCAGTTGCGGGCCCGTCAGGTTTCATCCAGAGGGGGTGAGCTCAGGTTGGAGCTGCGGGGCGAGCGGGTATTGATGGCGGGTCAGGGGTTGACCCTGTGGCAGGGGGAGTGGTTGCTGCCCCTCGCCAAATAACACGGCACGTGACACATGCCATAAAAAAACGCCCTGCAGTTGCGGGGCGTTTTTATTGACTATCACGCTCGGGATTGACCGAGGGGATACGGCTTACTTCTGCGGATCTTACTTTTGTGGACGTAAGGCCGGGAACAGAATGACGTCGCGGATGGTGTGGCTGTTGGTGAACAGCATCACCAGACGGTCGATACCGATACCCTGACCGGCAGTCGGCGGCAGGCCGTGTTCCAGCGCGGTGACGAAGTCGGCGTCGTAGAACATGGCTTCGTCGTCGCCCGCTTCTTTCTGATCAACCTGATCCTGGAAGCGCTTGGCCTGGTCTTCTGCATCGTTCAGCTCGGAGAAGCCGTTGGCCAGCTCGCGGCCACCGATGAAGAATTCGAAGCGGTCAGTCACGTCCGGGTTCACGTCGTTGCGGCGAGCCAGCGGAGAAACGGCTGCCGGGTACTCGGTGATGAAGGTCGGTTGCAGCAGCATGTGCTCCACGGTCTCTTCAAAGATCGCGGTGATCACGTGGCCCAGTTCCCAGCCTTTCATCAGTTCGATGTGCAGACGCTTGGCAACGGCCTTGGCGCTCTCCAGGGTAGTGAGGTCTTCCCGGGTCACGCCGTCGGCGTACTTCAGGATGGAGTCAACCATGGTGAGGCGCTGGAACGGCTGACCGAAATCGATGGTCAGACCCTCTTCGCCCTCTTTGGCGTAACGGATCTGGGTGTCGCCCAGAATATCTTGCGCCAGGGTGCGCAGCAGATCTTCGGTCAGGTCCATCAGATCGATGTAGTCGGCGTACGCCATGTAGAACTCGATCATGGTGAACTCGGGGTTGTGACGCACCGAGATACCTTCGTTACGGAAGTTACGGTTGATCTCGTACACGCGCTCGAAACCACCGACCACCAGACGCTTCAGGTAGAGTTCCGGTGCGATACGCAGGTACATGTCGATGTCCAGCGCATTGTGGTGAGTGACGAACGGACGCGCGGAGGCACCACCCGGAATGACTTGCATCATCGGGGTTTCCACTTCCATGAACTGCTTGTCGTTGAAGAACTTGCGGATCCCGGCAACCACTTTGGTGCGGATCACGAAGGTCTTGCGGGACTCTTCGTTGGCAATCAGATCCAGGTAACGCTGACGGCAGCGTGCTTCCTGGTCGGTCAGGCCTTTGTGCTTTTCGGGCAGCGGACGCAGCGCTTTGGTCAGCAGGCGGATATCGGAAACGTGAACGGAGAGCTCACCGGTCTGGGTCTTGAACAGGGTGCCTTCGACACCGACGATGTCCCCCAGATCCCACTTCTTGAACTGCTCGTTGTAGAAACCTTCCGGCAGGTCGTCACGGGTGACGTAGACCTGGATCTTGCCGGCCATGTCCTGCAGGGTGGCGAAAGAAGCCTTGCCCATGATCCGGCGGGTCATGATGCGACCGGCAATCTTCACCCGTTTACCCAGGCTCGTCAGCTCCTCGGCGTTTTTGTCGTCAAACTCGGCATGGAGTTCGCCAGAGAGGCTGTCACGACGAAAATCGTTGGGGAAAGGATTACCCTGGGCGCGCAGGGCGGCCAGTTTGGAACGACGCTCGGTCATCTCGTTGTTGAATTCGAGTGCTTGGTCGACTACCGGAGTAATGGTTTGTTCAGACATGGTGATTCCTGCTTGTTTACAGACCTGATTTCAGGCTGGCTTCGATAAACTTGTCCAAGTCACCGTCGAGTACCGCTTGGGTATTACGGGTTTCGACGCCGGTGCGCAAATCCTTGATACGGGAGTCATCCAGCACATATGAACGGATTTGGCTGCCCCAACCGATATCAGACTTGGTCTCTTCCAGGGCTTGTTTCTCAGCGTTCTGTTTCTGAATTTCCAGCTCGTAGAGCTTGGCTTTCAGCTGCTTCATACACTGGTCTTTGTTTTTGTGCTGGGAACGGTCGTTCTGGCACTGCACGACGGTATTGGTCGGCACGTGGGTAATACGCACGGCAGACTCGGTACGGTTAACGTGCTGACCACCGGCACCGGAGGCGCGATAAACGTCAATGCGCAGGTCTGCCGGGTTGATCTCGATATCGATATCATCATCGATCTCGGGATAGACGAACACGGAGCAGAACGAGGTGTGACGACGGCCGCCAGAATCGAACGGAGACTTGCGAACCAGACGGTGCACGCCGGTTTCAGTGCGCAGCCAGCCGAACGCATATTCGCCGGTGAACTTGATGGTGGCGGACTTGATGCCGGCCACGTCGCCGTCTGACAGTTCGATCAGCTCCGGCTTGTAACCGTGGGCATCGCCCCAGCGCAGGAACATGCGCAGTACCATGTTGGCCCAATCCTGAGCTTCGGTACCACCGGATCCAGACTGGATATCGATATAGCAATCAGAGCCGTCGTGCTGGCCGGAGAACATGCGGCGGAACTCGAGATCTACCAGCTTGGTTTCCAGCTGTTCGGCTTCGGCGATGGCTTCGTTGAAGGTATCTTCATCTTCCCCTTCGACGGCCAGGCTCACCAGCATCTCGACATCATCGACGCCCTGGGTCAGGGTGTCGATGGTGCTGACCACGTTTTCCAGGGTGACGCGCTCTTTGCCCAGTGCCTGTGCACGCTCGGGCTCATTCCAGACGTCCGGCTGTTCCAGCTCGGCGTTGACCTCTTCTAGACGCTCTTTCTTGGCATCATAGTCAAAGGTACCCCCTAAGAAGCTCGGTCCGTTCAGACAGCTCCTTAAGTTTATTTAATACGGGATTAACTTCGAACATCGTGAAAACTCTCAGGGTCGATGTGACTTAAAAACAGGATATTCTAGCCAATTGTGGAAGGAATAAACAGGGTTGCCTGAGCTTGTGCGGTTTGCGCTGTCAATTTCTGGTGCATTTTTCTGCAGCTCGACAGAAAATATTGCCCGCAGACCCATTCTCAGGTTCAGTTTTTACCTGCCGGGTCGCTAATGACTACGTAGTGTTGTGCACCTTTAGGGATAAACCCGCTCCTCATCTATATAAGAAGAAATTATGATGAACAATCTCTCACTCAAGCAGAAGATACTGTTGTCAGTGGTGATCGCCCTGTCGTTGGTGATCTCGTTACTCTCCTGGCAGAGCTATAGCAGCCAGAAAGCACTGCTGCTGCAAGGCAGCCAGGAGCAAGTCCAGCGCTTGGGCAGCCAGCAGGCAGCCAGTGTCAGTGACTGGCTCTCTGCCCGTCGTGACGTCATTCAGGCGCTCGGCAACAAGACCAGTGGCGAGCCCCTCAATGCCCTGCAACAGGCCCAGGTTTCTGGCCGCTTCCAGCTCACCTACTTCGGTGAGGGCAGTGGCAAGATGAATGACTCCGATCCCTCCATCAATCGCGATGGTTACGACCCGCGCTCCCGTGGCTGGTATCAGGAGGCGATGGGCAAGGGTGGTCTGATCGTCACCAAACCCTATCTCGACGTGGCCTACAACATCATGGTGGTGACTCTTGCCCAGCCCGCTCAGGGCGGGGTGGTCGGTGGTGACCTCTCCATTGCGTCTCTGGTGGATGACGTGACCAAGATGAAGCTGCCTGCCGATGGTTTTGCCATCATGATGCACAAGGATGGCACCGTCATCGCCTATAAAGATGCGGCCAAGGCGATGAAACCGGCAACCGAGATCGACAACGATCTGACCAATGCGCTGATCGAGCAGAGCAAGTCGAGCAAGGATCTGGTTCCGGCCTACTTCGACAGCGAAGGGCGCGACAAGCTGCTGTGGGCGGTCGATATTCCGGACACTGACTGGGAGCTGTTGCTGGTGCTGGACAAGGCCGTGCTCGAAGCGCCGCTCTCTTCCCTGCTGATGACCCAGCTGGGGATGGCGTTGCTGGCACTGGTGGGCAGCATTCTTGCCATCTCCTGGCTGGTCAGCATGCTGCTTGGCCCGCTGAGCAAGGTTTCCCAGGCGCTGGCGCGCATCGCTGACGGTAACGGCGATCTGACCCAGCGCATCAAGACCGAAGCCAACGATGAAGTGGGCCAGCTGGCCAACAGTTTCAACCGTTTCGTCGGCAGTCAGCACCAGCTGATCGGCAATATCCGCAAGCTGGCCAACGAGCTGAACGCCGATGCCGAGCGCAGTCTGGTGACCAACCAGGCTGCGGTGGATGAGCTGCAACGTCAGCAGCAGGAGGTGACCATGGTCGCGACCGCGGTCACCGAGATGGCGAGCGCCACCATGGAGATCGCCGGCAACGCCGAGAACACCGCCGCTGCCGCCCAGCAATCAGCCCAGAGCAGTGAGCAGGGCAAGATGCTGGTCAACAAGACCCGTCAGTCCATCAATGGCCTGGCTGCAGAGGTGGGACAGGCGACCGAAGTGATCGGCGAGCTGAGCCGCCACGCACAGGCCATCACCAGCATCCTCTCTACCATTCAGGGGATTGCCGAGCAGACCAACCTGCTGGCGTTGAACGCCGCCATTGAAGCGGCCCGTGCCGGTGAGCAGGGTCGTGGTTTTGCTGTGGTGGCGGACGAGGTGCGGGTGTTGTCGCGCCGTACTCAGGACTCCACCCAGCAGATCCAGTCCACCATCGAGACCCTGCAACAGACCACCGCCCGTGCGGTGAGCCTGATGCAGACCAGTCAGGGGCTGGCGGACAACAGCGTGCAGGATGCGGATCAGGCCGTACGGGCGCTGGAAGAGATCACCAGCGCCATCTCTCTCATCTCCGACATGGCGGGCCAGATCGCCACGGCCGCCGAGGAGCAGACCCAGGTGACCGGCGAGATCACTCAGAACACCACCGCCATCAAGGATGTGAGTGACGAGATCACCGCCGCCGCCATGCGCGACCTGGATCAGGCCCACAGCCTTAAAGGCCGTGCCACCGATCTGAACCAGCAGGTGTCGACCTTTATCCTGTAAGGCGCCACCCTCGGCCTTTTCTGGCTGCATAAACAAGCCCCGCCCTCTTTCGAGTGCGGGGCTTTTTGTTATCCGGGGGAATGTGGGCATTGGGGGGGCGCGCAGTCTGGTTTGCTCGCCGGTCATCTTGGTGCCGGATAAGTGACTCAGCCTTGCCAACGTCGGCAGGCGAGAAGAGCGCCCAAACAAAGAGCCCACCGCAAGGTGGGCTCTGATCATATACGTCTGACCGGAAGGGGATTACAGGAACGGCATCGCCATAAACAGCTTGATCACCATGGCGTTGATGATGTCGATGAAGAAGGCGCCAACCATGGGCACCACCAGGAACGCCAGATGGGAGGGGCCAAAGCGCTGGGTGATGGCCTGCATGTTGGCAATGGCGGTTGGCGTTGCGCCAAGACCAAAGCCGCAGTGGCCCGCTGCCAGCACGGCGGCATCGTAGTTGCTGCCCATCACCCGGAAGGTGACGAAGATGGCGTAGAGCGCCATCGCCACTGTCTGGGCGGCTAGCAAGATAAAAATGGGCAGGGCCAGACTGGCCAGATCCCACAGTTTCAGGCTCATCAGCGCCATGGCGAGGAATAGCGACAGGCTGACGTTGCCAAGCAGAGAAACCTCGCGGTCACTTACTTCATGCCAGTTGAACAGGGTCAGCAGGTTGCGCAGCAGCACGCCGACAAACAGCACACAGACGAAGATCGGCAGCTCCAGCATCCCGCCCTTGAGGGAGGCGGAGAGCAGTTCACCCCCCTTGAGGCTGATGGCGATCAGCGCCAGGGTCTCGATCAGGCTGAAAGTGGTGAGGGGACGCTCCATATCGGGCATCTCGAAGCCCTTGGGGGCTTCATCCTTGTTGTGCTCTTCACCGGGCACTTGCACCTTTTTCACCAGGTGGCGGGCTACCGGGCCACCGATCAAACCGCCCAACACCAGACCGAAGGTGGCACAGGCGATGGCGAGCTCCGCCGCGGATTGCACTCCGTACTTTTCGGAGAAGGTAGCGCTCCAGGCTGCGCCGGTACCGTGACCGCCGGAGAGGGTGATAGACCCAGCCAGCAGTCCCATGTGGGGATCCAGCCCGAGCAGAGTCGCCAGACCCACACCCAGACTGTTCTGTACGATCAGCAGACCGGTGACCACCAGCAGGAAGGTTGCGACCGCTTTGCCACCGCGTTTCAGGCTGGCGAGATCGGCGGAGAGACCGATAGAGGCGAAAAATGCCAGCATCAGCGGGGTTTGCAGGCTGGTATCAAATTGCAGCTCCATCTGCAGGGTGGAGCGCAGCAACAACAGCACCAGCGCGACCACCAGGCCGCCGGCAACCGGTTTGGGGATGTTAAAGGTACGCAGCAGCCCGACCCGGGTGACCAGCACCCGGCCAAGCAGCAATACCAGAGTGGCAGCGACCAGCGTCGCGTAGGAATCAAGTTGTAACATTAAGTACTCCCATGTTGATTGGCTGTGCCTTTCGTTGATGAAGACTCACAGATTCAGCCGGGATAAATAGTGTGGCTCAAGCGCCAACAAAGAGGGGGAGAGTTCTCCCTGCCCCATGAAGATAGGGCCTGTGCGGGCCTGAAATACTCAGGCATCCAGATGAGATTTATGAAAAATCGAGCGGATAGTAGCAAAAAGCATCGTTTAATTCCATCTTTGTCGTATTAATGCTCGTTTTAGTGGTTTATTGTGACATTTAACACTATGGGGGTAGAGGGCAGAAAAGCCGAAAAGGGTGCATGGAACGGCTGTCATTTGGGGCATCAGTCTCTATAATCCGCCAGTTTCCGCGGCACGCAGAGGATATGACGGGAGGTGACATGGTTGTTCACCCCGACATGGCTCATGTGCCAGCGGTGTTCACTTCATCAAGAGGAGAGGGTGTGAAGAAGTCTATCTACATTGCCTACACAGGCGGCACCATTGGGATGCAGCGCTCCGATCACGGCTACGTGCCGATGGCGGGCTTTATGGAAGACTGTCTGGCGCGGATGCCCGAGTTCCACCGCCCCGAGATGCCGGATTACCATATCCACGAATATGCGCCCCTCATCGACTCCTCCGACATGACCCCGGCGGACTGGCAGCGTATCGCCGAGGACATCAAGCGCAACTACGACAAATACGACGGTTTTGTGATCCTGCACGGCACCGACACCATGTCGTTCACCGCCTCGGCGCTCTCCTTCATGCTCGAAGACCTGCACAAGCCGGTCATCATCACCGGTTCCCAGATCCCGCTGGCCGAGCTGCGCTCCGACGGTCAGCAGAACCTGCTTAACGCCCTCTACATCGCGGCTAACTACCCGATCCACGAGGTGACGCTGTTCTTCAACAACCAGCTCTATCGCGGCAACCGCAGCAAGAAGGTGCATGCCGACGGCTTCCACGCCTTCGACTCCCCCAACTATCCGCCGCTGCTCAATGCCGGGATCGCCATCTCGCTGGAAGCGGGTGAGCTGGGCGTGCCGTCCGAGCGGCCGCTGGTGCTGCACGACATCACCCCCCAGCCTATCGGCGTGGTGACCCTCTATCCGGGCATCTCCAGCGAGGTGATCGCCAACATCCTGCAACAGCCGGTGAAAGCGCTGATCCTGCTGTCGTTCGGGGTGGGCAATGCGCCGCAGAACCCGGCCATGCTGGCGCTGCTCTCCGAGGCGTCGGCCCGCGGCGTCATCATCGTCAACCTGAGCCAGTGCCTGCACGGCAAGGTCAACATGGGCGGCTATGCCACCGGCAACGCGCTCTCCCGTGCCGGGGTTATCTCGGGCTTTGACATGACTGCCGAAGCGGCGCTTACCAAGCTGCACTTCCTGCTGAGCCAGGACTTGCCCTCCCACCAGATTCGCGAGCTGATGCAGCAGTCCCTGCGCGGGGAGCTGACCCCCTGACTGGTTTCCCCCTCACCCTAACCCTCTCCCGGCGGGAGAGGGGATAGATCGAGGTGCTGTTGGCAGCGAGGCTTGTCATGGAGATCGCCGACCGGTGACCCGCTTACTGTCCGCAGGCTGCGAGCCTGCTCCCTTCTCCCCTGGAGGGAGAAGGGCTGGGGATGAGGGGGATGAGTCACCCAGCAGCGAGAGGAAAAAAAGAGGGGAGCCATTATGGCTCCCCTCTTTGCTATTTATCGTGCTCTTTATCGAACTATGTATCGCACTATCGCTGTTCGACTGGCCGCCGCGAGACGGGATGGCGAGTGGTCTCAGTGATTGAGATTGACCCGCACTATCTCCTCTTCAACCGGCTGGGGTTCATCACGAAACAGCCGTTTTAGCTCGCTCTTGCTCTTCATCACTATCTCGCCGTCGCGACCGATGTTCATGTGCTCGGGGTTGTCGAGGTGCATCGCCTGCCAGGCCATCACAGCTTGCAGGGAGGTGGCCTTCTGCTCGTCGGTGAGGGGCTTGCCATCGGGCCACTTGCCCAGCTCGACCGCGGTCTTGAGCCGCTTGTACACCTCTTGTGGCATCTGCCTGATCGCTTGTTGAAACTCACTCTGTTGCAATGACATCCGGCCTCTCCTTTATCATTGTTCCTTGAACCCGGGTCTGGCTGGCTGAGCATCAGCCATCTGTGCCATCAGCGGTCCTCAAACTCGTGGTCATTCCCTGTCTGTCTTGGTGCCGAATCTTGTGGTGATGCAGGCGAACCGAGGTTGTACGAAACGGCTATCCCGTTGGTCGAAACAAACCGGCTCAGGGTTGTAGACAGCATGGTGGCAGCCTGCACCCGGGGTTCTTGCCATGTCGGCAAGTGATGATGGCGGGCTACCCGGAGACCTTTTATGCAATCTTGTCGCCGTAAACACAAATTCGTCGAATGCAGATCAGTGTCGGGGTGTATATTTCGTTATATTATTCTGCAATAGCGACGTGATATAGCGCGCTAATTGTAATGAATCTGTAATCAGCTTGCTAGCTTTCGACGGTCTCACCAGACGCTGACTCTACCTACAAGATGTGACCCATGGCCCATTTCTCTCTGCGACAGACGCTCATCATGATATCAGTCGGTCTTGCCGTGACGGGCTGCAATGACGACCGCATCCACAATATTTGTGGTAACAACCCCGAGCTTTGTCAGGATCTGGTGGACGATGGTTGGTGCCGCTATGAGCGTACCGATGTCATTCGTAGCCGCTTCTACCTGAAAGAGGAGGGCACGGATCGACGCAAGTATGAGCTGATGCGCGGCCTTGAGCGCTATCTCAAGTGTGCCGAACGCTCCACCAATATCGAGTACAAGGCGGCGAAGGAGCAAAAGAGCCCCCGGGTGGAGGGCATGCTGGCCGCAGGTGATCAGCTGGCCCAGCTCGATGCGGCGACTCGTAATTCGCAAGATCCTTATCTGCTGCTCTGGCACTGGACCAACAACACCAACGCGTTGGCTCACCAGCAGTTTATGGCGCTGGAAGGTACCAAGGTCGTTGATGAGCCTGAGCTGCAACTGGCGCTCGCGGGGTCTTATGCCAAGAGCGATGCCACCAAAGCCATTGCCATCCTGCATTACGGTCTCTCTCTTTATCGCGAGGGCGATAAGGTCAACAGCCGCCTGCTCACCTCCCTCAGTACCCTCTATATGGGGCAAAAGCAGTATGGGCTGGCCTATCTGTGGGGCAAGGTGAGCGAGTCGTTTCAGGATGCGCCCGAGGTGTCAGCCAAGCGCTTTGCTATTTATCACTCACTGAGCAAAACGGAGCAGGATGGTTACGACGTGCGGGCTGCCGAGATCGTCGAGCAGCTCAAGCGTGGCAGCTATCGACCCTGAGGCAATGATGACCACACTCTCTTCGGCCAGTTGTTGGCCTGACCCTTTCTCTCTCTCTTTTATGCATGGTGAGGTGCTTACTGATGGTCGCACCCTGGAGCGCCTGACTGTGCGTGCCGTGGTGCGGCGTGATGACGAGTTGCTGCTGGTTCACTCCCGGGTTAATGGCGATTTGATGTTCCCGGGCGGTGGTATCGAGCAGGGCGAAAGCCATGCCGCCGCGCTGGCCCGCGAGCTGCTGGAAGAGTGCGGTGCCGAGTTGCTGGAAGTTGGCGCGCTGCTTGGCGAGACCCGCGAGTATCGCGCTGCTCGCGAGCCGGGCTTCGATGCCTACTGTATCCGCTCGCTCTACTATTTGTGCCGGATTGGCGAGCAGCTGGTAGCTCCCCAGCCACAGCCCTACGAGATCCGCCTCGGCTTTGTGCCAGGCTGGTTTGTGCTCGACGAAGCGTTGCAGACCAACAAGACCCAGCTGGCGGGGCCCTGTCCCCAGTGGACCGCCCGTGAGACCCGGGTGTTGGCCCAACTGCAACGCTGGCATCAGCAGGGGATCTTCGACAACGGCAGCTGACTGCATCAAGCTGCAACAGTCAGAGATACCAACAAAAAGAGCGCCAATAGGCGCTCTTTTTGTTGCTGTCGAGGAGGTTACTTGACCTCTCTTTTATGCGAGGTTATTTGACCTCTTCACCCTTGGCTTGCAGATCCGCATGGTAGGAGGAGCGCACAAAGGGGCCGCAGGCTGCGTGGGTAAAGCCCAGCGCCATGGCGACATCTTTCAGCTCGTCAAACTCTGCGGGCGGCACGTAGCGCTTGACCGGCAGGTGGTGGCGGCTCGGCTGCAGATACTGGCCCAGGGTCAGCATGTTGACGCCGTGCTCGCGCAGATCGGTGAGTACCTGAACGATCTCTTCGTTGGTCTCGCCCAGACCCATCATGACACCGGATTTGGTCGGCACATGGGGGTGCATCTCTTTGATGCGACGCAGCAGCTCCAGCGACCACTTGTAGTCGGCACCCGGACGGGCGACGCGATACATGCGCGGGGCGGTTTCCAGGTTGTGGTTGAACACATCCGGTGGCGTTTCGCGGAACACTTCCAGCGCCTGCTCCATCCGGCCACGGAAGTCCGGGGTGAGGATCTCGATGCGGGTCTGCGGGCTGTGCTCGCGGATCTGCTTGATGCAGTCGGCAAAGTGCTGGGCACCGCCATCGCGCAGGTCGTCGCGGTCTACCGAGGTGATCACCACATATTTCAGCCCCATCTCCTTGATGGTGAGCGCCAGCTTCTGTGGCTCGTCCGGATCAAGGGCCAGCGGGCGCCCGTGGGCCACGTCGCAGAAGGGACAACGACGGGTGCAGATAGCGCCCATGATCATGAAGGTGGCCGTGCCATGATTGAAGCACTCCGCCAGATTGGGGCAGGAGGCCTCTTCACATACCGAGTGCAGCTTGTTTTTGCGCAGGGTGCTCTTGATGTGCTCGATCTTCTGGCTGGAGGGGGGCAGCTTGATCCGCATCCAGTCCGGCTTGCGCAGAATTTCTTCGCTTGGATCCGGCATGAATTTCACCGGGATCAGGGCCATCTTGTCGCCATCGCGCAGCTTGACGCCCGGCTCCATACGAACGGGTTTGCTCATGATTCACTCTCGGTGTTTGTTATTGTTTGATTGATAGCTGTCGGGTCACTTGCATATCCCCATCGCTGCGCGACATCGCCGGGCAGCAGCGGGTTTGCTTATGATGCCGCTTCGGTATTGGTTATTGCGTCATAGCCAATCAGCTTGGCCAGTTCGGCTACCAGAATGGCTTGTGCCTCGGCCACGCTTTGGGGGCCGCCCAGGGCGCTGGTCTGGGTCATGGCCATGCCCGCATAGCCGCACGGGTTGATGTGCAGGAAGGGGGTCATGTCCATGTTGATGTTGAGAGCCAGCCCGTGGAACGAGCAGCCCTTGCGGATCCGCAGCCCGAGCGAGGCCAGTTTGGCCTCCATGCCGTGTTCCTGCTTCACATAGACCCCGGGGGCGTCTGCCTTGGCATATGCCTTGATATGGCTGTTGGCAAGGGTGCTGATAATGGCGGTTTCCAGTGCTGTCACCAGCTCGCGGACCGAGAATTTACAGCGACGCACATCCACCAGTACGTAGAGCACCAGCTGGCCCGGGCCATGATAGGTAATTTGACCGCCGCGATCGCTCTGCACCACCGGAATGTTGCCCGGATTGAGCAGGTGTTCGGCCTTACCAGCCTGACCCTGGGTGTAGACGGGATCGTGCTCGACCACCCAGAACTCGTCCGGGGTATCGCTGGTGCGGTGGTCGGTGAAGTCTTTCATGGCGTCCCATACCGGTTGGTAGGGGCGGCGGCCCAGATGTCTGACGATCAGTTGGGACTGGACGGGGATCCGGGATGGCATGGCTTCCTCAGCACAAAAACAGTCGCCCCGCAAAACGGGGCGAGAGAGAAGTTACAGTACGTATTTGACCAGCTCGATATCGCCGAGCGCTTTGTACATGGCTTCGATATGTTCTTTGTTCTGGGCCGTTACCGTCACGCGTACCGAGTGGTAAGTACCTTTGGCACTGGGCTGAACGGTCGGGCTATAGGTGCCGGGAGCGTGCTGTTGCAGCACTTCTACCACTCTATGGGGCAGCGCAGGGTCGGCAATGCCGAGCACCTTGAACGGGAATTTGCAGGGAAACTCCAGCAGTTCATCAAATTTGGTATTCATTTACTCACCTTTTTCGTCATCAACGGGATGACTTCATCTTGGATAGCTAGTGGCCTATGACTCGCAAAAGCCGCCATTTCAAGTCTGTATGGACACGGCTCATCTCTATATGGGCACTGCCCGGACCGGGATCAAGGCCAGCATCAGTCAGACCAGAAATGGAAGTGCTGCTTTTTACCACAAATCAGGGGAGGGCGGAACCGGCAGTTTGCAGGGTTATTCACAGTGCAGGTATGACAAAGGCAGCAGCGGCGCCTGTTGGCGCCGCTGCTAGGTGACAATATTGCGCCGTGATTACTTGAACCAGCTGGTGACCAGCAGTACCAGGTAATCCCACAGACGGCTCACCAGACCACCTTCCTGCACCTCTTCCAGGGCAACCAGCGGAACCTGTTTGATCTCTTTGTCACCCTGCTTCAGGAACACGGTACCGACGCGCTGCCCCTTGGCCAGCGGCGCTTTCAGCTCGCTATCGAGCTGGAAGTCCGCTTTCAGGTTGTTGCCCTGACCACGGGTAACCAGTACGGACACATCCTGATCAACCCCCAGTTTCACCTCAGACTTGTCGCCCATCCAGATCTTCTGGGTGACCAGCTCGGTACCGGCTTTGTACGGGGTCAGGCTTTGGAAGAAGCGGAAACCGTAGGTGAGCAGCTTCTTGCTCTCGGCCGCACGGGACCCTTCACTGCTGGCCCCGAATACCACGGCGATCAGGCGCATGCCTTCGTTATTGGTGGCAGAAGAGACCAGGTTGTAGCCGACCTGGCTGACGTGGCCGGTCTTGATGCCATCCACTTGCAGGGATTGATCCCACAGCAGGCGGTTGCGGTTGTGCTGGGTGATGCCGTTGAACACGAAGGATTTCTGGGAGTAGACCTTGTACTCCTCCGGCAGGTCGCGGATCAGCGCCTGACCCAGACGGGCCATATCGTGAGCGGTACTGTAGTGGCCTTCCGCATCCAGACCGTGCGGGTTCATGAAGTGGCTGTCGTTCATGCCGAGCTTGGCGGCCCAGCTGTTCATCAGGCTGGCGAAGGAGTCGGTGCTGCCCGCCAGGAATTCTGCCATGGCGACGCAGGCGTCGTTGCCGGACTGGATGATGATGCCCTTGTTGAGGTCATCGACGGAGACCTGCTTGCCCACCTCGATAAACATCTTGGAGGAGTCGGAGTAGTTCTTGGACCAGGCGTTCTGGCTGATGGTCACCATGTCGGTGCGCTTGATGTTCCCCTTCAGCAGCTCCTGGCCGATGATGTAGGAGGTCATCATCTTGGTCAGACTGGCGGGCGGCAGACGCTCTTCTGCGTTCTGCTCGGCCAGTACCTGACCCGAGTAGTAGTCGATCAGAATATGAGCCTTGGCGGAGATCTCCGGCGCGGCGGGTACCACCATAGGCATGGCATTCGGGGTCGGTGTCGGCACCGGCGTATTGGCCTGGGCGGTAACGCTGACCAGCGAGGCCAGAAGAACTGAACGGGCAAATTTGGACATCTTGAAATTCCTGCGAGCCAGATGGGGATAAAATGCGGGCCTAACTATACCAGATGCGCCCGCAGGTTATAGCCCGACATGGCGATTAGAACTGGTTTTTTATCCATCACTCCCTGTCATCACGCCACAAAACGACGTGATGACAGTGAGTAAGTGGTTAGTCACCCTCGCTGCAAAAGGGGGATGATCAGGGAACGATAAAGGCCTGTTCCAGCCCGCCCTGACGTACTTTTTCCAGCACACTGGCCTGCTGGTCGGCGGCGACCGGGCCAATCAGTACCCGGAAAATGGCGCCATGGGCATCGACCCGATAGGGCACGCCGTAGCGCTGGGTCATCACCTTGCCCATCGCCTCGGCCCGTTCCTGTGAGCCGCTGGCCAGCACCTGGATCATCTTGCCATCGCCGTTGCTGGTGGGCGCTGCGGCCTTGGCTGCCGCTGGTTTGACAGGCGCCGCTTTGGCAGGCTTGGCAGCTGGCGCCTTGACGGGGGCCGGGTCGGCGGCGGGAGTGGCCATCGCCAGCGCGGTCGGTTCACCCAGGAAGCCATCTTGCGACATAGTGTTGGGCGCCGCAGCGGCCGGAGTGGTCGGGGTCATCTCGATGGGCTTCATCGGCTCCATGATCACCATCTGATCCGGGGTGTCGTTGATCAGCTCCAGCCGGACTCGCGCTTCACCGCTATCGACCATCTCCAGCTGCTTGGCGGCAGCGTAGGAGAGATCGATCAGGCGAGGGCTGTTGAACGGGCCGCGATCGTTGACCCGCACGATCGTCTCCAGCCCGTTGTCCAGATTGGTGACCCGCACATAGCTCGGGATGGGCAGGTTGCGGTGGGCGGCGCTGAACAGCTTGCTGTCCAGCACATCGCCGTTGGCGGTATTCTGGCCGTCCAGATCCGGCGACAGCCAGCTGGCGGTGCCCTCTTCGCTGTAGTGCTTGATATCGCGCCACACCTCGTTTTTCTGCTTGCCGATCCAGTAGTCCCGGTTGCCGCTGGCACTCAGGGGCTCGGGGCGCGGAATGGCACCGGTGGCTTGCGGGATCTCGATGACGGGCGGCTTGCTGACCGGTGCTTGCGGTTCGACGGGGGCGGTCTGTTCCGGCTGGCTGCTACAGGCGGCCAGCAACAAGCTCAGGCTGAGCGGGAGGAGTTTGTGACGAAGATGCATACGCTTCCTGAATGGCTTGGCTAAGTTGATACACCGCCATCGCATAGAGTGGGCTGCGATTGTAGCGGGTGATCACATAAAAGTTATGCCGTGCGACCCAGTATTCCGGTCCATCGGCTTGGGCAAACGCCAGTAACTTGACCGGCGTCTGTGGGGCCAGCGGCGTGGCGAGCTCAATCCCTGCCGCCGCCAGTTCTGACCACTGTTGTGTGAGCTCAGGCTCGGATCTCAGTAGCGGTTCTACTGCCATCAGCCCGATCTGGGCCGGTTCCACCACGGATTCCCCCCAGCGCCACTGGTGGCTGGCAAAATAGTTGGCCACGCTGCCGATGGCATCGACCGGGTTGGCAAACAGATCCCGCTTGCCATTGCCATCGAAATCAACGGCGTAGTGGCGATAACTGGATGGCATGAACTGGCCCATCCCCATGGCCCCGGCATAGGAGCCCTTGAGGCGATCCAGCGCCCATCCCTCCTCTTTTGCCAGCAGCACCAGTTGGGCAAACTCCTTGGCAAAGAAGTCGCTGCGCTCTGGGTAGTGAAACCCCAGGGTGTAGAGGCTATCGAGTACCGGATGACGGCCCATCTGACGACCATAGAAGGTCTCTACCCCGATGATGGCCACTATGATTGACGCCGGTACCTGATAGGTCTGCTCGGCCCGCGTCAGGGTGGCAGCATGCTGCCGCCAGAACTGCAACCCATCCCGGATGCGATCCGGGGTGACGAACAGCGGCCGGTAGCGATGCCAGGGTTTGGCTTCCCACGGCTTGCTGATGGTGTCGAGCACCTCCTGGCGCAGCTGGGCGCGGGCGACTGCGGCTTGCAACTCGGCCAGTGGCACCTGTTGCTGCTCAGCGAGCAGCGCCAGCCGATCCGGCGCCACGGCGGCGGTTGCCAGCGAGGCAAACAGGGCGAGCGACAATCCGACCCGTCTCATCAGGCCAGCAGCCTTCTGTGGGTCTGAATGGACATCAGGATACCGAAGCCGGCCATCAGGGTCACCATGGAGGTGCCACCATAGCTCACCAGCGGCAGGGGCACCCCTACCACTGGCAGAATGCCACTCACCATCCCCATGTTGACGAACACATAGACGAAGAAGGTGAGGGTGATGGCACCCCCCAGCAGCCGCTCGAAGCTGCTCTGGGCCTGCATCGAGATATAGAGGCAGCGGCTGATGACGTAGAGATAAAGCACCAGCAACAGGGCGACCCCCACCAGACCAAACTCCTCGCTAAATACCGCGAAGATAAAGTCGGTGTGGCGTTCGGGCAGGAACTCCAGTTGGGACTGGGTGCCTTGCAGCCACCCCTTGCCGAACACGCCGCCGGAGCCGATGGCGATTTTGGATTGAATGATGTGATAGCCACGGCCAAGCGGGTCTTTCTCCGGGTCGATCAACATCATCACCCGCTGGCGCTGGTAGTCGTGCATCAGGAAGAACCAGAGTACCGGCATAAAGGCCAGGATCAGCATGACCGCAAGCCCGATCAGCCACCAGCTGAGCCCCGCCAGGAAGATGACGAAGAAGCCGGAGGCGGCCACCAGAATGGAGGTGCCGAGATCGGGCTGGGCGGCGATCAGCAGGGTGGGCAGCAGCACCATGATGAGGGCGATCACCACATGGCTGAACTTGGGGGGCAGCGAGTGGCGGCTGAGCCAGGCGGCCACCATGATCGGCATGGAGAGCTTCATTACCTCGGAGGGCTGGAACTTCATAAAGCCGAGATCGAGCCAGCGCTGGGCCCCCTTGCCGATATGGCCGAACACATCCACCGCAATCAGCATCAGCACTACCACCGCGAACAGTGGCACCGACCAGCGGGCATACAGCGACGGTGGCAACTGGGCCATGGCAATCATCAGGGCAAAGGCGATGCCGCCCCGTACCAGCTGGCGCACGATGGAGTCGAGATCCTGACCGGAGGCGGAGTAGAGCACCACCATGGAGAGCGTCATCACGGCCAGCAGGCCGAGAAACAGCGGCAGATCGATATGCATCTTGTACCAGATGCTTTGCTGCCGAGCGGAATTACTCATGGGAAATAACCTTGTGCTGAATTGACGGCACCCCTTGGTGACGCAAAATCGGGTCAGCCTGCTGCGGCCGATGGACATCTGATTGATGTCCGCAGCCTTGCTGGCGGGCGGCGTTACTCACTGGGGCTGACCTCGCTCGGCTGGGACGGCGTGGTCGGCGTCGGTGCCGGTGGCAGTTGCGGATCCGGGGGGAGCAAGTAGGCATCCAGCATGGCGCGCGCCACCGGCGCTGCATTTTTACTGCCGCCGCCGGCGTTTTCGAGTACCAGTGCGATCACCGCTTTAGGCGCATCAAAGGGAGCAAAGGCGACGAACAGGGCGTTGTCACGGTGCTCTACCTTCATGTTCTTGGCGTTGTAGACCTGATTCTCTTTCATGTTGACCACCTGCGCAGTGCCCGACTTGCCACCCGAGGCATAGGGGGTGTTGGCAAAGGCGTGGCGGCCACTCCCTTCCTTGCCCTGGTTCACCCGCCACATCCCCTCTTTGGCAACCTGCCAATAGCTGTCGCTTTTGGCTTTGAGGGCGATATTGGGGTTGATAGGGGCATTCACTACCTCCGCCAGTGAGGCAGTGCTCTTGAGCAGGTGGGGCGTCACATCGTGACCGTTCTGAGTCAGGATGCTGATCGCCTTGGCCAGCTGGATCGGCGTCGCGCTCCAGTAGCCCTGACCGATACCGATGGAGATGGTGTCCCCCTGATACCAGGGCTGGCGCCAGCGGGCCATTTTCCAGTCACGGGACGGCATCACCCCCTTGGTCTCTTCATAGAGGTCGACCCCACTGTACTGACCAAAACCGAACTTGGTCATGTAGCTGTGGATCTTGTCGATGCCGACCCGATAGGCGAGATCGTAGAAGTAGGTATCCGCCGAGACCTCGATGGCGCGATAGACATCAAGCCAGCCGTGGCCCCAGCGGCGCCAGTCGCGGAACTTCTTGGTGGTGCCGGGAATGGAGAAGCTCGGGCCACCGAAGTAACGATAGTTGGGGGTGATGGCCCCCTCGTTGAGCCCCATCACCGACATCATGGGTTTGACGGTGGAAGCGGGGGCATAGATGCCCTGCGTGGTGCGGTTCACCAAGGGACGAGCCGGATCGTTGAGCAGTCCCGAGTAGTTGACACTGGAGATACCGGTGACGAACAGGTTGGGGTCGTAGCTCGGGCTCGACTCCATGGCGATGATGGCGCCGGTTTGCGGGTTCATCATCACGATGGCACCGCGCTGGCCCGCCAGCATTTGCTGGGCTTTCAGCTGCATCCGGATGTCGATATTGAGGTAGATATCCTTGCCGGGAGTGGGCGGCTGGAACTTGAGGGTGCGGACCACCCGGCCGCGGTTGTTCACCTCGACCTCCTGATAGCCAGCGACCCCGTGTAGCTGCTCCTCGTAAAACTTCTCGACCCCCTGTTTGCCGATATCCTTGGTGGCAGCGTAGTTGGCCAGCTTCTCCTCTTTGTCGAGGCGCTCCACATCCCGGGTGTTGATCTTGGCCACATAGCCCAGCGCGTGGGTGAGGGTGTCACCAAAGGGATAGTAGCGCTTGAGGTTGGCCTCGATGCTGGCGCCCGGATAGTTGTGCTGGTTGACCGAAAAGAGGGCCACCTGATACTCGGTCAGTTTCTCGAACAAGGGGACTGGCTTGAAGCGGCGCTGACGCTTCACTTCGGCCAGAAATTTCTCTTTGGTCCCCTCCGGCAGCCCCAGCAGGGTGATCAGCTGGTCGGCGGTGAGCTCGAGATCTTTGGTCTCTTCCGGCACAATTTCCAGACTGTAGACCGGACGGTTTTCTGCCAATAGCACGCCGTTGGCGTCATAGATGAGCCCGCGAGGGGGCGCCACCGGCACTACCCGGATGCGGTTGGAGTTGGAACGGGTCTGGTAGGTGTCAAAAGATTCAACCTGCAGATAATAGAGATTACCCAGCAGCACCAGCATCAGCACGACGATGCCGATGTAGGCTACCAGGGTGCGCCGGAAGAACAGATTGCCCTCGGCACTGTGATCGCGCATCTCGATGCGATTCTTCAACATGCCGTTACCTTCTGGTTGACGAGATCATGAGCAGTGAGACTCTGGCGATTCATGCTCACTCTCTGTGATACGGATGATTGGTGGTGATACTCCATGCCCGATAGAGGCTCTCGGCCACCAGCACCCGCACCAGCGGATGGGGCAGGGTGAGTGGCGACAGCGACCAGCTCTGCTCGGCGGCAGCCTTGCAGTCGGGGGACAAGCCCTCCGGCCCGCCGACCAGCAGGGCGACATCACGGCCATCCAGCTTCCAGGCTTCCAGTTGGGCGGCCAGCTGCTCGGTAGTCCAGGGTTTACCCGGAATATCCAGGGTCACGATACGCGAGCGCCCCGCGGCTGCCAGCATGGCTTCCCCTTCCTTCTGCAGGATGCGGGGAATGTCGGCATTTTTGCCCCGTTTGCCGGCGCCGATCTCGACGAGTTCAAATGGCATGTCTTTCGGGAAGCGGCGGCGATACTCTTGGAAGCCATGCTCTACCCAGGCAGGCATCTTGGTGCCCACCGCAATCAACTGGATCTTCATCGTCGTTACACTTGTGCTCTTTATTGCATGTTCACGTGAGCGGCACCGCTCCACAATTTTTCCAGCTGGTAGAAGTCACGAGGTTCATCCTGCATCACATGCACGATCACCGACCCCATATCTACCAATGCCCATTCACCGCTCACTTGTCCCTCTACGCTCAGCAGATCCAGACCCGCGTGGCGGGCCTCGCTGGCCAGATGGTGGGCAATGGCGCTGACGTGACGACTGGAGTTGCCGGAACAGACGATCATGGCATCAGTAATGGTGGATGTGCCGCGTACATCGAGGGTGATGATGTCGCGGCCTTTCATGTCATCGATCTTGTCGATGATAAAGGCATGCAGTTCTTGGCCTTGCAATGAGTCTCTCCTCTATTCCGGCGCGCTGTTACTTACGTCAGGGCGGCGGATTATATCATGGTCACTCCCGTTTCCCATCGGCTGGGGCGGGATTACGGCAGGGGCTAGCGGCGATTGGCGCGGTAGAGCCCCTGTTGATCAATATAGTGCGCAACCGACTCGGGCAAGAGGTAGCGGGTGTCTTGCCCCGCCTCCAGCAGAGCCCGCAGCCGGGTGGCCGACAGTTCGACGGGCTGGTTATCCGCCAGCCAGATATGGCCAGCCAGCTGCCGGTGCAGCGCGCGGGCATCACTGGTGTGATGGCGCGCCAGCAGCTGCGCTACTTCGGCCGGATAATCGGGCTGCCAGCCCGGCCGCACACTCACCACCAGATGGCCATAGTCGAGCAGCTCCTGCCAGCGGTGCCAGCTTGGCAGGCTCAGCAGTGAATCCATCCCCATCAGAAAGCAGAGCGGGGTATCGGGCAGTTCATGACGCAGCTCGATCAGGGTATCTATGGTGTAAGAGGGTTTATCCCGCTGCAGCTCCCGCTCATCCACCACAAAATGGCGGTTCTCCGCTGCCGCCAGCCTGACCATGGCGAGCCGCTGCTCGCTGGAGCAAAACGGGTTGGCGCGGTGAGGCGGGATATGGTTCGGGATCAGCCGCATCTCGGCCAGCTCAAGGGTGTCGCGGGCTTCGATGGCCGGGCGCAGATGGCCAATGTGGATGGGGTCGAAGGTGCCACCCAGCAAACCGACAGGAGCCTTCAGCAGGCTGACAGGAGCCTTCAGCACGGGCTGCTCTCCATCCCCAGTGGCAACGGGGTGCTATCACGAAAACCGAGGGCAATGGTCTGCAGCATCAGCCAGGCCTGTTCGGTATTGAAACTGCGCTGGGCATCGTCCAGCTGGGCCATCAGTTGCCACAACTGCTGCAACTTGGCGAAGGGGAGGCGGGTCAGCGCCTGCTGGATCAGCTGCTGGCGGCTCTGCCAGATACGCAGACGGCTGAAATGCTCCCCCAGCGGCTGGCCACTGCGCATCGCCAGTGACAGTTCGGTGAGCTGCTCCAGCTCGCGGCAGAGGGTCCAGGCCAGCATGCCCGGCTCGGTGCCTTCGGCTCGCAGGGCGGCCAGAATGCGCTGGGCCCGGTTCACCTTGCCCTCCAGCAGGGTATCGACCAGCTGGAACGGGGTGAAGTGGGCGTGACGGATAATGGTCTCTTGCAAATAAGCGACGCTGATGGGCTGGGGCGGCGAGAGCAGGGTCAACTTTTCGATCTCCTGACTGGCGGCCAGCAGGTTGCCCTCATAGGCGTGGCACATGAAGTTGATGGCATCCGGCAGCGCCTTGAGGCCGAAACGCTGGAAGCGCGCGCTCATCCAGCGCGGGAAGAACTTGGGCTCCGGATGGTTGACCGGCACATAGGTGCCGATCTGGTAGAGCTTGTCGAACCAGGCGGCTTTCATCTGGGTTTGATTAAGACGACCGCCACTGAGTATCAGCAGCAGGTCGGGATGAAGCTGCTTGCCGATTTCGCTGATGCGGGCGGCCAGATCCTTGTCCACCTTGGCGGGCAGTTCCAGCTCGATGATCTGGCGGGCAGAGAAGAGGCTCATGGCCTGACAGGCATCGTAGACCTGATTCCAGTCCAGCCCCTGTTCCACCACGAAGGTGTGGCGTTCATCGAAACCCTGTTTGCGGGCGATCTGACGGATGGCGTCGATGGCCTCCAGTCGCAACAGGGGCTCGTCGCCAAAAACGAGATAGCAGGGCCTGAGCCCTGCTTTGAGGTGGTCACCAAATTGCTCGGGATAAATGCGCATCAGAAGCTTGCCTGACTGAAATGAAGGGCTGCCTGCTTTGGCTGCTTGAACTGCGATTCGTCAGCAAATTGCTCAGGGTAGATCCGCATCAGAAGCTGACCTGACTCAACTGCCGGATCACCTGATTAGCCGCCTGCTCCTGCATCTCGCGGTTGAGCTGCTCCTGCTCACGAGAAGAGGCGAGCGCTGCATCCGGCTTGTTGAGGAAGCTGCGGTTGAAGTTGATGGGGAAGACCTGGGTCGGCTTGCCCGGCACCGAGACGGTGAACTGGGTACTGAAGCCCAGCACATATTCAGTGTCGACGCCCTGAGCGTTGACCGAAGCGACCTGACTGGTACCGCCAATGCCGCCCAGAGTGAGCACCGGAATGCCCTCCTTGTCGGCCAGGGTCACCCCGGAGGCCTTGAGGCGGGTGGTGACCAATCGGTAGAAGTCGCTCTTGTTGTCGCCCACGACCTTCATGGTCATCAGCTCGCTCGGAATGCCGTTGCCGCGCATCTGAAAGCCGCAGCCTTGCAGCAGCAGCGCTGCCAGCATGACGGCCATCAAGCGGGTGAAGATGGTGCCCATAGAAAATCCTCTTTGCATGAAGGGAAGAGCGGCGGGCGCAGGGCCCGCCGTTATCATCCGTTTGCTGTCACAGATTGGCAATGATCAGTTGGTAACCAATCAGTTGGCAACTGATCAGTTAGCGACAATGTTGAGCAGCTTGCCTGGCACATAGATCACCTTGCGTACGGTCAGACCGTCGGTGAACTTCTGCACGGAAGCATCGGCCATCGCCAGCTTCTCGACATCAGCCTGGCTGATCTCGGCCGGCACGGTCAGTTTGCCGCGCATCTTGCCGTTGATCTGCACCACCACCAGCTTCTCGGTCTCGACCATGGCCGCTTCATCGGCCACCGGCCAGACGGCGTGATCCACGTCATCGCCCTTGCCAAGCATTTTCCACAGCTCGAAGCCGATGTGCGGGGTGATGGGGGTGAGCATCACGACGATGGCCTCCAGCGCTTCCTGCATCAGGGCGCGATCCTGAGGCTCGGTATCGAGCTTGGTCAGGCTGTTCATCAGCTCCATGATGGCGGCGATGGCGGTGTTGAAGGTCTGACGACGACCCACGTCATCACTCACCTTGGCGATGGTCTTGTGCAGCTCGCGGCGCAGGGTTTTCTGCTCGCCGGAGAGGGCTGCCACATCCAGTGCCGCAACGGCACCGGCAGAGACGTGCTCGAAGGTCAGACGCCACAGGCGGCGCAGGAAGCGCTGGGCACCCTCTACGCCAGAGTCTGACCACTCCAGGGTCATCTCGGCTGGCGAGGCGAACATCATGAACAGACGGACGGTGTCGGCGCCGTAACGCTCGACCATCAGCTGCGGGTCGATGCCGTTGTTCTTGGACTTGGACATCTTGGTCATGCCGGAGTGAATCACCTCACGACCTTCGTTGTCGATGGACTTGGTGATGCGACCCTTCTCGTCACGCTCTACCTTGACGTCGGTCGGGCTGACCCAGACGTTGCCGCCTTTTTCGTCTTTGTAGTAGAAGGCATCGGCCAGCACCATGCCCTGGCAGAGCAGGCGCTTGAACGGCTCGTCGCTGTTGACCAGCCCTGCGTCACGCAGCAGCTTGTGGAAGAAGCGGGCGTAGAGCAGGTGCATACAGGCGTGCTCGATGCCGCCGATATACTGATCCACCGGCAGCCAGTGGTTGGCAGCAGCCGGGTCCAGCATGCCCTTGTCGTAGTCCGGAGAGCAGTAGCGCGCGTAGTACCAGGAGGACTCCATGAAGGTGTCGAAGGTATCGGTCTCGCGGAACGCTTCCTGACCGTTGTAGGTGGTCTTGGCCCACTCAGCATCGGCCTTGATCGGGCTCTGGATACCGTCCATCACCACATCTTCCGGCAGCAGCACCGGTAGTTGATCTTCCGGGGTCGGCACTACGGTGCCATCAGCCAGAGTCAGCATCGGGATGGGGGCACCCCAGTAACGCTGACGGGAGACGCCCCAGTCACGCAGACGGAAGTTGACGGTGCGCTTGCCCTTGCCGAGGGCTTCCAGCTTGCTGGCGATGGCATCGAAAGCCGCCTGGAACTCGAGACCGTCGAACTCGCCGGAGTTGAACAGCACGCCCTTCTCGGTGTAAGCGGCTTCGCTCACGTCCACCTCGCCATCGGCAGGCTTGATCACCGCCTTGATGTCGAGGCCATATTTGGTGGCGAACTCATAGTCACGCTGGTCGTGACCCGGAACCGCCATCACGGCGCCGGTGCCGTAGTTCATCAGTACGAAGTTGGCGACCCAGACAGGTACCTTGCGGCCATCCAGCGGGTGAATGGCATAGAGGCCAGTGGCCATGCCCTTCTTCTCCATGGTGGCCAGTTCGGCTTCGGCGACCTTGGTGTTCTTGCACTCTTCGATAAAGGCGGCCAGCTCCGGATTGGTCGCAGCAGCTTGCAGCGCCAGCGGGTGACCGGCGGCGATACCGACATAGGTGACGCCCATGAAGGTGTCCGGACGGGTGGTGTAGACCTCCAGCTGCTCAGTCTGACCCTCGATGGCGAAGCTGATGTTGACCCCTTCGGAGCGGCCAATCCAGTTGCGCTGCATGGTCTTGACCATCTCTGGCCAGCCTTCCAGATTGTCGATGTCGTTCAACAGCTCTTCGGCGTAGTCGGTGATCTTGATGAACCACTGGGGGATCTCTTTTTGCTCCACCGGGGTGTCACAGCGCCAGCAGCAGTTGTCGATAACCTGCTCGTTGGCCAGCACTGTCATGTCGTTCGGGCACCAGTTGACGGAAGAGGTCTTCTTGTAGACCAGACCCTTCTCGTAGAGCTTGGTGAAGAACCACTGCTCCCAGCGGTAGTAATCGGGCTTGCAGGTGGCCAGCTCGCGATCCCAGTCATAACCCAGCCCCAGCATCTTCAGCTGGTTCTTCATGTATTCGATGTTTTCGTAGGTCCAGGGTGCCGGCGCTGTGCTGTTTTTGACTGCGGCGTTCTCCGCTGGCAGGCCGAATGCGTCCCAACCTATGGGTTGCAGCACGTTCTTGCCATTAAGCCGTTGATAACGGGAGATCACATCACCTATGGTGTAGTTACGAACGTGCCCCATGTGTAGTCGACCAGACGGATAGGGGAACATGGACAGGCAGTAGAACTTCTCCTTGTCTACTTTCTCCACGGCCTTGAAGGTTTTCTTGGCATCCCAGTGCTTTTGCACTGCTGGTTCGATTGATTGGGGAACGTATTGCTCTTGCATTGGTGACATCCGGATCTGTGAAATGAATAGATAAATCAGCTGGGAAATCGCAATAGAATACCCATATCCTGCGGCGGCAACAACCGCCAGCGTCCCTTGGGCCTTAAGCCGGGCCAGATCAGGGTTTAGTAGAGGAGTAACAGCCATGGACAAACGTCAAAAAGGGTACGAAGCCTTCATTGCCGAGCTGCAAAAACAGTGGCAAGAGACTGAAGAGTTCCAGGGGGAACGCCTCAACCGGATGATTGCCAAGGTGCAGGCCTATCTGGAGGCCGCCAGCGATCTGACCCAGGACGAGCTGGCGCTGATCGCCGAGTACGTGAAGCGGGATCTGGGCAACTATGACGAGGGGCGCCATGACGAGAACGAGGGTGGCAACGAGCAGATTGAAGAGTCCGCCTTTATGCTGGCCCTCAAAGACACCGCCTGGTCCTGGCTGGCAGATGTGACCGACCGCGCTCAGGTGGAGTGGCGGGAGCTGGCCGACGAGCTGGAGCACAAGGGGGTCTATGAGGCGGGTGACTGGGTGGGGCTCGGGGTCATGGTGTGCGACCAGTGTGGCTGGCGTCATACCGTGCTGCATCCCCAGCAGCTCGATACCTGCCCCGAGTGTGGCTGCGCCGAGTATCACCGCGAGCCGCTCTCGCCCTGAGTGGCCGCATCATCAGGTTCATATACCGACCGGTAGGGACGATTAGCGCAGCGTAATCGTCCATTTCTCCAGTGGCATCGACACCCTAATCTAATTGCTAATAAGAGAGAGGCGCCATCAGGCGCCTCTCTTTATTGATGGACGGGATTACTTGCCCGCGACACTGAGACCGCCAAAACGGATAAGCGGGGCGTAGAAACCCTTGCCATCGTTGCTGTGCAGGGTGTCACCTACAGCTTCCAGCTCGCCGATCAGGCGGTAGAAGTTGCCTGCGACCGTGATGCCGCGCACCGGCTGCAGCCGCACGCCATTGCGACAGAGGAACCCTGACGCGCCAAAGGAGAAGTCACCGCTTACCGCATCGGCACCCGAATGCAGGCCATCGAGCTTGACCAGCTCCAGATAATCGCCGCTCTGTACCTCCGCTTCGCTGTGGGGGCCGGCGCCAAATACCAGATGGCGAGCGGTCACATCGAGGGCGCTGCGCGCACCGCGGGCGGCCGAGCCGTTGCTGGCGACGCCAAAGTGGCGGGCGGTGGCACTGTTGTGGAGCAGGGTTTTCAGCTCCCCCTCGCCAATCAGCAGCAGATCCGAGGTGGCAGCGCCTTCGCCATCAAATGCCTTGATGTTCATGCCGCCCGGCATGTAGACCCGGCTCTCCAGGGTGAGCCAGCGGGAGGCGACATTCCGCCCCACTTTCTCTCGCCAGGGGTTGATCCCCTGCTGGGCCCACTTGCCTGACAACACCCCCTGAAAGCAGCCAAACAGGCTGGCGAAGCAGTTGGTGCTGAAGATGACGCTGTAGCGACCGCTTGGCACCGCTTCACCGGGCAGCAGATCATCGGCGATGGCATGGATCTGCCCGATAAGGGCCTGGCTATCGAGCTCGTCGAAGCGGCGGCCATACTGCCCTTGCGAGTGCATCGACTGGCGGCAATCCCGCTCCACCAGCGCCGAGGTGTAGCAGCCAACGCTGAATTCGCTGTGCTGGCAGAGGCTGCCCAGGCTGTTGGCGAGCCAGAGGCGACTCTCCCCCTCAAAAAAGCTGTTGTAGGGGGCACCGGTGACATCTGGCATGGCCAGCATGTCTGATTCGAGGCGCAGGGCCAGGGCGATCTTCTCCTCTACCGGCGTGGTGTCGGGTCGGTTGATCTCGGCGCAGTCGGTGGTGATCCGGCTGCCCGCCACCGAGATGCGCTGATCCGCATCCACCTTGGCAAAGCGGCTGGCATCCAGCGCGTCTTGCAGCATGGCATCGAGCGCCAGCTCATCGAGGGATTCCGAGTAGGCGATGCCGACCCGGCCCTCTTTTATCAGGCGAATGCCGAGTTGCTGGCTGCTGGTGACCTTGTATTCCCCGAGCTCGCCCTTGTCAGCCTTGAGGGAGAAGGCTTTCTCCTGATTGGCGATGATGTCTGCTTCGGCGTTGATATCGGCCACTTTATCCAGCAGGCGGGTGAGCAGTTGATTCATGTCGATGGCGCTCATCAGGCGTTCCCTCCTACCAGAATGTTGTCTACTTTAAGGGCGGGTTGGCCGACTGAGGTCGGCACCGAGCCCGAGACCGAGCCGCACATGCCGGCGGCCAGCGCCAGATTACGCCCCACCATGGAGATCTCTTTCAGTACCTGTGGGCCGGTGCCGATCAGGGTGGCCGACTTGAGTGGTTTGGTTACCTTGCCATGCTCAATGAGGTAGGCCTCCTGCACGTTGAAGTTGAACTCGCCGGTGCCCGGCTGTACCGAGCCGCCGCCCATCTTTTTGGCGTAGATGCCGTGCTCCACTGTGGCCAGCATCTCGTCGAGGCTGTGGTTGCCCGGTTCGATATAGGTGTTGCGCATGCGCGAGGTGGGGGCGTACTTATACGATTCGCGCCGACCCGAGCCGGTGCGGGCATAACCTGTCTTGAGGGCGCCCATTCTGTCCACCAGAAAGCCGGTCAGCACCCCATCCTTGATGAGCTGGGTGTGCTGGGTCGCCATCCCCTCGTCATCGACGTTGATGGAGCCCCAGGCGTTGCCCTGCAAGCCTTCATCCACCGCGCTGACCGCCGGATTGGCGATGAGCTGGCCCATCTTGTCGTGGAAGACCGAGGCCTTCTTGGCCACTGAGGTGGTCTCCAGCAGGTGGCCGCACGCCTCGTGGAAGATGACGCCGCCAAAGCCGTTCTCCATGATGACTGGCAGGGTGCCGCTCGGGCAGGGAGCGGCACCCAGCTTCACCAGCGCCTGACGGGTGGCGGTGAGGGCCAGCTCGCGGGGATCGATGCGCTCGGTATGTTCCCAGCCCATCAGGGCGCCGGGGGCCTCGTAGCCGACGCTCTGCTCGCTCCCTGCCATGGCGATGGTCTGGGCCATGATACGGTTGTAGTGGCGGCGATCGCTCACCTGCAGCCCTTCGCTGTTGAAGATCTCCACCTCTTGCTCCCAGCCCAGCACGTTGCCGGAGAACTGGCTCACCTTGCCGCTCTCGGCGCGAGCCACTGCATCCATGGCGTGCAGGTAGGCAATTTTCTGCTCCAGCAGCTTGTCGGCCGACAGCGGCAGCGCCACCGGGTTGCGATCGCTCAGGCGGGTGAAATCGAAGGCGGTGGCGGTGACTACCGGGTCGCGCCTGTCTTTGGCCGCCAGCAGGGTGACAATGCGCAGCAGCTCGTCGCGGCTGGCCAGATTGGTGTAGCCATAGAGCACCTTGTAGCCGTAGCAGAGGCGCACGCCGATGCCGAAATCGAGGCCGCCGCTGATGTTCTCTATCTGGCTGGAGAGCAGGCTGAGCTGGCTGCGGCGCTTGCGCTCCACAAACAGCTCGGCGAAATCGGCACCCAGTGCCAGTGCGTGATCGAGCACGTCACGGGCGATGGCGGGGGCCAACAGGGAGAATGGAGTCATAGAATATCCTTTTCTGGTCTGTCCGTTTGCTTCCGACATCCGGCGCTGATTGTTATGGGATGTCGAGCCCATTGTTGCAGACCAGCACAAAAAAGTCGCTATAGGGTCACGCGATGATACCGATTGAGAAAATCGGTGCGATAACTGCGCCCGGGCGGCCATAGCACAGGGCAAGTGGCCACCCGGGCAGGAGGAAGAAGGTGTCAGAGCAGGGCGTGGATTTCGCTCAGGATCTGCTCGACCCACTGTTCGATGCGCGGATCGGTCTGGTCATATTGATTGGCATCGTCCAGCGCTAGCCCGACGAAGTGACGGCCATCGTCGATCAGTGCCTTGGAGGCATCGAATTCGTACCCTTCGTTGGGCCAGTAACCCACCAGCTTGACCCCTTTTGGCACCAGTTGATCGTGCAGCAGGCCGAGGGCATCCTGGAACCATTCGCCATAACCGAGCTGATCACCGAGGCCAAACAGGGCGACGATGCGTCCCTCTAGATGGAGATCAACGATATCTTCCCAGCGGGACTCCCAGTCCTCCTGCAGCTCGCCGAAATCCCAGGTGGAGATGCCGAGGATCAGGATCTCGTAATCCTCCATCCGGCGCAGGGAGACATCCTTGATATTGTGAATATCCACCAGCTCGGGGCCGATGAGGGCGCGGATCTTCTCGGCAGCCATCTCGGTGTAACAGGTGGTGGAACCGTAAAACAGACCAATCTTCATCGCTCTTCTCTCTGTTGGCGCTTTCTCGCTTGCTTTTGGCGCCTTCTCGCTTGCTCGTGTGGACGACGCCATGTGGGCAACACTAGGGGTGACGTAAGGGAAGGGGTCAGTCTAGCAGATTGCCATTCGACCTTCACCGCCCGGCAAGGGGCTTGCCAACAGGGCCTTATCTTTCCAATGAAAGTGCCTTGTCTTTGCAAGGAGTTGGCGCGTTACAATGGGCCATCGACCCCCTGATTACAGCGCACCATGAGCAAGCCTTTGCCCCATCCCCTGATTGAACCCTTCCTCGACGCCCTCTGGCTTGAGCGCGGATTGTCTGACAACACGGTCAGCTCCTATCGCAGCGATCTGGAAAAATTTTCGTTCTGGCTCGACGAGCACGGCAGCTCTCTGTTGTTGGCGGGGATGGACGAGATCCAGCACTACCTCGCCTGGCGGGTCGATCACCTGTTTGCGGCCAGCAGCACCGCCCGCTTCCTGTCGGCTTTGCGACGTTTTTATCAGTATCTCAACCGCGAGAAGCTGCGCAGCGATGACCCCACCGTGCTGCTGGAGGGGCCCAAGCTGCCGAAAAAATTGCCCTCCGATCTCAGCGAAGCCGAGGTGAACGCGCTGCTGACTGCGCCGCTGGTGGATGACCCGCTGGAGCTGCGGGACAAGGCGATGCTCGAATTGCTCTACGCCACCGGGCTGCGGGTCTCCGAGCTGGTGGGGCTCACTGCCGAGCATGTCAGCCTGCGTCAGGGGCTGGTGCGGGTGGTGGGCAAGGGCAACAAGGAGCGGCTGGTACCTATGGGGGAGGAGGCGATGCACTGGCTGGAGCGTTACTACCGGGAGGCCCGCACCCTGCTGCTGGGGGGCGCCAGCTCGGATGTGGTGTTCCCGTCAAAGCGGGCGCAGATGATGACCCGCCAGACCTTCTGGCACCGCATCAAGATTTATGCCCTGCGGGCGGGCATCCATGGTGAGTTGTCACCTCATACCCTGCGTCACGCCTTTGCCACCCATCTGCTCAACCACGGCGCCGACTTGCGGGTGGTGCAGATGCTGCTGGGCCACGCGGATCTCTCCACCACCCAGATCTACACCCATGTGGCCAACGAGCGACTCAAGGCGCTGCACGGTGAACATCATCCCAGAGCCTGAGCCGGTGTGCGGGTTTGCCGAAATAAAAAACCGCCAGCAGGCGGTTTTTTGGCATTACACGACAGGAAATTGCGCTTATTTCCCCTGCTGGGATTTGAGCAAATCGCGGATCTCGCTCAGCAGCTCCTGATCCTTGGTCGGGCCTGCCGGCGCTGCCGCCTCTTCTTGCTTCTTCTTGAGGGTATTGATCCCCTTCAGCCCCATGAAGATGGCGAAGGAGATGATCAAAAAGTCGATGATGGTCTGGATGAATTTGCCGTAGGCGATGACCACTGCGGGTGTGCTTCCTTCTGCAGCCTTGAGGGTGACCGCCAGGTCGCTGAAGTCCACGCCACCCAGGATCAGACCGATAGGTGGCATGATCACGTCACCGACAAAAGAGGAGACAATCTTGCCGAAGGCGGCACCGATGATGATACCCACCGCCATGTCGATCACGTTGCCGCGGGCGGCAAAGGCTTTGAACTCTTGAATCAAACTCATAATATCCTCCGAAATTAAACAAAATAGCGCATGGGTTGCCCCTGAACAGGAGACGCTGCCTTTATCAGGAAAACGGAGGCGAGGCCGCGTTATTCCTGTCGTCGTGACTAGCTTGCTGGGGTTGGCTTTGATTGGCAATCAGCGGGCCATTATTTTTTGGTACAGCCGAGTATTAATTTTTTGGTGATTAGCAGATTGAATAACAAACTATGCTGCTGTACTTTGCGGGGTCAATTCATTCATACCATGTGAGTAATCCAGTGAAGTATTTACTACTGGGAATGATGCTACTGTTCACATTTTGTGCCAGGGCCGGGATGGATCCCCACGCCTTGAAAGAGGTCATCTCAACCCGGTTGGGGATAGCTGTCTATCTGGTGGAGCAGACACCGATTAGCGGGTTATACATGCTGGGCACTTCCCAGGGGGTACTCTACAGCGATGCCAAAGGGGACTACGTTGTTCAGGGCATCATGCTGGATATGGCCCATGACATGAAAAATCTGACCGTTTCAGGCCTGCGCGAGCAGCGTCGACTGGGTTTGTCTCAGGTGAGTTATGCGCCCATTGTGCTTAAGGCTCCGGACGAGCGTCATCGAGTCGCGCTGTTTCTCGGTGAACATGAGGCGAGAAGACGGCAGTTGGCTCCGACGTTACAACATCTGCAGGCATTAGGGATCAGTGTCGAGCTGTATCCTGTGATTGAGCATGCGGCACAGGCTGCCGACTGGTGCAGCGACCCCTTGTTGCAACATGCGCCTTTCAAAGCTTATTTGCCTCAACAGGAATGTAGTGAGACCCTTATTCAAAATATTGGCCTGAGCAAATGGTTGGGGGTCAAGGTATTGCCTGCCTGGGTCTCCTCTGACGGGAATCTGGTTCGCGGTTACCAAAGCCCTGAGCAATTGCTAAAAATACTGGATAACTATGCCGAAGCCCCTGCAAGTTCGTCGTCGTCCGAAAGTTGATGATTCCCATCTGCCTGCCACCCTGCATCCCCTGCTTCGTCAAATCTTCGCCAGCCGTGGCGTAGACGATCCCGCCCTGCTGGAGCGCAGCGCCAGCCAGCTGTTGCCGCCCCAGCGCCTCTATGGCATGGAGCAGGCGGTGCCGCTGTTGGCGGATGCCCTGACAGCCCAGAAACGGATCCTGATCGTCGGTGATTTTGACTGCGATGGCGCTACCAGTTCAGCTCTGTGCGTGCTGGCCCTGCGCGCCATGGGCGGTCATCATATCGATTTTCTGGTGCCCAACCGCTTCGAGTTCGGCTACGGCCTCACCCCCGAGATCGTCGAGCTGGCGGTGGCCCGCGGTGCCGAGTTTCTGATCACGGTGGACAACGGCATCTCCAGCATCGCCGGGGTGGCGGCGGCCAAGGCGGCTGGCATGCAGGTACTGGTTACCGATCACCATTTGCCGGGTCAAGAGCTGCCTGACGCCGATGCCATCGTCAACCCCAACCAGCATGGCTGCGATTTCCCCTCCAAGTCGCTGGCCGGGGTGGGGGTAGCCTTCTATTTGATGGCGGCCCTCAACACCCACCTGCGCCAGCTCGGCTGGTACGAACGGCAAGGGCTGCGCGCCCCCAATGTGGCGGATTACCTCGATCTGGTGGCCCTCGGTACCGTGGCCGACGTGGTGGCGCTCGACGGCAACAACCGCATTCTGGTCCATCAGGGGTTGCAGCGGATCCGGGCCGGGCGCTGCCGTCCCGGTATTCAGGCGCTGGTGGATGTGTCGGGCCGCGATGGGCGCCGCCTCACCGCCGCCGACCTCGGCTTTGCGCTGGGGCCGCGCCTCAACGCGGTGGGCCGCCTCGATGACATGTCCCTCGGGGTCGCCTGCCTGCTGAGCGATGATCTCAATCTGGCGCGCCAGCTTGCCTCCGAGATGGACAGCCTCAATCAGGAGCGCAAGGAGATCGAGCAGGGGATGCAGCAGGAGGCGCTTGCCACGCTGGAACAGATCCGTTTTCGCGATGGTGAGGTGCCGTCGGGCATAGTGCTGCACCGTAACGAGTGGCATCAGGGAGTGGTGGGGCTGGTGGCCTCCAAGGTGAAGGAGCAGTACTACCGCCCGGTCATCGCCTTTGCCGAGAGTAGCGAGAGCGAGCTCAAGGGCTCCGGCCGCTCCATCCCCGGGGTGCACCTGCGCGATGCGCTGGAGCTGCTCGACACCCGCCATCCCGGGCTGATGGGCAAGTTTGGCGGCCACGCCATGGCGGCGGGGCTGACCCTGGCCAAGGCCAATATCGAGGCCTTCGGCCGCGCCTTCGAGGCGGTCATCAGCGAGCTGGTGACGCCGGAGCTGCTGACCGGGGTGTTGCTTACCGACGGCGAACTGCTGCCAGATGAGCTCAACCTCGAGCTGGCGGAGCTGATCCGCGCCTCCGGCCCCTGGGGTCAGGCCTTTCCCGAGCCACTGTTTGACGGCGAATTTGTGCTGGTGCAGCAGCGGCTGGTGGGGGAGAAGCACCTCAAGCTGATGCTGACCACAGATTCTGGCTATGCGGTGGATGCCATCGCCTTTGGCGTCGATCTCAAGCGCTGGCCCGATGCCTCGGTGAAACGGGTGCGGCTGGTCTACCGGCTCGATGTCAACGAGTGGCGCGGCAACCGCAGCGTGCAGCTGCTGGTGGAGCATCTGGAGGCTGCCGGTCTCTAGTCTGACGACCACACTGTTCTGCTGATCATGACGGCCACCCTCGGGTGGCCGTTTTTGTTGGCGGATGTCTGGAAAGGGCGTTGACCCGTCTATAGCTTCACAGTTTAAGCTCGTCTCTATCGGGTCACCTGAGGGCCCGCACCGTGAGTGATTGTCATGAAAATATCCGAATTGGCCCGCCGCTGCGGCCTCGCCCGCTCCACCTTGCTCTATTACGAGAAGCTGGGGGTGATTGCCGGCACCCGGGCCGCCAACGGCTATCGCCACTATGACGAGGGGGATCTGCAGCGGCTGCAGATGGTGCAGGCCCTGCAGGCAGGTGGTCTCAGCCTCAGGCAGTGCCTCGCCTGTCTGGCTGGCGAGATAGATCAGGCGGCATTGCAGGCCCGAGTCAGGGAGCTAGATGATGAGCTTGCGCAAATGCAGCGCGCCCGGGATCTGCTGGCGGATCTGGCAGGGCTGCGCCCGAGCTCCGGCGACGCATTTAAGGCGTGGCAGTTGCAACTGCAGCGCGAGGCGCCAGAGGCCTACTTCGCGTGGGTGATGAAACAGGGTTTTAGCGAGAAAGATCGCTACCACTTGCAATGGTTGAGCAAAGACATGAATGAACACGAGCGTTACATCAAAGATTTTATCCAGCTGCTGGATGGCATGAGTTACTGGGGGCCGGGGGATCGCGCCTTCACCCAACAGCAGTTTGCTGCGCTGCCCATCCGGCCTCGCCGGATCCTCGACATGGGCTGCGGGCGCGGGGCCTCGACCATGGCGCTGGCTCAGGTGACCGATGCCGCCATTGTGGCCATCGATCTGGAAGAGGAGGCACTGGCCGCCGTGGCGCACTCCACCCGTGCGGCGGGCTTTGAGCATGTCTCCACCCTCTGCGCCAACATGGCGGCACTGCCGGACGATCTGGCGCCAGCCGACCTCATCTGGGCGGAGGGGAGTGCCTACGTGATGGGCGTTGCCAATGCGCTGAAGGCGTGGCGTCCGCTGCTTGCAAGCCCGCAGGCTTGCATCGTGCTGAGTGATGCGGTCTGGCTGACCGATAACCCGCCCGAGGAGGCATTGGCATTCTGGCAGCAGGATTATCCCGCCATGCAGACGCTGGCAGGCCTGCTTGAGACGGTGCAAGGGGCCGGCTACCGCTGCTTGTCACACACCCCATTGCCGATGAGCGCATGGAACAACTATCTGGCCCCCATCGAGGTCAATCTGGCGCGCTATCGCGCCGAGCTGGGGGATAGCCCCGCCTGGCAGGACTTGAGCCGGGAAGTGGCCATCCACCGCCAATATCTGGGCAGTTACGGCTATGTGATCTGCTGCCTGCAGGCAGTGTGAAGAGGATGGCTGCCGCCATTGAGGGTGAACCAGTGACCAGATGGGGGAGTAGATGCTCCCCCGTTTTTGTTTGGGTTTTTAAATGCCGAATTCAGTGATAATTAAGTGTTTGGTGCTGATTTGGTTGAAGAGGTAAATCTCAAAATCCAATAAAGCGAGGGTCTGTGATATATTTACCCCCGCATTCCTGTCATCTCTTGAAGGAGCCGGTCCTTGCCTCTCACCAGTCGCTTACCCCCAAGCCGCATACAGCAGGGTGCGATGGCATTCGTCATCGCCTGCATCCTGTGGCTCGCTGCCTTTGCCGCGGCGGGGCTGAGCGTATCTGCGCAGGGACCATCTGCTGCGTCGATGGCGGGGATGGCACTGCAAGACCCGCTCGACCTGCGTCTGGTCGATACGGTCGGCTTGCTGCCGGGCAATCAGTGGCGACTCAACTTCGAGCAAGGGCGGCGGCTGGAAGGAGCCACCCATTCCGAGCGCTATCAGATGGTGCTGGCCTGGTTCCAGCACGACATCCTCGGCCTGCTCTGCGGTCTGCTGTTCTTTGTGCCGCTGATCTATGTCAGGCAGGCCTGCGGCCACTTTGGCTATCTGCCCAAGCGGCAACTGTTCGGCCACCATCTGCAATTTCGCTTCTGTCACGGCGACTAGCTCACCCTGCTGGCGGGCGCCCATCCACGTTTTCACACGGTTTTTAACGTTCCTGATTGACTGACGGGGCAGGCTGACACCTGCTGCTTGCGGTCTATCGTCCGGTGCTGCGTCCGCGCTTCCTGTTGCTTTGTCCATGCTGCTGGCCATCGGCCAGAGGCAGACTTTCTCTTTGCGCAAACACCTGGTGAGCACACCCTATGGACTACTACCTCAACCTGTTTATTCACTCGATCTTTGTCGAGAACCTCGCCCTGGCCTTCTTTCTGGGGATGTGTACCTTTCTGGCAGTCTCGAAGAACATCAACACCGCCTTTGGCCTTGGCATGACGATCCTGGTGGTGATGGTGATCGCCATTCCTCTTAACAATTTGATCTTCCGTCATATCTTGCGGGCAGGCAGTACTTTTTTCGGCGAATTCGATCTGGGATTTCTCGATTACATCATCTACATCGGGGTGCTGGCGGCGCTGGTGCAGGTGATGGAGATGGTGCTCGACAAGTACTTCCCAAGCCTCTATCAGGCGCTCGGCATCTACCTGCCGCTGCTGACGGTGCACTGCGCAATCTTCGGCGGGGTGATGTTTATGGCGCAGCGGGATTACGATTTCGTCGAGGCGCTGGTCTACAGCGCAGGCTCCGGGCTCGGTTGGCTGCTGGCCATTGTCGCCATGGCCGGTTTGCGCCAGAAGCTGAAGTACGCCGATGTCCCCGAGGGGCTGCGGGGCATTGGCATCACCTTTATTGTGGCGGGGCTGATGTCCCTCGGCTTTATGTCCTTTTCCGGCATATCTCTGTGAGGGGATGACAGAAAAAAGCGAGGCGCCTGCGGGCGCCTCGTTTGTTATCAGAGATTGCGGGTGGCCATTACAGCTCGCGGGCCCAGGGGTGGGCCTTGGGGCGTAGCGCCAGTGCCAGACCCAGCAGCAGCACGGTCAGGCCGTAGAGGGGCCAGCTGCCAAAGCGCATATAGGGGGTCTCGCCGTGGGCGGGACGCACCTCGCTACGCAGCACACCCGCTTCAAACTGCGGGATCTGGCCGATGATGCTGCCATCAATCTCGGTGACTATGGTGATGCCGGTGTTGGTGTCGCGCAGCAGCGGACGAGCCAGCTCCAGCGCACGCATCCGGGCGATCTCCATATGCTGCCAGGGGCCTATGCTGGTGCCGAACCAGGCGTCGTTGGAGACGGTCAGCAGGAAGTCGGTATCGGCATTGACGTTGCGGCGCAGCTCTTCCGGGAAGATGATCTCGTAGCAGATGGCGGCGGCGAACTTAAGCCCCTTGGCGATCAGGTTGGGCTGCACTTCGTCACCCCGGCTGAAGGAGGACATCGGCAGGTTGAAGAAGGGGGCGATGGGGCGCAGCAGATCTTCAAACGGCACGAACTCGCCGATGGGCAGCAGGTGGTACTTGTTGTAGCGGTTGGGGTGGCTGTAGAAGTAGGACTCCTTGCCATCCGCATCCTGCACCCCCATGCCGAGCACGGTATTGTAGAAGCGCTGTTGCTGCTCGTCGTAGTGGATGATCCCCGCCAGCAGGCCGGTATCGTTCACCTTCATCGCCTTGTCCAGATTCTCCAGATAGGGGCCCATCGCCTTCTCGATGGCCGGGATCGCCGACTCCGGCCAGACGATGATGTCGGCATCCTGATTCTCGCGGCTCAAATCCTGATAGGTGCGCACCGTGGGGGCCAGCGCCTCCGGATCCCATTTGAGGGACTGGGCGATATTGCCCTGCACCAGTGCTACCTTGACCGGCTCGCCACGGGTGACCCAGTTGAGCTGCATCAGGCCGTGGGCACTGGCTACCAGCAGGGCGGGTACCGCCAGCCAGAGCGGGGAGCGGGACTTCCACACCAGCCAGATGGCGGAGGCGGACAACAACAGCGCCAGCGTGATGCCCTGCACCCCGAGAATGGGGGCGAAGCCCTTGAGGGGGCCATCGATCTGGCTGTAGCCAAACCAAAGCCAGGGGAAGCCGGTCATCACCCAGCCGCGCAGCCAGTCAGCCACCAACCACAGGGCCGGGAAGGCGAGCAGCCAGCGGCTCCAGTGACGGCTGCCAAAGAAGCGGGCGAAGGCCCAGCAAGCCAGCGTCGGGTAGAGCGCCAGATAGGCGGAGAGCCCGGCCAGCAGCACGAAGGCGACCGGCAGCGGAATACCGCCAAATTCGGTCATGCTGACGTGGATCCACCACAGGCCAGGCAAAAAGAGTCCCATGGCGTAGCCAAAGCCGCGCCAGGCGGCCTGTTTCGGCGTGGCTTTGTCCAGCAGGGCGTAGAGGCCAAGCAGGGAGGGGATCACCAGCGGCCAGTAGCCGAAGGGGGAGAAGGCCAGCACGGCGATGGCGCCACAGGCCAGTGCACTGAGGCTTAACAGGAGTCTTGATGTAACGGGCGATGATTTCACGGGCGATTGTGCTCGTCTTGGTGTGCAACTGGGGTCGAATGGCCGGTATCTTAACCTGTAAGCGGGGCAACGGCGAGCCTCGATGCCGGTTGCAGATAGCACAACGCCCCGAGGTCGGGGCGTTGTTTCACACATCGAGCATATTTGCTTACTGCGGCTCGGATTGCGCCGCCGCGTGGTGCTCGGGGATCTTCACCTGCAGCTGCTGCAGACGGCGTCGGTCGGCATGCATCACCTTGAACAGGTAGCCGTCCAGCTCGATCTCCTCGCCCTTCTTGGGCAGGTGGCTGAAGGCGTGCATCACCAGACCGCCGACGGTATCCACCTCTTCATCGCTGAATTTGGTGCCGAAGAAGTCGTTGAAATCCTCGATCTCGGTCAGCGCGCTGATGGAGAAGACTCGCTTGCTGAGGCGACGGATCTCGTCCGGTTCATCCTCGATATCATCAAACTCGTCGTCGATCTCACCGACGATCAGTTCGAGTATGTCTTCGATAGTCACCAGACCTGAGACGCCACCAAATTCGTCGACCACGATGGCCATGTGGTAGCGCTCTTCACGAAACTCCTTGAGCAGACGGTCAACCCGTTTGCTTTCGGGGACAATCACCGTGGGGCGCAAGATTTTTTCGAGCTGCAGCGGCTCGCTGGCGTGATGGCCGCCAAACCCGAACGGGAGCAGATCCTTGGCGAGCAGAATGCCCTCCACATGGTCCTTGTCCTCGTTGATCACCGGGAAGCGGGAGTGACCGGACTCGATGATCACCGGCAGGATCTCGTCCACCGGTTGGGATTTCTCGATGGTCACCATCTGGGAGCGGGGGATCATGATGTCGCGCACGCGCAGCTCGGCGATCTCCAGCACCCCCTCGATCATGTCTTTGGTGTCTTGATCGATGAGGTCTCGCTCTTCGGCATCGGCTATCACGTCTACCAAATCATTGCGGTCTTTTGGCTCGCCCTGGAAGAGTTGGCTGAGTTTGTCGAGCCAGGTTTTCTTCGGCGAGCCGGTACTAGGGTGATCGTCGGTCATTTTTTCTCTTGGTTACTCGCTTCAACACATTTGGAATTGTTTTTGCTATATGAGGATAGCCATCTGCTGTTTCAAGGCGATGACTGTCCCCCCCTTAACGCTGCGTTTTACTCTTCGTCGTTCAGATAAGGATCGGCAAAACCGAGCTCCTGCATGATGTCGCGCTCAAGGTGTGGCACCATCTCTTCGGCTTTGTCCCTCTATATCTACTCTGCTACTTCATCGTCCTGATAAGGATTGGCAAAGCCCAGTTCCTGCATGATGTCGCGTTCCAGCTGCTCCATCTCTTCGGCTTCCTCATCCTCGATATGGTCATAACCTAGCAGATGCAGACTGCCGTGCACAACCATGTGGGCCCAGTGGGCCATGAGGGGCTTGTTCTGCTCTTTTGCTTCCTGTTCTACCACCTGACGGCAGATCACCAGATCGCCGAGCAGCGGCAGCTCCAGACCGGGCGGTGCCTCGAACGGGAAGGAGAGCACGTTGGTGGGCTTATCCTTGCCGCGATAGGTAAGGTTGAGCTCGTTGCTCTCCGCCTCGTCGACGATACGCACCGTCACTTCAGCCTCTTGCTGGAAGCCGAGGATGGTGCCATCGAGCCAGCCTTGCAGCTGGGCTTCGGTGGGCAGGCCGTCAGTGCTGGCGCTGGCCAGCTGCAGATCCAGGGTCACACTCATTGGGCACTCTCTTTATGGGATTTTTTGGCCGCCAGCACGTCTGCCTGCTGGGCATCGAACGCCTCGTAGGCTTGTACTATGCGAGCCACTACCGGATGGCGTACCACGTCCTTTGATTCAAAGAAGTTGAACGACAACCCTTCGACACCCTGCAGCACGTCCAGCGCATGGCGCAGGCCGGATGTCTGGTGGCGGGGCAGGTCAGTCTGGGTGATGTCGCCGGTGACCACCGCCTTGGCGTTGAAGCCGATGCGGGTCAGGAACATCTTCATCTGCTCGGTGGTGGTGTTCTGGGCCTCATCGAGAATGATGAATGCGTCATTGAGGGTGCGGCCGCGCATATAGGCCAGCGGCGCCACTTCGATGATGTTGCGCTCCATCAGTTTTTCGACCCGCTCAAAACCCAGCATCTCGAACAGAGCGTCGTAGAGCGGTCGCAGATAGGGATCCACCTTCTGGGAGAGATCGCCGGGCAAGAAGCCAAGCTTCTCGCCCGCTTCCACCGCCGGGCGAGTCAGCAAGATACGACGGACCTCCTGACGTTCCAGCGCATCTACCGCCGCCGCGACCGCCAGATAGGTTTTGCCTGTTCCTGCCGGGCCTATGCCAAAGCTGACATCGTGACGGACGATATTGGCGATGTACTGTGCCTGATTGGGGCTGCGCGGCTTGATGAGACCGCGCTTGGTCTTGACCGTCACCTCCTTGCCATAGGGGGTGCTTGGTGCCGGTTCATCATCTTGTTCCAGCACCCGTGACTCCGAAATGGCCAGATGAACCATGTCGGGGGTGATATCGGTCACCTTGCCACCCTTGAGGGGCTGGGTTTCCACATAGAGGTGCTTGAGGATGACGGCGGCCGCATCCAGTTGGGCCTGTTTACCTGCCAGCTGGAAGTGGCTGTCACGGTAGCTGATCTCGACGCCGAGGCGGCGCTCCAGCTGCTTGATATTGTCATCGAAGGGTCCGCACAGGCTGGCAAGGCGCTGATTGTCGGCGGGCTCCAGATGCAGATTCAGGGTCGCGGTATGTCGGCTCACAATATCCTCGTCTCAAGGCACTCCCCATTCGCCGGGCGAATGGGGAGGAGGGGATTAATGGGGGGTGAAGGTGGCCACGCCCAGCTCATCCGGCACGTTATCTGGGCGGTTGGATTTAACCGGGATTTCGCTCTGGGCGGGGGTAAACGCGGCTACTCCGAGTTCGTCCGGTACGTTATCCGGGCGGCGGGCCAGGATTTCGCTCGGAGCGGTGGCGATGCGCAGGTTCATCTCGCTCTCGCCGCGGATGAACTTGCCGCGCAGGGAGTTGGGACGCACCTCGGTGATCTCCACGTCGGCAAAGCCGCCGATCAGGGTGTGCTGCCCTTCGAAGTTGACCACCCGGTTGTTCTCGGTGCGGCCACACAGCTGCATCGGGTCGAGTTTGGAGGGCCCTTCCACCAGGATGCGCTGGGTCGAGCCCAGCATGGCGCGGCCAATCTGCATCGACTGATTGTTGATGACGTGCTGCAGGCGGGCCAGTCGGGCTTTCTTCACTTCCATGTCGACATCGTCGGGCATGTCGGCGGCCGGGGTGCCCGGGCGCGGGCTGAAGACGAAGCTGTAGCTCATGTCAAAGTTGATCTCTTCGATCAGCTTCATGGTCGCTTCAAAGTCTTCATCCGTCTCGTTCGGGAAGCCGACGATGAAGTCGGAGCTGATGGTAATATCGGGACGGACGGCGCGCAGGCGACGGATCTTCGACTTGTATTCGAGGATGGTGTGCGGGCGCTTCATCATGGTCAGGATGCGGTCAGAGCCGCTCTGCACCGGCAAGTGCAGGAAGCTGACCACTTCCGGGGTGTCCTTGTAAACCTCGATGATGTCGTCGGTGAACTCGATCGGGTGGCTGGTGGTGTAGCGAATGCGATCGATACCGTCGATGGCGGCCACCAGACGCAGCAGCTCGGCGAAGGTGCAGATGCCGTCATCAAAGGTCGGGCCACGCCAGGCGTTGACGTTCTGACCGAGCAGGTTCACTTCGCGCACCCCTTGCTGGGCGAGCTGGGCAATTTCGTAGAGCACGTCGTCGAGCGGTCGGCTCACCTCTTCACCGCGGGTGTAGGGCACCACGCAGTAAGTACAGTATTTGGAGCAGCCTTCCATGATGGAGACAAAGGCGGTGGCCCCTTCGGCGCGCGGTTCCGGCAGATTGTCGAATTTTTCAATTTCGGGAAACGCAATATCAACCTGGGCGCCACGGCCCTCTTGCACTTGCTTGATCATGGCGGGCAGGCGATGCAGGGTCTGCGGGCCGAACACGATATCCACATAGGGAGCGCGTTGACGAATGGCGTCGCCCTCTTGAGAGGCAACGCAGCCACCTACTCCGATCACCAGACCGGGCTTGTTGGCCTTGAGCTTTTTCCAGCGACCCAGCTGATGGAACACCTTCTCCTGTGCTTTTTCGCGGATGGAGCAGGTATTCAGCAGCAGGACATCTGCTTCTGCGGGCTCTTCGGTAAGCGTGTAGCCATTGCTGGCATCCAGCAGGTCGGCCATCTTGGACGAGTCGTACTCGTTCATCTGGCAACCCCAGGTTTTAATGTGAAGTTTCTTGCTCATTGCTTCTCTTGACTTGTGTTGAAATCGGCATGGTCAAAGGACCGCGTATTTTACTCCGCAATCTGGATACTGCCTAGCTAATATCCAGCTGGCAATGGTGCTCAGCCGATAGCTGTTGCCCGCCAGCTCAATAAGCTTTCTCCTTGATTTGACGCAGCAATTCCCCATTTGCCTCACTGTTTATCAGGCGTCCTTGCGCTATCATGCAGCCATCCGGTTCACGTCCGGGCGTTGTCGCCGGACGCACCCTTTCAGGAATAAATGTATGGAACAGTGTGATATCGCCATCGTCGGCGCCGGCATGGTGGGCGCCGCCACCGCCTGTCTGCTGGCAGCTCAGGGCCTCTCGGTGCGGGTCATCGAGACGCAACTGCCGGAGCATTACGCCCCGGAGCAACCGCTGGATCTGCGGGTCTCCGCCATCAGTCAGGCCTCGGTGGCGCTGCTGGAGCAGGCCGGTGCCTGGCACCATCTGCAGCAGATGCGACTCTGCCCCTACCGCCGGTTGGAGACCTGGGAGCTGGACGGCTTTGCCACCCGCTTCAACGCCGCCGATCTCGGCCTGCCCCAGCTTGGCTACATCATCGAGAACCGGCTGGTGCAGCTCGCCCTGCTCAAACGGATGGAGGATTTCCCCAATATCCAGACCCACACCCCGGCGGCGGTGACCAGCCTGCGCCAGAGCGCCGATGAAGCGGTACTGACCCTGGATGACGGCACCGAGTTGGCTGCCCGCTGGGTGCTGGCCTGCGACGGCGCCGAATCCCACACCCGCAAGCTGGCCGGTATTGGCGTATCGCGCTTTGAGTACCGCCAGCACTGCATGCTGATCAATATCGACACCGACTTTGCGCAAGAAGATATCACCTGGCAGCAGTTCACCCCGAGCGGCCCGCGCGCTTTCCTGCCGCTGCCCGGCCAGCACGGATCCCTGGTGTGGTATGACAGTCCGGCCCGGATCCGGGCGCTGGCCGCCATGAGCAACGAGGCGCTCGCCACCGAGGTGCACCGCCACTTCCCGAGCCGCCTCGGCGGGTTCACTGTCACTGGCAAGGGGAGCTTCCCGCTGGTGCGCCGCCATGCCAACGACTATCACGCCGGTCGGGTGGTGCTGCTTGGCGATGCCGCACACACCATCAATCCGCTGGCGGGGCAGGGGGTCAACCTTGGCTTCAAGGATGTGGCCTGCTGGGCTGATCTGCTGCAAGGGGCTGGCGCCGACTGGCATCAGCTGGCGCTGGCTGAGCGCTACGAGCGCCGTCGTCGCCCCGACAACCTGCTGATGCAGTCGGGGATGGATCTCTTCTACGGGGTGTTCAGCAACGAGATTGGCCCCCTCAAACTGGCCCGCAATCTGGCGCTCAATCTGGCGGACAAGGCGGGCCCGATCAAGGAGATGGCGCTGCGCTATGCGCTGGGGTTGGTCTAGTAGCGAGGCGGGGCATGAGGCCATGACGCAGCGATGGCCAACTTGATGCCCCTCGTATTTTTTATCTTGCCCCCTCGAGTTGATCTCTGTCAGCGGTTGCGTGGGTGCTTTTTTAGGGCAATGTGGTGCCCGGATGGATAGTCACAAGGATGGACAGATGCGTTATCAAGGACGGATCGCGAGCTGGAACGAGGCGCGCGGCTTTGGGTTTATTACGCCGGAGCAACATGACGCCGAGCAGGCAACCGCAGGAGAGCGTGGTACAGGGTTGTTTGTGCATGTTACGGCATTGCAATCAGATGGTCGCTTGCCCGAGCAGTGGGAGCGCGTCACTTATCTGATCGGCAGTGGTCAGGATGGCAAACCGAGGGCGCTACAGGTGTTTTTCCCCGATCGGCCGCTCACCCTGGCTGATGCCGGGAGGTCGGCGGCGCGAGCTGCCACATCATCTGTCTCATCATTATCATCAGCGGCGCCATCATTTCGGGCGGCAAGTCAGCCGCCACAGCCCACCGCGACCAGAGTGCGAATTAATCCCTACCGGCGCCGCAAGAGCAGCTGGCGCGGCAAACTCATTCCCCTGCTGGTGCTCGCCGGTCTCTTTTCCATCTATTCGCGCTTCTCGGCCGAGTCGCTGGCGCCTTTGCCGACCTCCTCCTTTAGCGGCAGTGGCAGCAGTCTCGGAGAGGTCTCATCGCAACCGGCCCAACGCTACCAATGCGATGGCCGACAGCATTGCTCTCAGATGACCTCCTGCGAAGAGGCGACCTGGTTTTTGCAACACTGCCCCAATACCAAGATGGATGGGGAGGGGGATGGTATTCCCTGTGAAAACCAGTGGTGTGGTCATTAGCGCCCACTTATTGGGTTGATAAATAACAGGTATTTTATTTAATTTCCGGCATGGAATTGTGGGTTGGGATCTTGCCGGATCGTCTTGCATCACAAACTGTGGTCTCAGTTGGCTAAGTGGCATTTGGGTGCTTTACTCAATCTGCTGATTCAATTGTTAATAGGTGGCAGTTCGCCACTTTTGCCACAGGATGGCCACCATGGTGGATGAGAGACAGGGGTTGCCGACTCGCTTCGCCGAACGGGCCCACTATCTGGCAGCATTGCTGGATTCGCTGGAAGACCAGATCTCGGTGATCGACCGAAATGGGGTGATCCACTACACCAACCTGGCCTGGGACAGATTTGCGGAACAAAACGGCATGCCCAAGGGCTATAACTGGCTTGGCGTCAACTACATGGGGGTGTGTGACGGTTCCGATGAACCTCTGGCCCGGAGTGCGGTGGAGGGGATCCGGCGGGTGCTTGGCCGCGATCAGGAGACCTTCTATCTGGAGTATCCATGTCACAGCCCTGACGCCCAGCGCTGGTTTATGATGCGGGTGGCGAAGGTGATCGGCGTTGAAGCCGAGTTTTATGCCATCGCGCACATCAATATCACCGAGCGCAAGTTGCTGGAGCAGGAGGTCGAAAAACTCTCCTTGCATGATCCCCTGACTGGACTGGCCAACCGGCGCCTGTTCAACAGCTTTTTGCACAGCGAGTGGCGGCGCAGTGTGCGTGAGCAGACCCCGCTCTCCCTCATCATGGTTGATCTGGATAACTTCAAGGCATGCAACGATCATCTGGGCCACCAGATGGGGGATGGCTCCCTGCAACTGGTTGGTCATTTGTTGCAATCTTTTTGCAAGCGTCCGGCCGATCTGCCTTGCCGCTTTGGCGGCGACGAGTTTGCCCTGATCCTTGGCAATACCGACAGGGCTGCAGCCTTGCAACTGGGTGAGGAGATCCGCCAGGCCATCAACGATCTCGATATCGTGGTGGCGGATAATATTCAAGTCAGCGCCAGTATTGGCATTGCCACCTATACGGCAGAGCATCCGCTGGATTGCGAAAGCGCGCTGCTGGCCGCCGCTGATGCGGCGCTCTATAGCGCCAAAGGGGCAGGGAAAAACCGCAGCCACAGCGTCAGTTGTTGAGTGCCTCCTGTTATTTATGCTGCGCCCCCGTTATGGGGGCGCACTGTTTTAAGGGGGATCACTGTTTTAAAGAAGAGCTACGAGCCTCAACGTTCGGGCAGTGCCGCGATCGGGGTGGGCTGGCTCGCAATGGCCAACTGGATGAAGTGATCCCGGATGGGATCGGCAAAAGCGGGGTTCCAGACCATGCTGATCTCCCACTCTGAGCAGGGGCCCGAGAGGGGATAGAGGGTGACATCGGGGCCGGCGATAAAGCTGACACTGCGGGGCAGGATGGCGTTGCCGATGCCAGCCGCCACCAGCGCCACCAGAGTCTGGATATCCTCGGCTTCCTGGATCATGCCGGTCAGCCTGTTGGCGCCGAGAAAACCGGCGATCTGCTGGCTGAGACCGGGACAACGGTGGCCGACCATCTGCAGCAGCGGTTGGCTTGCCAAGGCTTGCTGGAGATCGAATGCGGCCGGGTCAGGCGTGGTCATTCGGGTCGGCACCGCCAGTACCAGCCGATCGGTCAGTAGCCGGTGTTCCCGCAGCTGAGGGGTGTCAGGTCGGCGCATAAAACCCAGTTGCAACTGGCCGGAGAGCAGCTGCTCCTGCTGGATGGCGGAGGGCATGTCCTGCAGATGGACCATGACGTTGGCAACCTGTTGCTTGAAGCGGGCCACCAGCGAGGGAGCCAGCGCGAAACTCGACAAGCCGAAACCAATTTTGAGCCGCCCGGCCACGCCGCTGGCGAGTGCCAGCGCATGGCGCTCAAATCCCTTGCCATGCTCGACCAGCGCACTCGCCTGGGTAAGCAGCTGGGCGCCGATGGCCGTCAGCTCGGCGCCGTGGCGACCGCGATTGAACAGGGTACTGCCGAGCGCCTGCTCCAGCCCCTGGATCTGCTTGGTGAGGGCCGGTTGGGTGATGAACAGGCGGTTGGCCGCTTCCCGATAGTTGGCGGTGTCGGCCAGCGTCACAAACGCCTGTAGTTGCCTTAAGTCGAATTTCATTCCATATGGTTATCTAAAGTGGCGATTTATTGATTATAAATTATCTAATCGACTTGTTCTAATGGCTCGGCAAGGGGGGCATCGTCCTCCTCTGAGCCGGAACAAGGAGCCATATCATGTCCACTCAACGTTATCTTTTTTTGGTCAAGGGCACGCTGGTACTGGCCCAGCCATTGGCGGCCCCGGAGACGGGGGAGCTGCTCGCCAGCCTGTTGCAACAGGGGTTTGTGGTCGGCCCCTTGCAGGTGTGGGCTGGCAGTGCCGAACAGGCGCTGTCCTGTTACGAGCGGGCCGCCCAGCAACAGGCCTTTGCCGATGCGCTTTCTGGCGTTGCGTCCGAGCTGGCCGGGGTGATTGCATGAGTGCCTGCATGAGTACCGATATGAGGACAGAAAGGAGTGCTGACATGCGCAACATCACCTTGTCGGTATCCGCCCTGCTGCTCGATATGGATGGCACCCTGGTCTGCTCGACCGATGATGTAGAGAAGGTGTGGCGGCTCTGGTGCCAACATCATCAGCTTGCCCCCGAGCCGGTGCTGGCGATGTGCCACGGCATGCGCTCGCGGGAGGTGATCCGGGCGCTGGCCCCGCAACTGGATGTGGAGCGGGAAGCCACGCGGCTCGACGAGCTGGAGATGCTGCATACCGGCGGCGATGCCATCGCCGGAGCTGGTGAGCAGCTGCGCCGCTTGCCGCCACAGCACTGGGCCATCGTGACTTCCGCCAGTGAGCGGGTTGCCCGCCATCGCCTGAATTGTGCCGGTTTGCTGCTGCCCGCCGTGCTGGTGGGTGCTGAAGCGGTGACCAATGGCAAACCCGATCCCGAACCCTATCTGCTGGGTGCCAAACGGCTTGGCGTGCCGCCCGCTCGCTGTCTGGTATTCGAGGATGCGCCGGCCGGTATTGAAAGCGCCCTGCGCGCTGGTTGCTCCGTGGTGCAGGTGGGGGGCGATCAGCCGCTCAATCCGGCGGTGGTGGCGGTGATCCGCGACTGGCGCGAGGTGAAGGTGGTGCCGGGAGAGGATTCCCTGCTGGTGACGCTGCCCGCCTGAGCGCCGGAGAGCGCGCTGCGGCCGCATATTGCGGCATGAGCCATCGCCATCAGCACTGCTTGTCGCAATAAAAACGCCCCCGAACTACGGGGGCGTTTTGCTATCTGAAGCGTTATTTGAACACGCGGAAACGGGTGGCGTCGTCGATAAAGCTCTTCTCTCCGGCCGCTTGCTTGATGCTGCCAAAGGGCATCTGGGCCCGTAGCAGCCAGCTGGCGGGCAGGTTCCACTCCTTGCGCACCGCCTCGTCGATCAGCGGGTTGTAGTGCTGCAGGGAGGCGCCGATCTTCTCCTGAGCCAGGGTGGTCCAGACCGCAAACTGGGCGATGCCGGTGGCATGTTCCGACCAGACGGGGAAGTTGTCGGCATACAGCGCAAATTTTTGCTGCAGATCCTTGATGACATCTGTGTCTTCAAAGAACAGCACGGTGCCAAAGCCTGCGCGGAAGCTGCCATCCACCTTGGCCTCACTCTGGGCGTAGGCTTCTGGCGGCACAATCTTTTTCAGCTCGGCTTTGACCATGTCCCACAGCTTGTGATGCTGGGCGCCAAACAGAATGACGGCGCGGGAGCTCTGGGAGTTGAAGGAGGAGGGGCTGTGCCTGATGGCATCCTGGATCAGGGCCGTCAGCTGTTCCGGGGTATGGGACACCTGGTCACCCAGGGCATAGATGGTACGACGTGCTTTGATCTGTTCGATAAACGGACTACTCATAACATCTCCTTTGTTTGATAGTCACCGGACGCCAGCCTGTTGGCCAGCAATCCCCTATTGCTCAGGCTATAGACTATACCACCCGATTATCTTCTGGGCGTTTACACACAGTGGTGACACTTTCAACCGAGGGTAAAAAACCCTCTGCAGACGACCGGCGTGATTGCCTGCAGAGGGGGAGAGGTTAGCTGAACAGCAGGTAGGAGAGGGTCATGCAGCAAATGATGCCCGAGATGATGGGTACCGAGGTGCGCTTGATGATCTCGATGGGGTTGCTGCCGGTGATCGAGGCGATGACGATGATCACCGCGGCGACCGGCGACATGGAGCGGATCAGGTTGGCGGTGAGCTGCATTGGCAGTGCCACTGACACACTGTTGACCCCGACCTTCTCGGTGATCTCGGGAATGATGTTGATAAAGGAGTAGAAGACCGCCAGCCCGCTGCCGCTGATAAAGCCAATCAGCGCCGCTGTGCCGGAGAAGAAGAACATCAGGATGGAGCCGACCCCGTCGATGTGCTTCACGCTGTCCACCAGAGTATCTATGATGCCGATGGCTTTTAACCCCTCCACCAGCATGCTGGCCGCCACGATGAGCGACACCACCTGAGCCAGACCTGTCCCCATGCCGCTAAAGAAGATGGCGAACTCCTTGCTGGTCTCCTTGATATTGCCTTTGCGCAGCAGCTCCACCCCTATGGTAAGCAGCAGACAGACGAAGGTGATCTCCACCAACCCGAGCGAGATGTGGGTGAAGAGGATGCCAAACAGCAGCACCAGCACCAGCGGCAGTACCGGGAAGAGGCCGTAGTAGGCAGGTGGCAAGCTGGTGGGCAGGGCGAGGGATTCATCCTTCTCTTCCAGTCCGCCGCGCGCCTGCTGGCGCTTGTCCATCGCCTTCTGCCAGAAGTAGTGCACCACCGCCATCAGTGCCAGTGTCGGCAACGAGATGGGGGCGTGGTAGGAGACGATGTACTCCACCAGCGGGATCCCCAGCTTCTGGGCAGCCAGCACGTTATCGGCCCCCAGCGGGCTTGGCATTATGGTTGCGGTGGTGGCGATGACGGCCCCGGCGGTGAGGGAGGACATGTTGGACGCCTTGAGCACCGGATAGAGGGTGGCCATCAGCAACACCGCCAGACTGGCGGCGCTCGGCACCACCAGCGAGAGCAGGTTGCCCAAGAGGAAAATCACCGGCACCAGCAGGTAGGGGGAGCGGATGCGGCTCAAGGGGCGGGTCAGCAGCATGACGGTCACGTCGTTGGCACCGATGTGGCTCATGTAGCTGGAGAAGCCGAACAGCACCATGATGGTGAGGCCGACATTGCCCATCTGGCTGATGAAGATCTGCTTGATCTGGACGAATGGATCTAGCCAGCTCAGGCCGCTGCTCTGCGCCGCAGGCAGCAGCGGGTGGCCCAGTCCGACGGCGGCGAACATCAACAGCAGGCCTGCAGCGAACAGCACTATCTTGGCATCGTAGTTTTTGGCGATGAGATAGCCGCAGATGACCAGGATCAGGGTGCTGACAATTATTTCCAGCATGGTTCCAACACTCTCTTCTTGCTATGAATTGGCCAGCGAGCTGGCGGTTCGGGATCAGATGGCGCGGGCCAGGGTCTCCATGCACCAGGCCCTGAATCCGGGCAGGTCGATATCGAGGCACACCTCGGCGTTGGGCGGCCGCTTGAGCCGGTTGTTGATATCCACCGAGGTGGTGCCCAGGGTGTGCTCGCCCCGGGTTTCGATGGCCACATGACAGGCCTGAGTGGTAAACAAATCGGGGCGTACCAGATAGGCGATGGCGCAGAGATCGTGCATCTTGAGCCCGGTCTGCATACTGCCACCGCGATAGTGGCCGAACAGGGCATGGAGCATGGCGCCGGTGCGGTTGAGGGCGGGCAGCGTCGCAATCATCTCGCCGGTCAGGGTGGCCCGACTGGTGACATCGAGCCCGCACATCACGATGGGTAGGCCGCTGCTGAAGACGATGTGGGCCGCCTCCGGATCCACGTAGATGTTGAACTCGGCATTGGGGGTGTGGTTGCCCCGCCCGGCCGAGCCGCCCATCAGCACGATCCGCTCGATCTTCTCCCGGCACTCGGGGTGCAGGGTGAGCAGCAGGGCGATGTTGGTCAGCGGCCCGATAGGCACCAGCGTCATGGGCTGTTCGCTGGCCAGCAGGGTGGCCCGCATGGCAGCGACCGCATGCTCCGGCAGCGGCTGTTGCTGCGGCTCGGCAAACTCATAACCGTCGAGGCCAGAGTGGCCATGGATATGGCTGGCATCGTCGAGGGGGCGCACAAGGGGCTGGCTGGCCCCCTGCGCCACCGGCACCTTTTTGTCGAAAAAGTGCAGCAGACGCAGGGCGTTGCGGGTGGTCTTGCTGACATCGACATTGCCAGCGACCGTGGTGATGAGTGTCAGCGCGATCCCCGGGTGAAACAGGGCTGCAGCGATGGCAACGGCGTCGTCGATGCCGGGGTCGGTATCCAGAATAATGGCGACAGGGTTCACTCTGTTCTCCTCAATGTTAATCGGCTTGGCGGACATCGGCGTGGGGCCAGCTGCAGATGAAGGGGTCGACAATCTCGCGGGTCAGGCCGTCGGTGAGACCGAGGTCGGTCAGATGCGGCCCCGCATTGCAGGCGAGACAGGTTCCCTCGATGGCCTTGAAGACCCGGTAGGGGGGCTCCCACTCCACCACCCGGCCGCTCACTTCCCGCAGGGCGTGGAAACTGGCCGCCAGCTCGCTGGCTGGCAGGTCGGAGAGCATACCGGCGATGGGCATGGCGACGTGGGCCAGCACCTCACCCTGCTGAACGACCGCCATGCCGCCCCCGCTGGCGATCAGGGTGTTGGCGGCCAGCATCATCTCTTGCGGGTCGCGCCCCAGCACCACCAGATTGTGGGAGTCGTGGGAGTAGCTGGTGGCGATGGCCCCTTGCAGCTCGCCCCATCCCTCCAGCAGCGCCAGCCGGGTGCCCGCCTGATGGCGACCGTGGCGGTGCTGCACCGAGATCAGGCTAAATCCTTCCGGCACAATCACCTGACCATCTCGAACCTCAACCTCGGTTTCGCTCCACTGGGTGAAGCGGGCCCCCTTGATGGTCTTGAAGCGGGCACGCCCCGCCGCCAGCCCGGGCACCCGGATAACAAAGTCCTCCAGCGTGCGCAGGGGGATCTGCATGGTATCGCGCGGTGCCTGGCAACCAGCGACAGGCTTGGAGGGGGTGAGAATGGCGCCATGGCGGGCGACCCGCTGGCCGCCATTGTAGACGCTGAGCGGGTTAAGATCGGTGAGGTTGTCAAACACCACCAGATCGGCGCAGCGACCCGCGGCAACCAATCCCAGATCGTTGCGTTGCAGACGGATGGCGGCATTGAGGGTGGCCATCCGCAGCACGTCGGGCACCGCCAGCCCCAGCTCTGCCAGCAGTTTGACCAGTGCGATCATCCCCCCCTTCTCCAGCAGCATGTCGGGCGGCACATCGTCGGTACAGAGAGTTATTTGGGAGGAGAGGTGGGGCAGCTGTTTCAGCGCCGTGACGATCTCCGGCAGCAGGTAGGGGTGGGAGCCACGCAGTTGCAGGGTGAGCCCGGCCCGCAGCTTCTCCAGTGCATCGGCAGCCGAGGTGAGTTCGTGATCCGAGCTGACCCCGGCGGCCAGATAGGCTTGCAACCGGTGACCGCACAGGCCCCGGGCGTGCCCCTCAATCAGGGCATTGCGTTGCAAACCGGCGTGCAGGATGCCGGTCATCCGCTCGCTGCTGCCCAGCACCCCCTGCATATCCATCACCTCGGCGATCCCCGCCACCTCCGGCCATTCCAGCATGGTGGCCATCTCGGGGCCATGAAACTCGGCGCCCGACATCTCGAGGCCCGGCGTCGAGGGGACGCTGGAAGGCGCGGCGCAGATCACTCGCAGTGGCAGGTTGCGGCTGGCGTCGATGGCATAGCGTACCCCCGCCAGCCCGAGCACATTGGCCAGCTCGTGGGGATCCCAGAAGATGGTGGTGGTGCCCTGCGCGACTACCACATCGGCGTAGCGCTCCGGCGTCAGGTGGGAGCTCTCCACATGAACATGGCTGTCGATAAGCCCCGGTGAGAGATAGGCACCGGCCAGATCGTGGGTCTCGCTCGCCTGCAGGCAGGTGCCGACTGGGTGAACGCTGGCAATCAGCGGGCCGACCAACCCGACATCTGCGGGGCGGATCTCGCCGGTCACCATGTCGATCACCTTGGCGTTGGTGAGCAGCAGATCGAAGGGCGCTTCGCCAAGGGCTGCCTGCACGGCGCGGCGGCGCAAGTTGAGGGATGCATCTTGTTCACACATGAAGGAGATGGCCTGACAAGGGAGAATAATGGGCACACTTTAGGGAGGGGATTGGCCCGTGCATAGCGCAAAGAATTTATAACTGGATAAGAAAGGGTTATGCTGCTGCAAACGTTTTCTCCGGTTGTCTCTTCCATGTCTGAACCTTGGCGCCGTTTGCCTGCGCTCTCCCTCAAGCAGATCCAGTATTTTGTCACCCTGGCCCAGCTGCGCCACTTCACCGAAACGGCCAACCAGATGGCCATCAGTCAACCTGCCCTGAGCAGTGCTTTGCGCCAGATTGAATCTGTGCTCGGCGGCAAATTGTTTCACCGCACCGCGCAGGCAGTCACCCTCACCGAGCAGGGGGAGGCGATCCTGCCCCACGCCAAGGGGCTGCTCAATGTGGCCCACGCCGCTTTTGCCGATATGCAGCAGGTGATGACTGAAGGGGGTGATGGCACCCTGCGCATCGGCCTGATCCCGTCTGCCTGCGCCCTGATGTTCCCGCTGGCGGCCGCTCGGCTGCAGCAACAGTTTCCCGGTTTGCGGGTCGAGTTTCAGGATCACACCAATGATGGTCTGCTGCAGGCGTTGGTCGAGGGGTCGCTGGATGCCGGAATTGGCGTGCTGGATGGCGAGTTGCCCGACTCGCTGGAGGTCACGCCATTGCTGGACGATGCGTTGGTGGCGGTGGTCAACCGGCAAGATCCGCTGGCAACCGAGGAGGCGCTCTGCTGGCAGCAGTTGGCCCACCGCGATATCGCCCTGTTTGCCAGAGGCAACGTCAGCCGACAGGTCAACGGGCTGGCCCAGAGTCAGTTGCCCGGGCTCAAGCCCAGATACACCACCGACTATGTCGAGACCCTGCACGGTCTGGTGCGTTCGGGATTAGCCATCGCCATTCTGCCAAGGCTTTACACCACACATCTGTGCGATCCCCAGCTCAAGGTGGTTGATCTGCATCAACCGCTGCTGAGTCGTACGTTGGCCCTGATGTGGGCGAAAGGACTCTCCCGATCGACCCGCATCGACGAGGGGCGCGCCCTGCTGCGCAGCACCATCATCGAACAGCTGGGCAGCCAGCACACCTGAGATTGCATCACCCAACCTGTGCTGGTGACAGGAGCTGTCCGATCGCCAGCAGTCGGGGCGGGGCTGCGACAGACTCCCGGCCCTGCCGAGGGCCGCGCCATTCCTGTGCAATGAAATTTTTCTTGTGGTTATTCAAGCGATTGAATTCGATCTCACCTGTCATTCCTGAAACTGGGCTTCAAGCGAAGAGCTACCCGCCGCTCGCCCCCCACTGGCTGGCCGCTTGCCGGTTTGTATAGTGCTGGTGAATAGTGCGGAGGAAATTAATCAGGTTTGACAGGAGTATCCATGGAGATGAATAGCGGTGGCATTCGCGCGCTGGCTTTGCTGGGGGCGTTATTGGCTGGCAGCACGGCGGCACACGCCTCCGAGAGCCTCAACACCATTCTCGGTGGCGGAGCGGGCGGGGTGGCGGGCACCATGATCGGCAAGGAGCTGGGGGGCGACACCGGCGCGCTGGTGGGGGCCGCCTTGGGCGGTGCTGCCGGTGGCGCGGCGACGGCCAACAAGGGCAACAAGAATGAAGCGGCCCTCGGCGGCGCTGTGGGGGCGCTGGGTGGCGCCGCCATCGGCAAGAGTGTCGGCGGCGATACCGGTCAGCTGATCGGGGCCGGGGTCGGCGGGGCGAGCGGTTCGGCCATTGGCGCCAAGACCGGTGATGGTCACAAGAGCCAGGATCGCTATTACGATGATGACGACGATGATCATCACCATCATAAGCACCACAAAAAGCACAAGAAGCATAAAAAGCACGGGGGGTACCATGATGACTGATGCCGTCTGGTGGCGTGTAACAAAGTGAAAGAGGTGGCCCGTCGGCCTGTCTGCGATAGATAGCTCCCCACCTTGGTGGGGATGATCAAGAGGCGGGCCTGAATGCGCAGCTTTATGGCATACTCCCCAGCCAGCCATGCCCGAGGAGATAATTGATGGCCAAGTATGACAAAGTTTCCCCCGAGACCCAGCAGGAAGCGGTGAAGATTGCCCGTGCCAACCAGAAGCCGGGGCAGACCAAAGAGCAGACTCAACTCATCGCGCAAGGGATCCAGAAAGGCATCGATGAGTACAAGAAACAGATGAAGGCGCGGGCCCGCGAGGCGAGTCGCCAAAAGAAGCTGCAGAGTAAAGCCAAACAGTCACAGGGCACACCACTGCCAGAGGATCAGGACGACCAGATCGAATTGGTAGAAGTGACTCGTCAGCATCCGCTGCCGTGGGTCTTGCTAGGGTTGAGCTGGCTGGTTTTTGCCGCCGCCTGGTTCTGGCGCAGCTAAAGCCGCCGGTAGCAAACCTTTACCCGGGATCCTCTTCACAGCCTGGGCCCGGGCTGCTGGTCATCACCCGCGAAGAGTGGTTAAATCCCGCGCCTGTTGTGCCTGCCCCCGGTTTTCAGACGACTTGTTTTCAGGAAAAAAGTTATGAACCCCGCCCCGCTCTATCTGCTGGCCCCTTTTGTGTTGTTCCTGGTGACCATGCTGCTCTATCGCATCTCGCCGCTGCGCGCAGTCGCGGCCAGTGGAGTACGCTGGTTTATCCTGCCCGCCTTTACCCTGTTTATTTTGTTGATCATCATCAATGGTGCCGCCGATCCCGCTTTGCGCAATCCGGCTTTCCATTGGCTGATGCCGGGGCTTGGCTTTGCCCTGAGCCTGTTTCCGGCGCTGCCCAAGGCGCTGGTGCCCCGTCTCGCCATCAAGGAGGGGGTCTTTGCCGCGCTCGGTCTGATGCTGATGAGCCTGGCCATGGTCTACTGACCGGCTGACCACTGCTGTTGAGATGACTCAAGGGGGGCTCTGTGACGAGCCCCCCTTGTACAAACAATGGCCTGCAGGCATCTTGGTGAAAGGATCGCCAGCCAGGAGGCCCGATGGACAATCCGCCCGATTTCATGACGCAGTGGGATTATCAGGATCCCGCCGCCACTGCCCTGCGTTTTCACGCTCTGCTTACTGCGGTGCGCACCGCCGCCGACCTGCAACTCGAGCTGGAGTTGCTGACCCAGATCGCCCGTACCTATTCGCTGCAACGCCAGTTTGAACAAGCTCACCAGCTGCTCGACGAGATAGCACCCCGGCTCAGCGACGCTACACCAAGGGCCAGAGTCAGAGCCCTGCTGGAGCGGGGTCGCACCTTTAACTCGGCAGGTGACAAAGCCCGCGCCAGAACCCTGTTTGAACAGGCATGGCAGCTGGGGCTCAAGGAGAAGGAGCTCTATCTCGCCATCGACGCCGCACATATGGTGGCCATCTCGGCTCCGCTTGAAGAGCAGAGCCGCTGGCATCAACTGGCGATGGAGCTGGCTGAGCGCAGCAGCGATGAGAAGGTGTGCGGCTGGCTGGCCACGCTTTATAACAATCAGGGCTGGACCCTGTTCGAACTGGGCCGCTTTGATGAAGCCAAAATCCTGCAACAGAAGTGTCTGGCTTGGCATCTGCAACACAACAATCCGGCCAAGGCCTTTATCGCCCGCTGGAGTCTGGCCCGGCTGACCCGAGCAAAAGGTCTGCATGAGGCTGCGCTGGCTGAATTGGTGCAGATCAAAGTCGATATGACCGAGGCTGGCGAGCCGGAGGATGGCTATTTGTTTGAGGAGATGGGCGAAAACGCGCTGGCACTGGACGATCCGGCAGCGGCAGAATATTTTGCCCGCGCCTGGTTCCTGCTATCACGGGATGGCTGGCTCAAGGCCAATGAGGCGGAGCGACTGGCTCGCCTCAAGCTCCTCGCCAAGCTCTGAGCCCCCCGAAAATAGAGAGAGCGGCTCGCGCCGCCCCTCACTTGCTTCAATGTTATTATGCTCTGGGTCGATTCCGCTCCGGCACCCGAGATAGTGACGCTCACTCAGTTCAGGCTGGCCTCTTCCCAACCCTGCTTCTTGCGATAGATGGTGGAGGGGCTGATCTCCAGCAGCGCCGCCGCCTTGGGTATATTGCCGTCACAGCTGGCGATGGCCTGTTCTATCACCTCTTTTTCCACTATCCAGAGCGGACGGATCTGCCCGCTTGCCGCCCCATTGACAACCGGGGTCGATGCGACTGCTGCGGCAATCGCCGCCGGCAATGGGGGACGAACCCCATTGAGCGGTGGCGGCAAAATATCCGGGCTGACCAGCTCTTTGTCGTTTAGCACTACGATATTGCGCACCACGTTTTGCAACTCGCGGACGTTGCCGGGCCAGGGGTAGTCGAGCAGCACCCTGGCGGTGCTGGGGTCGAAATCCTTGAAGCGCTTGTTCTCCTCTTTGGCGTAACTCTGCAACAGGGTGCGTGCCAGCAGCAGAATATCTTCACCCCGCTCCCGCAAGGCGGGCAGGCTGAGGGGGATAACATGTAACCGGTAGTAAAGATCTTCACGGAAACGGCCAGCCTTGACCTCCACCAGCGGGTCACGATTGGTGGCGCAGATAAAACGCACGTCGACGGTTTCAAGTTTGCCGCTGCCGACCCGCTGCAGGGTGCCGGTCTGGATAAAGCGCAACAGCTTGCTCTGCAGGTCCAGATCCATCTCGCAGATTTCGTCCAGAAACAGGGTGCCGCCATCGGCCAGACTGGCTGCTCCTTTGCGATCCCCCTGCGCACCGGTGAAGGAGCCTTTCACATGGCCGAAGATCTCGCTCTCCATCAAATCGTGGGGAATGGCGGCGCAGTTAAGGGCAATAAAGGGCTGTTCGCTGCGGGGGCTGCACTGATGAATCGCATCGGCACATACCTCTTTGCCGGTACCGCTTTCACCGGTAATAAAAACGGTCGCTTTGCTGGGCGCTGCGCTCTCGACGATGCGATAGACCGCCTGCATCGGCATAGATGCGCCGATAAAGCCGAAAAATGAGCTGCGTTCGAAGTTCTCCTTATAGTGGGCGACCAGCGAACTTAACTGTTGATGTTTTAGGGCATTGCGAACGGTGGCACAGAGCCGTTTGCTATCGAATGGTTTGGTCAGAAAATCAAAGGCACCCAGACGCATCGCCTCCACCGCCACATCCACCGAGCCGTGGGCGGTGATCACCACCACCGCGCAAGGCAGCTGTTGTTCGGTGATCATCTGCAGAATATCCATACCGGACATATCCGGTAGCTCCAGATCGAGCAGCACCACGGGCGGTGGGCTGGTCTGCAACTGTGCAAGCGCCTGCTGGCCGCAGTCGGCCAGTAACACCTCATACCCCTCCAGCCGCAGGTACTGTTCATAAACTACCGCCAGACTTCGGGTATCTTCCACCAGTAGAACACGCGGTTTGTTTTCAGCCACTGGAGTCATCCTTGTATTTGATTTTGCGATCTATTTTGTCTGCACCAGCCTTCATACCCAACGCAGCAAAACCCTGTTATCTCGCGATTATAAGGCATATACAAGTAAAAACGGCTCCCTAAGGAGCCGTTTTTACTACAGGTATTTCATTACTTCTTGGCGTCGTCAGCGGCCGGCTTTTCAATTGCCAGCAGCTCTACGTCAAACACCAGCACGGCGTTTGCCGGGATGGAGCCTGCACCGTGCTCGCCATAGGCCAGCTTGGACGGCAGGAAGAACTTGAATTTGGAGCCAACAGGCATCAGCTGCACGCCTTCAGTCCAACCCGGGATAACCTGGTTGAGCGGGAAGGTGGCTGGCTCGCCGCGATCGACGGAGCTGTCAAATTTGGTGCCATCGGTCAGGGTGCCGGTGTAGTGAACCTTGACGATATCGGTGGATTTCGGCTTGGCGCCATCACCCATCTTCTCGACCAGATATTGCAGGCCGGATTCGGTGCTCTTCACGCCCTCTTTCTTGGCGTTGGCAGCCAGATACTCGTCACCTTTTTTCAGGTTATCAACAGAATCTTTCTCAGCCTTGGCCTTGGTCAGTTCGTTGATTTTGGCATCGTAATCTTGCAGTACTTTCTGGATCTCTTCGTCAGTCATCTTGGCTTCTTTACCCAGACCGTCGGTCACCCCTTTGAGGATCACGGCGTTCTCCAGCTTGATGCCCAGTTCCTGCTGACGCTCCAGGGTGTTAGCGATATAGCGACCCATGGAGAGGCCAATTGCGTAGCCGGATTGCTCTTCAAAGCTCTTGGCTTCAGCCTTGGTGCCCTCTGCAGGCTTGCTGGCCTCTGCCTTCACTTCGGCGGTATTGGCCGCAGCAGGCTTCTCGTCTTTTTGGCAAGCAGTCAGACCGACGGCAACCGCCGCAGCCAACAGGGACACCTTCAGAAATTTGTTCATCAGTTTCTCCAAACTCCAAATACCGCTCTCGGTTTCATCGTGAAATGAGAGGTTTATCGTGATAAGCGCCTTATACTAACGCCGTGATCGCAGGTAACAAAAGCATGAGACCGCAAAAATGATAAAAAGTGCTATTTATCTGGTGAGCCTCTGTTTAATGCTCACTGGTTGCGAGCAGAGCTCCCAACCCAGCCAGCAATTAACCCTCGCCAGCACCGGTCTGCTGACCGCTGATCTGGCCAGTGACGGCAAGTTGGCCATCGTCTCCAGCATCAGTCAGGGCATTATTGTCTGGGATCTCGAGCAGAACCGCCAGCGCTGGCGCTGGAAGCAGTCTGACTCGCCGGATGATCTGGTTTTCATTACCCGTTTCTCCGAAGACAGCAGCCATGCCATTACCGCAACAACGGACACCTTTGCCACCTGGCGGTTACAGGATGGACGATCCCAAGGTTACTACTCTCTTCCTGAATCCAAGCTGAGGGATATTGCGCTATCTGCTAACGGGCGCTACGTGCTGATCGGTCGGGAAGATGGTAAAGCGGAATGGCTCGATACCCAAAGTGGCCGTCGCCTGCAATTTCTGGGGCATACCGAACAGATCAATACAGTGGATCTGTCGGCCAATGGCCGCTACGCCCTGACGGGGGGTAATGACTACAGCGCCTATTTATGGGATACCCGCAGCGGGCAGGTTATCTGGCGCTTTAACCATGGTGGCCGGGTAGTGATGGCCAGGTTGGAGCCGAGCGGTCGCTATGCTTTCACCGCCGACAGCAGCCGGGCCAGCATCTGGGATCTGAAAACCGGCAAGGAGGTGAGCCAACTGCAATACGATTACCGCTTCGAGGTCTATACCAGCGCCCGCTTTGCCAATGACGGCAAGTGGCTGATCACCGGTGCTCCTTCCCGCCAGCTCTCCCTGTGGCAAGTGAGCGATGGCGCCCTGCTGCAGCGCTGGCGCGTCTCACCGCAACCCAAGGTGAAACCGCCCAGTGCAGTGGTCTATGGCGTCGCTTTGCGCGACAATAGTCACTTGATCAGTGCCAGTTCCAGTGGGCTGGCCGAAATCTGGACAATCAAGTAAGGACCCGAAGGCCCATGAGTCAGCAACTTAACGATCGCATCGAAACCCTGGAAACCCGTCTCGCTTATGCGGAGTACACCGTAGAGCAACTTAATGGGGAGGTGACAACCCAGGGCCGTGAGCTCGACCGGCTCAAATACCAGATCCAGCTGCTGATCGACAAACTGCAAAGTGTACAGCCCAGCCAGATCGCCAGCATGGCCGAAGAGACGCCGCCACCGCACTACTGAACAGGCAATTTTCGCTGTCCGACAACCTTGCCAATCCCGGTCGCCAGCCAATAAAAAACCCGCGTGAGCGGGTTTTTTATCATCAGCGTGGCTGTGATCAGTGTTGATGACCCTTGCCACCACAACCGCCACCACCGCAGCAACCGCCATGGCCCTTTTCAGCGCCGTGATCGTGGCCGTGGTCATGACCGTGACCAGCACCACCACAGCAGCCGCCATGCTGGTGATCATCGTGATCGTGATCATGACCATGGTCGTGACCGCAACCTTCATCACCATGGACATGGCCATGTGCCAGCTCTTCAGCAGTGGCAGCGCGCACGTCCTGGATCTCGACCTTGAAACGCAGCGTCACGCCCGCCAGCGGATGGTTGCCATCTACCTTGACGAACTCTTCCGAGACTTCAACCACGGTGACCGGACGGTGACCGTCATCGGTTTCAGCCACGAAAGTATCCCCTTCGGAGACTTCCATGCCGTCGAACAGCTCACCCGGCACTTCTTGTACCAGAGTCTCGTCATACTCGCCGTAAGCCTGGGCGGGGGCCAGGGTCACTTCGAATGCTTCACCTACCGCGCGACCTTCCAGCTCGGCTTCCAGGCCAGAGACCAGGTAACGGGTGCCGTGCAGATAGACCAGCGGCTCTTTGCCAACTGTGCTGTCGATGACTTCACCGTGCTCGTCGGTGACTGTGTATTCCAGCGTAACCACGCTCAGAGGAGCTACTTTCATGTCAGGATCCTGCGGATAGAAAAAAACGGGCTCAGAATACCTTAAAAAATGAGCCGCGCATATGCCATGGCTGGCGCAATAATGTCGAAAAAAACGGCATAAACTGCAGGGGCGAGTCTCATCCCGGTAGCCGTAGTGGCTATTACGGGCGGAATACCCCGATCACCTCTTCCGCCTCGCGAGTCATGCTGTCGACCTCGGCAGGGGTTTGCACCTGGGTATCGCCACAGGCGACGCAGGTCACCTTCTCGACTCCATGCTCCAGATACAGCATCATGTTGTCCAACTTGCCGCACGCCGGGCAGACTGCACCGGCAATGAAGCGTTTTTTACGTCTGGTTTCCATTTTTGTTACCTCCAGGCAGCATCATATCAGGGTTTTTACATGCATCATGCCATCGAATACCACCATTTTTCTTGCCACGGCTTGCAGGCGGGCAACCGCAAACGGACCCCGGTCGGGCAACTGTTGCGGATAACCCGGGGCGCCGCGCTGCTGAGACTGGGCCAGCATGAGCTGTTGTTGCCCGCAGGTCGTTGCTTCTGGCTCTGCGCCGATGCTCTCGCTGCGTTTAGCCCACTCAGTGGTTGCCACTACGATCAACTGAGCGTCTCGCTGCGGGTTGAGCAACCGCAACAGGCCGGGTGGTTGCAGACCACCCCGCTGCTCGATGCGCTACTCGATTCGCTGGCCCAGTGGCAGCGGCCACAAGAGTGGCAGGGGATATATGGTAAGCGGCTGCAGGTGATCCTGGATGAGCTGCAACAGTGCACCATTAGCCAGCAAGGGGAACCGAGTTTGCAGGCTAGCTGGCAAGCGCTGGCCAATGGCAGGCCAGAGAGCCTGCAACAGTGGGCACAACAGGTCGAACCGCCAGTAGCAGGGCTTGTTCTGCAACAGCAATGGCAGCTGCTGCAGGCACTCAGACTGCTCAAGGGTGGTAGCAAGCCAGCCGTGGTGGCCAGCAAGCTGGGTTATGCTGATGAGGGGGCGCTGCAAGCCGCCTGCCAGCAATGGGGCGTTAGCGGGAGTGGCGACTAATAGCCGGAATGCTCGGCTATCGCGTCAATTTAATTAGCTGAACCAGTTCAGTTTTTTGCCAAGTGGTCGTTAACAAGGAAGGGTCATCTCCCCGCTGATCCTTTATGCTAGCGGCCAGAAGTGAGTGCCAACGTTTCGACCAACAGGACATCTGCCATGACGAGCAAAGCCAATCAATCCCAGGGCATGTTGCTGTTTCATCTCTCGACCAAACAATCCTTTGCCATCGGCACCCTCAAGGTGAAGGAGATAGTGCCTTATACCAGACTGACTGCGCTGCCTCACTCTCACCCCACAGTGCTGGGGGCCGCCAACATGCGTGGTGCCACGATTCCGGTGATTGATATGGCGATGGCGGTGGGTTATCGCCCGGTCAGTCAGGAGGAGCTGGCGCACTGCTTCATCATCATTACCGACTGCCGCCGCACGCTGGTGGGTTTTCTGGTGCGGGGTATCGACAAGATCACCGAGTGTAACTGGCGTGACATCGAGTCGCCCCCAGCCGCACTCGGCCACAATGTGTTTGTGACCGGGGTAACCCGAGTCAATGACCAGCTGATCCAGCTGCTGGATGTGGAACTGATCCTCTCCCGGGTCTACCCGGACGATCCCAGCCACCTCTATCCGGTGTTGACCGATGTGCAGCGGGAGCGGATCAAGCCGATGCGGATCCTGCTGGTCGATGACTCCTCCGTCGCCCGCCGTCAACTGATGGCCGCCCTCGACTACATCAATATTCCCTATGAGGTCCGCTCGAACGGTAAGGATGCGTTGAGCCTGATGCAGGAGCGGGCAAGTCAGAAGAGTCCGATAGACATTCTGGTCAGCGATATCGAAATGCCGGGGCTCGATGGTTATGAATTGGCGTTTGAGGTGCAAAGTGATAGCAAGTTGGCGGGTGCCTATATCATCTTGCACACCTCGCTCTCCAGCGAGATCAGCGTAGAGCGGGCCCACCAGGTGGGTGCTCATGAGGCGCTGACCAAATTTGAGGCCAACGAGCTGGTTCAGGCCATGTTGCGTGGTGCCGAGCATCACGATCGTCTGCTGCAATAATAATGCGGCGGCTATCCGGCGGGAGAGGCGATCCTCTTGCCCACCTTCACCAAAACAGACTGAAACCATGCTGATCGAAAGCCACTTCCACGCCCCTTGGTGGGCCCGCAATCCTCATCTGCAGACCATATTGCCCAAATGGCTGCGCCGCATGCCAGCCCGCTTTGTGGCCGAACGGTTTGAGTTGCAGGAGGGGGATTTTGTCGACCTTGCCTGGAGCGGCGAGGTAAGCGCGGATGCGCAGCCGCTGGTGGTGGTGTTCCACGGGCTGGAGGGGAGCATTCACTCTCACTATGCCAAGGGACTGTTTGCCCACCTGCAGCAAGAGGGGAGGGAGGCAGTGCTGATGCACTTTCGCGGTTGCAGCGGCGAACCCAATCGTCATTTGCAGGCCTATCACTCTGGCGCCATCGGTGATGCGCAGGAGCTGATAGACGAGCTGAGCCTGCGCTTCCCGGGCAAACCGCTGATCGCCATCGGCTTTTCACTTGGCGGCAATATGCTGGTCAATCTGCTGGCGCGGGCTTGCCCTGACGCACTGAAGGCGGCGGTGGTGGTCTCGGCCCCGCTGCAACTGGCCAGCTGTGCCGAACGGGTTAATCAGGGCTTCTCCAAGGTCTATCAGAACTATCTGCTGCGCACCATGCGCCGCAATCTGCTAAATAAAATCAGCCGCCAGCAAAAGGCAGGCGAACGTTGGCAGCCAAGGCAAGTGGCGCAGATTGCCACCCTGCGGGAGTTCGACGAACAGGTCACCGCGCCGCTACATGGTTTTCGCAACGCCAGCCACTACTATCAAAGCTGTTCAGGGCTGCCCCTGCTGCGCCAGATCCCCATCCCGACCCTCATCATTCACGCCGCTGATGATCCCTTCATGTCACACGCTGTCATCCCCCAGCCGGAACAGCTGTCCCCCATGGTGCGCTATGAGCTGAGCCAGCGTGGTGGCCATGTCGGCTTTCTGCACGGCACCCCCTTGCGCCCCCGTTTCTGGCTGGATGAACGGATCAGCCGTTGGCTGGCTGAGTGTCTGACTGAGCCATGCGATAGCAGTTGCGCCCTTCGGCCTTAGCCTGATAAAGAGCCCCATCTGCCCGGGCGATGACCCGGTCGAGCGATTCGCCATTTGTCCACAAGGCGATCCCCTGGCTCACGGTGACATAGGGTGCCACACAAGAGTAGGCATGGGGCAGGGAATGGCGTGCCAGCGCAGCAGCAACACGCTGCGCCACTGTCTCGGCAATGCTCAGGGTCGCCTTCGGCAATAACAACACGAACTCCTCACCGCCGTAACGGGCGACCAGATCGTCCTGACTTCGTACCACCTCACGCAGACATTCAGCGACACTCACCAACACTTCGTCGCCACGTTGATGGCCATAGCCATCGTTCAGCTTTTTGAAAAAATCCACATCGAGCAGGATCACCGCAAAGGATTGATCCTGGAGCATGGCCTGCTTGATCGTACGCTCTCCGACCAGGTTGAAGTGGCGACGATTGGCCAATCTGGTGAGCGGGTCTTGCTTGGCTTGCCCATCCAGCTGGCGGGCTAACTCCAGATTCTCGTACTCCCGAGCAACTGCCAGCACGAACCAGTCGTACAACATTTGTCGCCCCGTCTCCAGCAACAGCACCAATCCGGCTACCAGCAAGACATGCATGGCAAGAAAAGGCACCTTCACGGTCAGGGGTTCGACAAGCAGATAGAACAAAGGGGGAGCCATAAAGCAGTAACAGAGGCTTTTTTCGCAATAAAAGGCGATCAGGGAGGTCATCAACAGCAGGCTGAGGGACATAAAGGCCAGGCTAAAGCCTCCTCTCACCTCGGTCACTGCGGTGGCATAGCCCACCATTGCCCAACCAGTCCCCCACAACAGCGCATAGATCCGCAGGCTATTTAGCCACTCTCGCCCTGGTCTGTGCTGCAGCAACCAGCGCAGCAACGGATAAGTGAGATTGGCTGTCGCCATGACCCATAACTGCCACTCATAACGCCAGGGCAGTTTGTCGTCGATCACCAATTCGGCGTTCTGGTAGACATAAAAGCGGGCAAGCAAGAAGATGCTGCCTAGCAGATTGGCCACCCAGAACCAGCGGATCCCCTGGCTCAATGCCTGACGGCGAATGCTCCATAGATGGTCATCGAAATCGGCAGCCTGCGAACGAAAATGAGCAGAGAACATCTCAGGTCCTACCAAAAAACATATAAACACCTTGCGCTTGATGGCCACAGATAGAAAATAGCGCCATTCTGGCTAATAGAACTTCCATCATGATTATTCCCTGGCAAGAACTCGACGGCGACACCCTGACCAACCTGATCGAGCAATTTGTGCTGCAAGAAGGCACCGAATATGGTGAACAGGACGTATCACTCGAGGTCAAAGTAGACGCGGTGCGATCGCAATTACAGCAAGGCAAGGCGGTTATCGTCTATAGCGAGTTGCACGAATCGGTCAATATCGTAGTGAAAGATCGTTTTATCGAGCAATCTTGACCAACTTGCGCCTCTGATCTTATAACGGCACTCCCAAGGAAGAGAGAATTCTATGTCGGCCAAGCATCCCATTATTGCAGTCACCGGCTCCTCCGGTGCCGGCACCTCCACCTCCACCAATGCTTTTCGCTCTATGTTTCATCAGCTTGGCTATACCGCGGCTGTGGTAGAAGGTGACAGTTTTCACCGTTATACCCGCCCGGAAATGGATGTGGCGATCCGCAAGGCGCGCGAGCAGGGGCGCCATATCAGCTATTTTGGCCCGGAGGCCAATGACTTCGGCCTGCTGGAGAGCTTTTTCCAGGGTTATGGGCAGGATGGCAATGGCCAGTATCGCCGCTATCTGCACAGCTTTGACGAGGCGGTGCCTTTTAATCAGATGCCCGGCACCTTCACCCCCTGGCAGAATCTGCCTAGCAATACCGATCTGCTGTTTTATGAAGGGCTGCACGGCGGGGTAGTCACCGAGGATCATAATGTGGCGCGCCACGTGGATTTTCTGATCGGCGTGGTGCCCATCGTCAACCTGGAGTGGATCCAGAAGCTGATCCGCGATACCTCGGAGCGGGGCCACTCCCGCGAGGCGGTGACCGACTCCATCGTTCGCTCCATGGATGACTACATCAACTTCATCACCCCGCAGTTCTCGCGCACCCATATCAACTTCCAGCGAGTACCGACGGTGGACACCTCCAACCCCTTCAGTGCCAAGGTGATCCCGAGTCTGGACGAGAGTATGCTGGTGATCCGGTTTCGCGGTATCAAGCAGGTCGATTTCCCCTACCTGTTGTCGATGATCGATGGCTCTTTCATCTCACGAATGAACACCATTGTGGTGCCGGGTGGCAAGATGGGATTTGCGATGGAGTTGATCCTGCGCCCGCTCATCCAGCAACTGCTCGAAACCGGAAAAATAACCTGATTCAAAGGAGTTCATGATGCGGTTTGCTTATCTTTCTGTGGCGCTGCTTGTCCTGCTGGGCGGGTGCAGCAGCGGGCCATCGGCCCCCACGCTGGAATCGGGCACCATGGTGGTTCGTCCGATCAGTGACTGGACGTTTGGCGCCACACCGCGCTACGCCCTGGCTGAGCAGTATCAGTTCGCCGGAGAACATGCTGAAGGCTGGCTGGAGCCGATGCAGCAAGCAGTCAGTCAACAACTCGATGGCAAGGGATGGCGCAGTGTGCCCCTTGAGGAGGCCGATCTCTGGGTGGCTATCGGGGTTGCGGGTGGCAAAGATATCAGCGATGGCGAGATTTTCTCACGTCTGGGCATGACGCCGGGGATTGGGGCAGCTGCCAGTGGACGCAAGGGCACGCTGGCGATCGTGTTGCTTGACCCGCGCAGCAAAAAAGCGGTTTGGAGCAGCGCGATTTCCCTTGCCAGCGAGGCAGCCATCGCCGAGGGGCAGCGCCAGCAGCTGAGTCAGCAACTTGCCGCTGAATTACTGGGAGCCTTGCCTACCCGATAAGCCATATGCATGGCACTCATCCGGATCAAGATAAAAAAGCGGCTTGCCATCTGGCAAGCCGCTTTTTTTGACGGGACGCAGGTGGTTAAAACAAGGGCGCCGCCGCAAGGGAGAGTGCATTCATCTATTTACGGGTACAGGTCAACAAGGTGACCTCTTTTTGGGTCAGCGTGGTCTGTTTCTCCTGATTCCAGAAGGTGGTCACGCTGTCAGAATATTTCTCGCCAGACTCCGACTCGACTCGAGCAAGCTTGTGGTAAACCCCGTTGTAGGGGAACTGCACCATGTCAGCCTGGGCATCATAGGTCACGGCTAACAGCTCTTCACCACACTGATACTGGTTGTATTGATACTGGGTCGGCTGTGGGCTGGTACATGCCGCCAGACCCAGTAGAGGAAGTAGAGCTATCAATTTTTTCATTGCACTTTCCTTATGTAATGGCCTAACGCCATGGCTTTTCCACGTAACAATTATCAGTTATCAGGCTTCAAGAATTTGATAACTATGGGTAATTTGTACCGCTTTTTCCAGCATCAGGGAAACGGAACAGTATTTTTCCATCGATAGCGTCACAGCTCTGGCCACCTGCTTCTCTGCCAGCCCGGTGCCGGTTACCACAAAGTGAAGGTTAATTTTTTCAAAAACGCGCGGGGTGCTCTCTACCCGTTCACCGTTCAGTTCTACGTGGCATGCGGTCACTGATTGACGGGCTTTCTCGAGAATGGAGACCACATCAATAGAGCTGCAGCCACCCACCGCCAGCAGGATCATCTCCATCGGGCTAACCCCTTCTCCCGGATTAGCGCCATCCAGGGTCACGGTGTGACCTGATTCGCTCTCACCGATAAATTTCATCCCTTCCACCCAGCTGACTTTGGCTTTCATCTTGTTCATCCTGTTGCTTGTTATGGCATGTTCGTTATGCCCTTAGCATACCCCAGCTATCGAACGGGTGGCATCTCTGCTCTTAATGCTCAGAAAGCGACGAGTTGGGAGGGAAATAGATCAAAATCAACATCTGTTACCGCCATCTTCCCTAGAATGACCCACACAGCGCAGCAGGCATTACTCAAAGGGCTCTTTCAAAAGCCCGCAAAGCCTTGTCAGCACAGACAAAGGCTCTTATCCTACTGCGACTAATACAAGGAATGGCAAGATTGGCAGCTTGCCCGGACGCACAAGTCCATAAAAAGACACTACAGAGGAATTCTCATGGTCATTGGCAAACCGCAAAGCGATCCCACCCTGGAATGGTTCTTGTCGCACTGCCACATTCATAAGTATCCCGCCAAGAGCACCCTGATCCATGCGGGTGAAAAAGCGGAGACCCTCTATTACATCGTCAAGGGTACGGTGGCCGTCTTGATCAAGGACGATGAGGGCAAAGAGATGATCCTCTCCTATCTGAACCAGGGCGACTTCCTGGGCGAAATGGGGATGTTCGAAGAAAATGATAATCCTGAGCGTTCTGCTTGGGTGCGTGCTAAAGGCTCCTGTGAAGTCGCAGAGATCTCCTACAAGAAGTTCCGCCAGTTGATCCAGGTCAACCCGGATATTCTGCTGCGTCTCTCCGGTCAAATGGCCAAACGCTTGCAACATACCAGCCAGAAAGTGGGTAACCTCGCTTTCCTGGATGTGACCGGCCGGATCGCCCAGACCTTGCTCAACCTGGCTACCCAGCCAGATGCCATGACCCATCCGGATGGCATGCAGATCAAGATCACCCGTCAGGAGATCGGCCAGATTGTCGGCTGTTCTCGTGAGACAGTGGGCCGCATCCTCAAGATGCTGGAAGAGCAGGAGCTCATCTCTGCCCATGGCAAAACCATAGTGGTTTTTGGCACCCGCTGATTGTTGAACCAATGACCGGATAATGGTCTTGGGATCAAAAAGGCTGCTACGGCAGCCTTTTTGGATCCTCTCCCCTATAATCCCGAACGCCCTTCCCTGTACCATGGCGTCAGCCAAGAGAGTTTGTATGCATCTTCAATGCCCCCGTTGCCGTAGTCCGCTCCATCTTCATGAGGCCTCTCAAGGCCGCTATTGCGACAACAAACACCATTTTGATCCGGCTCCGGAAGGTTATCTGGATCTGATCCCCGGTAATAAAAATCCCAAAGACAGCGACAGCCGTGCGCTGATGCGCGCCAAACACCACTTTTTGGAGCAGGGGCACCAGCTGCCACTGGTCGAGGCAATGGTGGGTCTGCTCTCCAACCTGCCCGAGCAAGAGTTGATCCATCTGGGCTGTGGCGAGGGCTATTACTGCCGCGCGTTGGCAGCACGCCTGCCCGGTTGGCAGTTTAGTGGCATCGATATTGCCAAGAACACCATCTTTGCTGCCAAAAAGGCCCAGCCGGAAAACCAGTTTGTCATTGCCGATCCTGCCCGTGCCCCGTTACAACCGGGTAAAGCACAGGTTTTGTTGGTCAATGACCTCAAGGTCAAGAGCGAACTGCTGGCGGACTGGTTGGCCCCAGGCGGTTACCTGCTCTATTTGCAGCCGGGCCCGCGTCATCAGTGGCAACTGCGGGTCAGCCTCAACCCGGTGAGCATGGAGCATCCCCTGAGCTGGCCCACGTTGCCGGGGCTGACTGCAATGGGGCAACAGCGCTGCCAATTCGCCCTGCAGATGGATCAAGCCCTGCGCAGCTTTATTCTGGAAACCAGCCGTCTTGGCTGGCGAGCCACTGGCGAACAACGCCATGACTTTATCCAGCAAGGGCCGGATGAGCTGGAACAGGATCTGCTGCTGACCTTGTGGCAAAAGCCGCTCTGATAGCATGAAAAACGGCCCTGTTTTGTTGAAAACAGGGCCGTTTTTGTACGTAAGAGAATATGGCATCGATGGATGCTGAAGATGGTTTGCGCCATGTTTGGTGACACATTCACCTATCTATCCAGCCAACCGGTGTGCCCTTGACTCCCGGCGCATCGCCCGCCACATCACCAGTACCAGCAACGAGCTGCAAGTCGGTAGCGCCAACCAGACGCCGGGAACCCCCCACAGGGTTGAGAATCCCCACAAGAAGAAGCCGATCAACACCAGCTTGCCGCCAGTGAGCAGGGAGGCGATGCGGGCCCGGTTGATGGCCTGGAAATAGGTGGCCCCCACCAGCAGTAACCCTTCCATCGGCAAGCCCCAGAAATAGAGCCAGATCCCGAGGCTCGCCACCGGCAGCAAGGTTACGTTGTCACCGGCAAACAGATAAACCGCCCCTTCCGGCCATAGATAAAGCGGTATCATGGCGCACAGGGCGATCCCTAGCGTCACCCCGAGCGCCAGATTGCGCACCCGCAACACCCGCTGCCAGTGACCCGCCCCGGCGTTGAAGCTGGCGATGGGCTGGATGCCCATGGCGATCCCCTCGAACACCAGATAAAAGAACGCCTCGGTATAGCTGATCACCCCGTAGGCAGCCACATGCAGCGAGGTGCCCACCGCCAGCAGCGCCTTGTTATGCAGCGCCAGTACCACCGAGAGGTAGAGGTACATCAGAAAGCTCGACACCCCGAGTCGCACCGTTTCGCTCATTAGCGCGAGATCAGGGCGCAGGGTGTCCCAGCTGATCCGCAGCTGGCTGCGCGGTGTGAAGAAGTGCCACAGACAGGCAAGGCCGGTGACGGCCTGGGAGATCATGGTGGCCGTTGCCACCCCGGCCAGCCCGAACGGGAACACCACCATCAGCAGATAATCGAGCCCCACATTGAGTAGCCCCCCGACCACCATGATGATGGTGACAAATCCGGGTCGGCCATCGTTGCGCAGCAGTGAGCTGAATGCCATCGACAGCACTGCAAACACCCCGAGCCAGGCGTAGGCCTGCAGATAAGCAAGACCGGCGGTGAAGATCTCCCCTTCCGCCCCCATCCAGGCCAACATGGGCTCGCCATAGCGGATCCCGATAAAGCTGAGCAACGCCGAGGCCAGCAGCACCATCACCAGCGCATTGCCGACGATATGGCGGGCTTTGGCCGGGTTGCCTTTCCCCAGATAAAAGGAGACCAGCGATGAGGCGCCCATGCCGATCAGGGCCCCCACCGCATAGAGCACGGCGCAGATGGGATAGGCCAGCATAAGACCGGCCATGCCGTCCTGACCGAGCAAGTGGCCAACGAAGATGCCATCGATGGTGACATAGATGCCGGTGATCAGCATGGCCGCCACGGTCGGGGTTACGTAACGCCAGAAAAGGCGAGATAGCGGGGCTGTGCCCAGATCAACAGCTGACATATTCGACTCGGTGGAGAGAAAGCGGCCGGGATCATAGCGAAACGGCAGCATGACTGCCTGTTATTTGTGTTATGAATCATTAATATAGACTGCTTTACCCGCCTCCCTGCCCTGTTTTAGGCTAGGGCCACCTCTTCTGAACGGAAACGAGCCTCATGTTGCAACGCCTGCTCACCCTCTTGCTGCTCTCCCTTATCTTGTTGCCGCCCGCCGTGCGCGCCGACGATGCCATTGCCCAGGCTGAATCCTTGCTGCAGAGCGTGCCCAAGAGCGACACCCCGGAAAACCAGAAACTGCGGGAGAGCTACCAGCAGGCACTGCAATTTGCCAGAGAGGCCGAGCGTTACCGGGAGCAGAGCAAAGCCTATCAGCAAATCCTCATCGACTACCCCAAGGAGTCGGCGCGCCTCAAGGATAGCCTGCACAACTATCAGCCCGCCGCCCGCCCGTCGCTGGCGAACCTCAAGGAGGAGGCGCTGCGCCAGGCCATTGGCCTGAGCAGCAACCGTCAGCTTAACCTGCGCAAGGAGCGGCAAGGGGTGATGGACAGCCTCAACCAGCTGGAGAGTACCGGGCAGGAGTATCACCTGCGGGTGGACGATCTGCGCAAACAGCTACAACTGACCCGCAGCCAGCTGGAACGACTGAGTTTCAGCAGCGAATCGGATCGCCAGCAGGAGGCCCAGCTGCTGCTGACCAGAATGAAGGAGCAGAGTCTCTCTGACCGGATCCAGATGCTGGAGCTGGAGCAGCTCTCGGCCCAGCAGCGCAACGATCTGGGCAAGCTGAAACTGCAGGAGCTCAATCTGGCCATCGCCGACGAGGATGAGTGGCAAGCCAGCCTGCTGACCCAGCAAAACCAGTTGCGACGGGAGAAGACCGAGCAGGCGCTGGAGGAGAGCGAGCGGCTGCGCAAACAGCTCACCACCGACATGCCGCTGCTGCTGGAGCAGCAACAGCAGAATCAGGCGCTCTCCATCCAGCTCGGCACGCTGGAAGATCAGATTGAGCGGGTGCAGGACGAGCAGCGCAGCGTCGACAAGAATCTGTTTGCACTGAATGAGCTGGTCAACTCGGTGCGCGAACAGCTGGAGTGGCTGCAGATCAGTAATGCCTACGGCGAAAACCTGCGCAGCAAGCTTTCCGATCTGCCACCCCAATTCCCCCTCGACAAGCTGGAGTCCGCCATCGTCAACGCCCGCATGGCCAAGTACCAGTACGAGAGCGAGCAGGATGGCCTCAAGGATACCCGCCAGCTGCGCGACAAGCTGATGGCCGAAGAAGAGGTGACGCTGGATCGCCCGCAATTGTCGGTACTCGATAACCTGCTCAAGGCGCGGCGCCAGCTGCTGACCCGGCTCAACGACGCCTCCGATACCCTGATCCAGGAGCAGACCCGCCTCAAGCTGCTCTACAGCCGCCAGAACAGCAAGATCGACGAGATCCGTGAGATCAGCGCCAGCCACCTGTTCTGGATGCCGGATGTGCGCCCCTTTACCCCACAGGTGATGCTCGGTATTCCTGCCGCGCTGACGCTGGCCTTCAACCCGGACAACTGGCTGCAACTGCCCTACGCCATCGCCGAAAACAGCCCGCTGAGCCTCACACTGGCCGGTATTGGTCTGCTGGTATTGGCCTGGAGCTGGTTCAAGCTGGCCCGTCACCTGAACCAGTATTGCGACCATATCGCGCCGCGGATCGGCAAGGTGACCCAGGACAAATTCAGCCTCACCAGCCGCTTGCTGCTGCGCTCTCTGCTTGCCGCACTCCCCTTGCCCGCCATGGTGCTGATGGTGTGCGGCCTGCTGGAAGGGGCCTGGCAATACCCGTTTGCGGTGGCGGTGGCGCGCGGTCTTGGCGAGATATGGTTCCTGCTGCTGGCACTGGTGATGGCGCGCCATCTGACGCTGGAGCGAGGGATCCTGACTCACCACTTCCGCTGGCCTCGCGAACAGGTACAAAAGGTGTGGGGGCAGTTTCGCACCCTGCTGCTGGTGCTGATCCCGAGTTTCTTCGTGCAGGGGATGGCCAACAGCTATCAGGAGCACGCCTTCTACGACTCCCTCGGCCGGATGGCCTTCATGATCGGCGCCCTCTGGCTGCTGCTCTTTTTTGCCCGCCTCAACCGGGAGCGATTACCGCTCACCTGGGGCCAGGCCGACATGACCAAGCCCCATCTGCTGCACCACTTCATCTGGAACAGCCTGATGCTGGCGCCGTTGCTGGCGGTGATCGGAGCCCTGTTTGGCTACTTCTATACCTCGCGCACCTTGCTACGCCAGCTGGAGCTGAGCCTGCTGGTGGGGCTGGGTTGCCTGCTGGTCTACTATCTGGCCAGACGCTGGATGCTGATCCAGCGCCGCCGCCTCGCCTTCGAGCGCGCCAAGAGCAAGCGGGCCGAGATCCTGGCCCAGCGCGGTCGTGACGATAATCAGGAGGAGCTGAGTTCAGAGATCCCCGATGTGGTGGAAGAGAACGAGCTGGATCTCGATACCATCAGCGCCCAGTCACTGGGACTGGTGCGCAGCCTGCTGATGCTGGGCTTCACCATGTTGGTGGTGGTGCAATGGTCGGATCTCAACTCCGCCTTCAGTTTCCTCAGCAATATCGAGGTGTGGCAGGTTAGCAGCAAGATTGGCGGCATCGAGCAGCTCTCGGCCATCACCTTGCAGGATCTGATGCTGACCGCCTTCGTCTTTATCCTGACCGTGGTGACCGCCCGTAACTTGCCGGGGCTGATGGAGCTGACCCTGCTGCAACACCTGAGCCTCTCCCCCGGTACCGGCTTTGCCCTCACCACCACCAGCAAGTATCTGATGATCCTGATCGGCGCCCTCACCGGCTTCTCCATGCTCGGCATTGACTGGTCGAAGACCCAGTGGCTGGTCGCCGCCCTCTCGGTGGGGCTGGGTTTTGGCTTGCAGGAGATCTTCGCCAACTTTGTCTCCGGTCTCATCATCCTGTTTGAAAAGCCGATCCGGCTCGGTGACACCGTCACCATCCGCGATCTCACCGGTACCGTCACCAAGATCAAAACCCGGGCGACCACCATAGTGGATTGGGATCGCAAGGAGATCATCGTGCCCAACAAGGCCTTCATCACCGAGCAGTTCATCAACTGGTCGCTCTCCGATGCCATCACCCGGGTCAAACTGCGGATCCGGATCGGCCTGACTCGGGATCCAAAACTGGTACAGCGCATTCTGGAGGAGTCGATCCGGGAGTCCACTCTGGTGCTGGAGACGCCGACCCCCGAGGTCTTCTTGATCGAGTTCACCGACTCGGCGCTGATCTACGAGATCCGCCTCTACGTCAACAACATGGATCACCGGATGCCCATCACCCACGAGGTTCACTCGCTGGTGCTGGAGAAGATGCAGCAGCAGGGACTTCCACTGCCCCATCAACAGATCGACATTCACCTGAGTCGCGGCTGACCCGCGAGGTAAGAGGAGCAAAACATGCAGATTATTGCCCACCGTGGCGCCAGCGGTCTGGCACCGGAGAACACCCTCAAGGCGATGGCCAAAGCGCTGGAGCTGGGAGCGTCAGCTATCGAGATCGACGTACAGGCGGCCGATGGCGAGTTGTGGGTATTCCACGATCGGCGGTTGGAACGCTGCACCAACGGCAAGGGGGTACTGGCCGAACAAGCTCGCGCTTATCTGGAGCAGCTCGATGCGGGTGAGGGGGAGTCGATCCCGACCCTGTGGCAGGTGATGGAGATCATCGCCGGACGCTGCGAACTTCACATTGAGCTCAAGGGCGCTCATACCGCCGACGCGGTGGCAGCCTTGACCCTGCGGGCAGAAACAGAGCTCGGTTTTGCTGCCTGTCAGTGGGTGGTCTCCTCCTTCCACCACCCTGAGCTGGCTCGATTTGCCGCCTTGCGGCCCGATATCCGGCTCGGCGCTCTGACCGCCAATCTGCCGCTTGGATTGACGCAGTTTGCCGAAGATCTGGGGGCCTGGTCACTCAATTGCGATGTGGATTTTGTCGACCGGCTGCTGGTTGAAGATGCCCATCGACGCGGGTTAAAGGTGCTGGTTTATACCGTTGATTATCTTGAGGATTATGAATTGCTCGCCAGCATGGGGGTCGATGGAATCTTTACCAATCGACCTGATCGTTTTCTGGTGCCATGAGGGCGCGATACACATATGGATAAGCACTGATTTAGGCGCTAACTTTAAATAGCAGTTCGGGATACAAAAAGTTCAACAACGGCCGATAGCTACTGGCTCATAACAATAACGTGCATATACACACTCTGACTGACGCTCACAAGGATGTAACCATGAACTTATCCATAAAAAACAAGCTGGTCCTTGCGATAGGGATCATCATTCTGGTGATCACCGGCCTGCAGGTCTGGTACAACACCACGCAACTGCGCAGTGAAACCCAGCGTCTGGTCTGGAACATCATTGACGAAAGCTCCATGGCTAACGTCAAGGGGATCTCCCGCTGGGTCGACTCCCGGATCAGCATTGTCAGCACCACCAAGGAAGCATTCGCCAAAGAAGATGAGCCCATCAGCCATCTGGCCCAGTCGATGAGCGCCGGTGGCTTTGACCTGGTCTATGCCGGTACCGCTGATGGCAAGATGATCCAGAGCAAGCCGACCGACTTGCCTGCCGGTTATGACCCCCGTCAACGCCCCTGGTATCAAGATGCCATGGCGGCAGGCAAGCTGGTCATCACCGCCCCCTATGCCGATATCTCCAGTGGCCAGTTGATCGTTACCATTGCCGAGCCGTTTCAGCGTGGCAACACTCAGGGGGTCATCGCCGGCGACGTCTCTATCAGCGCCCTTATCTCGGATATTCTGGCGGTCAGCTCCGAAGGGACTTACGCCATTCTGGTAGACAGCAATGGCACCATTATCGCGCACCCTGATGCCTCGTTGAGCTTGAAACCCGCCACAGCTCTGGCACCCGAGTTGTCCGCCTCTTACATCAACCAGATTGCCCATGACGGCATGATCAACGAGCTGGTGATCAGCGGCAAGAAAGAGGTCTTTGACTTTAACGCGATCCCCAATACCAACTGGTATTACGGCATGATGGTGGATGAAGAGACCGCCTACCAGTCGGTACGCAGCATGGTGACGTCATCCCTTATTCAGGGGCTGCTGACCATTCTGATCGTGGCAGGCTTCTCCTATGTCGCCATCAACGGCTCGCTGGCTCCCCTGAAAACCCTGGGCGAGGCGATTGCCGATCTCTCCCGTGGCAACGGCGATCTGACCCGCCGCATCAAGATCGAGCGTGAAGATGAGGTGGGAGCGGTTGCCAAACACGTCAACACCTTCATCGACCGGATCCATGTAATGGTGCAGGATATCTCCAACTCCTCCGGTCAACTCAACCAGCAGGCCAAGTCCTCCCATAGCATGGCCGAGAAGGCTAATCAGGGGCTGGCACGTCAGCAAAACGAGATCTCCCAGATCGCCACTGCGGTACACGAAATGTCAGCCACTGCAGTCGAGGTAGCCAGTAACGCTGAGCAGACAGCAGATGCGGCTCGCTCCTCTTCTAGTAGTTGTGAGCACGGCAAGCAGGTGATCGCTCGAAATCAGCGCTCCATCACTGATCTGGCGACCCAGGTAGAGCAGGCCTCCAACATCATTCAGGAGCTGGAGAAGAACGCTCAGGAGATCAACACCATCCTTTCTACCATTCAGGGCATTGCCGAGCAGACTAACCTGTTGGCATTGAACGCGGCGATTGAAGCCGCCCGGGCGGGCGAACAGGGTCGTGGTTTTGCGGTGGTAGCCGACGAGGTGCGGGTATTGTCACAGCGTACCCACAGCTCCACCGTCGAGATCCGTAGCATGATCGAGACTCTGCAGCGCAACACCCAGGGGGCAGTCAGCACCATGCACGAAGGGCAACAGCTGGCACAAAATAGCGTGGATGATGCCAACAATGCTACCCATGCGCTGGAGCAGATCACCACCTCGATCAACCAGATTTCCGACATGGCGACCCAGATTTCCAGTGCCGCTGAAGAGCAGCGCGCCGTGACCGATGAGGTCAGTCGCAATATTCAGGCAGTGAAAGATGTCTCGGACGAACTGGCGGTAGATGCGGACAGCTCCCGTAATCTCTCTGAGCAACTTAAAAATATTTCGGGGGAGCTGAGCAATCAGGTCGGCATGTTCCGTATTTAACACTGATAGCCAGTGGCCTGTTGGCCAGCCTCTGATACAACAATCCCCGCCTTGTCTGGCGGGGATTTTTTTGAGCTGCAGGGCATGTTTTACCGCGGGTTCGATCAGGGGCTAAGCCCTCACCTTCATCTGGATGCCACGCTTTGCACCGATACGCTGCGCAGGATCAACAGATGCAAACCCGTTGACCAGGGTGGCGCTGCTGGATGCAGATTGCCGCGCTGTGGTTCAGACCAGCCGGTGCTGGCGGCGACCGGCAGCGAAAGCGTTGATGTTATCGATCAGTTGATCGGCCAAGCGCTGCATCGACTCCTCGCTGGCCCAGGCCACATGAGGGGTCAGAATGAAGTGGGGATATTGCAACGCCTTCATCAGCGGGTGATCGGGGGGCGGAGGTTCGACACTCGCCACATCGAAGCCTGCGCCACCGAGCTGGCCATTGGCCAACGCTTGCAGCAGCGCCTCCTCATCCACCAGTCCACCACGGCCGACGTTGATCAGCAAAGCCCCCGCTTTCATCAGCCCCAGCTCCCGCTCGCCAATCAGGTTGCGGGTGTAGGGGGTCAGCGGGCAGTGCAGACTGATCACATCCGAGCTTTGCAACAATTCGTCGAGCGGCAGCCGATCCTCATCATGGCTGGCACCGACCTGACTCTGGGCGTAGCGCACCGTCATCCCCATCCCTTTGGCACGTTCGCCAAGCGCTTGGCCAAGGGTGCCCTTGCCGATGATGCCGAGCTGCTTGCCATGTAGATCCATGATGTTGTGGTCGAAGAAGCAAAACTGGCCGCTTTGCTGCCAGCGCCCCTCCAGCAGCGACTGGCGCCAGCAGAAAAGATTGCGCGACAGGGCCAGCATCAGCGCCATGGCGTGCTCCGGTACCGAGGGGCCCGAGTAGTTGCGGATGTTGCATACCCCGACGTTGGCGGCGCGGCATGCCGCCAGATCCACGTTGTCACTGCCGGTGGCAGCCAGGGCGATAAGCTTGAGCTCCGGCAATTGAGCCAGCTCTGCGGCACCGATCCGCACCTTGTTGATGATGGCGATGCTGGCATCTTTCAGCCGCTCCACCACCTGTTCGGGGGTTGTGCGTGGATAGCTCTGCCAGTGATGGGGGAAGTCGGGGTGATGCAGGGTGATGCCCGCATCCAGGGTATCGCTGTCGAGAAATACGATTTGCTGCATGGACCTGCCTGCCATTTTCCGGGTCGAGGGGCCATGATGCCAAAGAGCATGCGGTCAGGGCCAGCCCGGTACTGTGTCAAGTCGGGGCTTTATCCGGCAGATGTGAGCTTGCGCGCGCTTTGGCGTCTGATTGTTGCTGCGGTGGGGGCCAGCTTAGAGCCAGCCCAGATGATTGAGCCAACCCTGAATGCGGGTGGGGGTCTCCCCCAGTTCCATTAGCGCGTAGGGGCGATAGTTGAGCTTGTGGCTGCGGCGGCTCTCGCTTCTACGGGCCTCTGCGGCCAAGAGTGGCCAGCGGCCGCCATCTTCCTGATAGAGATCGAGGGTGGGGATGGCAGCCTGAGCCACCTGTTTGGCCAGCATCTGATTACTCTGCTGATTGGGGAAAAAACCGTCGAGCAGCACCAGCGCATCGGGGGCGGGCAGCTGTTCGCTGGCGATAAGGTTGGCAGTCCAGGCGGCACCCGTACCTTGCGCCAGGATCAGCTTGAAGCCCCCTTCTTGTAGCTTGGCATCGGTCAGTTTGCTGATCCGCTCGGCAAACTGCTGGCGAAATGCATCGCTGTTTTTCTGCTTCTTTTCGGCGGCAGGGTCGAATTCGGTCTGCTGGGGGGAGGGGAGCAGCAGCAGGGTATCAAAGCCCAGCTGGCTGAGGGCGCGGGTCAGTTGCCACAGCTGGCCGCTGCGCTGCCAGTCGGGCAGCAAAATGGCCAGCCCAAGGTAGTTTTCATTGTCGTGTTTGGCAAACAGCACCGTCTGCTTGTCGATCAGGGTGGCATCGGGCAGCCCTTGCCAGTCGCCGGCTTGCCAGTGATCGAGAGGGAGTGGTGCGGCGACGGGGGGCGCAACTTCGCTCGCTTGCGTCACGTTGCCAGCCAGCATGGTCAATAACAGCAGTGATAAGGATAATCTGGCCATAGTGTGCTCCCCCGGTTAACAGGGTTAGCGGCTGCGGCGGTATTTTCTGAAGGTGGGGAGTGTGATGGCAAAGCGGAAGCAATAAAAAAGCGAGCCGGGGCTCGCTTTTTTGCACTCAAGACAAAGCGGTCAATTAGTTGACGCGACGCTTGAATTCGCCGGTGCGGCTGTCGATTTCGATCTTGTCACCGATCTCTACGAAGGCGGCAACAGCCAGCTCGTAGGTGGTGCCCTTCAGACGGGCAGGCTTGGTCACTTTACCGGAAGTGTCGCCACGAGCGGACGGCTCGGTGTACTCAACTTCGCGAACGATAGTGGTCGGCAGTTCCACGGAGATGGCTTTCTCGTTGTAGAAAGTCACTTCGCAGATGTCTTCCATACCGTCTACCAGGTAGTTCAGCGCGTCACCCAGGTTGTCTTTCTCGATGTCGTACTGGTTGTACTCGGTGTCCATAAAGACATACAGGGGATCGGAGTAGTAAGAGTAGGTGCACTCTTTACGCTCCAGCTGAACCACGTCCAGCTTGTCGTCGGCCTTGAAGACGGTCTCGGTGGCGCTGCCGTTCAGCAGGCCTTTGAGCTTCATTTTGACCACGGCGGAGTTACGGCCGGATTTGTTGAATTCAGCCTTCTGAACCACCATCGGCTCGGTACCGATCATGACTACGTTACCAGCGCGGATTTCCTGTGCGGTTTTCATGTAAAAAATTCCTGTTCGTGAAACGGACGGATAAAAACTGCCAGATTATATACGGCTTTCTAAAAATTTCACCAACCGCGTGACGAGATCCCCATCCCGGAGCAACTTCTGTGACCAGCTTCGCCCATGTTGCTGCCAAATGGCGCTATATCGGGGCCATTGGGCCCAAAGTTCGCCTGTCTCCTCCCCCTGATTGAGGGCATGGCTGAACTTTCGTAACCATTGGGCTGCGTCTGCGGGCAGTGCGGCCAGATAGTGATCGAGAAAACCGTCCAGTTTGATCATGTGGGCCTGCTCTTCTTGCGGGTAGATGTGCCACAAGAAAGGGCGGGCAGCCCACTGGGCACGCACGAAGGAGTCCTCCCCGCGCACCAGATTGAGATCGCAGCTCCATAGCAGCCGATCGTAACCGGCCTGATCGGTCATCGGCAGCAGCTTGATGGTGAGATTGCCAGAGTGGAGCAGATCTCCCGCCTTGGCGGTGGTGATGGTGCCCTCAAGGCCCGCGCCCCGCAGCACATCCTGCAGCGAGCGCCCCAGCGGCAGCAGCAAGGTGATGGGGGTGGCGCTTTGGCACCAGCTGTTGACCAGACTCACCAGCGCATCGCTCTCGTAGGTAAAGAGGCTGATCCGCAGCTCGTGCTCTTGTTGCGCTGGCAAACCGAGACTGGCCCAGTAGGCGGCAAGGCCTGCCTTATCCTGTTGCCACCGCTCTCGTTCGGCGATGAGCCCCTGCTCACACAAGAGGCCACCGGTTTTAGCCGTAAAGCCTGGAAAGAAGAAGAACTTGTTGAGGCTCTGGTTACCGATACGTTGCGGCGAGGCGAGGGCGTGGCAATCCTCGACCCAGCTCTCCGCCGAGAGGTACTCCAGATTGATCCAGCAGGGGGGCTTGGGTTGGCTCGCCATCTGTTCGATGAAGGGGGCGGGCAGCTCGCAGGCAAAGGCCTCGATCACCACGGTTGCCGGAGTGGTATCGGCAGGCAGGGTCTCATGCCAGTGCTGGATATAGATGCCCGTGACCCACTGGCCATCCTGCGCCGGGTCGAGCCCCGGACAGATGCGGGCAAAGCTGGCCAGCTCGTCCACCCAGAGTCGCACCTTACCATGCCCCTCCTGCTCCAGCTGGCGGGCCAGTCGCCAGGTGACGCCTATGTCACCGAAGTTGTCGACGACGCAGCAGAAAATATCCCAGTCAAAGGGGGGCAGTGGGCTTGTCATGGCTCGGGGTTCCAGATGCAAAAAAACCGGTGCGCAGGGTAGCACACCGGTGGATTGGCTTCTAACCATCAGCGCGTGATGGCGGTCTGCGGAAAGTTACTCCTTGCCGTAGACGTTGTTCTCTTGCTCGTGTACCCGGATAAAGGTAGTGCGCTTGGTCAGTTCCTTGAGCTGACTGGCGCCAACATAGGTACAGGTGGATCGCACGCCGCCGAGAATGTCACGCACGGCGTTTTCGACCGGACCACGATAAGGCAGCAGCACGGTTTTACCTTCGGAGGCGCGATACTCAGCAACGCCACCGGCGTGCTTGTCCATGGCGCTGGAGGAGCTCATACCGTAGAACTTCATGAAGGGCTCGCCGTTCACATCAACGATCTCGCCGCCGCACTCCTCGTGGGCTGCCAGCATGCCGCCCAGCATCACGAAGTCGGCGCCGCCGCCGAACGCCTTGGCCACATCGCCCGGGCAGGTGCAACCGCCGTCCGCGACGATCTGGCCGCCGAGGCCGTGGGCCGCATCGGCACACTCGATAATGGCGGAGAGCTGCGGGTAGCCAACGCCGGTTTTGACGCGGGTGGTGCAGACCGAGCCTGGGCCGATGCCGACCTTGACGATGTCGGCGCCAGAGAGGATCAGCTCCTCCACCATCTCGCCAGTCACTACGTTGCCCGCCAGAATGACGTGGTTAGGGCAGGCTTCGCGGATTTTGCGCACGAACTCGACGAAGTGCTCGGAGTAGCCGTTGGCCACGTCAACGCAGATGAAGCGCAGCGCCTCGGACATGGCGAGGATCTGGCGAGTCTTGGCGAAGTCATCCGGTGAGGTGCCGGTCGATACCATCACATGGCCCAGCAGGGCCGGATCGGTGTCGTTGACGAAGGTTTGCCACTGCTCAAGGCTGTAGTGCTTGTGTACTGCGGTCATCATCTCGAAGCCAGCCAGGGTTCTGGCCATGGCGAAGCTGCCGACGGTATCCATGTTGGCGGCGATAACGGGAACGCCTTGCCATTGAGTCTGGGTGTGCTTGAAGGTGAACTGACGGGTCAGGCTGACTTGGGAACGGCTCTTGAGAGTAGAGCGCTTGGGGCGGAACAGGACATCCTTGAAACCGAGCTTCAAGTCTTCTTCGATACGCATTACGAATTCCTTATTGAGCCTTGTTGAAAGTCACTTTTGCAGTGGTCAATTTTCGGCAGGCGCAAAAAAACCGGCGGTTTTCAGGGCCTCCGGTTTACAACAGTGTAGGCAAAAATCCCGCCAGAACAAGACTGATAATTCACTCATTGTTGTGGTAGCCTTTGGCGTCACAACCTGAGGTTAACCACCAGCCTCATCCAGCACCGCTCGGTGCCTTGCTCTGCTTCGATATTCCCGCCCTCTTTTGCCGCTGCTCGGCCACCCTTTGTCGTCTCTCTCCTGACCCGCCCGGCATTATCCAAGTAACTGAAATAAATCGGATTGACCACTGATGCGGCTGTGGTAGATCTGGTCGCTGGATTGACAAGGCAGGGCAGTAAAATGGGCAAGATGATGGTGGGTGTGACTCTGATGGTGGCACTGTGTGGCAGTGCGCTGGCAGCGACCCCGACCAGCTATGGCTGGATTGAGAAGGGACTTATTTTGCCCAGCGGCGTGGCGGTGAAGATGAAACTCGACACCGGTGCACTCACCTCTTCCCTCGATGCACGCGCTATCACCAGATTCAAACGGGATGGTAAATCCTGGGTGCGCTTCATGCTGGTGGTGACCGATGCCGACAGCGGCAAACTGGTCAAGCAGCAGTTCGAGAGGCGGGTCGAGCGCAGCGTGACGGTGCGTGGCGCCGGTGGCATGGAGCAGCGGCCAACGGTGACCATGTCCATCTGTCTGGGGGACAAGGTCTATGAGGAGTGGTTCACCCTGCGGGATCGCAGCAAGATGATCTATCCGGTGCTATTGGGCCGCCGCCTGCTGGCCGAGCTGGGCCCGGTGGACTCCAGTCGAACCTTTACCGTGCAGCCAGCGTGTCATTGAAAGCAAACAGCCCGCATCGCGGGCTGTTTGCTTATTGCTTATCTTGCCGGCGGCAGCGGGAGTAACACACTCACTTCCAGCCCCCCTTCCGGCCGGTTGTGGACATCGAGATCGGCGCTGTGCAGCTGGGCAATACGCGACACTATGGCCATGCCGAGACCCACCCCATCCCCCTGCTGGGGATTGACCCGGAAGAAGCGTTCACACAGCCGGGGCAAGGCGCTGGTGGGAATACCGGGGCCATTGTCGCTCACATCCACCCTCACCCGGTTGCCCTCCCGCTCTACCCGCACCCTGATCTCCCCCTCCGGCTGGGTGTAGCGCAGCGCGTTGTCGATCAGGTTGCTGAACAGCAGGTCGAGCAGGGTCGCCTGACCCATCACCAGCTGCGGCACTTCACACTCCAGCGACAACTGCTGATCTTTTCGCAATGCGATAGGTGCCAGCGTCGCCAGGGTGCCTTGCAGTAGATGGCCCACTTCCAGTTCGGTCAATACCAGTCCCTGCTGGTTGTCGATGCGGGCCTGGGTCAGCAGTTGGCGGATCAACCGATCGCTGCGGTCGAGGGCCTGTAGCATCTTGTGCAGGGACTGTTGACGGCTGGCGTCATCATCGGCTGCCAGGGCATTTTCACTGTGGATCCGCAGCACCGCCAGCGGGGTGCGCAGCTCGTGGGCTGCTTCGTTGGTGAACTGCTTCTCTCGCTCTATGGTCTCGGCAAGGGCCTGCATCAGGCGGTTGATCTCGTTGGTGAGGGGCGTCAGCTCCTGGGCGCTTATCTTGAGGCTGAGCGGGCTCAGGTTGGCGGGGTGGCGTTCGCTGATAGCCTGAGCCAGCTGGCGCAGGGGGGCCAGCCCGCGGGTGATGAGCCACCAGAGCAGGATCAGCAGGAAGGGGAGCGTCAGCAGCAGTGGCAGCATGGTGAGGGTGGCCATCTTGCTGGCCAGCTCGCTGCGCTCATCGTCCCGCTCCGCCACCACCAGCCAGGTCTGCTCCTGCTGGTTGTAGAGGGTGAAGGTGCGCCACTGGTGGCGATCTTTTTCGACCGTGTCGAAGCCGATGGCCAGGGTGACCAGCGGCTGATCCGGGGCGCTGGGGGAGCGCAGCAGCAGCCCGCCCCGCTCGTTGAGCAGCTGGAAGTAGAGGTTGCGCTCGAACTCATGACCATAGGGGGTGGTATCCCGATCCTCGCCGCTCAGGTTGAGGCTGGCATCCTTCTGCCAATTGTCGGGGTTCTGCTGTTCCCACTCCTGATAGACGTTGCCGTTGGCTGGCAGTTGCCCCTGCTGGGCCATATAGCGGCCCAGCAGCTGGTTGGTGATGCGGGCTGACTGGGCGAGACGGGCATCGAACAGCTCCTCCATCTCATGGCTCGCCTCCAGATAGCCGATCACGGCGCTGATGGTGAGGCTGAGCCCCACCAGCGTCAGGATACCGGTGAGCAGAAAGCGGCGAATGGAGCGGGGACGTTTCATCAGCTGGGGCTCCGGGTTGCCTGATCAAGCTGGGGGATGATGTAGCCGACCCCGCGAATATTGCGGATGAGGTCGCTGTAGAACTTCTTGCGCAGATGGTGAATATGCACCTCTACCGCATTGCTCTCGGCCCCCTCGTCCCAGCCGTAGAGGCTCTGTTGCAGTTGATCCTTGCTCAGTACCCGGCCGCTCTGGCTGATCAGCTCCTGCAGCAGCTTGTATTCGTGGGGGGTGAGCTTGACCGCCTCCCCCTGATAGGTGACCTGCTGGGATTCGGGATAGATGAGGATATCGCCATACTCCAGCACCGCCTGAGCCTGCCCCTTGCTGCGGCGCACCAGGGCGCGCAGCCGGGCGTTGAGCTCCTGCAGGGCGAAGGGTTTGACCATGTAGTCGTCGGATCCGGCATCGAGGCCGACCACCCGATCGTCCAGTGCATCGCGGGCGGTGAGGATCAATACCGGTAGTTGATGCCCCTCCCGGCGCAGCTTGCGCAGCAGGCTGAGGCCGTCGATGTCGGGCAGATTGAGATCGAGGATCAGGGCGGCGAACTCGTCACTCTTGAGGGCTGTCAGGGCGGGCAGCCCCTGTTGCAGCCAGTCCACCGTGTAGCCGCTATGGCGCAGTGCATCCTGCATACCATCCCCCAGCATCACATCATCTTCTACCAGCAGGATCCGCATTCTTTTCTCCCTGTTTGTTGGGTGTCGCGATCTGGTTCAGCGCCAAGGCTTACCGTGGCATAAACAACCCTGCCCACCAGTATGCAAGCTGGTGGGCAGAGTTTAAATAGATCTCTGATCCATCAGGGGTTTATAGCTTGGCCAGACGCTCGCGGATCTCCATTTTGCGCCCTTCGTCAGCCATTTCGCGACCCGCACGGGCCGGGGCTGCGAACGCCTTGTCGAGGTAGGTTTTGGCCTCGGCCTTGCGACCCTGATCCAGCAGGAAGTCGCCATAGAAGAAGTTGGGGTCGATGCCATCCGGATTGATGGCCAGCGCCTGCTTGAGCAGTTGCTCCGCCTTCTCGTCATCGCCAAAGCCGACCGGCCAGCCGGGCACCTGATAGTAGAGGGAGCCCAGACTGGTATAGGCAGAGCCGTCCAGCGCCTTGGGGTCCTGCTTGAGCGCCAGCTCCAGCTTGGCCTTGGCCTCTTTCACCAGACCCAGTGCCCCCAGTCCCCCTTTGGCC
>NZ_NKWE01000047.1:0-24839 GCF_006243315.1 Aeromonas sobria
TCCCACCTCGCAAGAACGCAGGGTTATGGAAAAAGGGACACCCGCGGAATGAGGCTGTACTGGTAATGCGAAAGGAAGGGTTAGCGCACTGGAAGAAGATATCGGGATATCACCGGCGCTCGCTGGCAGAGACGGCGATGTATCGGTTCAAGCAGTTGATGGCGGGGAAAATCAGCCTGCAGGTAGGGGAAGTGATGGCGTATGTAAGTGCGATGAACAAACTGAACACTCTTGGTCTGCCTGTCAGAAAGCCCCGAGTGTAGCGGTCACCAGGGGCTGGGGAAGTCATGACTTGCTGGCCGATTTGGACAACAACTCTGCGGATATTTGTAACCGCGCCGAGCTGGATCGGGTGTTTGCCCTGCAGCAGCCGGATGCAGTGATATATCTGGCCGCGGAGAGCCATGTTGACCGCTCCATTACGGTACTGCTGACTCTATCGAGACCAATGTTGTCGGCACTTATATGTTGCTGAAAGCGGCTCGCGCCCACTGGAACGGTCTGGACGAGGTGCGCAAGGCAGCCTTCCGCTTCCACCATATATCCACCGATGAGGTGTATGCGATCTGCCCCATCCGGATGAAGTGGATGTCGGTGAGCCATTGCCGCTCTTTACCGCAACAACCTCCTACGCACCCAGCCCCTATTCTGTCTCCAAGGCATCGAGCGACCATTTGGTACGTGCCTGACGCCGTACTTACGGCCTGTAGACAACCGTTACCAACTGTTCCAATAACTACGGCCCTGTCCACTTCCCCGAGAAGCTGATCCTGCTGGTGATGCTCAACGCGCTGCATGGCAAACCTCTGCCGGTCTATGGCAATGGCGACTAGATCCGTGACTTGCTCTATGTATGTGGAAGACCACGCCCGCGCACTCTACAAGGTGGTGACTACTGGCCTAGTTGGTACCTACAACATCGGCGGTCATAACGAGAAGCAGAAGCTGGATGTAGTGCATATCGTGTGTGATCTGCTTGACTAGATGGTGCCCAAGAGGGCTCTTACCGCGATCAAATCACCTATATGGTAGTAGATCTCACCGGCCACGATCGCTGCTATTCCATCGATGCCAGCAAGATGAGCTGTGAGCTTGCTTGATAGCTGGGGGGGTTGAGTCTGGTATTCGCAAAACAGTGCAGTAGTATCTGGATAACCAGCAGTGGGTAAGTAACGTCAAGAGTGGTGTCTACCTATCGGTGTATTGAACAGAATAAATATAAATGTAATTGATAAAATACGAACGATTAAACGATTAAACGATTAAACGATTAAACGATTAAACGATTAAACGATAAAAATCCAGATTTTTGGAAAATCACAAGCATGAAGAAAATAAAAGTATTAACAGTATTTGGAACTCGGCCCGAAGCTATCAAAATGGCGCCATTAGTACATGCTTTGAGAGTAGATCCTCGTTTTGAGGCTAGGTGTTGTGTAACGGCACAACACCGTGAAATGCTGGATCAAGTGCTGGAGTTGTTCGGCATCACACCAGACTATGATCTAAACCTCATGAAAGCTGGTCAAACTCTTAATGAAGTCACTGCGCGAATTTTGTTAGAACTAAAACCCGTGTTACAAGAATTTAAACCAGATGTAATGCTCGTCCATGGCGATACTGCCACGACCTTCGCCGCTAGCCTAGCTGCTTATTATGAGCAAATTGCCGTTGGCCACGTAGAAGCCGGCCTTCGCACCGGCAATATTTATTCACCATGGCCAGAAGAGGCTAACCGTAAGCTCACAGGAGCGTTGACTCAATACCACTTTGCCCCCACTGAGATCTCTAAGCAAAATTTACTTCAAGAAAACTACTCTGAAGAGAATATTTTCGTCACGGGGAACACTGTGATTGATGCGTTGTTAATGGTGAAAGAAAAAATTGAACAAGATGTTGACCTCAAAACAACCTTAGCCGCTCAGTTCCCTTACTTAAATGAAAGTAGAAAGCTGATCTTAGTGACTGGCCATCGCCGTGAAAGCTTTGGTGGCGGATTTGAGCGTATTTGTGAAGCACTTGCGCAAACAGCGAAACAGCACCCAGATGTACAAATACTGTACCCAATGCACTTAAACCCTAATGTGCGTGAACCAGTTAATCGTTTATTAGGTGGTATGGAGAACGTGCTCCTGATTGAGCCGCAGCAGTATCTTCCCTTTATCTATTTAATGGATCGCGCGTATATCATTCTCACCGACTCTGGCGGTATCCAAGAAGAAGCGCCCTCGCTCGGTAAACCTGTACTTGTAATGCGTGATACCACAGAGCGCCCTGAAGCCATTTCCGCAGGAACAGTTAAATTGGTGGGGACTGATGTAGAAAAAATCGTTTCCAATATTAACACCTTACTGACCCATAGCGAAGCCTATCAAGCAATGAGCTTTTCTTATAACCCATACGGTGATGGAAAAGCGTGTCAGAGAATTCTAGAGTCTCTCTGCAAATAGCTTTTAAAGTATCACCTAAAACCTAATTTAAAAACTTATCTTTGGGACGCATAAAAATGTCTTTTGAAATAATTTCAGTGATCGGTTTAGGCTATATTGGTTTACCGACTGCAGCGATGTTCGCCTCGTGTAAAAGGAAAGTGATCGGAGTGGATGTCAACCAACACGCGGTTGATACAATAAACCAAGGTAAAATTCATATTGTCGAGCCAGATCTCGATATGATGGTTCATGCTGCCGTTACTGGGGGCTATTTAAAAGCGACCACAACACCTGAAGCGGCAGATGCCTTTCTGATTGCAGTGCCGACGCCATTTTTACCTTGTGCAGAGAGCGAGATTCCTGCGCCGGATCTCTCCTACATCGAAGCAGCTAGTAAAGCGATTGCCCCTGTGTTGAAAAAAGGTGACTTGGTGATTCTAGAATCCACCTCGCCAGTAGGTGCAACAGAACAAATGGCCGCTTGGCTTGCTGAAGTGCGCTCTGATCTTACCTTTCCACAAACACATGGTGAACAGGCTGATGTGAATGTTGCTCATTGCCCAGAGCGCGTATTACCTGGCCATGTCGTGCGTGAGCTGGTTGAAAATGATCGAGTAATCGGTGGCTTGACGGCCAAATGTTCCGCGCGTGCGGTTGAGCTATACAAAACCTTTGTTCAAGGTGAATGCGTGATCACCAATGCACGTACTGCAGAAATGGCAAAATTGACCGAGAACAGCTCGCGCGATGTACAAATCGCCTTTGCTAATGAGCTGTCTATTATCTGTGACAAGTTAGACATCAACGTTTGGGAATTGATCGCGCTAGCTAACCGCCATCCTCGTGTCAATATTCTTCAACCTGGCCCTGGTGTAGGTGGTCACTGTATTGCTGTGGACCCTTGGTTCATCGTTTCAAAAACGCCGGCTGAAGCGAAACTTATTCACACAGCAAGACAAGTGAACGATAGTAAGCCCGGTTGGGTTGTTGATAAAATTAAGATGGCAATTGCAGATTTCCTGCAAGAGAATACGGATAAGACGGCAAAAGATATTGTAATCGCATGCTACGGTTTAGCATTTAAACCTGATATCGATGATTTACGTGAAAGCCCTGCAATTGCAATAACGGAATATATTTCAACTATGCATGCAGGTCATCTCATTGTTGTAGAACCAAACATAAAAAAACTTCCAGCTAAGTTAAAGCATCTGGAGTTAATGAGTTTTGATTCAGCTTCTCAATATGCGGATATCCATGTTTTATTAGTTGATCATAGGTCGTTTAAAAAAGTGAAGGTCATAGATGGAATTGTCATTGATACCAAAGGTATTTGGATATAGAACTAACGTAGTTTGAATATGTGATTATTTGTATGGTAGCGCTCCCTATTCGTAGGGGGCATAGGGCAAGATCGTGGGCGTTTTTTGAGCAGGTGAAGTGTGATTGATCGGCAGATTGGCTTGTGATCTTATGCTCTCTTTTACGAAAGTGTCGTCGTGAATCATCATGCCGCCTTTGTTCAATTTTCAGCCGATATCGCAGACCCCTTGCCAGGCGACAAAGGTAGGCCTTCCCATTCTTTAATGTACTGTATCTAACCGTTTGTGCTGTCATTGCAGGCGCAGACGGTTGGATGTCGAGATGCTTGGAGAGGCTCACCTTGAATAGCTTCAACTTGTCGCCTGAAAAGGCGGCCACGTGTGTGGCAATGCAATCACTGCCGTCACCAGATGTCATTGACTGGAAACACGATTTTCGCAAACACCAAGCTCCCACTGACCAAGTGGTTTCTGGCAATGCACCTGTTGTCACAAACCAAAACAGACTTGTCAGCGATGGAGCTAAAGCGCCAGTTGGGCGTCAAATATGACACCGCTTGGATGCTCAAGCACAAGTTGCTGCAAGCCATGAAAAGAGTGCGATGACAAGCAGCCCATCAGCGGCATCATTCAGCTCGATGATGTCTACTGGGGTGGCGAGCGCCGTGGTGGCAAACGGGGTCGGGGCGCGGCAGGCAAGACGCCGTTTGTGGCTGCGGCGGCCCTGAACTAAGGAAGGGCATCCAATCAAGATGCGGATAACGGTGGTCGATGGTTTCAAAACCAAGTCCATTGTAGATTGGGCCAAACGGCATGTTGCCAGTGGTAGCGCGGTGATATCTGACGGATTGGCCTGCTTCAGGGCGGTCAAGGAGGCCAATTGTGAGCACCTGGGTATCTTCACTGGAGGCAACCTGGATTGGCTGGAACATCCGGCATTTAACTGGGTAAACACGATGATAGGAAATGTGAAAAACTCGCTGCGGGGGAGTTGCCATACGCTCGGAGCGAAGCATTTACCAAGGTATCTTGCGTAATACTGCTTCCGGTTTAATCACCGTTTTGACCTTAGGAGCATATTGGTTGAATTAGGGCATGCGCTAAATAACTGATCCCAATAGTGCTACACCTTCGCTGTGCCATAGCCATTCCCCGGGAAAGGAGACACGGTATCCATGAAGTGTTTCACTCGGGCCAGCAGGTTGGCCATCCCTCTGCATTTATGATTGCGCGTGATGGTTTCATGTAACTTGTGCCACAGCCGTTCGATGTGATTAACCCAAGGACTGTAAACCGGCTGGAATACCAGGCAGAACTTGGGGTTCTTCTTCAACCATCGCTCGGTCTGTTTGCTTTTGTGAATGATGTAGTTATCGAGGATCAGCGTGATGGTTTTGGCTCGTCGGTAGTGGTGACGCAGCTTTTCCAGCATGGCGATAAACAGGGATGAGTTTTTCTTTATCCCGCTGACGTAAAGCACTCTTCCGTTACCTGCATGGAGAACGCCTGCCAGGTAATACTTTGCATTCTGCCCCGGTGTGACAACTCGCTTTTGCTGCGCTCTGAACATCCAGTCGGCCCCTAATTTTGGATTGAGGTCTATATCGACTTCATCCTCATAAAACACCGGATTATCGGCATCACAACGGGCCAGCGCAGCGTCTATATCCGCCATTTTCTCCTGATAGGCCGGGTCTTTTATCCGCAAGGTCGGCACGGGCCTGTGCCAGACAATGCCCATACGAGGTAGCCATCGACGAAGTGTGGAGGCTGCCACATTGAGCCCTGTTAACCGATTGATTTTGATAGCTAATAGTTCGGTACACCAGCGGCTGCGCTGATAACCAAAATCTTGTGGAGAAAACTGCATGAGCAGCACCAGTAAGGTGACCATCTTGGCGATAGGTAAAACTGGGGCACGGCCAGCCGGTAAGGCTTCTAGCGCATCTATGCCTTCATCTCGATACCACCGAAGCCAACGACCGATGGTCGAGCGCGCAGCGCCGGTAAGGTGATGAACATTGGTGACCGTACGTCCTTCATGTAACAGCAAGATGGCCATCAAGCGACGAGCATGTCCTTTATCACGGGTGGCATGGATGATTTTGTGAATGCGGCGGCGCTGTGGCCGTGGTAGGGGTGGTAGGATAGGCATCAACTCAGTCCTTTGGGTGTGGCTTTTTTGTTTGGCGACTAATGAGATCGCACAAACTGGACTGAGTTCCCTTCCTCCTGTGATCTACTATTCGGAACAGCTATTTAGTAGCAAGCCCTCCGATGCCATATCGGCTCTTGAAGCTGGCTGAGGTTCATGGGTAATCAGGTTCCAGAATTGTTGGCTTTGTTCGACGTGAAAGGATATATGGTATCTATCGATGCGACGGGTTGCATCGTCATTGTCAACAGTGGGGTGACTTCTTACTGGCTGTGAAAGGCAATCAGCCCACTATCCATCAAGTTGATCCGCGATAATGACATCATTCACAAAAGTAAGCAGGCCGAACTATGGTTGAAAAGTTCTGACTTGTATTCCAGCCGATCTAAGGCCCTTGAGTGAATCATATATAACGGCTGTTGTACAAGTACCATGAAATGATCACGCGTAATCATCAATGCAGAGGAATAGCCAATCAATGGACTCAATTGAAATGCATCATGGATGCCATGTTTCCTTTCCCTGGGAATGGCTATGGAGCAGTGAAGGTGTTTCACCATGAGGATAAATTATTTAGCAAGCGCCCAGCATAAGGTACTGAACACGTTACGCGGAAAGCCACTCTACGAAAGAAACAGCAATTTTCGGGTACGAGCAGCAGCCTCGAAAAGGGATTAGCAGCAGGGCTGGCAAAACTTGTAAAAATATAACAATTGCTTCACGCTATCGCTCTGGTAGGATCGCATTAACATGAGATATGCTTCAACTTTAAGTTTGTCATTAATAAAGTTCACGTTATATATAATTATCCCGGCCCTATTGTTAGCTCATGGGATAATATGGCATCATTATAATATTTCTAGTCCTGAAATTATTTATGCTATGAAACTAGCCTATGTCTTAGTATTGGTTGGTATGCTATGGCATATTGATTTAAAGTGTACCGTTAGATTTAGTTTAATTGATAAATACATTTTTTTTGGATTTACGGTTATATTGCTTTCATCTCTAATTGCACCGCTCCTCTCAGAAGTAGGTACCTTAAGGTACACTATATCTGATTTTATTGGGTTTGCCTTAATTCCAATATACTATGTTGCGGCTATAAACTTCATATTCCATAAATCCATTGGTATAGATGAATTTATAATCATAGTTATCAACGCAACATTTTTTTCATCATTGTCAGTACTTTTTATGTATATATATACCGGTGGTGAAAAAGTGAGTATTCCACCAGAGCTTCATTTTGGTGGCGCATTAGCCACAGCATATCTGATTTTTAATTTTAATATAATGCGTTTTCCAACTCTTATTAAAATTATTATAATAATGGCTGCTTGTGTATTTTCCTTACAAAGAATAAATATTATTGTATTAGTTATACCAATAATATTATTTGTTTTCATGAACTTTTTTAACGCAAAGAAAATATTGGCGATAATTTTCTTTGTCATATTAACATCCTTCTCTTTTTACCTTGTAAATGGCGATGCTCTTGTTAATGTTATTTCTAGCTTTTCATTTGATTTATCTGATTCTTCGCTAAACTTCCATAATTCATCTGCAAATCAGAGGTTAATTGAAATATCTCTAATTTTAAGAGAGTTGTCATCTTATGATTGGTATACTTATCTTATCGGAAAAGGTTTTGGGGCTGAGTATCATAATTATATGAATGCGGTGTCACATTATGATGAGGTAATGCACCACGCCCATTCATCCCCGTTCTTAATTATGTTAAGAAATGGTATTTTAGGTGTGGCGTTTATTTTTACCATACCTGTTTTTTTTATTTCTCGATTAACCAATAAAAATATAATTGCAATTGTTATATCGGGACTTATAAGTACATATGTTGCTCTTTTAGTTGACCAGTATATATATTGGGGGGCGCTCTTTGCAATTAGTTTGGCTTTGTGTTCATCAGTATTTAAAATGACAAAGGTTCGATGAATGAAAATCCAAATAATGATGTTTAAAACTTATGTTTTAAATTTATTGCAAGTGATAAGTATGGGGTTGTTTAATATTCTCGTTCCTTTCTTTGTTGGATTTGATAGTTATGGTTATTATGTCAGTGTCTTTGCTATCCCCGGTTTTGTTGTAGCGTTATTAGAAACTAGATTGCTAGTTAATAAAGATGATAGCGTAAACGCTGTATATATTATTGTTTTTTTTGTTATGTCATTATGCGTCAATGGTATTGTTCTTGGTTATGAACAGAGTGTATTTACAGGGCTTATATATATTACTCTAGTTTGCAGGTGTCTTATTTATGTATCAATAGTTAGGCTCCCCAGTGCTGACTTTAATGAAATATATTTCAAGTCTGAATTTATTTCTATTTGTTGTTTTGTTCTTATGTTCTTATGTTCATATTTTTTTGTAAATGATATTGACAAAATATATTTGGTTTTTATTTTTTTCTTTTCATTGAATATGTCGTTTTCACTAGTGGGGTACCTTTTTTTAAGGGGGGTAAACAAAGAAAAACCTAATGTTAATCGTATTATTTCGATTAATTATACTATCCAAAGTGCTTCTTTTGACGTTAGGAAAATTACAAAAATATTCAATTATAGGTTGTTTGAAGATTATATTTTTACATTTAGCCCATTGCTTCTCTCATTGAGTGGTGGTAATCAGTTGGCGGGGGTGTATAAGTTTCATACATCAATGCTTAAGTTGGGAATTAAATTTTATCCTGTTCGATATGAAACGTTTTTTGATTTTATTGGTTTTATCCATAAAGATAATATCAAGAAGGTTTTATATATAAATATTTTAATTTCACTTTTTATATTTGGTGGTATGTTATTTTTTCTGGTTTTAACTGATTTTTTTAAAATTGGTGGTATAAGTTTACATTATGGTTTTCTATCAATGTTAGTTATGTGTCCATTTTTTGCGTTTGTGATTGCAGCATTTCCTGCTGAGGTTGACAAAGATGATGGAATCGTCATTCTGCAAATTGCAACCATAAGTATTCTATTGATATTTTCTCAACTATATTATGGCTTATACGGGTTTCTAATTTCATTGTTTATATTTTTTTATTTTATTCTGTTTTACTTAAAGTTATCAAAAACTATAAGAGGTAAAAATGAACATAAAGCATAAAGTTTGTTCCAATTGCGTTATGGACACAACCGACTCAAAAATTGTGTTTGATACAAATGGCGTATGTGACCATTGCTTAGACTTTGAACAAAATGTAAAGCCAAGATGGCACACCGACGAGCGTGGCGAAGCTGAACTGAATAAAGTTATAGCCAAAATCAAGGAAGATGGTAAAGACCGTGATTTCGATTGCATTATTGGTATGAGTGGTGGTGCCGATAGCTCTTATTTGTTGCATGTGGCGGTAAAAAAATATGGCTTACGGCCACTAGTATTCCATGTTGACGGTGGCTGGAATTCGCAAATCGCGGTTAATAATATTAACGTGATGATTGAAAAGCTGGGACTTGATCTTTACACAGAGGTTATTAACTGGGAAGAGATGAAAGCGTTCCAGTTAGCCTACTTTCGTGCTGGAGTGTCTAATATTGATGTGCCGCAAGACCACGCTTTTGTTGCTACCTTATACAATTTTGCAGCAAAATATAAGATTAAGTACATTTTAAATGGCGGTAATATTTCTACGGAAGTTGTGCGCAACCCACTAGAGTGGCTGTATTATGGCACTGATATGAAGCAGATCCGTGCTATTCGTAATCTTTATTGTGATAATGCGCTGAAATCGTACCCATTCAGTAGTGTATTGCGTCATAAGTTTTATCTGCGTTATATCCAAAAAGTGCAGGTTGTTAAGCCGCTTAACTACTTCCCCTATATTAAAGAGCAGGCTATGCAAGTATTGGCCGATGAATACGGCTGGATACCTTATCCACAAAAGCACTTTGAAAGCCGTTTTACCAAGTTTTATGAAGGTTATTGGCTGCCGAAAAAGTTTGGCTACGATACCCGTAAAGTACAGTACTCAAGCCTGATTTTAACTGGCCAGATGACGCGTGGAGATGCGTTGGATAAATTGATAACACCAGCAATATCTGATGAAGATGCCAAGCATGATTTTGAGTATATTGCGACTAAACTAGATATCAGTGTTGAAGAACTACAAAAATATTTTGACCAGCCGAATAAAACATATAAAGATTATCCAAATCAGGAATCAATATTTAATCTTGGGGCCAAGGTACTTAAGTTTTTCGGTGTAGAGAGATCAATTAAACGATGATTACTATAGTTGACTATGGTCTTGGCAATATTAAGGCCTTTGCTAATGTTTATAAAAGGCTTAATATACCGACCTGTTACGCATCAACACCCGAGCAATTGCAGAAAGCTAGCAGAATTATTTTGCCTGGTGTTGGTGCTTTTGACCATGCAATGCACAAGCTTAATACATCAGGCTTGCGTGAAACTTTGGATAACTTAGTGTTAGAAAAAAAAGTACCGGTCATCGGAATTTGCGTAGGTATGCAAATGATGGCACACAGCAGTGAAGAGGGGATAAGTGCTGGGCTTGGCTGGATTAACGGATCGGTGAAGCGTTTTAGTTTTCAAGGCGAGCTGGAAACAATAAATCATCCATTACCACACATGGGATGGAATGATATTTCTCCTGTTAAAGTATCACCACTAGTAGCTCATTTTGATGAGCATAAAAGGTTTTATTTTTTGCACTCCTATTACTTTGAATGTGTTAACCATACAGATGTTGTTGCGACAGCAAATTATGGATTCGATTATGCTTGCATTGTTAATCATGAAAATGTGTATGGTATTCAGTGTCACCCAGAAAAAAGTCACCACAATGGTGTTTCATTGCTAAAGAATTTTTCGGAGTTGTAATTATGCTGTCTCCAAGAATTATTCCAGTGTTGCTAGTGCATGAAAAAGGATTGGTAAAAACAGTTAAGTTTAAGGATCCAAAATATGTGGGCGATCCTATCAACGCAGTTAAAATATTCAATGAGAAAGAAGCTGATGAATTAATTGTTATTGATATTGATGCATCAATAAATGGGATAGAGCCTGATTACAAACTGATAGAGAAGTTAGCAACTGAATGCCGCATGCCTCTATGCTATGGTGGGGGCATAAAAACAGTAGAGCAGGCCCAGCGTATATTATGGCTTGGTGTTGAAAAGGTGGCCTTGAGCTCAGTAGTGTTTAAAAAACCAGAGTTAATAACAGAACTTGCAGAGCGTGTCGGTCGACAAAGTGTTGTAGTCGTTCTTGATGTCAAGAAGCGCTTGTTCGGTGCAAAATATGACTGTTACTCACTGAACGGTAAGGTTAATCAAAAAGTTTGCGCCTTTGAGTTTGCCCAAAAAGTGGAAGCTTTAGGTGCAGGCGAGATTGTTATCAACTCTATTGATAATGATGGTGTGATGAAAGGTTACGATATTGACCTTATCACAAAGATTAAAAGTCTGGTGAGCGTCCCTGTTACTGCCGTTGGAGGTGCAGGAAGTTATGATGATATTAAAACCTTGGTGCGAAATCATCCTATTATCGGTGCGGCCGCCGGCAGTGCCTTTGTATTTAAAGGTAAATATAAAGCTGTACTGATTAACTACCCTACAGTAGTTGAAAAACTCAATATATTGTCAGTAACATCTGATATAACGAAAATGGATTGATTAATTTTTATGAAACAAATATTGCAAGATATGGCAAAAGGTGGTTCAAATTTAGTGGAAGCTCCTGCGCCTAAAGCCAGCGTTGGTAGTGTATTAATTGATACTAGTATTACTCTCATTTCGGCAGGTACTGAGCGTATGCTGGTTGATTTTGGTAAAGCGAGTTTATTTGATAAGGCTTGTCAGCAACCTGACAAAGTAAAAATGGTTTTGGAAAAGGTCCAAACCGACGGACTGATGACCACTTTAGAAGCGGTACAGTCTAAGTTGGCACAGCCGTTACCTTTGGGTTATTGTAACGTTGGTGTTGTTAATACTGTTGGTAAGGGCGTTAGCGGTTTTAAAGAGGGCGACCGTGTCGTATCTAATGGTCCTCATGCTGATGTTGTTCGTGTACCTAAAAACTTGTGCGCTTTAATTCCTGACAATGTAACCGATGAAGAAGCATCCTTTACGGTCGTCGCGAGCATTGGTTTACAAGGTATTCGTTTAGCTAAACCAACGCTGGGCGAAGCGTTTGCTGTGACCGGTGTTGGTTTAATTGGTCTATTAACCGTTCAATTGCTTCGTGCCCAAGGTTGTCGTGTACTGGCTATTGATTATGATGAGGCTAAGCTTGAGCTTGCTAAGCAATTTGGTGCGCAAGTTTGTAACCTAGGCAAAGGCGAAGATCCCGTTGCAGCCGGTATGGCATTTAGCCGTGGAAATGGTGTTGACGGAGTAATTATCACAGCTTCGACAAAGTCAATCGATCCGGTGACACAAGCAGCTCGGATGAGCCGTAAGCGCGGTCGAATTATCCTTGTTGGTGTTGCTGGGCTAGAGCTCAATCGTGCGGATTTCTACGAAAAAGAATTAACTTTCCAAGTATCTTGCTCTTATGGGCCAGGTCGCTACGATGCTAATTATGAAGCAAAAGGCCATGATTACCCTTATGCTTTTGTTCGCTGGACAGAACAACGTAACTTTGAAGCTATCTTAGATATGATTGCCTCTGGGCAAGTCGATGTTAAACCGCTGATTACGCATAGATTCAAATTTGAACAGGCAGCCGAAGCGTATGGGCTATTAACGTCCGATAAATCAGCCTTAGGTATTCTCCTGCAATACGAAAGTGATGTGAACTCACGCCATCAGTGCTCATTAACACTTGATGCAGAAGCCATTTTCGAGGCATCTAGACCTGTTGTTGGGTTTGTTGGAGCTGGTAACTACGCTTCTCGCATGTTGATCCCCGCGTTTAAAGCGGGCGGCGCTCAATTACATTCTATAGCCACTTCTGGTGGTATTAATGGTGTGACCCATGGTACGAAAGCAGGTTTTGCGAAAACGACCACAGATACAAGTGCAATGATGTCTGATCCAGAAATCAATACAGTGGCAATTGTAACACGCCATAATAGCCATGCACGTTTTGTCCGCGAAGCACTTAATGCTGGGAAGAATGTATTTGTTGAAAAGCCACTTGCCATAACATTCGAAGAGCTTGCTGAAGTGGAGGCGGCCTATTATTCAAAAGCTTCTACTTCTTCCGCGCCTAAATTAATGGTCGGATTCAATCGACGTTTTTCACCTCAAATACAAAAAATGAAAGCACTTCTTTCCTCAGTGAAAGAGCCAAAAAGCTTTATAATGACAATGAATGCGGGAGCAATTCCAGCTGATCATTGGACACAAGATAATGAAGTTGGTGGTGGTCGTATTATTGGTGAGGCGTGTCATTTCATTGATCTAATGCGATTCCTTGCAGATTCCGATATTGTTTCAGTACAGTGCCGCAGAATGGGTGATGTCGATGGTGTTGATATCAAAGAAGATAAAGCTGCGATAATTCTTGGTTTTGCAGATGGCTCCTTTGGCACTATTCATTATTTTGCAAACGGGGCAGCAAACTTTCCTAAAGAACGTGTTGAGGTGTTTGCCGCGGGACGGGTACTGCAACTTGATAACTTCCGCAAGCTGAAAGCATATGGCTGGCCAGGCTTTAGTAAAATGAATCTTTGGAAGCAAGATAAAGGCCAAATAGGTTGTGCCGCTGCATTCCTTAATTCGATTGAAACTGGCAAAGAGTCTCCAATTCCAGCACGAGAGCTCTTTGAAGTGGCTAAGGTTACGATTGAAATTGCAGAGCAACTACGTAAGCAACAATGAATTTCAAACTAAAAGTTCGGACTGCAATAAAACTCGGATTGGTCAATATGTGCCGAGCCGCTGTTTATCAGATCGGAGTGCGCAGTGGTTTAAATCCAGTGAGGAGGCTTACTCAGGTTCCGATATCGGGGCCTTGGTTCCGCTCTGTATTCATTTCAGTTCAGCGTGATCCTGAGAAGGTGTACCAATTTTCTCCTTTTGGTTGGTTATCTGAGTTGCCAGCCAGTGAGTTAAGCTGGAACAAGAGTGTCCTCACTGGGCAAAGTTATTCTGCCATGGATAAACCTTGGTTTCTTTTGTCTGACTTTGATTCTAACGTCGGTGATATTAAGGGTGTTTGGGAAGCATCTAGGTTTGATTGGGCATTGGGTTTAGCAAGAAACTATCTCTCAGGGAGAGAACAAGCACTTGATGAGCTTAATACAACAATTAAAGATTGGCTTGAGCATAATCCGCCTTATTTAGGTCCGAATTGGAAGTGCGGACAAGAAGCCTCAATACGGGTCATGCACTTAGCATTCACCGCTAAACTGCTGGATCAAGTCCATAAGCCTGAATCTGCACTTTTGGAATTGGTTAAAGCTCATTTAAAACGTATTTCTCCTACGATCTCTTATGCCGTTGCTCAAGATAATAACCATGGAACCTCTGAAGCGGCTGCTCTATTCATCGGGGGGAGTTGGCTTGTTTTCAATGGAGATAAAACCGCTACTCACTGGCAAAAAAAGGGGCGTAAGTGGTTAGAGAATCGCGCTAATCGCCTTATCGAGAATGATGGTAGTTTTAGTCAGTATTCGGCTACTTATCATAGGGTAATGCTTGATACTTATGTTATGGCTGAGTTATGGCGGCGTGAGTTGGAATTACCTAAGTTCAGTGAAAAAATGCACATAAAATTAAAAGCAGCAACCAATTGGTTGTATCAGATTATTCAAACTAGAGGTGGCGATGCGCCAAACTTAGGTGCAAACGATGGTGCTCGTTTATTGCAGTTAACCAGTACGGATTATCGTGATTTTCGACCATCAATACAGCTAGCATCAGTTGTTTTTCTTGGAGTGCTAGCATGGAAAGATAATAGTGAGTATGACAGACCACTTACGCTATTAGGCATAGATAGGCCAGAAAACGCACTGCCAAAACCATCATCTTTTCATTTTGAAAAAGGTGGTTATATAGGATTGCGAAACCAGTCTGGCGCATTTGCATTATTTAACTACCCACGTTTTTTCTTTCGTCCAAGCCAATGTGATGCACTTCATGTTGACTTTTGGCTTGATGATGTAAATGTTTTTCGCGATGGCGGCACATTCAGTTATAACGCGGGGAAAAATTTTATTGATTACTACGGCGGGACACAAAGTCATAACACTATCCAATTTGACGATCATGACCAAATGCCAAGAATTAGCCGTTTTTTGCTAGGTTGTTGGTTAAAAGCCAAAAACATCAACTTTGATGAGCGTGGATTAACTGCTCAAGCGGGCTATCGAGATTACTTGGGATGTGAACATCAAAGAAAGGTTTCTCTTACGGAAAAATCTTTGACGATAATCGATCAGGTTCAAGGCTTTAAAAATAAAGCAGTCCTTCGCTGGCGACTGAGCCCAGATAATTGGCGGGTTAAAGGGCAAAAGGTATCTAACGGTAATCATAGTATCATTATCGCAAGTGACGTAAAAATTGACCGTTTAGAGATCATAGAAGGCAGAGAGTCTCGCTATTATTATCAAGAACGTACTATCCCTGTTCTTGAGGTGGAGATTTCAACAAATGGAAAAATTACAACAGAGTATCAATTTCAATCATGAATATTCTTTATTTTCACCAACACTTTTCGACACCGAAAGGTTCTGCTGGAATTCGTTCTTATCAAATGGCTAGGCGTCTTATACATCATGGTCATAAAGTTACCATGGTATGTGGATCTTATGGTGGCGGAGAAACTGGACTCGATTCAACGTTTGTGTCAGGTAAGCGTGAAGGATTGGTTGATGGTATTCGTATCATCGAATTTGATTTGGCATATTCTAACTCAGATGGCTTTCTTAAAAGAGGCATGACTTTTGTTAAATTTGCACTGAAAAGTATCGGCTTGGTGTTTACGGAAAAATACGATGTGTTGTTTGCAACAACAACGCCATTAACCGCTGGTGCTCCAGGAATTTTCGCTCGCTGGCTTCGTGGCAAACCATTCGTATTTGAAGTGCGCGATTTATGGCCTGAGTTACCAAAAGAAATGGGGGTAATTAAAAGCCCTGTCATTTTGGGTTTGATGTCTCTATTAGAGTGGGCTTCTTACCAAAGTGCACATCGTTGCATTGGCCTTTCTCCTGGTATTGTTGAAGGCATCAAAAAAAGAGGCGTGGATGAAAATAAAGTATCGATGATTCCGAATGGGTGTGACTTATCTATTTTTAGCAAACCAAGTGAGCCGTGGCGACCAAAGGGTGTAACGGAACAAGATCTCATGGCTATTTTTACGGGCACCCATGGAATGGCAAACGGCTTGGATGCGGTTCTAAAGGTTGCAACTGAGCTGCAAAGTCGTGGTAGGGACGATATTAAACTTGTTTTGGTTGGTCAAGGTAAATTAAAATCTCAATTGGAGTCGAGAGCCCAAGAGTTACAACTGAAGAATGTCATTTTTCACTCTCCAATCAACAAATACAAGTTAGCTGGACTCATGGCAAGCGCAGATATCGGTATGCAAGTATTGGCTAATATCCCCGCTTTTTACTACGGCACATCACCGAACAAGTTTTTTGACTATATTGCTGCGGGACTTCCCGTTATTAATAACTATCCAGGTTGGTTGGCTGTAATGATAGAGGAGCATCAGTGTGGGTTTGCCGTTGAGCCAGAAAATGCAAAAGCGTTTGCAGATGCATTGGAGCAAGCGGCCGATAACAGGGAAATACTGGTTAAAATGGGCTTCAGAGCGAAAGAGCTGGCGGATGCCCAATTTAATCGTAATCAGTTGGCGGACAAATGGGTTGAATGGGTAACAAACAGGGCAAACCCGGGGGAGAAAAATGAAAAGGCTGTTTGATATCTTAGTTTCACTCTCCATGCTTATCCTGTTTTCGCCGATGATTGCTTTGGTAGCGTGGAAAATACATAAGAATCTTGGCTCGCCTGTTTTTTTTCGGCAAATTCGACCTGGTTTAAATGGCAAACCTTTTGAAATGGTGAAATTTCGCACCATGAAAGATGCTACGGATGTGCAGGGTAATATTTTGCCAGATGCTAAGCGAATGACTCTTTTTGGCAATAAGCTGCGTAGCAGTAGTTTGGATGAATTACCTGAGTTGTGGAACGTATTAAAAGGTGACATGTCCTTGGTTGGGCCAAGACCTCTGTTGATGCAATATTTGCCGCTTTACAGCAAAGTGCAGGCTCGCCGCCATGAGGTGCGCCCTGGTGTTACTGGTTGGGCACAAATCAATGGTCGTAATGCAATTAGCTGGGAAGATAAATTCAAACTTGATGTATGGTATGTGGATAATCGCTCGTTTTGGTTGGACTTTAAGATTTTGCTATTCACGGTCAGAAAGGTTTTAATTAAGGATGGGATCAGTGCAGAGGGTCATGTCACTATAGAACCTTTTCGAGGGAGCCATGAAAAATAAGGCTTTTCGCATGGATAAATGTGCCATCTTGGGAGCGAGCGGTCATGGTAAAGTGCTTGCTGAGCTGGCGGAGCTAAATGGTTTTAACGAGATCATTTTTTTTGATGATCACTTTCCTGAATTAACACAACTTGCGCATTGGCAAGTCAAGGGCTGCACTGCTGATTTATTGACCTTAGTGCAAGAGTTTGATTTAGTGGTTGTGGCGATTGGCCATAATTCAACTAGGCTGCAAAAGTTGAGGTTATTGCAACAAACAGGTGCGAAGCTTGACCCATTGGTTCACCCCCATGCAACAGTGAGTAGTTATGCCCAGTTGGGCGAAGGAACTGTGGTGATGGCTAATGCAGTGATCAATGCGTTTGCTGTTGTTGGGATTGGTTGCATTATTAATACCAGTGCAACAGTTGATCACGATTGTATGTTAGCTGATGGTGTTCATGTCAGTCCTGGAGCTCATTTAGCTGGTGGGGTTTTTGTGGGTGAACAGAGTTGGATTGGCATTGGTTCACAAATCAAACAATTGATCCGCATCGGCAATCAAGTGGTAGTTGGTGCTGGCGCGACTGTCATTCGTGATATTCCAGATTTTCAAACCGTGGCAGGAACGCCTGCTGTGGTAATTTCTCATTGACTTGTATTTTAGTTGTAAGGACGACATCGTGCTAAATACTGTTTTTTCCCCGTGGCCCTCTTTTACCCAAGAAGAGGCGGATGCTGTAACCCAGGTGATTTTATCCAATAAGGTGAATTATTGGACTGGCAATGAGTGCCGTGAGTTTGAAAAAGAATTTGCTGCGTGGGCCGATAGTGATTATGCGATTGGGCTCGCCAATGGCACCCTGGCTTTAGATGTTGCCCTTAAGGTATTTGGCGTTGGGGCTGGGGATGATGTGATCGTTACCCCGCGCACCTTTTTGGCTTCGGCTTCCGCAATTGTTACTGCCGGCGCCAATCCTGTTTTTGCTGATGTTGATCTTAACAGTCAAAACATTACTGCTGAGTCAATCGCAAAGGTGCTTACCCCAAAAACCAAGGCCGTGATTGTCGTACATCTGGCGGGGATGCCTGCGGATATGGACCCGATAATGGAACTGGCTGCAGTGCATAACTTTTATGTGATAGAAGATTGTGCTCAAGCGCACGGTGCCAAATATAAAGGGCGCAGTGTCGGCTCGATCGGTCATGTTGGGGCTTGGAGCTTCTGTCAGGATAAAATTATGACCACCGGCGGTGAGGGTGGCATGGTGACTACGAATGACAAAGTGCTGTGGCAAGCCATGTGGTCTTATAAAGATCACGGCAAAAGTTACGAGTCGGTTTATCACAAGCAACATGCGCCGGGTTTTCGCTGGGTACACGACAGTTTTGGCACTAACTGGCGCATGATGGAAATGCAGGCTGTGATTGGCCGTATTCAACTTAAAAGAATGGCGGATTGGACAGCCAAGCGTATTGCCAATGCCGCTCAGTTAGATGCCGTGGCGGCCAATTATCCGCTGCTGCGGTTGGTTGACGTGCCGGCCGATTTCATTCACGCCGAATACAAGCACTACTTCTTCGTCAATGAGGACTATTTGGCAGAAGGTTGGAGTCGTGATCGGATTATTGATGAAGTTGTGGCACGCGGCGTGCCTTGCTATCAAGGCAGTTGTTCCGAGGTTTACTTGGAAAAAGCCTTTGAAAATACGCCATGGCGGCCACAACAACGTTTGTCACATGCCAAGTTATTGGGAGAAACCAGTTTAATGATGCTGGTGCACCCAACCTTGAGCGCTGATGAAATGTTGCGTAGTTGCCAAGCATTGGCTGCAGTGTTGGCATTAGCAAGTCGTTGATTTTTTTTACTGGCGATGAGTTCTAATAACATCGCCTTTTTACAAAGCACGGTGAATTTATGTTAACGACTTTTATTGGTATGCCGCGATTATATAAACGGATTATTAGTGTCTTCGTTGACTTAACGTTGCTAACGCTGGGTTTTTGGGGTGGCTATTGGGTGCGGCTGGATGCCAATATTCCATTGCAGAGTGTGCTGCACTGGCAAATGCTGATGTTGTTGCTGCCGATCACCATCGTAATTTTTATGCGGTTAGGGCTGTATCGCGCGGTATTACGCTATGTCGGCTTCAAGGTATTGTGGACGGTGTCACTCGGCGTGCTCCTTTCCACCATGTCTTTGGTCATGCTGGCGTTTTTTATGGAAGTTCCACTACCCAGAACTGTATCGGTTATCTATTTTGCTTTTTCAGTGTTGCTGGTCGGAGGAGTGCGGCTTTTTTTCCGGGCGCTGGTACAGCGCAGTGGTCAGCAACGGGTTGCGGTGCTGATTTATGGTGCTGGTTCTTCGGGGCGGCAATTACAACTGGCCTTGAATCAAGGGCAGGAGTATCTGCCGGTAGCGTTTGTCGATGATGATCTCGTTTTGGTTAAAACTGTGATCCAGGGGGTGAACGTTTACAGCACTGATGCTATCGAGGCGTTGGTTGAGCGCTTTGATATTAAAAAAATCTTGCTGGCTATGCCTAGTGCTTCACGTAGTGTCAGGCAAGCGGTGATCAATCGATTGGAGCAGTGCCCATGTGAGGTTCTCTCTATCCCCGGTATGGCAGATCTGGTTGAGGGGAATGCTCATATCGATGAACTTAAAGAAGTCAGTATTGAGGATTTGTTGGGGCGTGATGCGGTTGCCCCTATCCCTGAGCTGATCAACGCCAATATATCTGGCAAGCGAGTGATGGTGACGGGGGCGGGCGGTTCTATCGGCTCTGAATTGTGTCGACAGATCATCCGTTGTAAGCCCTCGAAACTGGTGTTGTTTGAGCTGTCTGAATATGGCTTGTATGCCATAGATAAAGAGTTGCAAGAAATCAGCCAGCAAGAAGGGTTGCAGGTTGAGATAGTGCCATTGCTGGGGTCGGTGCAGCGGCAGCATCGTTTACAAGCGGTGATGAGCACCTTCCAGATCCAGACGGTTTACCATGCTGCGGCTTACAAGCATGTCCCCTTGGTTGAATACAACGTGGTTGAGGGGGTGCGCAATAACGTGTTTGGTACCCTTTATTGCGCACAGGCAGCCATCAGGGCCAAGGTTGAAACCTTTGTGTTGATTTCGACTGATAAAGCCGTACGCCCCACTAACACCATGGGCACTACTAAACGATTGGCCGAACTGGTGTTGCAATCGTTGGCAGCGGCGCAGCAGCAAACCCGTTTTTGCATGGTGCGCTTTGGTAATGTGTTGGGCTCTTCTGGTTCTGTTGTACCGCTGTTTCGCAGGCAGATCCGCGATGGTGGCCCGCTGACCTTGACCCACCCCGACATCATTCGTTATTTCATGACCATTCCTGAGGCGTCGCAATTGGTGATCCAGGCTGGTGCAATGGGGCAGGGTGGGGATGTGTTTGTGTTGGACATGGGCGAGCCGGTCAAGATCATTGATTTGGCACACCGGATGATCCGCTTGAGTGGTCTTAAGCTCAAGAGCGACAAGCACCCCACTGGCGATATTGAAGTGAAGATCACTGGCTTGCGTCCTGGCGAGAAGCTGTTTGAAGAGCTGCTAATTGGCGAGCAGGTTGAAGGCACTGCCCATCCCCGGATCATGAAAGCCTCTGAGTTAATGCTGCAATGGTCACAATTGCGGGTATTTCTAGCCGAACTGGATAGCGCGTGTTTCCGCTTTGATCATGAGCAAATCCGTAGCCTGCTGTTAAGTATGCCGACCGGCTTTAATCCCACCGACGGGATCTGTGATTTGGTGTGGCAGGCAAAAAACACTTTGCCGCATGAACCGTGCTTGAGTGTGGTCGAGGATATTGATTTTCTTAATTCAGAGAGTCATCAGCCAATGCATTAAGCGACTTGTTTTATTGCATGCCCTGTGGTTTCCCATGAATGGCTGGTTAGATAGATGAACAGAGGGGCGACATGTCGATCATCAATGACCAGTTTGGGCCGAGGGTATCCTATGCTCCCATCGGGGACAATGGTCTGTTAGGGGGGGCGCCTCCAACCATGTCTTGCCAATTGGCGTGCGCCTCATATAGCAGAGATTCTTGCCTAGATATGTTGAAAATTCTCGTGACCGGTGGCGCAGGCTTTATCGGCTCTGCCGTGGTGCGCCATATCATCCGTGATACCCAAGATTCAGTTATCAATCTGGATAAACTCACCTATGCTGGCAATCTAGAATCCTTGGCCAATGTATCGACCAGCGAACGTTATGCGTTTGAGCAAGTAAATATCTGTAATCGTGCCGAGTTGGATCGGGTGTTTGCCCTGCACCAGCCAGATGCCGTGATGCACCTGGCCGCCGAGAGCCATGTTGACCGCTCTATCACAGGCCCGGCTGACTTTATCGAAACCAATATCGTCGGCACCTATATGTTGTTGGAAGCGGCTCGCGCCTACTGGAACGGTCTTCATGATCCGCGCAAGGCGGCCTTCCGCTTCCACCACATCTCTACCGATGAGGTGTATGGCGATCTGCCCCATCCGGATGAAGTAGCTGCCGGTCATCCCTTGTGGAATAAGCCATTGCCGCTCTTTACCGAAACTACCCCCTACGCCCCCAGCAGCCCCTATTCCGCCTCCAAGGCCTCCAGCGACCATCTGGTGCGTGCCTGGCGCCGCACTTACGGTCTGCCGACCATCGTCACCAACTGTTCCAACAACTACGGGCCATATCACTTCCCCGAGAAGCTGATCCCGCTGGTGATCCTTAACGCACTGGATGGTAAATCGCTGCCGATATACGGTAAGGGCGACCAGATCCGTGACTGGCTCTATGTGGAAGATCACGCGCGTGCGCTCTACAAGGTGGTGACTACGGGCTTGGTGGGCGAGACCTACAACATCGGCGGTCATAACGAGAAACAGAATCTGGTGGTGGTACACACCATCTGCGATCTGCTGGACGAGATGGTGCCGAAGGCTGGCTCTTACCGCGAGCAAATCACCTATGTGGTGGATCGTCCCGGTCACGATCGCCGCTATGCCATCGATGCTAGCAAGATGAGTGCCGAGCTGGATTGGCAACCGCAAGAGACCTTTGAATCCGGGATTCGCAAAACCGTGCAGTGGTATCTGGATAACCAGCAGTGGGTCAACAACGTCAAGAGCGGTGCCTACCAATCCTGGATTGAGCAGAATTACGGGGAGCGTGCCTGATGCATATTCTGCTGTTTGGCAAAAACGGTCAGGTAGGCTGGGAGCTGCAACGAGCACTGGCCCCGCTGGGCCGCATCACTGCCGTAGATTTTGACTCCACTGACTATTGCGGTGATTTCAGTAATCCGGCTGGGGTGGCCGAAACGGTACGACTAGTCAAGCCGGACGTGATTGTCAATGCCGCAGCCCACACCGCAGTCGACAAGGCGGAGAGCGAGCGAGAGTTTGCCGAGCTGCTCAACGCGACCAGCGTGGCGGCTATCGCCAAAGAAGCGGAAGCATTGGGTGCTTGGCTGGTGCATTACTCCACCGACTATGTGTTCGATGGCAGCGGTAAGCGCCCCTGGGTGGAAACCGATGCGACTGCTCCGCTCAACGTCTACGGCGAAACCAAGCTGGCGGGTGAGCAAGGCGCATCCCTCTGCTCCCGTCATCTGATCTTCCGTACCAGCTGGGTTTACGCCGCTCGGGGTGCCAACTTTGCCAAGACCATGCTGCGCTTTGGCAAAGAGCGTAGCGAGATGTCAGTCATCAATGACCAGTTCGGCGCCCCGACCGGTGCCGAATTGCTGGCTGATTGTACCGCCCATGCGATCCGCGTGGCGCAGAGCAAACCCGAGGTCGCCGGGCTGTATCATCTGATTGCCTCCGGCACCACCACCTGGTTTGACTACGCCCAGCTGGTGTTTGCTAAAGCCAGAGAGGCCGGGGTTGAACTGGCTGTGACACAACTCCATGCGGTGCCGACCAGTGCTTTCCCGACCCCGGCCAAACGCCCCCATAACTCCCGCCTTGATACCGGCAAATTTCAGCGCACCTTCGATCTGGTGCTGCCGGACTGGACCGTCGGTGTGGAGCGGATGTTGACCGAGATCCTCGGCAAGTAAATCACTGGCTAGGGATGCAGTGACTGCATCCCTGGCTGGCAGGGATAAAACTTAAAAGGTGTGGCCGCAAGCCTAATGCCGATCAGTTAAGGATCCATTGACCGATCCTGCTAATGTGTAAAAATCCGAAACCTGTTGATTTGGTTTCGGTTTTTTTATGCGTATCGACCAGGATCTCGATTTCCTCAACGCCAGCAATGCTGCCCAGTTTGAGTCACTCTCTGACCTCATTCCTCCCGAGCTCATCATGACGCTGCTCGGCGAAGAGGGCGTCGCTACCCTGCGCCGTCGCCGTATGCCCATGGAGCGTCTGGTCTGGGCCATCATCGGCATGGCCATATTCCGCCACGTCCCCATGACCCAGCTGGTCAATCAGCTTGATATCCTCTTGCCCGGTGAGCGCCCCTTTGTCGCCCCCAGTGCCTTCCTGCAAGCTCGCCAAAAGCTTGGCCACAAGAGCATTGAGCGGCTGTTTCACGAGACCGCCGTAGGCTGGCACCAGCAGGCCAATCACCCCGGCTGGGCCGGGCTGCAACTGCTCGCCGTCGATGGCGTGATGTGGCGCACGCCTGATACCCCGGACAATGCCGCCGCGTTTGCCAAGCCCGGCACCCAGCATGGGGAGACCGCTTATCCGCAGGTGCGCATGCTCTGCCAGATGGAGCTGACCAGTCATCTGCTTGTTCAGGCGGTCATGGAGAGCTGCGCCGTTAACGAGATGGTGTTGGCCGAACAGCTTGTCGCATGCACGCCGGACCACTCGCTGACCCTATTCGACAAGGGGTTTTACTCCCTCGGACTGCTCCACGCCGGGCAAACCGCTGGCAGCGAACGGCACTGGCTGCTGCCACTCAAAAAGGGCACGCAATACGAGATGGTGCGCAAGCTGGGGCGTCAGGATGCCCTGGTGCGTCTCAAACCCAGCCCACAGGCGAAGAAGAAGTGGCCGCAACTGCCAGAGACGCTAGAAGCCCGCTTGCTGACTCGCACCATCAACGGCAAAGAGCGGCAGGTGCTGACCTCAATGGTCGACCCGATACGCTTCCCGGGTGCCGACATCGTCGACTTGTATGGTCATCGTTGGGAAATCGAGTTGGGCTATCGGGAGATGAAGCACAGCCTGCAACAGCACCGGCTGACCCTGCGCAGCAAGAAGGCGGCGGGGATACGGCAAGAGCTATGGGGCGTGTTGTTGGCGTACAACCTGCTGCGTAGCCAGATGGTGAAGATGGCGGCGAGTCTAAAGGGATACACGGCGAGTCAGCTGAGCTTTCACATGGCATCGGTGTACCTCATCCATGAACTGAGTTGCATGCCGTACATGTCCCCGGAAAATATCCCGAAGCGGGTGGCGGCGCTGGAGCAGCAGGCGGGGCAGTTTGTGCTGCCGGCACGAAGGGAACGAAGTTACCCCGGTAATCCCCCCGAAAACCT
>NZ_NKWE01000048.1:0-99049 GCF_006243315.1 Aeromonas sobria
TTATGACGACAGTCCCTAGGAAAAACTAAAAAATGAACGCACCATGTACTTGTATTCCGATTATTCAATGCTGCCACGCACCTGGTTGGCGTCAGAGGGTCTCTTCAAAGCCTTTATTGGCGGGCGATTTTTTGGGGGCTGTGGTTTTGACAGGAGCAATAGCCATCTAAACGAATTCTCTTGGAGTGAACGATCTGGCGCAGCCATGAAACCGCTTGTTACCAGCAGGGGCTGGTACACGGCAAGCGGGGTGCATAATTGGCCGTTATTTTGCCACATGGGTTCCAGTTAGGCCATGAACCAAGGCTAACGGAATGCCATCATGGCCGCTGCCATCCCCTGCACAAGAGAGGGCGATATAGACATGGCCAGGCTGCCCAAAGTATCGGCTTCACAGATGAAACCTGCCGTGCTGGACAGTGATGCACTGTTGGCGTTGGCCATCCAGCTCACCGGTCAGCAGCTTGGCTTCCAGTGCCTTGATGAGACGCAGTTTATTAAGCTCGGGGCATAGCAATGCACCTCAATTCAGCTGATAAGAGGTCGCATTCGCATTCGCAATGCGAAGGTCGTAATGTCAGCCCCTGCTGCAGTATCCATTTACCCAAGGTCGGCCAGTTATCGTTCAAAAATTGAAAGCGCTTTCAGAAATCCTTTTCAACTGTGATCTGCTTCATAGCTTTTTCCGTCGTCAAGCTCTAGCATGACGGCACGAATTTGGGGCTCACGCCCTCGATTTTCCCGCTGTGGGAAGTACCGGACAATCCGGCTATTTCCTTCGTTACTTTCGACGGTCATCACGGATGGCCGTTTTTTTTTGAGTTATTTCGCAGTTAAGGGTCGAGCCGCTGACGCTTTACCGTTAAAATTCCGCTTTTGCACCTGCCCGTGAGTCTTGATGTCTGCGTCCACCCTCTCTTCGGATAGTTATGCCCTGCTCAGCACCCTGCAATTGCAGCGCGTCGCCAGTACCCGTTTGCTGCAAGATCAACTGGCGGTTGGCCATGCGCTGATCGATAAACTGACTTCGCTGCAAGAGGCCGGGTTGGTGAGATTGCGCGGAGAGCAGCAGTGGAGCTTGACTGCCGAAGGCGCCCTGGCCTTGATCCTCGGGGTGCGTGCCGGACTCTGCCCAGCACCGGACTGGAGCCGGGTGCCCTCGTTGACCGGGCAGGACCTCACCCATGCGGTGGTGCGCGAGCTATGTCGCGGCAAGGCGGGGGAGATACCGACCTATTTTTCCGCCAGCGATCTGCTGACCCTGCTCGATACGCCGGATGCACACCAACTGTTGGCAGGCTCCAGCCCCGCCTGGCAGCAACTGCTGCTGGAGCACTTCTCGCTGCAACTGCTGCTCGATGCCCCGTATGAAGAGCGCTGGCCGCTGGCCAATGCCCTGGTGCGCTGTACTCCCGAGGTACAAGCCCGAGCCAAAGAGTGTGAGGCAGAGTGGCACTGGCTTTGCGGTGATGGTGAGCTGGATAGTAACAAGGATGCCGCCACCCGCTGGCCTGCGCTGCAGGCGTTGGCCCAGCAGAGCCAGAGTGGTCCGCTCGATGAGCACTTGCTGACGGCGCTGGGGCAGTGGCAGGGCAGTGATGAAGGTAATGCAGGGCAGTGGCCCCGTTCATTCAGCGCCCTGCTCTGGCTTGGCTGGTTGCAGCAGGCCGATCCGGTCATTGCCAGCGAACAGCGCAAGAAGTGGCAGCGCAGCCTGACTGGCCAGTTCCCGCTGCTCTCTGATCTGCTCAGCCAGTGGGCGGGCGATCGTCACGGTCAGGCGGTCGGTCTGTTCGATACCCTGCAACTGCCGGTGGAGGAGCTCCACTGGGGTTATCTCTGGCTCGATCTCTGCGCGCTGGCCCGTCACGGTGCCCAGAGTCCGCAAGTGGCGATGCTGCACAAGTGGGATCTTACCCATCTGCTCGATGCCGAGCCCCATCATCGCCTGATGGCGTTTTGTCAGGATCTGCTGCGTATTTTGCTGGGGGAGGGGGCCAAAGGGGCGCCGCTTTGCCAGCTGCGCAGCAGCCATGGCTCGGCAGATAGTCAAGCTGATGAGCAAGAAGAGGAGGCCGACGAAGATAACAGTGCGGCCTCTGCCAGCTGGCTCAACTGGTTGCAGGGGTTGGGTCGCTCCAGCGGGGTGCGCAAGCCCCAGGAGCGGCTGGTGTGGCTGCTCCATGCCGAGGGCCCGGAGCTGGAGTGCAAGATCCAGAAGCTGAGTACCAAGGGGGAGTGGACTGCGGGTCGTCGGGTCGATCCGGCGCTGCTCTCCACCCAATATGCCGCCATGCTCGATGAGTACGACTGGGCGCTGGTGCGCACCCTGCCACGGGTGATGGGGCAGTTGCCACGGGATGTCTGGCCACCGCTGGCCGATCATCCGCGGTTGTTCAATGCCAAGGGACAAAAACTGCAGCTTGCCATCAGTGCGCCCCTGCTGCAGGTGGTCGCCACCGAGCAGGGAATGAGTGCGGTGCTCTGTCCGGATGCCGCGGCGCGCGGGGCCCATATAGTGCCGCTGGCGCAAGACTTGTGGCAGTTGATCCTCACCCCGCAGGCGCTGCTCGACCGGCTGCCTGCGCTCGAATCTATCCCGCTGCTGCCCGCCGAAGGGCTCGCCGAGCTGCAACGCACCCTGGATGGTATTGCTGAACTCCCTTGGCACAGCCAGGTTGCGGGGCTTAGCGGCAATGCCGAACTGGCCCCCTGGCCGGGTATTCCTTCGGTGCAACTGGATTGGCAGGATGGCCAGCTCTCGGTCAAGCTGGTCACCCGCTTTGACGAGTTGCCGCCCCAGCCCCTTGGCAAGGGGGAGCCCATCGTGCGGCAGGGGATCAAGGCCTATCACTACTGGCTGCGGGATCTCGCGGCCGAGAAGGTGCAGGCCCAGTTGCTGCGTAATCAATTGCCCATCGGCCTGCCCGGCAGCGAGTGGTTGCTGCAAGGGGAGCAGGCGCTGGCGCTGGTCAATGCCCTGCCCGAGCTGGTGGATGCCGGTGTGGTCATTCACTGGCATCAGGACAGCGCCCGCCTCAAGAGCCTTGATGAAGCGGCCCTGAGCCTGCGCATCGAGCGGCGCCAGGACTGGTTCCAGGTCGAAGGGGCGCTGGCGCTCGATGAGCATCAGATCCTCGACCTGCGCCTTATCTTGCGCCAGATGACCCCGGGCCAGCGCACCGTTCAGCTCGACGAGAAGACCAGCCTGATGCTGAGCGACAAGCTGGTGGAGCGGCTCACCATGTTGGGGGCCATGCTCGATGAAGAGCAGCGGATCAACAACAAGCTGGCTTATCCGCTCACGCGCCTGCTCTCGGTCATCACCACCGAAGGGGATACCGCGTGGCAATCCCTGCAGCAGGAGTGGCAGCAGGAGGTCGCGTGCCCGGACGAGCTGCTCACCGCCCTGCGAGACTACCAGAAGGATGGGGTGCGCTGGCTGGCGACCCTGGCCCATCACGGTTTTGGCGCCTGTCTGGCCGATGACATGGGTCTGGGCAAGACACTGCAGGCGCTGATCGTACTGCGGATGCGCCAGCACTTGGGCCCGGCGCTGGTGGTGGTGCCCAAGTCAGTGGTCACCAACTGGCAGGAGGAGGTGGCTCGCTTCGCCCCCGAACTGGAGGTGGTGGTGTTTGAACATGCGTCCGGGCGCGAGGCGATCATTCGCGAGGCCAAGGCCGGTCAGTTGATCCTCATCAACTACGGCATGCTCGGCAGTCTGGCGGAGGCACTCAAATCCCGCCGCTGGTCGAGCATGGTGCTCGATGAGGCGCAGCAGATCAAAAATGCCGGTACCCAGCGCGCCAAGCTGCTGTTCCAGCTCGACGGTGATTTTCGCCTCGCCCTCTCCGGCACCCCTATCGAGAACCATCTGGGGGAGCTGTGGAGCCTGTTTACCTTTATCAACCCGGGGCTGCTCGGCAGCCTCGGCGAGTTCAAGCGCCGCTTTGGCAAGGCGGTCAAGGATCCCCAGCACATGGCGCTGCTGCGGGCGGTGATCAGCCCCTTCATCCTGCGCCGTCTCAAGCAGCAGGTGCTGACCGAGCTGCCAGACAAGACCGAGATCATCCACCACATCAGCCTCTCCCCCGAAGAGCGTCAGCTCTACGAAGCGACCCGGCGCGAGGTGGTGCAGCAGGTGCAAAGTGCCGATGGCCGCGCCCTGATGCATGTGCTGAGCGGCCTGACTCGGCTGCGCCGTCTCTGCTGCTCGCCCGAGCTGGTGATGCCCGAGTGGTCGCAAACCAGCAGCAAGCTGGACGAGGCGATGGCGCTGCTGGAAGAGGCCATCGATAACGGTCATCGGGTATTGGTGTTCAGCCAGTTTGTCGATCTGCTGAGCCTGCTGCGGGCCCGTATCGAGCAGAAATCGTGGGATTACTGCTATCTGGATGGCGCCTGCTCGGCCAAATCCCGCCAGGAGTCCATCCTGCGTTTTCGCCATGAAGCGGTGCCGCTGTTCCTGATCAGCCTCAAGGCGGGGGGCACGGGTCTTAACCTGACTCAGGCCGATACCGTGTTGCACCTCGATCCCTGGTGGAACCCGGCGGTGGAAGATCAGGCGAGCGATCGGGCCCACCGGATGGGACAGACCCAGCCGGTGACCGTGTACCGGCTAGTGTGTGAGCAGACGGTGGAGGAGAAGATCGTCGCCCTGCACGACGAGAAGCGCGCGCTGGCCGATGGGCTGCTGAGCGGCCAGTCGGAGGTGCGCGGGTTAGACGTAGAGAGCCTGCGGGCCTTGTTGATGGGCTGATTGGCTTTACCGCCTTCCACACCGCTATCCATACAGAAAAGGGGAGAACATCCAAAGATGTTCTCCCCTTTCTCGTTTGGGATGCTGATGTGGGATGTGCCGTTTATCGCGGCAAGGCGGCCCAGTGATCCCTGATCCAGTTACCCCTGATAGAGATAGAGGTGCAGCCGCTCGATGATGGGCTCGCCGCCAATTTTGCGATCCCGCCGCGCCTGTCGGCTCTTGGGGGGATAGTTGCCCAGATGGGTGACTGCGGGCGGGGTATCCGAGCAGAGCAGCAGCGGCAGGCTCGCCTTGATCTGCTGTTTGCGCGGGGTGCGCTCCAGCCAGAGCAGGTTGATCATCGGGTGGGTTTTGACCGGGCGACGGATCCGCAACTCGGCATCGGCGGGCAGGCGGCGAATGTCATACACCTCCTGATCCACCATCTTGCTCCACTCCTCGTTATTGGAGAGGGCCGGTATGTAGCGGCGGCTGCGCTCCAGCATCTCCAGCACCTGCTCGCGACTGAGGCGATTGATGGTCTGCTTGTCGGCCCAGGTAAAGCCGAGGGATTGCAGCTCCCCGGCCAGCAGGGTCAGCTTGCGATAGACCTGCAAGGTGATGACCCCGGGCAGGGCGGTGTGCACCAGATCGAACTTCTCGTCCCGTCCGCCCGCCTGCTGTACCAGAGTCTTGAAATCGAGCTTGTGCTGGTTGATTTGGTCGATCAGCGGTTGCAGCAAGGGGGCGGCGGCGGCAGGAAAGCGCAGCCAGCCGGGCAGCCGGTGAGTCGCCTTGGTTGAGCAGCCGGGGCGGGCACTATGATCCCGATAGGCTGCGAGGGTGGCCGCCAGCGCCGCTTCACCGTTGAGGTAACCCACCTCAATCTGCGCGATCGGGTCGTGCTCTTCCCCTTGCGGCACCGGGGGAAGGGGGTAGACATGGGCCTCTTGCAGCGCGAGCTGGCCGAGCAGGTCAGTCAGCTGGTGCAGGGAGGCTTCAATGGCTGCCATCTGTTGGCGCAGGGCCGCGGTCGGGGTAAAGGTATCCATCGATGATCCTGTGGTTTCATCCGCCGTTGACGGCATAAGCTATGGCGTCAGGGCGGGCGACTAAACTACTGTATAAATAACCATATCATTGTGTCGGTTGCGCGCCAAGGGGCTCGTTTACAGGTTGCTGTGCAGCAGGATGTGAGTGAATGAACTGGAGTTTATTTTATGTATCATTGTGTTAAATAGAGATCACCAAAAGATCTCCTGATTAACAACCGAATGTAATGGTGGGGTTGCCAGCGCTTGGGGGCATATTGGCGAGTGCATAGGCAGCGCGGTAAATTGCATATGTAAGGTGGTGCCATGCAGCACAATATGCTGTGGGCAGTGGATGGCCGAATGGTGATTTAATTACTCGTTATAAATCAAATGATTAAAATCGTATCAGTCAGATTTATGCCATTAGTTTTACTAATGTAATGTATCAAAATTCGTCAATTGAGTCGGATGTTCTCCCTGACTAAGCTTTGCGCATCAAATTAAGCCCAGTGCGCAAACATAATCCAGAGGAGCCACAACATGGCCAACATGACTTATACCGAAACCGGTTACCAGCAGTCCAGCCAATTGAATCTGGTTGCTCGGGTGAAAATGGCCGTTCTGACCTGGCTGGAGCGTAGCCGCAGCCGTCGCCAGCTCTCCGAGTTGCCCGAGTACCTGCTCAAAGACATCGGCCTGAACGAAGCTGACCGTTATCAAGAGACCACCAAGCCGTTCTGGCGTGGTTGATCAGCCGGGCATGGATGCCTTGTTTTTCTGCTGACTCGTTTGCTGTTCTGCCCCCTGTGGCGCCCTGCCATCGGGCTGGCAATAGTCTGTTTTATCTCCTCCCGTTTTCCCCCTGTTGTTTGTTGATCCTGTTTCCTCTCCTCTTTATTTCACATCGCTATTTTCATTGCTGCCGTTGTTCGATTGTTATCACGGATGTATCGTTAATGTTTGAATTTGTTTAAAAAACGATTTTAAGCCGCGACGCCTTGCGTATAATCCGGCCATAGTGATCCAGAGCAAGAGGGTGAGACGGATGATTCCCCAGCACGATTTTTTGGCCCTGACCCGCAGCAATGAGTGGCAGCTTGAGCCCTTTGAATTTGCCCTGCCCGACGGCGCGCGGGTCAGCGTCTGGGATACGGGGGTGCTCTGTCTGGAGCCTGCCAAAGGCGCAGGCGAATTGCCGGGCGGGCGCAAGGATATCGTGCTCTCCTGCGGCATTCACGGCAACGAGACCGCTCCCATCGAGATCTGTAATCAGCTGCTGAGCCGTCTGCTCTGTGGCGAGCTGAGCGCCCGCCATCGGGTGCTGTTCCTGTTTGGCAATCCGGCGGCGATGAACCTGGGGCTGCGGGAGGTAGAAGAGAACATGAATCGGCTCTTCTCTGGCGCTCACAGCAAGGGGGAGGGGCTCTGCAATCGGGAGCGGATCCGCGCCATGCGCCTCGAGCAGTATGTGAGCCGCTTCTTTGCCGATCCGGCCCGGCCCCGCTATCACTACGATCTGCACACCGCCATTCGCGGCTCTCGCCACGAGAAGTTCGCCGTCTACCCCTTCCCCCACGAGCGGCCTCACTGCCGCGAGCAGGTGCAGTTCCTCGGCGCCTGCGGGGTGCGTACCCTATTGCTGTCTAATGCCCCTACCACTACCTTCAGCTACTACAGCTCCCGTCAGCATGGTGCTCATGCCTTCACGGTGGAGCTGGGCAAGGTACGGCCGTTTGGCGAGAACGACATGACCCGCTTTATCGAAACCCGGCAGGCGCTGCAAGAGCTGGTGAGTCAGGATGAAGTGGTGCTGGAGCCCTGGCGGGCAGAGGATTTCACCCTGTTTGTCATCGATCGGGTGATCACTAAAAAATCGGCGGACTTTCGCTTCCTGTTTGCCAGCGATGTGGACAACTTCACCGAATTTCCCCAAGGGTTTGTGTTGGCCGAGGATGGCGAGCTGCGCTACACGGTCGAGCAGCCGCGAGAAGCCGTTGTCTTTCCCAATGCCAACGTGGCGGTCGGCCAGCGCACCGTGCTGCTGGTGGTGCCAACAAGGCTCTGGGAATAGCGCTTGAGCTCTTTGCCAGAAGAGCGGTGAGGCGTTCGCAGGCAGCGCCAAGCCACCGTTTGGGTTGGCGACTGAGACACAGCGGTTTGCCGCAGGAATAAAAAAACGGGGCCAGTCGTTTGACTGGCCCCGTTTTGTATCGGGTTCAAGCGGTTGCGCTTAGCTGTTGTTCTTCACAAACAGGGTCAGCTCCTGACCGGGCTTGAGGTACTCCCCTTTATCCAGCTGGTTCCAGCGCATCACATCGTTGATGGCAACCTGGAAGCGGGCTGCGATGGAGGAGACAGAGTCACCGCGGCGTACCTGATACACCATCGACTTACCGCTCTTCTTGCCTGGCTTGGTATAGACCACCAACTTCATGCCCGGCTTGAGTGCCGATTTGGCATTCAGACCGTTCCACTTGGCCAGTTCGCTATGGGAGACGCCATGGGTCTGGCTGATGCTCCACAGGTTGTCACCTGAGCGGACTTTATAGTTGATCTTGTTTTGGCTGCTGCCACGGCTGGCAAGCTGCTGAGGCTTGCTGGCGAGGGTGGCTTTGCTGCTGACCCGACCGTTGCCCGGGATCTCCAGTCGCTGACCACGACGCAGGTTATTGCTGCGCAGATTGTTGGCCAGTTTCAGTTCACTGACGCTGACGCCGTGATTCTGGGCGATCCGTGACAGGGTGTCGCCACTGGTGACCAGATAGGAGCCAGAGCCCGTGGTGGGGCGAGTGCGCTCACTTTGGGGCAGATCGGCCAGCGCCAGCTCCAGGGTATCGGCATACTCTACCGGTACCAGCAGACGGTAAGGGCCACGGGGGGACATCACGCCACGGCTCAAGGCCGGATTGACCTCCTTGAGCTGTGAGGTGCGCAGGCCCGCCAGTTGCGCCGCCACGTTCAGATCGATCCGGCTACCGGTATCTACCACCCGCAGCTGCGGCTGGTTGGCGAGTACCGGCAATTGGACGTTGTACTTGTCGGCATTGCTGATCATGTCCGCCATGGCCAGGATCTTGGGGACATACATCCGGGTTTCGCGGGGCAGGTCCAGCGACCAGTAATCGGTCGGCCGACCGGCGCGCTGGTTACGTTGAATGGCGTTGCGCACCCGACCTTCACCGGCATTGTAGGCGGCCAGGGTTTGCAGCCAGTCGCCATCAAAGAAGCGGTTGAGGTACTCCAGATAGTCGAGCGCCGCATTGGTCGAGGCCATCACATCGCGGCGACCGTCATACCAGTTGTCATGGCGCAGACCGAAGTTCTTGCCCGTGGCGGGCACAAACTGCCACAGACCCACCGCATTGCTGCGGGATCGGGCATGGGGATCAAACATGCTCTCGATCATCGGGACAGTAATAAGCTCCATTGGCAGCTCACGCCGTTCAATCTCCGCCACCATCAAATAGAGGTAGGGTTCAGCCCGGCTGGCAATGGTCGCCAGATGCATATCATTACGCAACAGCAATGCACGTTGTTGGCGCACGCGATCATTCTCTGGGGTATCAAGCTGCATGTCATTGCTGATACGTACCCACAGATTGTCGGTATCTTCCATTTCGTCTAGCTGTTCATCGCCAAACAGAAAACCGGAAGCGTGCTTTTTGTGCGCTTTTTTGTTGACTTGTGGGGACTTGATCGACTCGATTGCCGTTAGCGCCCGGTCATCCTGATGGCTCAGGTTTTGGCAGCCGCTGAGCAACAGCGCCGCCAATAAGGCCGTTCGTACCTTCATCTCGCTCCGGTCATTTTTAGGAAAAACAGCGGGCATCATAAGGGGCAATGCCCCTCTGATCAAGGTTTGTTCAAAAAACGTCCTTCCACTGGCGCAGTATGGTGAAGGTATCTACCGGATTTTCCACGCATTTTAGCCCATGTTTTTCAGCAGAAAATTTTACCGAATCCTGCTCGCAGCGCAGAAAAACGTTGAAAGTGCGCTCGTCTGCCAGTCGGGTCGGCAGGCTTGGCAGCCCTTGCTGGCGCAGTTTGCTGATCAGACCGATCTGACGCTGGATCGCCGGGTTGCCCGGTTCGACCGCATAGGCAAACCGCAGGTTGGAGAGGGTGTATTCGTGGGCACAATAAATGAGGGTCTCATCGGGCAGGGCGGCGAGTCGTTGCAGTGAGTGGTACATCTGCTCCGCAGTCCCTTCAAAAAGGCGCCCGCACCCTGCCGAGAAGAGGGTGTCACCACAAAACAGCATGCCATTGCCGTAATAGGCGATGTGACCACGGGTGTGGCCGGGCACATGGAGCACCTCGAGGGCGAGGCCGTGCCAGGTGATCTGATCGCCGTCGTCCAGCCACTGGCCGTGGTGATCCGGCATGGGGTCAAGTTTGGGGCCATAGAGTCTGGCATGGGGGAAGTGGGCGAGCAGTTCGGTGACGCCGCCCACATGATCATGATGATGATGGGTCAGCAAAATGGCATCGAGTTGCAACCCCAGCACGGCGAGCCGCTCCAGCACCGGCGTGGCCTCGCCAGGATCGACCACCAGACAGTGATTTTCGTGGCGGATCAACCAGATATAGTTGTCATTAAAGGCAGGAACTGTGATGACGGTATACATGAGTTTGCTTCTCTTTAGGGAGGGTATCTTATATAACAGGATGGCGTTCGAAACCCCGAGTTGAGCTCTATTATGCAGGTGGCACATACCGAACAACAAATCGAGATACCGACCAGCTGGTCTGCCCTCCCTATGGGGGATTGGGTCGCCGCAGAAATCCAAGATCGGCTCGACAACTGGTGTCCCAATCTGTTTGGTTATCATCTGCTGAAAATTGGCGCCCTGAGTGCCGAACTCTCCTGTAAACGCTCATCCATTCGTCATCAAATAGGGGTGGCACCCAGCGGGCGCTTGCTCGATATGTACGGCGATCCGCTGGATCTGCCGGTACGTAGCGGCAGCGTCGATGCCTGCCTGCTGGCCCACTGCCTCGACTTCTCTGCCGACCCCCATCAGGTATTGCGTGAAGCCGAACGGGTGCTGACCGATGACGGCTGGCTGATCATCAGTGGCTACAACCCCTTGAGTCTGGTCGGGATCGGTCATTGTGTGCCGTTCTTGCGGCGAAAACTGCCCTGGTCGGCACGGATGTTCACCCCAGGACGGGTCACGGACTGGCTCCATTTATTGGGCTGTGAGGTGATGTTTGATGATCGTTTTGGTTACTCGCTCATGGGCAAGCAGAGCTGGCACAGCTGGTGGAGAGAGAGTGTCGGGCGGGATTATTGCAGGGCGTTTGCTTCGGTATATGTGATCGCGGCCCGTAAACGGCGCTTTCCATTGCTCCCAGTGCGGCGGCGCTGGCAGTTGCCAAAGTCGCTTGCCACACCGGGAATGGCACGTCAGGGCTGGTAGCCGGTATCCTCGGCCAGATCCTTGCCGCAGGCGGCGTCACGGGCCAGTTCGTCACAGCGCTCGTTTTCGGGGTGACCCGAGTGGCCTTTCACCCAGAGCCATTCGATCTGATGGCGAGCCACTTCCGCATCCAGCTCCTTCCAGAGATCGACATTTTTGACCGGCTGACGGCTGGCGGTGATCCACCCTTTTTTCTTCCAGCCGATGATCCACTGGGTGATCCCCTGGCGCACATACTGGCTGTCGGTGGTGAGACGTACCTTGCACGGTTCGTTGAGGGTGCGCAGGCCCATGATGGCGGCCATCAGCTCCATCCGGTTATTGGTGGTCAGGGTAAAGCCTGCGGAAATTTCTTTACGATGGGTACCGTAGACCATGACGGCGCCGTAACCACCCGGGCCGGGATTACCGAGGCAGGAGCCATCGGTATAGACATCAATGTGTTTTAACATGAGCAATCAATCTGTTTTAGCATGAGGCTTGGGGTAAACTAGCGAGTAAAACCGAAGTTTGACATAGATTGGATCATGAACACACCCCAACTGAATCGCCAGATCATCCTGGATACTGAAACCACGGGTATGAACACCAGTGGCGGCCCTATCTATATGGGTCACCGCATCATCGAAATCGGCTGTGTGGAGGTTATCAACCGCAAGCTGACCGGTAATCACTACCACGTCTATATCAAGCCGGATCGGCTGGTTGACCCGGAAGCTATCCAGGTTCACGGCATTACGGATGCGTATCTGGCGGACAAGCCTCCCTTCAGACAGATCGCTGATGACTTCATCGAGTTTATTCGTGGCGCTGAGCTTATCGCTCACAACGCGCCGTTTGACGTCAGCTTTATGGATTATGAGTTCAGCAAGCTCGGACTCGACTTCAAGACGGCAGATATCTGCAGCATCACAGATACCCTGGCGATGGCCCGGGATATCTTTCCCGGCAAGCGTAACAACCTGGATGTGCTGTGCGATCGCTACGGCATAGACAACTCTCACCGGACCTTGCACGGGGCTTTGCTCGATGCGGAGATCCTGGCGGATGTTTATCTGCTGATGACCGGTGGCCAGACCAAGCTGAATCTGGCGAGCGAAAACAGCGAAAATGAAAACAATCAGGACACCAGTATTCGGCGGCTGGAGAGCAACCGTCCCGCGCTCAACATTGTGCGCGCCACTGCCGAGGATCTGACACTGCACGAGGCCCGACTCGATTTGGTGCAGAAAAAAGGAGGTAGTTGCCTGTGGCGCGAGTGAGCAAGTGGTGGGGCTGCCTGCTGCTGTTAGCCTCGTTGGGCGCAACAGCGACCGAGACTGAGGTGTTTGCACCCTCCGATATTCCGTTGCTGGATAACCGTTTTCGTATTGATTACGGGGTGAAGGAGATCACCTTTATCGTCAAGCGCAAGCCACAAACTCCCTCGGTGATCCTGGTGCGGCCCGATGGTAGCAAGCTCTATGTCGGCAAGGTCAAACCCGATGAGGTCGGCTGGCTGGCACTCCCTGAACATGACCTTATTACCCTGCGCAATCCTATGCCGGGACCTTGGCAGGCCATTGGCGAGGTCGACCCCGATAACCGGGTGCGCATCCTCTCCGATATCCGGCTCGATATCGCGGCGCTACCGATGCAGCTCTATCAGGGGGAGCTGATCAAGCTCAAGTCATGGCTGTTGATTAATGGTCAGCCGCCAAAGGATAAATATTACCTCTCTGATCTGGGGATGACCGTCAAGCTGCAATCCTTCAGCGATGCCAGCCAGCAAAGGGTGGTGCTGGATGAGGTACTTGGCCACTATCGCGATGATGGCAAGGGGCTCGACGAAGTGCCGGGCGACGGCATCATGACCGCGGAAGTGAGCCTGCAGGATATTCCCGGCGGCAAGTACCGCGCCATGTTCAGCACCGGTAATCAGGTGTTCGTGCGGGCCCGTTATCAGGACATCCTGCTCTATCCCTCTCCGTTTGCCTACAGCCTGGCGCCGCCTTCAGAAGAGTTGGGGGCCAAACTTTCACTGCTGATTGATCGCGATGAACTAGATCCTGCCTCTGTGGTGGTTAAAGGCCGTGTGACCAGCAATGTGGGGGGGGATTACGCTTTTAGCGAGATGGCCATTGATCCCAAATTGGACATTGATCTCTCCATGATCACCGCGGTCGGGCAACATGTGGTGAATGCCACCCTCTATGGCACCACCCTGCAGGGTCGTGAGCTGAAAATCACCTTACCGGCCAAAACCTTCAACATCTTTCCGCCGCCACCACCTCCTGAGCCTGTGGTGGTAGCACCAGTGGCCTCCAGTGCGGCAGCGACTGATGAAGTACCAAAACAGCAAGGTATAAGCTGGTTAGTCTGGGTGCTGGCCGGTGGCGGGGTGTTATTGGCCGTCATACTGGGTGGGGTCGGATTTGTGGTGGTGCAAAAACGTCGGGCCCTCAAGCGTGCCCTGGCTGCGGCGCAGGCTGAAAATCAGCAATCGGCGCAACCTGCCGCCAAGCTGGATCTTAACTTGCCAGAGCAGTGATAGATGAGTTGCCACATCGGTGCGCAACCATGCTGAACCACAAACGGTGAACCATAAATGGTGAACCACAATAGAACACGGGAGGCAGGAACGACTGGTTTATAGCCAGCAGATCCTGCCTCCCGTTTGTTGATATGAGGCGCCATGGCGCCTCATTGTGTTGCTAGCGTGCCGCTTTGACTGCCAGACCCAGCTGCCACACCGCCATGGCGTAGTGGGTGCTGTGGTTGTAGCGGGTGATGGTGTAGAAGTTGGGCAGGCCGTACCAGTATTGGTAGCCGGTGCCCACATCGAGGCGCAGCAAGCTCGACTCGCTGTGATTGCCCAGGTTGCTGGTGGGCGTCAAACCGGCGCTGCGCAGGGTGGCGACCGGGTAGCGGGTCTGGAAGCCATGCTCATAGCCGGGCAGTTGGCCCTGGCCGCGCACCGCCACCGGTTGGCCTTTCTCCCAGCCGTGGGCCTTGAAGTAGTTGGCGACGCTGCCTATGGCATCCACCGGATCCCATAGGTTGGTGTGGCCGTTGCCGTCAAAGTCCACCGCATAGCGCTGGAAGCTGGAGGGCATAAACTGGCCATAACCCATGGCACCGGCGTAGGAGCCCTTGGGCTCTGCAGGATCCATCCCCTCGTCGCGGGTCATCACCAGGAAGGCTTCCAGCTCGCTGGTGAAGAACTCGGCGCGGCGCGGATAATCAAACGCCAGGGTGGCCAGCGCATCCAGAATCCGGGTCTTGCCCATCACCCGGCCCCAGCGGGTCTCGACCCCGATAATGCCGACGATGATCTCCGGCGGTACCCCATAGATCTGTTCTGCCCGATTCAGCTCGCTCGCGTATTCACGCCAGAAGTTGACGCCGTTTTGCACGTTGTCGGGGGTGATGAACTTGGCGCGATAGCGGTTCCAGGCACCGGTCGGGCCGGTGGGCTTGGCGGTAGTCGGTGCCTGGGCATCCATCAGGCGGATGATCCAGTCGTAACGCTCTGCCTGTGCCAGCACCTGATGCAGTTGTGCGTTATCAAAACCGTGCTTCTCGACCATCTTCTGGACGAATCTGTCCACATTGGAGCGATTGGCGAAATCCCCTTTGCTAACCCCTTGTGTGTAAACAGGTTTGCTCGAGGGCGCCTGATTGATAAAGGCGCTGTTGGGCTGGGGGATGACCACGGGCTTGGGGGCCGGGGCGCTGCTGCAGCCACCGAGCAGGGGGAATAACGACAGAGTGAGAAGAGAGGCAAGGCGACGCATAGGGTTCTCAAAGAGACTGAAAAAAGTGCCGTCATGGTAAAACATTGTCATCCGCGTGCAAGTGTTCCGTGTGCCTTATTGGCCGTCAATTCATCGAGCGATGGATTAGCCCTCCGGTGAGGGCTGCAATGTTCAGCGAGGGGTCAGCGCGGGGTGTGACGTAGGGTGTGATAACCGCTCCAGAGCCGGGTCAGGGTGGTGATGAGGCAGAGCAGGGCAAAGCCGTAGGCGAGCGGGGCGAAGGCGGCGGGCCACAGGCACATCAGCACAAAGAGAGCGATGGTCTCGCTCCCCTCGGTGAGGCCACCCAGATAGTAGAGGGACTTGTGGTGATAGACCGGATTTTCGATCCCCCGCTTGCCTGCCATGATGGCAAACGCCAGAAAGCTCGACCCTGTGCCCATAAAGGCAAACAGCAGGGTGGCGGCGGGCAGTGCGTTGGCGGGGGCTGCGAGGGCAAAGCCCAGTACCACGGCAGCGTAGAAGATGAAATCCAGCGTGATGTCGAGAAAGCCGCCGCAGTCGGTGATGCCGGTTTCCCGCGCCACGGCGCCGTCCAGTCCGTCCAGCAAGCGGTTGAGCAGGATGGCCACGAGTGCCCACTGATAGCAGCCAAAGGCCAGCAGCGGTAGCGCCAGCATGCCGATGGCAAAGCCGGTGAGGCTCACCTGATTGGCACTGACCCCGGCACGGCAGAGCGGCTTGGCAAGCTGGGTGAGGGGGCTGCGGATCACGGGGATCAGATGGCGGTCAAACAAGGTGAACTCCTCGGTCAAAAACAGGATTCGGTGAGGTGGAGTATGGTGCTCGGCGCGTCTTCCGCGTCGTGGGTCACCAGGATGGCGGGAATGGCCAGCGCCTTGATCTGCGCGAACACCAGCTGGCGAAAGGCGGCCCGCAGCGGCTTGTCGAGGCGGGAGAAGGGCTCGTCCAGCAGCAGGGCATCGGGTTCGGCCAGCAGCGCCCGCAGCAGACTGACTCGCGCCCGCTGACCCCCTGACAGCAACTGTGGCAGCTTGTCAGCCTGATCCGCCAGCGCGACCTGCGTCAATGCGGTCAGTGCCTTTTCCCGCCGCGCGCGTTTTCCCTTGATGGTTGCAGGCATGCCGAACATCAGGTTCTCCGCCACCGTCAGATGATCAAACAAGAGGTCATCCTGAAACAGCATACCGATGCGCCGCGCTTGTGCTGGCAAGGCGTTGAGTGGCCGCTCGCCGAGCTTTATTTCCCCCTCCAGCCGGATCGGGCCGCTCCCCGTCAGCGCGCCGGGCAGTACCCCGGCCAGCCCAGCCAGCAGGGAGCTTTTACCACAGCCGCTTGGCCCCATCAGGGTCAACACTTCGCCGGGGGCCACCTGCAGGGCGGGCAGCGAGAGCAGCAGCTTTTCATCAAGATAAAGCCGAAGAGGCGTGGTGTTCAGCACATGGCTATTTCCATCATGAGAGTTCATCGTGAGCCGCCCCCCTTGAGCGCCGGATTGATCCGCGCTGGCAGCCAGAGCGCCAGCAGATAGATAACGAGCGGCAGCAGCAGTTGCAGCAGGCCGTAGAGCCCCGCCAGCCGCCGGTTGAGGCCGCTGCCGATGGCCACCGCTTCGGTGGTGATGGTGACCACCCTGCCTGCGCCAAAGAGCAGGGTCGGCAGATATTGGGCCAAACTCACCGCCGCCCCGACGCTGAAGGCAAACAGCAGCGGGCGCGCCAGTAGCGGCGCTTTCACCTGCCACCAGGCTCGCCATGGGGTTGCCCCCAGCAGCAGGGCGCTTTGGGTAATACGCGGGTCGAACTGGCGATAGGGGCCGTGCAGGCACAAATAAACATAGGGAAAGACAAACAGCAGCTGGCTCCAGAGCACCCAGCCCCAGCCAATGCCGCTGCTGATCGAGTGATGTGCAAGCCAGTCCAGTCCGAGCCGGATACCAAACAGCAGGCTTGCCTGTGGCAGTAACAGCGGCAGGCAGATAAGCCAGAGTGGCCAGGGGCGGCGCCCCGCTTGCGCCTCCAGACTCAGCACCGTCATCACCAGCGCCAGCAAGCCGCTCGCCAGTGCCAACAGCGCGTTGGTTGCCAGCAGCGGCAGCAGGGTTGGTAGCAGATCCAGCCAGTAGTGGCCGCTCCACTGGCTGGGCCAGAGGGCGGGAAAGGGCCAGCGGCGCGCCAGCGACCAGAGCAGCAGGGCCGCCAGTACCGCCAGATTGAGAGTGATCAGGGTGAATGCAAAGCCAGCAGCGAGCCGGTTGGCAAAGGGTTGGGACGCCACCCGTTTGCCATCGAGCCAGCAGCTTTTGCCCATCTCGTTATGAAACCACTCCAGTAATCTGAGCAGGGCGATCAACAGCGCCGTGATGGCGAGCAGCAGCAGGGCGCCACTGGCGGTGGCGCCGCGCCAGAGCAGGTCCGGGTCCTGATACCAGAGCCACAGCCGTACCGCCAGCGGGGCGGGGGCATCGGGCCCGAGCAGCTGGGCGAGATCCACCACCGCCACGCCGTAGGCCGCCACCGCATAGATGGGCAGGCGCAGGGCAGGCCACAGGGCGGGCAGCAGCAGGCGCCACCAGATCTGGGGGGCGCTGAAACCGAGGCTCGCCCCCAGCCACTGTTGGCGCGCCAGCTGGATGGGTTGCTGCGCGGCCATCGCCATCAACAGCAGAAAGGGGGTCTCTTTGAAAACGAGCAGTGCAATCAGCCCGAGCCCCAGAGGATCCCGAATGGTCTGCCAGTCGGGGGGCAGTTCAAATCCGGTGAGGGTTGGCGAGACGAGCCGCAGCAGCCAGCCGGAGGGGGCGAGCAGAAAGGCAAAGCCGATGGCAAAGGCGACGTGGGGCATGGCCAGCATGGGCGAGAGCAGACGACGGAGCAGCCCGAAAGCCCGGCTGTCGCTGTGGGCCAGCAGCAGGGCGGTCAACAGCAGACTGCCAAGGGTTGAGGCGGCGCCAATCCACAGACTCAGCGCAGCGGAGTGCCAAAGACCAGGCTGGGCCAGCAGCAAGGCGAGATGAGAGGCGGTCATCCCCTCCGCCAGCAGTTGCCACAGCCCTGCCAGCAGGGGGATGACGAAGATCGCCAGATAAATGACCGCCATCCCCGTACTCATACTGGGGTGGCGTGTCAACCGGCGCCACGGTCGGGAGCGGGAAAGCGGGTGACCAGTGACACTCATCAGTGACCGTAACGCTCGGCCCAGGCCGCTTCCAGCTTGAGTTGCCAGCTGGGATGAGGCTCGGCTACCGCTTTGAAGCGCAGTGCCGGTTGCCCCTTGGCTGAATCAGGCAGCGCATCGGCCCGCAGTACGCTGGGATCACCCCAGAAGGCCGGATTGGCTTTACGTGCCTGAGCGGCCGGGCTTAGCAGGAAGTTGGCCACCACCTTGGCACCCGCACGGGCGTTGGCGTTGAAGGGGATGGCGAGAAAATGGCTGTTGGTAAGCGCCCCTTTCGCCATGGCGACCGCTTCCACGCTGGGGGGCAGGGCGCCAATCTGGGCAGCGCTCTGCGCCTCCTGCGGGTTGAAGCTGATGGCCATGGCCAGCTCGCCATCATCGAGCAGCTGGCGGGTTTCGGCGGCGCTGGTGGGGAACAGCTTGCCCTTGCGCCAGAGCGCCGGGTGCAGCTCATCGAGCCAGCCCCAGAGCGGGGCGGTCACTTGGGCAAACTCTGCATCGGTCGCCTCCCGATAGAGGGGGGCAGGGTCGGGCGTCAACTCCAGCAGGATCTGCTTGAGAAAGCTGGAGCCATGGAACTGGGGCGGCTTGGGATAGGTGAAGCGGCCGGGGTGGGCCTTGGCCCACGCAAGTAGGGCTGCAGCTGAGGTGGGCGGGCTGGTGACCTCTTCGCTGTCGACCATCAGATTGAGCTGGCCGATGCCCCAGGGTGCTTCCAGCCCTTCCACCGGCAGGGTGAAGTCCTCACTTACCGGCAGGGTGCTGTCTACCAACGCCATGTTGGGTAGCTCGGCGGTAAAGGGAGTGCCAAGCAGCCCCTGCTCCTTGAGCGCCTTGAAGTTCTCGCCGTTGACCCAGAGCAGGTCGATGGGGCCGCCAGTTTGCTTGCCCGCCTGCTTGTTGGCCAGCAGCTGGCTGACGCTCTGGGCGATGTCATCCACCTTCACCTGTACCAGCTTGACCTGATAGTCGCGCGCCAGCTCCTGACTGGCCCACACCAGATAGGCGTTGATCTCCGGGCTGCCGCCCCAGGCGTTAAAGTAGACGGTCTGCCCCTTCGCCTCCTCAAGGGTCTGCTGCCAGTTGTTATCGGGATTGGCTAACAGCGGGCCGCTGGCCAGCAGTGGCAGGGCACACAGCAGGGCGCTAAGCCGCTGCTTGAGCCGAGATTTGAGGCGAGGGTTGAGGTGTGAGAATGGCTTGAGCATAAACGTTTCTCTGGTTGTCAGGCGCCAAGGCGCCAGCGGTGATAACGGGCCAGCAGCGCCAGCACCCGGGTGGGCTGGTGGGCCCGTTTCCATTCACCCGCCACATATTTGTTCCCCTCCATCAGGGTGGGGTAGGCGTGAATGGTGCCGAGGATCTTGCCAAGGCCCAAGCCATGGCGCATGGCGAGCACGAACTCGGCAATCCGTTCACCGGCGTGAGTGCCCACTATGGTGGCGCCAAGGATAGTATCCTTGCCCGGCGCGGTCAGCACCTCGACAAAACCGTGGCGCTCCCCATCGGCGATGGCTCTGTCCAGCTCGGCCAGCTCGAAGCGGGTCGCCTCGAAGGGGATCCCCTGCGCCTCGGCCTCCTTGCGATTGAGGCCGACCCGGGCAATCTCCGGCGTGGTGTAGGTGGCTGCCGGAATGACCCGATAGTCGGCCCGAAAGCGCTTGAACTGGCCAAACAGGGCATTGACCGCCGCATACCAGGCCTGATGGGCGGCAAAGTGGGTGAACTGGTAAGGGCCTGCTACGTCTCCCACCGCCAATATGCTGGGGAAGTTGGTGGCAAGGAAGCCATCAACTGCGATGGTTCCGCGGGGGGCCAGCTCGACCCCCAGCGCCTCTAGCCCGAAGCCGCTGACGTTGGCGACCCGACCCAGCGCCAGCAGCAGCTGATCTCCTTCAACCTCCAGCGTCTCATCGCCCCGGCGTAGTTGCAGCCGGATCGGTAGCTCCCCCTCGTCCGCAGGCAGATAGTCGGCTCGCTCGGCGCGCCAGCCGGTGAGTAGCCGCACGCCATCGCGGCTCATCTGTTCGGCCAGGGCGTTGGCCACCGCCCGATCTTCGCGGGGCAGCAGTTGCTCCGAGAGCTCTACCAAGGTAACGGGAATGCCGAGCAGGGCGAAGCTTTGGGCCAGCTCACAGCCGATGGGGCCACCGCCGAGCACCAGCAGGCGGCGTGGTGGGGTACGCAGCTGCCAGAGGTTATCCGAGGTGAGGTAAGGCACCTGATCCAGCCCCGGCAGCTTGGGCACCAGCGGCTTGGCGCCGGTGGCGATGACGATATGGCGGCTGGCAAGGCGCTGGCCGTTCACTTCCACCTCCCACGGGGAGACCAGCCGCGCCTCCCCTTCGATGCACTCGACCCCAAGCCCTTGATAGCGCTCCACAGAATCGTGGGGTTCGACCTCCTTGATAACCTCAGCCACCCGCGCCATCACTGCGGCGAAATCGGCGCAGGAGTGGCTTGGGCTAAAGCCCAGCTCGTCGGCTTTACGCTGCTCTGCGGCAAAGCGGGCGCTTCGGATCAGCGCCTTGGAGGGGACGCAGCCGCTGTTGAGGCAATCGCCCCCCATCTTGTGCTTCTCGATGAGCGCCACCTTGGCCTTCACCGCCGCCGCGATATAGCTGGTGACCAGCCCCCCGGCACCGGCTCCGATCACCAGCAGGTTGTAGTCATAACGAGCGGGTTTGCGGTAGGGGGCGAGCTGACGGCGCAGCGCGAGGTGCGCGGTCAATTTCTTGATGAGCCAAGGCATCAGCCCCAGCAGGGTCAGCGCCACCATCAGACCGGGGGAGAGGATATTGCCGGTGCTGGTTAATTGGCCAAGCTCGCTACCCGCCAGCACATAGACGAAGGTGCCGGGCAGCATGCCAAGCTGGCTCACCCAGTAGTAGGTGCTGACTCTGATGGGGGTGAGCCCCATCAGCAGGTTGACCAGAAAGAAGGGGAAGATGGGGATGAGGCGCAGGCTCAGCAGATAGAAAGCCCCCTCCTTCGCCATGCCGGACTGAAAGGTGGCCAGCTTGTCGCCAAAGCGGGCCGTGACCCAGTCGCGCAGCAGAAAGCGGGCGCTGAGAAAGGCCAGGGTCGCGCCAATGGTGCTGGCAAAGGAGACCAGCAGCAACCCCCAGGCGACGCCGAACACCGCACTGCCACCCAGGGTGAGCAGGCTGGCGCCGGGCAGAGAGAGGGCGGTGCTCAGCACATAGATAAGCACGAACAGCAGGCTGGCCGTGACAAAGTGGCTGTCGACCCATTGCGCCACTGCCGCCTGCTGGGCCTGCAAGGCGCCCAGACTGAGATAGCGGCCAAGATCGAGGGCAAAGAAGGTGCCGATGAGGCCCCCCATCACCAGCGCAAGCAGCAGGCGGGTCCGGTTCATCAGGCGTCCTTGCTGTCTGGCTGGGCGGGGCGTTCCGGCTGCACCGGTAGCTGGCAGAACCCCTGCGGCGCGATATCGAGGGCTGCGTTGAACTTGGCCGACATGTTCTGGAAGGCGATAAGGCCGGTCAGCTCTACCATGGCGTCGTCGTTGAACCAGGGCTTGAGGCGGGCCGCCTGTTCATCGCTCACCCCATCCAGCCCTGTCATCGCTTCGGTGTAGTCGAGTACTGCTTTTTCCCGCTCGTCGAACAAGGGGCTTTCGCGCCAGTTGGCCAGCGCCTCCACCTTTTCGTTGGAGCCCGCCCGCTTGATCAGGGTCATGGCGTTGATGTCGACGCAGAAGCGGCACCAGTTGAGCTGGGAGACCCGCACCGTCACCAGAGAGCGCAGCACGGGATCGATGGGAGAGCGCTTGCGGTTGATCACCCCGTAGAGGGTGGCGACGGCGGCAAACAGGCGCGGCGAGCGGCCCCAGCACTTGCCCGGAATGAGTACCTGACCATAGTTGCGCTTTTGCAGCCAGAAAAAAGGGCGGATAAACCAGGCATATTCCCGGTCGGGTTTGACCTCAACGCGCATCAGTTACCTTCTTGTTGTTTCACACTTACGGTTTCAAATTGGGTTTGTAGGCTTGGCCGAGCCGCTCGTTCAGGCGGGTCAGGAAATCCTCGATCCGCGCCCGGTTGGTGCCCAGATCGCTGCGTCCCTGTCGGGAGGCCGATCGCATATCGATGCGGGTCTCTTTGGGGCCAGCAAAGACTCGCAGCGCCACATCATCCTGAAAGCCGAACCAGCCGGTGGTGACCAGCGCATCCAGACCATCCGGGCTTGGTCGCACCTGCCAGCCCAGCTCCTGCATCAGCTCTTCTGCCTCGATGACCACCTCTTCGGGGGCTGTGCGGGTAAAGAGAGGACCGGGTTTTGTCTCAAATGCTTTCAGCGGGGCGCTATTTATTGGCAGATCCTGCGCTGTTCTAAGCTCTGCTGCCCAGCGCAGCAGGGGGGGATTATAGGGATCGGTGCTCACATCGTTGATCAGCGGCATGCGCAGCGCCTGTACCACAAAGAGCAGCGGCAGCAGCAGTGGCAAGGCGCCCAGACTGCTGGCGTAGCGGTTGCGGCTCCAGGGCAGGCGCACCAGCAAGATGAGGGAGACAAGTGCTCCGATGAGACAGATGGCAAAACCGATCCACCAGGGCCAGAGATGAAAGCGGCTGCCGAGGGCGCCAGCGAGGGGGAGTAACCAGGCCAGCAGGGGCCACAAGCAAGAGCGGGGCATAGCACGGGATCCATCGTCGAATGTGGACAATGCCGAGAAGGATAAACTTAATTGCCTGATAACGTTAGTAAATTGATGCGAGTTTGGCGTTATATCAGCCAGTTTTGCGAGGGTGATGCAGAGGGCGGTGAAGCTCGCCAGCTGGGAGCTTCACCGAGAAAATGACCAGTTGCGATGGCGTGGCGCGCTTTAATTGCGATATTTAAGTGCGATATTTAAGTGCGGTATTTAATTGCGATAGAGCACTTTGATCAGGTGAAAGCCGAACTTGGTGCGCACCGGTCCCAGTACCTTGAGCAGTTCGCCCTTGAATACCGCATCGTCAAAGGGCTTGACCATATCCCCTTTATTGAACTCCCCCAGATCGCCGCTGCGTTTTGAAGAGGCGCAGGTGGAGAAGCGCTTGGCCATCTGGCCGAAATCGGCTCCCTTCTCGATCTTCTCCTTGATCTCCAGACACTGTTTTTCGGTCTTGACCAGAATGTGCTGGGCACAGGCTTTTTTCATCGGGGCGCTCCTCGGAGTGATGGCGGCGATTGTTCACGCCAAGATGGCGGCAAATCGTGGTGGCAAATCGGGGCGCAAGAGTACCCCAATTTGCCACCGGCGTCAGCCATCACAGCCCGCTGTTTACCTGTGTTTGTCCGCGGGATTATTGGCGAGCGCGGGTGGCCAGCACGGCGCGGGGGCGAGCTTGCCAGATGATCTCCAGCCCGAGCAGGGCGTAGAGGCTCCAGATGGCCAGCGGATTGAGCCATTCGCCCCCCAGTTGCAGGGTCATCAGGGCGCAACCTGCCAGCAGAAAGGTGATCCCCGGCAGCCGCCAGTGGGCGGGCAGCGGGGCCAGCATCGCCATCGCCAGCAGAATGCCGAGGCCAAATGGCAGGTTCAGGGCGGTAAAGGCCAACGCCTGTTGGCCACTCATGCCGGTCAGCAGGGCCAGCAGGGCGCTGCAACAGGCGAGAAAGGTGATGAACTCGAGACGATCGGCAATATAGTCAGCCATCTGTTCGCTACGTGCATGCATGATGTGTCTCCTTCAGTTGATGGTTCAAGTGTGAGGGAGGGGCGCTTGCAAAGGCAGCGGGATAATTCGATTGCGCTGAACGAGCATTTCTTAATCCATATTTTGAATCGTCAAGCGGCAGTGGGCCGGCCAGTGGGATACGTTCGAGATCACCACGACATCGATGCCGTCAAGCCTTGTCGTGGGGCGAGCGGTTGCGGCGAACTCTTGGGCAGCAAGGCGCGTGGAGGGCAGGCACTGCGGACGGCTCCCCTTAAGGCAGTCAGGGTGGCCTGTGGCAGAGGACTGGGCCACACCATGGTTACCAAAATGTGTGATTTGTAGTCAACCTCCTAAAAGATATGGTGAATTTGCCAATGGTGGCGCGCTGTTGCTGGCCGATGCCTATGTTAGGATAAGGTCCGCCATGTTGTTGGCGTGCATTATTGGCGTGCATTGTTGGCGCGGATTATTGGCACGGATTATTGGGCCACGGCTATGTTGCATAGCCTGTTGTGCCGTTTTCGGGTGGAGCTCGAAAGGGCTGTTTCCTTCACCACAGATTCAGGAATATTGACCTTTGACAGGATGCTTCTCATCCCTGCTGGCAGGGCGTTCACGGTTCGGCCCTGCATTACGCCGTGGTCTGCGGGTGCTGGGGTTTGGTTTATTGTTGTCGCTGGTGGCTGCGCCGGTGTTGGCCGCCAAGCTCACCTATCAGATCAAGGGATTACGAGGGGACAACAAGGATAACGTCGAAGCCTACCTCAATGCGTTGCCGGTTTATCAGGAGCGTCAGTACCGTCCAGCCCGCGCCAAAATCACCGAGAGTGTGCAAAAAGCGCTGCAGGTTTATGGCTACTACCAGCCAAAGATCACCCTGAGTCGCGACAAGCAGACCCCGTCCAAAGTGGTGATCGAGGTGGATAAAGGGGAGCCGGTTATCGTCTCCCGACTGGATGTGTTGCTCGAAGGGGATGCCGGTAGTGATGAGCGTTATAGCGAACTGCTGGACAAGTTGCCCCTCAAAGAGGGCGACCCTCTCAATCACGCCAAATATGAATCGATCAAGGCTGATCTGGGTAGCCTCGGGCTGGCCCGCGGTTACTTTGATGCCAAGTTAAGCAAGAGTCAGGTCAAGGTGTTTCCGGACAAGGGCACTGCGGAGATCTTCATTCTGTTCGAGTCGGGCCATCGCTACCGTTTCGGTGAGATCCGCTATGACGCCACCCCGGAAGCGCTGCACCTGATCCGGCCACTCATCAATATTCAGAGCGGTGATCCCTATCTCGCCATCCGCTTGGCCGAGATGTCGCAGGATGTCTCTTCCACCAAGCTATTCCGTCAGGTCGATATCAAACCTGTGCTCAGTGACGCGAGCAACTACCGGGTGCCCATCGCAGTGACCCTGGACAACCGGGTTGATCACGAGATTGAAGCGGGTGTGGGCTACGCCACCGACGTGGGGCCGCGGATGAGCGCTACCTGGGAGAAACCCTGGGTCAACCGTTATGGCCACCGTCTGTTTGCCACCGCCAAGGTATCGGCACCGGAGTCCGAGCTCAGTTTCGATTACCAGATCCCGGTAGGTAATCCGCTGCGAGACTACTACTCGGTGCAGGCCGGTTATCAGTACAAAGACAACAACGATACCCGCTCCGATCTCACCACCGTCGGTGTGCACCGCTGGACGCGGCGACCGGAGAGCTGGGATCGGGATGTGTTCATCCGACTGGAGAACGAGATCTATACCCAGGGCGCCGATGAGGGGAACAGCTTGCTGCTGATCCCGGGGATCTCCTGGTCCCGGCTGCGGGTGCGCGGCGGGTTGGTGCCCGAGTGGGGGGATCGCCAACAGGTGACGCTGGAGTTCTCCGACCCACGTTGGGGCTCCGACATCAGCTTTATGCGGGTGTGGGGGCGCAGCAAGTGGCTGCGTACCCTCGGCGATAATCACAGATTCCTGATGCGGGCCGAGCAGGGGGCCATCATAGGTGACAGCTTCTCGCTGGTGCCGCCGTCCTTGCGCTTCTTTACCGGTGGCGATCAGACGGTACGCGGCTTTGATTACGAGACCATCTCCCCCACCGGGCCGGATGGCAAGCTGACCGGTGGCCGCTACACCAGCGTGGCCAGTCTGGAATATAACTATCGTTTCAGCGAGAAGTGGTTGGGAGCCATGTTTGTGGATGGGGGTACCTCGACCATCGACTACAGCGAGCCTTGGAAAATTGGTACCGGGGTCGGTGTGCGCTGGGTGACCCCCATTGGTCAGGTCAGGCTGGATCTGGCAGTCGGGGTATCGGAGGATGACAAGCCCTTGCGGCTGCATTTCGCATTGGGGCCTGAATTATGATCTGGCTAAAACGCATTTTTCTCTGGCTGATGGGGCTGGTATTCCTGCTGCTGATCGGCGTCAGCCTGCTGGGCTTTACCCATCAGGGTAATAAGTGGTTGTGGCAACAGGCCAAGGGGGCGCTGCCCTCCCTCAAGGGGGAGCTGGTGGCCGGTCAGCTTGGTTACGGCTGGACCCTGGAAGGGGTCGGTTGGCAGGATGAGCTGGTGGATGTGACGGTGGATCGCGCCGTGCTCGACTGGGATCTGGGCAAGTTGCTGCAGGGCAAGCTCTGGATAAAATCTCTGGCGGTGACCCATCCGGTGGTGAAGGTGGTGGACTCTGAACCGGCACCGGAAGAGCCCTCCGAACCCTTTGTCTGGCGCCCGTTGCCGCTCAAGATCCAGGTCGATAGCCTCAAGGTAGCTGATCTCGATCTGGCAGTGCCCGGGGTGGCCGTGACCCTGGGATCCCTCGATATCGGCGCCACCCTCAACCGCAAGGGGCTGATTGTGCGCGGTCCGGTGCTCGATAACCTCAAGGTGACGCTGGACGACGCGGCCCCCGCCAATGCAGCCAAATCAGCCAAGCAGCCAGCCGCTAACGAGAAGCAAGCAGCCCGTACCGACAAGGCCAGCGCCGAGACCGCTAAACAGGGCAAAGGGGCGCCAGCTGCAAAAACTGCAAAGGCCGCCCCCATTGTCCTGCCCGCCATTCACCTTCCTTTCCCCATCCAGCTGGAAGGGGTCAGCGCGACCCGGGTGCAATACCAGCAGGGCGAGCTGATTGAAGGGCTCGACAAGCTGCTGCTCTCGGCCACCGCCGCCGACGATCGCATCGAGGTGCGCGAGCTCTCGCTGCGCCACGCCATGGCCGATCTGGCGCTCAAGGGTCATATCCAGCTAAGTGACGACTACCCGCTGGCGGTGACGCTGGATGCCAAGGCCCGCAAGGGGCTGCTCGATGGCGAGTTGCAAGGGCAGCAGGCCACGCTGGCGCTGAGCGGTTCGGTCGGCAAGCTGGGATTGGCATTGTCGGCCAAGGGGCCGATTGCCGCCAATCTTAAGGGCTCTCTGGCCGCGCTCGACCCGGCTCTCCCTTTTGATCTGGCCCTCGACTGGAAGAGCCTCGGCTGGCCATTTCATAAGCCTGCCAAGGAAGAGGCAAGCTATCGGCTGGACAAGGGGAGCCTGACTGCCAAAGGCAAGCTCTCCGGTTACCAGTTTGCCCTCAATACCTCCGGCAAGGGGACCGATGTACCCCCCTTCAAGCTTGCGCTGGACGGGAAGGGGGATCTGGAGCGGCTCAGCAAGATCGCCTTGCAGCTCAACGCCCTCAAGGGGGAGCTGAAGCTCGATGGCAAGCTGGCTTGGAATAAGGGGATCGAGTGGCAGGGGACCACCCTGTTCAAGGGGATCAATCCGGCCGAGCTGGTGCCTGAGCTGAAAGGGACCCTGGCCGGTGAGCTGGAGAGCCGCTTCGTGATGAACGAGGCGGGCCACTGGGAGCTGAAACTGCCCAAGCTCAAGGTGGATGGCAAACTCAATCAGTACCAGCTGGCCCTCAAGGGGGAGCTCAGCGGCAACGACAAGATGGAGTGGCAGATCCCGGTGCTCTCGCTGCAAAGTGGCCCCAACCAGTTGCAGGCCAAGGGCAGTATCAGCAGCGCCCAGTGGAGGCTCGATGCCAACCTGCAGGCTCCCCAGCTGGGGGGCATCTATCCCGGCCTGAAAGGGGATATCAAGGGACAGGTGAAGGTGAGCGGCAATCAGCAGACGCCAAAAATCGATGCGGATCTGACCTCCGAACGGCTCTACTATGCCGGCACCGACCTGAAGGGGATCAGCCTCAAGGGCAATGCGGCGATCGGCGCCAAACCGGCCGGTGAGCTCTCGCTGTTGGTGGCGCAGCTGAAACAGGGTGAAACCAAGCTCAACCAGCTGGCCCTGAACCTCAGCGGTGATATCAGTCAGCATCTGTTGACCCTGACCATGAAGGGTGACCCTGTTGCGGCCAACCTCAAGCTGGGTGGCGGCGTGCGCGGGGATCACTGGCGCGGGGCGCTCTCCGAGCTGCAGCTGAAAACCCCGCTGCGGCGCTGGGACTTGAGCTCCCCCTGGGCGCTGGATCTCGATCTGCCGCGTCAGCGGCTGGCGATGGGGGATCTCTGCCTCGGCTCCCAGGGTGCCAGCCTCTGCGTCAAGGGGAGTCAGGTCTCAGCCGCGCAAGGTACTCTGGAGTTTGCCCTGAGCGAGTTTGATCTCAAGCGGCTGCGCCCCTGGTTGCCGGATAATTTCCGCTGGCAGGCGATGCTCTCGGCCGACGGCCGTGCCAGCTGGCGTGGCAATCAGCCCACCCTGCATGCGGTAGTGCGTACCACGCCGGGCACCTTTGTCGCCGATGGCCTCAAGACTGACTATCAGCAGCTGGCTCTGGCCCTTGATTTCGAGCGGCAGCAGGCGGCGATCCGCCTCGATTTTGCCTCCAAGCAGATCGGCAATATAGATACAGACCTGTTGATCAAGGAGCCTGCTGGGCGCGGCCTGCTCGGCGGTCAGCTCAAGTTTGACGATCTCAAGCTCAATACCTTTGCGCCACTCATTCCTGAGGTGCGCTCCTTGCAAGGGATCATCTCCGCCGATGCCCGTTTCGACGGCACGCTGGCGGCGCCCCTGCTGTTTGGCCAGCTCAACCTGCGTGACGGTGAAGTGCAGACCCACTCCGACATGGTGACCCTGACCAAGCTGGTGACCCGCCTCAAGATCGAGGGCAACCGCGCCGAGCTCGATGGCTCCATGCTGGTGGGCAAGGGGCCGCTGGCATTGGGCGGCTGGCTCAGCTGGGCCAAGATGCCGGTCAGCGGCAGCCTCACCATTCAGGGCAAGGATCTGGAGGCGCAATATCCGGGCATGGGCCGGGTCAGAGTCTCGCCCGATATTGCCGTGTCGCTGGGTGAGGAGACCCGCATTACCGGTCAGGTGGATATTCCCTGGGCGCGCATTTTGGTCAAGAGCCTGCCGGATTCGGCGGTGGCGGTCTCTGACGATGTGACCGTGGTCTATGACGATCTGCCTCCCGTACCCCAGCAGGCCAGCCTGCCGTTGGCGATGAAGGTGGCGATCCGGTTGGGGAGTGATGTGAAGATCGATGCCATGGGTCTGAAGACCGATGTCTCCGGCGGGATCAATCTTCGGCAGGATCCCGAGAAGCCACTGGCAGGCAATGGCCAGCTGGTGCTGACCAATGGTCGCTTCAAGGCCTATGGCCAGAACCTCATCATCAAGGAGGGGCGGATCCTCTTCTCCGGTCCACTGGATCGGCCGTTCCTTAACATCGAGGCCAACCGTGACCCGGCCACCATCGAGGGCCAGGTGACGGTCGGGGTGCGGGTGACCGGCCCTGCCAGCAAGCCGGAGATCACTGTCTACTCCGAGCCGCAGATGGCGCAGTCGGAACAGCTCTCCTATTTGCTGCGCGGCAAAGGGTTACAGACCGGCGGTGAGGATGGCGGTTTCAACGGCTTGCTGGTGGCCGGTGCTGTGAGTCAGGCCAACGGCGTGGTGTCGAGCATTGGCGAGTCGCTGGGGATGAGTGATGTCTCCCTCGATACCGCGGGCAGTGGCGACAACACCCAGGTGACCTTGTCGGCCTATCTGCTGCCGGGCTTGCAGTTCCAGTACGGGGTCGGGGTATTCAGCCCCATCGCCGAATTCAAGCTGCGCTACGAGGTATTGCCACGGCTCTATCTGCAGGCGATGAGCGGGGTGGCTCAAGCGGTCGATATCTTCTATCGCTTCACCCTGTAACGCTTCACCCAGTAACAGGGCAGACATGAGAGTAAACGGGAGGCGCAGGCCTCCCGTTTTTTTATTGCGCGATCGGCAGCTGGCAAACGGCGATAAAGGCTGGCAGTGCAGAGAGATAACGGATTGGGCAGACCAGAAATGCGAAAACCCGGCACCAGGCCGGGTTTTCTAAATGATGGTGGAGGGAGAAGGATTCGAACCTTCGAAGGCAGAGCCGTCAGATTTACAGTCTGATCCCTTTGGCCGCTCGGGAACCCCTCCACGGGGTATTACGTTCATATTGTCGCACTTGAAATGGTGGAGGGAGAAGGATTCGAACCTTCGAAGGCAGAGCCGTCAGATTTACAGTCTGATCCCTTTGGCCACTCGGGAACCCCTCCACAAGTGCGAGGCGCATACTAACAGATCTTCCGCTTTTGGGAACCCCCAAGCAAAATTTTTCTATTAAAAGAATTGGATTTGTGGCCGATAACCAATGAAATCGCCATTTTTGAGAGTTATCTCATGCTGCCCAGTTCAATCCGTAATCACCTGCTCGTCGATGAGGGGCAGTTGGGGCAACGGCTTAACCGTGACCTGCAACATGGTGACCGGGCGGATTTCCGGTTGCATCTGGCCCTGCTTACCGACGCGGTGGAGGAGCAGCCCTGGTTCGATACCAAGCCGACAGCCAGTGCCGATGATCGTGACTGGCGCGCGCACTTTGAGCTGAGGCCGAGAGCTGTGCTGGTTGCTGATGATCAGGAGACCGATTGCTGCGCCATCAATGAGCGGCTACAGCAGGGGGGGAGCATGATGGATGTGCGGCTCTGGCTAGCACTGCAAAGACCAGCCCTGATTACGAAGCCGCCGTTATTTGATGAGGCTGTCTATGACAACCTGTCACCGCTGGCGCGGGAGCGGCTGCAAGGCGCTCTGGCGGTGGTGCCGCGCCAAGAGGATCCGCTGGTCATGCTACCGATCCTTGAGTGCTTGCAACAGGGGGTAGATACCCGTCTGCACTGGCTCGGTTGATGGTGGGCGCACTGACGCGGCTGCCACCTATTCGGTCAATCACAGGCAACAAAAAAGGCGGGATATCCCGCCTTTTTGCACGCTGTCCTTTTTCCTGAGTGCCACCTTGTTACGCGTCAGCTTCATCCGTTTGCGGCTGATCCTTCAGTCCGGCGTTGGCACGACGGGCAATCGGTTTGGCGGTATGACGGTTGAGCTGGCGTTCCAGTTTTTGTCCCAGTTCATTGATGGCGGCGTAGAGATCCTCATGCTCTGCCTGGGCAAACAGTTTGCCGTTGGGGATGCCAGCACTGGCTTCGACAGTGAACATCAGGCGCTCTTTGGAAACAATCACATGGGGAGTGATGAGAGGTACCTGAAGACGTTCGAGCTTTTCAAAACGTGATTCAATGCGCTCGCGGATAGCCGGGGTAATGTCGATGATTTTGCTGGTGATTTCGATTTTCATATTGGCCCCCTTCGGGTCGTCTTGCTTGTGTCTTCACCTTCAGATTACTCATTGGTAAAGATGAAAATGTGATCTGCGTCACGAAGCTTTGCCTTTGCTATTCAGTAACCTATAAATTGTGATCTTTCTCGGTTTCGTGCCAAAAACAGCTTGAGCTGCATGAAACTGGCAGGCAATATGACGGGAATAGGATCGTTTCTGTCCCTTCTTGGCAGCACTTCGTGTCGACCTCATGTCCGGTTTCCACTGCTTGATATCGCATGTTTGTACTCTTCCCCGCTCACCGTTGGTCTGATGATGGCTTTGGGGAAGTTGCGGTGCCCGCTTGTCTGGACATCAAACGTGGTCGGTTGTCTGGTTGGAGTGGTAAATGAAGCAGCAAGCCACGCAGGTCATGTGGTTTTTCAATCGGGAACAGGATCAGTGGAGTCTTTCTGATCAGGGTTCCTACCAACAGTGGCAAGGGGAAGGGAAGCATCCCTGGTCCGAACGCCTGCAACCGGAAGATGAAGCTGGCTTTGCCGACTTTCTCGTCCGGCTCCATGAGTCACATCTGCCGGAACAATTTATCGGCCATCTGAACGATGGCAAGGGTGTTATCAATCATGTGCTCTGGAGCGCCCAGTTTGTGCCCCATCAGCAGGTGTGTTGTGGTTGGTTGGCCCCCCTCGATTCAGTCAACAACGTGGCGAGCTCGCTCAATATCTCCCTGCCGCTGTTACAGACCACCCTGCTGACCCAGCTTGCCCAGGCACTCTCTGCTTGTACCGGACTCGATTTTTTCAGCACCTTGGTGAGTCAACTGGCCCATATCCTCAAGGTGGATGCGGTGTGGGTGGGGGAGTTGAGCGGGGCAGATCGGCTCCGGGTATTGGCCGCCGATGGGTTGGCACTCAAGGAGTACCCCTTGGCGGGCACCCCTTGTCAGCAACTTTATCAGCAGGGTGCCCTCTGCTGCGATGTCATCGATGAGTCGCAGCGCTACCAGCCCTGGCTGACGGTCGGGAAGACCTACTATGGCCAACCGCTGTTCGATGATCGTGGCCAGCTACTGGGCCATTTGGCGCTGCTTTACTCGGCGCCAGCGGAGATAGCCAATCTCAAATCGGTCCTTGATACCTTTTCGGTACGGATGGTGGCGGAGTTGGAGCGGCTGCAATCGGACGCCCAAATGCGTCTTTCTGCCGTGGCTTTTGAAACTCACGAAGGGATCATCATCACCGATCCGGGGTTCAAGATCCTGCGGGTCAACAATGCCTTTAGCCAGATCACCGGCTTTGACAGCCAGGCGGTGCTGGGCCTGCAGCTGGAAGAGGATCTCTGGCCCAATCTCGGGGGGCTGGGTTACGAGCTCAACACCCTCAGTCGCTGGCAGGGGGAGACCCAGCGTCGCCACGTCGATGGTCACACCTATCCCCAGTGGGAGATAGTGACGCCGGTGCAGGATGAAAAAGGGGTGATCAGCCACTTTGTTATCTGTTTTGAGGATATTTCCGAGCGCAAGGCGGCCGAGAAACGGATCCAGGATCTGGCCTATTACGATGAGCTGACTGGCCTGCCCAATCGCCGCCAGCTGCACGAAACCCTGTTGCAGACCTTCAATGAGGCGACTCGCAATGGCCTGGTCGGGGCGCTGCTTTTTATCGATCTGGATCACTTCAAGACCATCAACGACTCCCTCGGTCACGCCACCGGCGACTGGCTGCTCAAAGAGGTGGCTACTCGCCTCAAACGACTGGTGCGACAAGGGGATTGTCTGGCGCGCCTCGGTGGGGACGAGTTTGTGCTGCTGCTACCGTCCCTGTCGGCCAGCCCACCGCAAGCCGAGATGCAGGCCGATATTATTGCCGAGCGGCTGATCAGTGAAATTGCGGCCCCCTATACCTACGTGGGGCAGGTACTGCATATTGGCGCGAGTGTGGGTATTACCCTGTTTCCTGATCGGGAGCAGGGGGTTGATGATCTGCTCAAGCAGGCGGATACCGCCATGTATCAGGCCAAATCTGCTGGCCGCAAGACCCGCCGTTTCTTCGATGCCTCGATGCAGCAGCAGGCGGATCGCCGCTTGCTTATTCACAACGAGCTGCGCAATGCCCTCAGTCAGCAGGAGCTGACGCTGTACTATCAACCGCAGCACATGGTGGAGGGGGGCGACATCATTGGCGTCGAGGCGCTGATCCGCTGGCAGCCAGCCGGACGTGCGTTGGTCTCGCCAGCCGAGTTTATCCCCATTGCCGAGGAGACGGATCTGATCGTCGACATCGGTAACTGGGTGCTGCACGAGGCGTGTGCCCAATACGTGCTGTGGGAAGAGAACGGCATCCACATTCCGCAGATCTCGGTCAATGTCAGTGCCAAGCAGTTCCACGCCACCGATTTTGTCGAGCGGATCCACGATGTGTTGGCGCAAACCGGCATGGATCCCGCTTGCCTCAATCTGGAGATCACCGAATCCGTGGTGCTCGGCCACGCCGAAGATACGATTAGCAAAATGACTGACCTCAAGGGGCTAGGCATCAGCTTTGCCATCGATGATTTCGGCGCCGGTTACTCCTCCCTGAGCTACCTCAAGCGGTTGCCTGCCGACGAGCTCAAGATCGATCGCTCCTTTATTCAGGACATTCCGAAAGATGGCGACAACATGGCGATTGTCGAGGCGGTGATCGCCATGGCCCGCCATATGGGCTTCAACGTCACGGCGGAAGGGGTCGAATCGCGCCAGCAGCTGGAGTTTCTTAAGGCACAAGGGTGCCATTTCTATCAGGGCTATCTCGCCTCCAAGCCGTTGCCGGTGCCGTATCTGGAGAAATATGTACAGCGGCTGACCAGACCGGAGCAATTGCGCGAAATACAGCTGAGCGATGCAGAAAAATAGTCCCTTCTCCCCGCTGTAGCGCCGCCCGGCAACGGGTAGAATGAGAGGCAGTAGAACCACCGCCGATAGGCGGTGTATTGCCCTCAATGGAGATGCTCAGTGAAAGCTGTATGGGGAATTATGTTAGCGGCACTGTTTGTGCCGAATCTTATGGCACAAACGGCAGACCAGACCTTATACCGTCAGGCCCATGAGGCTGTACGGGCCAATGATCAGGTCCGTTTTCAGCAAATTCGTGCCCGTTTGACCCATTATCCCCTGTTACCCTATCTCGATTACTATCAGCTTGCCTTTCGCCCGGGGGCTGCCGAGTACAGCGACGTGACCCGCTTTATTCGTCAGCACGGCGATACACCGCAATCGAACCGGCTGGAGCGCAGCTATTTGACCTATCTGGCCCAAAGCCAGCAGTGGTCGCAGTTCTTGCGCTTCTATCCGGCTAAACCGAGCTCCACTGACCTGCTCTGCATGCACTATCAAGCCGGTTATTACACCGGCAAGAAACAAGAGGCATTAAGGGGGGCGGGTGAGTTGTGGATGAGTGGTCAGTCACGTCCCGATGCCTGTTCCCCGTTGTTCCAGCTATGGCAAGGGGCAGGGCTGCGTACTCAGGAGAAGATCTGGCAACGGATGACGCTGGCGTTCGAGGCAGAAAATCCCAATTTGATCAGTCACCTTGGCGCGACCTTGGGGAGCGGATTGCAGCCCTATGGCGATCAGATGGTGACCCTCTTTGCACAGCCCGCCAAGGTGATGAACCCTGCTTACTTCAGCACCAACCCTTACTCTAAAAAGTTGCTGTCACTGGGCTTGGCCCGTTATGCCAATCAGCAGCCAGAATCGGTGTTGCGGCAATTGGCCTTGTATCGTAGCCGGTTTGGCTTGAGCCAGAGTGAGCTCAAGCCCATCGAGCGGGCCATTGCTCGTCGTCTGCTGCTGGATCGCGCCATTGTCCAGCGCAGTTGGGTCGATAGTACGGTGAAAAAGCTGGCGGATCCCGATATCACCGAGCTGCGTGCCCGGTTGGCCATCTGGGAGCAAGACTGGCGTAGCCTGTCCGGTTGGGTGAAATTGATGCCGATGGCGCGCCAGAAAGAGGATCGCTGGCGTTATTGGGCGGCTCGCTCGCTGGAGGAGCAAGGGCAGAAAAAACCGGCCCATGATCTTTATCTCGAAACCGCCAATCTGCGTGGTTTCTATGGTTTTATGGCGGCGCAGCGCACCGGTATACCCTATCGCATGAAAAACCAGAGCGCCAAGCAAGTGCCTGATTGGCGCAGCGCCAGTCAGCGTTGGCCTTTTTTACTGCGGGTACGCGAGCTGTTGTCGATGAACGAGATTACGGCGGCACGCTCGGAGTGGATCCACAATATGGATCGCAATCCGGTGGCCCAGCGCATCGAATTTGGCCATATCGCCCTTAATCAGGGCTGGCATGAACTGGCGATTCTCTCCAGCATCCGTGCCGAGGCGTGGGATGCCCTCGAGCTGCGCTTCCCCAAACCTTACCGACAGACCTTCAGCCAGATAGCGCGGGAGCGTTCGGTTAATATGAGCTTGTTATACGCCATTTCCCGTCAGGAGAGTGCGCTTTATCCCCTGGCGCAATCGCCGGTGGGGGCCCGTGGTCTGATGCAGCTGATGCCCGCAACGGCAAAGGAGACCGCAGGCAAGCTGGGGGTACCTTACCGCAATGAGCAGCAACTGTTTGATCCCGAGCTCAATGTGCGTCTTGGCAGCGCTTATCTCAAGCGGTTGCTGGATGTCTACGACGGCAACCGTATCCTCGCTGCCGCTGCCTACAATGCCGGGCCGGGTAGAGTAAAACGCTGGCGTGACCAGAGTGACAACAAGCCGATGGATGTGTGGGTCGAGAGTATCCCCTACAAGGAGACCCGTAACTACGTGCAGAACGTGTTGTCGTTCGATCTCATCTATCAGCACAAGCTGCAGCAACCGCTGCGCTTTATGTCAGAGCGGGAGCTCAATCACGCCTATTGAGCCGGGTAGTCCTCAATGGCGCCCGCTGTTTTCATCAGGCTGATGTCTGGGAGCGCGGGGTAATATTGCGTTACCAAGTGAAACATCTCTAGTGACCTGGCGCAGGTAATTGTGCCAGGCCTCAGGGTATACTCGGGCGTCGGTACCGACAGGTTCCCCCACAATAAAGGAATGGATAGTGGCAACGATTAAAGACGTTTCTCAGCTGGCAAATGTGTCTATCTCCACCGTGTCGCGTGTGATTAACAGCACGGCGCAGGTAGCACCAGACAAGCGTGAGGCCGTATTGGCGGCCATGAAGGAACTGAATTTTCGGCCCAACAGTTTTGCTCAGGCGCTGGTGAGCAAGCGCTCTAACTGCATTGGCGTGCTGGTTGGCGATCTCTGTGGCGGCCCTTTCTTTGCCCAGATGATGCGTGGTATCGAAACCATGGTCGACAAGGCCAACAAGTTCACCATAGTGATGTCCGGTAACCACGATATCGCCCGTGAGCGTCATGCCATTCAGGCACTGTTACAACGTCAGTGTGATGCCCTGATCCTGCACAGCAAGGCGCTTCCGGACGAGGAGCTGTGCGAGTTGGCCGCAGGTTCAACCCCCATCGTCTTTATCAACCGCCAGGTCCCCGGTTTTGAAGATCGCTGTGTCTGGCTCGATAACCAGGCCGGTATCACCACCGCGTGCCAGCATCTACTGGATGCCGGGCATAGCAAGATCGCCTTTATTACCTCTGATGACGAGGCGTTTGTCGATGGTCAGCAGCGGATGGCCGGTTACACCCAGACCCTGGCCAGGGCCGGGATCGCGTTTGATCCTGCTCTCATCAGCCGCGCCTTTGCCGACGAAAATGGCGGTTATGTGGCAATGTGTGAGGTGCTTGCCCGTGGGGTGGAGTTCACCGCTGTGCTCGGGTTTAACGATGGCATGGTGGCCGGCGCCATCTCTTGCCTGCTGGAGCGCGGTTACAAGATCCCGCAGCAGATTTCTGTGGTCGGGTTTGACGATATTCCCTATGCCCGTTACATCTATCCCAAGCTCACCACGGTGCGCTATCCCATCGAGGAGATGGGCAGTTGCGCCGCAGAATTGGCGCTACGCCTGCTCGCCCACAAGCCGGTCGATGGCTTGACGCTCAAGTTTGAAGCCCAGCTGGTCGAGCGTGAGTCAGTCGCCTGACGAGCGTCATACTGCGAACAACAACGTGGCCCCATCGGGGCCACATTCTTATCCAGGTTTTCTGAGGAATAGACCACTCATCCTGCCAAGGCGATCCGCTGCTGGCGGCGAACCTCCACCCCTTCAGCCACCAGATCGAGCAACACCTTCGTCTGTTCCCAGCCGATGCAGCTATCGGTGATCGACTGACCGTAGCGCAGCGGTTTGCTGCCAATCTCCTGATGCCCTTCGCAGATAAAACTTTCTACCATGATGGCGGCGATGGCGTGGCTACCGTCTCCCAGTTGGTCGGCAATATCCCGGGCAACCAGCAGCTGGCGTGCATGCTGTTTCTGGCTGTTGCCGTGGCTGCAATCGATCATCAGCCGAGGTGACAGATGATGTTGGCGCAGCAGCTCGCCAGCCTCTGCCACATGACTGCTCTGATAGTTGGGTTGGCGGCCACCGCGCAGGATCAGGTGGCAGTCGGGGTTGCCATGGCTGCGCACCAGCGCCAGCTGGCCGTCACCGGAAGGCTGGGTATAGAGGTGGGCAGCCCGACTGGCGAGGATCGCCTCGACCGCGATCCGGATATTGCCATCGGTGCCGTTTTTAAAACCGATGGGGCAGGGGAGGGCTGAGGCCAGTTGGCGGTGGAGCTGGGATTCGGTGGTGCGTGCGCCAATGGCGCCCCAGCTGATGAGATCCCCCAGATAGAGCATGCTGGTGAGATCGAGAAATTCGGTGGCACAGGCGAGCCCCTCTTGCCCCAATGCCAGTAGTAGCTCCCGGGCTTGGCACAGTCCCTTTTCCAGTCGATCGCTCCCATCGAGGTCGGGATCGAAGATAAATCCTTTCCAGCCCAGCGTTGTGCGCGGCTTTTCGAAATAGGTGCGCATCACCAGTTGCAGCTGATCCCCGTATTGGCCCTGCAGTTCGGCCAGTCGGCCACCATAGTCGCGGGCGGCAGCCGGATCGTGAATGGAGCAGGGGCCGATCACCAGCAACAGGCGATCATCCTCTCCCTGCAGAATATGGCGGACTTGTTGGCGGCTGCGGGCGATCTGGCGAGTGAGCCGTACCGGACAGGGTCTGGCCTGCAACATCTCGTCAGGGGTGGGCAGGGTGGCAAGGGGTGAAGCATTCAGAAGTGAGGTGAACATGAGCGATCCTGGTGAAAAATGGAAATCTGCATGCTCTTTGCTGTCCAGTGGGGATCTTCCCCTTATTGTCTTGGTTAACAGAGCGCGGGCATGGGCCCGCGCTGCTGTTATCAGCCTTGGCTGCCTTAGAAGCGGGCCGAGCCGCTGACGTAGTAGCTGCGACCCGGTTCGACGTTCTGGAAGAGGGTATCTTTCTCTTGCAGGCGCACGTCGGTCAGGTTGTTGATCCCCAGTCGCAGGTCAAAGTTCTCGGTGACCTTGAAGCCGGTGCCGAGATCGAAGGTTTGATAGCTGGGCAGTTTGTCTCTCACGGTTGCATTATTTACCTTGTGTTCGATGAACTGGGTGCCGGTGTAGGTGGTGCCGACAAAGGCATTGACCCGCTCGGTGGCCTGCCAGGTGATCTTGGCGTTGGCCTTGTGCTCCGGCCGCTCGGGCAGAGCCTGACCCTGATCGCCTTCAGCCTTGAGGTAGGTGTAGTTGGCGCCAAGGTTGATATCGTCGGTCAGATCGAGCTTGCCGGTCAGCTCCAGCCCTTTGGTGGTGGCCTTCTCCAGGTTGTACCAGGTGCGATCTTTGGAGTTGGGCAAGGATTTGTAGGTCAGCATATCTTCGATATCGGAGTAGAAGAGGGTGGCGCTGGTCTCCCAGATCCCCTCTCCTGCGATGACCCCCAGCTCGTAGTTGGTGCTGGTTTCCGGTTTGACCTTGTCATTACCATAGATGCTGCAGCGGCCTCCGCAGCTCTCGGTGCTGTAGCCGTTTGTATACTGATGCGAGGCTGGCGCTTTGAAGGCTTGGCTAACACCGCCTTTCACGGTCACCACATCGTTCATCTCATAGACCAGATAGCCGCGCGGGGTGAAGTGGCTGCCGTAGAGCCCGTGGTGATCGTAACGGCCGCCCAGCGTGAAGGTCAGGCTGTCGGTCAGGCCGATCTCGTCCTGAGCGAACAGCGCCTCCTGGGAGTTGCTCTCCTTGCCGCCGATATCCTGGTAACTCACCGCATCCACCAGCTCCCGATCCAGATATTCACCACCCAGGGTCAGGTAGTGGTTGGCCAGCGTCAGGTTGGTGTAGCCCTTCAAAGTAAAGTTGTTCTCTTCTTTAGGCTGCTGGTGGATTTTTAGAACGTCGTTGAAGTCATCTATCTTGGAGCTTTCGTAGTTGACCATGACGGTGGTGTCACCCCAGCTCCAGTTCCCCTTGTGGGTCAGCCCAAACAGGTTGCGATCGTTTTGCTGTTGGCGGCTGTGTATCTTATTGCCGATTTTGCGGAAGATATCGAGAGGCCGCTCATCCTGGTTGTAGAGGTAATCCAGCTCGAAGCGCTGCTGCTCATCCACCAGCCAGCTGAGGGTGGAGGCGAAGTTGCGGGTCTGCTTGGCTTCGATCAGGGGAATGCCGTCCGCCGCTTCGGTGGGGGTCCATGCCTGACGGTCATACACCTCGCCATTCATCCGGATCAGCAGGTTGTCGGTCAGCGGGCCGGTAAAGCCCAGGTTGGTTCTGTGCTGATCGCCGCCATCCTTGCCCTCGATGGCTTTGAAGTCGGCATCGGCCGCCCCTTGCCAGGTTTTGCCCGGCTGCTTGGTGATGATGTTGATGACACCACCGATGGCATCGGAGCCGTAAAGTGCCGACATGGGGCCACGGATCACCTCGACCCGCTGGATCATGCCAAGGGGAACCGGAGTGTTGTCGAAGTTGCCGCCGCGCCATAGGGCATTGGAGGAGGAGAGGCGTTTGCCATCCACCAGCACTAGCGTGTATTTGCCCGACATGCCGCGAATGCCGATATCGCTGCGGCCATTGGTGTCAGCTTCTGCCTGAATGCCCACTTCGTGGCGCAGCAGGTCGGCAAGGTCATTGACCGGTGCGGCTGCGATCTGTTCTGCGGTGATGACAGAGATAGAGGCCGGTGCCGAGCGGGTATTGTGCGCCGTGGTGGTGACGGTGATCACCTCATCGGCTTGAGGGGCGTTGCTGGCGGCGATCGCTTGCTGGGTCAGCAGGGTGACGATGGTAGTGGCCAGCAGGCTGGGAGCAATAAAACGGGAGGTTGAGGATTTCATTATTTACATCTTCCATAATATACAAATGATAAGCGTTATCATTATCGAGTTGAATTTGCTCCGATCGCAACTCTTTTTTATCGGCGAAATTCAGTTTCGTTCGTCACCCTCTTTTGACTAAAAAGAAGTTAATGAAATTGATTATCATTTGTATTGATCGCTTTTTCGCTCCTTGTTAGGATGCCGTTCACCCTGATATCTGGTGAGTCAAATGACTCACCTTAAGTCGTGTCAGGCAGTGATTCATTCCAAGGAGTAGCACCGTCATGTGTGACCATGCACTGGAAGGAGAGTGGCCCGCCACAGCGGCCGGGTTGGATAAAGTGTGCTGTTTTGCCAGCGGTGACAGGGTACTAGTCGCTTCCGGTATCCACGACAGTTTTACCGGCATCCCACCAGAGAAGCTGCTCGCCCATCTGCGTCAGTTGCGCCAGCAGGGGATAGTCAATCCCATCGCCATCGGCGCCATCCCGTTTGATACCCAATCTCCCTGGCATCTGGTGATCCCGGCGCAATCGCAGTGGGTCGCAAGGGATGCGCTGTTACCCGCCCGCTGTTGCCAGCTCCATGGTGAGGTGAGTGAAGTGACCGGCGCTGCCCACTATCAGGGAGCGGTACGGGCGGCGCTGCAGCAGTTCTGCGAGGGTCAGCTTGAGAAGGTGGTGCTGTCGCGCGCCATCGATGTGCAGAGCGCAGAGCAGACTTCCCCCGCACACGCCTATGGCTCTCTGCTGGCACAGAATCCAGGTGCCTATGTGTTCCAGATCCCGCTACCGGAGGGGGAGACCCTGCTTGGTGCCAGCCCGGAGCTGCTGGTATCGCGCAGCGAGATGGCGGTGGTGAGCAATCCGTTGGCGGGCTCCCGTCCGCGCTACGCATTTTCCGAGCAACAGGCGGCCAGTGCCGAACTGCTGGGGGCGCAGAAGGATCGCTATGAACATGCGCTGGTGGCTGATGCGGTCGCCGCCGCTCTCGCTCCCTTCTGCCGCGAGTTGGATGTCCCCATCGAGCCGCAGGTGATCGCGACCCCCACCATGTGGCACCTCTCGACCCGCATCGCCGGGCGGCTCCATAAGCCCTCTCCCGTGCTGGCATTGGCGCTGGCGCTGCACCCGACACCGGCGGTGTGCGGCACGCCGCTCTCGGCAGCACGTCAGGCCATCGCCCGGCTCGAGGGGTATGATCGCCGCTTCTACTGTGGCGCCGTCGGCTGGATGGATGCCGATGGCAATGGCGAGTGGGTGGTCACCATTCGCTGTGGCGTGCTGGCCGGCAGGCAGCTGCGGCTCTATGCCGGTGCCGGGGTAGTGGTGGGCTCCTCGCCAGAGGCTGAGTGGCAGGAGACCGCCGCCAAGCTCGGCACCATGTTGCGCGCCTTCGGTCTCGAGAACCGGGAGCCGGAGGTGACAACATGAAGCCGCTGGTGCCCTTTACCCCTTGGCCTGACGAGCTGGCGGCCCACTACCGGGCGCAAGGGTGGTGGCGCGGACAACCGCTCACCGTCCTGCTCGATGAATCCGCCGAACATTTTCCCGAGCGCACGGCCCTGATCTGCGGGGAACGTACCCTCAGTTATGGCCAGTTAAAGCGTGAGGTCGATGCGCTGGCGGCGCGGCTGACGGCGCACGGGTTGGGCCATGGCGATACCGCGTTGGTGCAGTTGCCAAATTGCGCCGAGTTCTACATCTGCTGGTTTGCCCTGATCCGCTGTGGTGTGGTGGCGGTACACGCCCTCTACAGCCATCAGCGGCGCGAGCTGGTGGCCTTTGCCCGTCAGATTGAGCCCGCCTTGCTGGTACTCAGTCCTTCTCATCCTGGCTTTGCCGGTGACGCGGGAAGCCTGGCGGCCCTTGATGAGCTGGTATCGCCTTCCTGCCAGACACTGCTGTTCGAGCAGGCAGAAGGGGGCGATCTTCAGTCTGGATTTGCATGGCACAAGCCCGACCCCATAGCCCGTGCTGATGGTTCGCCACTGGCGGCCATCGCGCCAACTCCTGCACCGACTCCGGCCGATCAGGTCGCCTTTTTCCAGCTCTCCGGCGGCAGCACCGGCACTCCCAAACTGATCCCCCGTACCCACGATGACTATGGCTACAGCGTGCGCCAGAGCGTGGTGGTGTGCGGTTGGGATGAGCGGGTGATCTATCTCTGCGCCCTGCCAGCCCCCCACAACTTTCCCCTGAGCTCCCCCGGCGCACTCGGGGTGTTTCATGCCGGTGGCTGTGTGGTGCTGGCAAAAGATCCATCCGCAGCAACCTGCTTGCCGCTGGTGCAGCGTCATCAGGTCAACTGGGCGGCGCTGGTGCCACCGGCTCTGGCGCTCTGGCTGGAGGCAGCCAGCCACGATCCACAGACCTCTCTGGAGTGTGTGCAGGTGGGCGGTGCGCGCCTCAGCCCGGCTCACGCCGAGGCGGTAGCGAGCCGCCTTGGCTGCCGCCTGCAGCAGGTGTTCGGCATGGCCGAGGGGCTGGTTAACTACACCCGCATCGAGGATGACCACTGGCATCTCGTCAATACCCAGGGCCGCCCGATGAGCTCGGGCGACGAGGTGGCGGTGCGAGGCAGCGACGGGCACCCCTTGCCTGATGGTGAGTGTGGCGAGCTCTGGACGCGCGGCCCCTACACCTTTCGCGGCTACTTCAAGGCCGATACCCACAATCAGCGGGCTTTTGATCGGGACGGTTTCTACTGCACCGGCGATCTGGTCTGCCGCCTGCCCAGCGGCCATTTGATGGTGGTGGGGCGCAACAAGGATCAGATCAACCGGGGCGGTGAGAAGATTGACGCCCTCGAGATTGAAGAGCTGCTGATTACCCATCCAGATGTGCGGCAGGCGGCGCTGGTCGCCATGCCTGATCCCATGCTCGGGGAGCGCAGCTGCGCCTTTCTGATGTGCCGCGAGCCCCTCAATCTGCTCCGCTTGCGCCGTTTTCTGCGCGAGCAGGGGGTGGCCGATTACAAACTGCCCGATCGACTGGTGCTGGTGGCGCAACTGCCCCACACCCCGGTCGGCAAGATAGACAAACAGACGCTGCGCGAGCAGCTCGCCAAGGAGTGTGCATGACCATTCAATCCCTCGCCGCCTACCCACTGCCTACTGCCGAGGAGCTTCCCACCGGGCGGGTGAACTGGCCCTTCGAACCGGGCCGCGCCGCCTTGCTGGTCCACGATATGCAGCACTATTTCGTCGATTTCTACGGGCAGGACAATCCGCTGATCAATCAGGTCATCGACCATATCGCCACCCTGATCCGTCAGGCGCGGGCTCTCGGCATGCCGGTAGTCTATACCGCCCAGCCCACCGAGCAGAGTCAGGCCGATCGGGCCCTGCTGAGCGATATGTGGGGGCCGGGGCTGACCCGAGCGCCGGAGCGTCAACCGATAGTTCCGGCGCTGGCCCCCGAGCTGCAGGATACGGTGCTGACCAAGTGGCGCTACAGCGCTTTTTGCCGCTCACCGCTGGCCGAGCTGATGGCCGAATGGGGGCGGGATCAGCTGGTGATCTGCGGCATCTACGGCCATATCGGGGTGATGCAGACGGCGGTCGACGCCTTTATGCGCGATATCCGCCCCTTCCTTGTTGCTGATGCCATCGCCGACTTCTCCCGCGAAGATCATCTGCTGGCGCTCTCCTACGTCAGTCGCAATGCCGGTCGGGTGATCACGGTCGCCGAAGTGATGGCGGCAGCCAGTAAGCGCCCCCTGACTCGGGAGTCGCTACGCGCTCAGGTGTTGGCGCGGCTGCCCGCCGAGATGCAGCAGGAGCAGCCTGCCGAGGATGACAACCTGCTCGACTACGGTCTCGACTCGCTGGCGGTGATGGGGCTGGTGGAGGAGTGGCGTCAGCAGGGGCTGGTGGTGGAGCTGGCCGAGCTGGCCCGCACGCCGACCCTGGCTCACTGGTGGGGGATCCTCTCCCGTCAGCTCAATGTCAGTCAGCTCAATGTCAGTCAGCACAATGTCAGTCAGGCCAGGGCTCATCAGGTCAACGAAGATCACGTCACCGAACCGGAGTGCACCCCATGAGCGAGTGGCAAGGCAGAACCGTCTGGGTAACCGGCGCGGCGCAGGGGATTGGCCATGCGGTGGTGCGCACCTTTGTCGAGGCGGGGGCCCGCGTGGTGGCACTCGATCTGCAACTGGCCGAGGCGCTACCCGGCAACGTGAAGGGGGTGGTGATCGATGTGAGCGACAGCGAGGCCGTGACTCGCTGCTGCGAACAGCTGCTCGACGAGGGGCTGGGGCCCGATGTGCTGGTCAATGTCGCGGGCGTGCTGGCCACCGGCAGGCTCGATGAGGTGGATGACGCCCTCTTGTTGCGCACCTTCGCCATCAACACCTTCGCCCCCTTCTACCTGATGCGGGCTCTGACCCCCTGGTTTCAGGGGCGGCGCAGGGGCGCCATCGTCAATGTCTCCTCCAATGCCGGTCGGGTGCCGCGAGTGGGGATGGGCATCTATGGCGCCTCCAAGGCGGCGCTGACCAGCCTGACCCGAACGGCAGGCTTGGAGCTCGCTCCCTATGGGGTGCGCTGCAATCTGGTGTCGCCGGGCTCGACCCGCACCCCGATGCTCTGCGGCATGTGGCAGGAGGGGGAGGCAGAGCAGCGCGAGGGGGAGCTTCGCACCATCGCTGGCCTGCCCGGGCAGTTCAAGCTGGGGATCCCCCTTGGTAAGCTCGGGACACCCAACGAGGTGGCGGCCTGCGTGCTGTTTCTCGCCTCCGATGCCGCCAGCCATATTACCCTGCAGGATCTGGTGGTCGATGGCGGTGCCACCCTGGGGGTCTAGCCCGCGCGCTGCCAATCTGGCAGGCGTGACACCTTCTTCATGGAGGAGGCCTTGCCTCCTCGCTTTTCAGCCATGCGGGCAGGGGCAAGCCGCTGCCCGCTCGATGTTTGCGCAAGGACATTCCCATGGAACAGACAATGGCGATGCGCGCCACCCACCAGCGTGGTGAGCACCAGCGCTGGCCGCTAACCACAGCTCAGGCGGGTATCTGGTTTGCCCAGCAAAAATACCCGCAGAGCCCGGCCTGCAACACCGGCGAGTACTGGCTGCAGGAAGGATCGCTGGCTCCCCATCACTTCACCCGTGCGGTGCGCCAGACCATCGACGAGATCCCCGGTCTGCACTGCGCCTTTGTGGCCACTGCCGATGGCCCGCAAATGGTAGCTAATCCCGCCTGCTGGCAGCTGGCTGAGCGGGATCTGCGCAGCGAAGCCGACCCGCTCGCAGTTGCACAGGCCGAGATGCGTGCGCAGCTGGCCGTTCCCTTCAATCTGGCCGGGGGGCCGCTGTTTGCCACCACCCTCTATCGCCTTGCCGAGGGGCAGTGGGCCTGGTTTATAGCCGTGCACCATATCGCCATCGACGGCTTTGGCCTGAGCCTGCTCTGCCAGCGGGTGGCAAATTGGTATGAGGCGCTCTGTGCGGGCGAGCAACCGGCACCCTGCCATTATGCATCCCAGCAAGAGCTGCTGGCCGAGGAGGGGGCTTATCAGGATTCGCCGCGCGCCGCACGGGATCTCGATTTCTTCGTGCAGCAGCTGGCCGGGGTGGAGAACCCGGCGTCGCTCTCCCGCCGTCCGGCGCAAGGGCCGGGCCCCACTTATCGTTTCGAACAGCGGCTGGTTGGCCGCCAGTGGCAGGCATTGGTGGCGCGGGCCAGTAGCTCGGCCTGTCACCCCTACAGCTTGCTACTGGCGGCGGTGGCCAGCTATGTGCAGCGGATGAGCGGTGCTGGCGAGGTGGTGCTGGGCATCCCGCTGATGGGGCGACTGGGCTCAGCGGCGGCCGATACCCCCTGCATGAAGGTCAATGTGGTGCCGCTGCGCATCGAGCTGAGTGGCACCAGCCGGGTAGGGGAGTTGCTGGCGCAGGTTGAGCGGCAATTTGCTGCCCTGCGTCGTCATCAGGGCTGCCGTCAGGAGTGGTTGCAGCAGCGTCAGCCCGGCCAGCCATTGTTTGGCCCTCAGGTCAACCTGATGCCCTTTGCCCGCACCCTCAGCTTTGGTGAAGGGCACAACCAAGTTCGTGGCGAGGTACAGATGCTGGCGGCGGGGCCGGTGGAGGAGTGCGCCTTCTACTTTGCCGAGGAGGCGGGCGCTATGACCCTGACCCTCGAAGCACATCAGGGGCGCTTCAGCCATCAGGAGAGCGAACGTCATCTGGCCCGGCTGATTGCCTATCTGGCCGCCTGGAGTGAGGCGGGTGACGAGGCCCTGGCGGTGCGTTTGCCGCTGCTGCTGCCTTGCGAGCAGGCTGAGCTGGCGCGCTGGAACCAAACCGACCATCCGTTGCCGACCACCACCCTGAGCGCACTGCTGGCCGAGGGGCTGGCGGCGGCAGATCAGAGCTCCATCGCGCTGGAGTGTGGCGCCGAGCGTTGGAGTGTGGCCCAGCTGCGCCAGCGCACCCGCCAGCTGGCCAGCTATCTGGCGGGGAGAGGCGTGGGCCCCGGTTGCCGGGTGGCGGTGCTGATCCCGCGCTCTCCCGAGCTTATTCTCGCCCAGCAGGCAATCATGGCGGTGGGGGCCGTCTATGTGCCCGTTGATCCGGACTACCCGGCGGAGCGGATCGGCTACATTCTGGCCAGCAGTGATCCCGCGCTGGTGCTGACAAGCCATACGCTTCAAATGCCGCTCGATGTGGCTGCGCCACTTGTCTGCCTCGATGCACCCGGTGTGGCAGAGCAGCTGGCGGCGGTAGAATTTGCGACGACAGCACCTTGCAATCTGCCTGCCCCCAAGCCGGAAGATGCGGCCTATATCATCTACACCTCTGGCTCGACCGGTCGGCCCAAAGGGGTGGTGGTGAGCCACGGCGCCATCGTCAACCGGCTGCTCTGGATGCAGCACATGTATCCCATCGGCCCGGCGGATCGGGTGCTGCAAAAGACCCCGGCCGGTTTCGATGTCTCCATCTGGGAGTTTTTTTGGCCCTTTATGACCGGGGCGCGGCTGGTGCTCGCCAAACCGGGCGGCCACAAGGATCCCGCCTACCTTGCCGAGCTGATTGAGCAGGCCGGGATCACCACCTTGCACTTTGTCCCCTCCATGCTGCAGATCTTCGTCGCGCAGGCCGAGCCTGCCCGTTGCCGCGCCCTGCGCCAGGTATTCTGCTCCGGTGAGGCGCTGCCCGCGGATCTGGTGCAGCGCTGGTATGGGGCATTTTCAGCCCCCCTGCACAACCTCTATGGCCCGACCGAGGCGGCGGTGGATGTCACCTGGTATCCATGCCGGGAAGATGAGGCGGTGACCAGCGTGCCCATCGGCTATCCGGTCTGGAATACCTGCATCCGCATTCTCGATCCCTGGTTGCAGCCGGTGCCCCCCGGTGTGGCGGGGGAGCTCTGGATCGGCGGCGTGCAGGTGGCGGAGGGCTACTTTGGCCAGCCCGAGCTCACCGCCGAGCGCTTTATTGCCAACCCCTTCGGGACGGGACGGCTCTATCGCAGCGGCGATCTGGCTGCCTGGCGCGAGGATGGCGCCATCGAGTATCTGGGGCGCCTCGATTTTCAGGTGAAGATCCGTGGTCAACGCATCGAACTGGAGGAGATCGAACAGGTGCTGCTGCGTCATCCCCGGGTGGCGCAAGCGGTGGTGCTGGCCCCCGAATTTGCCCCCGGCGATCGCCGTCTGGTGGCCTATGTGGTGGCCGCAGATAGCACCGAATTGACGCTGGCCGAGCTGACACTAACCCTTAGCGCCGCCTTGCCCGACTACATGGTGCCGGGGCTGTTGGTGACCCTGGCCGAGCTGCCGCTCACCCCCAATGGCAAGCTGGATCGCAAGGGGCTGCCGCTGCCCGATATGGCGTCGGCGGTCGGTCAGGCGCTGCCGAAAACCCTGCTGGAGGAGCGGCTCTGCCGCCTCTTCGCCGAGCTGCTGGGGCTGGTGCGAGTCGGCGCCGACGATAACTTCTTTGCCCTCGGCGGCCACTCCCTGCTGGCGGCGCAGCTGGCGGTGCGTATTGAGGAATCAATCGGACAGACTCTCACTCTGGCCAGCCTGTTCGAAGCGCCGAGCCCCGCCCAGCTGGCACGCCGTCTTGGCGGCGAGCGGGAGGCAATGCCCATGCTGTTGCCCCTGCGGGCGCCCAGTGCGCAGTCGGGTGCATCGGGCCCCACTCTCTTTTGCGTCCATCCCGCCGGTGGGCTCGGTTGGTGTTATGCGCAGCTGGTGCCCCATCTGCCGGCTGACATGGCGGTCTATGCCCTGCAGGCGCGGGCGCTCTGCCAACCGGATGCGCCGCTGCCTGCCAGCTTCGACGAGTTGGCACTCGACTATGTGACCGAACTACGTCGTCAGCAGAGCGAGGGGCCCTACTGGCTGCTCGGCTGGTCGCTGGGGGGCATGCTGGTGCACCGGATGGCCGCCATGCTGCAAGAGCAGGGACAGGAGGTGGCCATGGTGCTGCTGCTCGATGCCTACCCCTGTCAGCAGTGGCAAACCCAGCCGTTGCCCGACGAGCAGCGGATGCTCGATGCGTTGCTGCGGATGGGAGGCATTGCGGTTGCAGACGAGGCGCTGGATTCCCTCACTCGCGACCAGGTGGTGGCCCGACTGGGGGCAGAGGGGAGTGCGCTGGCCATGCTCGACGAGCAGGTGGTGAGCGCCATGATCGAGTTGGTTGGCCACAACAACCGGCTGATCCGCCAGCCAGTCGACTACTGCTATCACGGGGAGGTGACCTTTATCGAGGCGTCAGCCTCCCGCCAGCCCTGGCTGGATGGGCGCGGCTGGGCGTCGCTGACAAAAGGCGAAATCCGCTATGAGCGCTTCCCCTGCCTGCATCAGGAGATGGTGCATCCCGACTGGCTGGCGAAGATCGGCGCCCTTATTTGTGAGCGGGTCGATGTTGTCGGACAACAACCGCACATCCGGCAGGAGGGGGATGCATGACCCCGATTGCCGCCATCCGGGAAGCCTTGTTGGCGGGCAAGCTGGTGGGGCTGGGGGAGCCTCACTGGCACCCCGACTTTATCCGGCGCCAGCACGCTTGGCTGTGCGATCCGGCACTCTGGGGAATAATGACCGATCTGGTGCTGGAGTGCGGCAACCGCCGCCATCAGGGGCTGCTCGATGCCTGGCTGGCGGGGGAGGAGAGCTGGCAGGGGGAGCCGCTGACGCTGGCGCGGCTCTATCCGGTCTGGCTCGACTCCTGCGCCTTTCCCGCCTGGATGGCCCCCGAGTTTCCGGCTCTCTTCACCGCCCTGCGCCAGAGCAATCTGGCGTGTCCTGCACATCAGCGACTGCGGGTGCATCTCTGCGAGCCTTTATTCGAGTGGCAAGAGCTGACCCCAGCGCTGTGGCAGCAGCACAACAGGGGGCGGGATCAGGGGCTGGCCGACCATCTGTTTACTCTTCCCTCGCGCGGGGTGGTGGTGCTGGCGGGGGCGCGTCATCTGCTCAAAGCCGCAGGGGATCCCCACTTTGCGCAGCTGACCCTGGGCCAGTTGCTGGAGGCGGCACGGCCGGGTTGGCTGCAGGTGCTTCACCCCTGGCCAATGGTTGATGAGAAGGGAGATGAGGAAGAGGAGAGGGTGTGCGAGCTGGCCGGTATCACGACTGCCGATCTCTATCCCCACTGGCTGGCGCATCCGCCGCTGGAGACCCTCGTAGATCGGCTGGTGCGCGTGGCTGACCGGGGACGGGAGATGCGAATTTGCCCCACCTTGCTGGCCGAACCCTGGCGCAGCCACTTGCTGAGTCGCGCTCACCTGCTGCCAGCCGGCATGGCCCGCCAGCTGCAACACTGGCTGGCGTAACTGCTGGCTGGCGTAACTGCTGGTTGGAGTAACCGCTGACTTGAGTAACTCAAGGGGGAGCCTGGCTCCCCTTTTCAACATTCGGCATCCTGTCTTCAGTACTGCAAAGTTGCACCATTTACGGCATACCTTGCCACTCATCGCCGAAAATTCAGCTCCTTCACTACTTTAAAGAAGTTTCTACTGGTCTTACCTGAGTAAATTCCTTTGCTTTTTATTTAACAAGGTATTTACATCTAGGTGTCACCAGCATCGGTGGCGCTCACAACGGCAAGGAGCCAGTTATGACCCATGTCGACATCCCTTTCCTTCGTTACCTCGATGCGGAAGGGTGCCCGGTCGCCACCTTACCGACCTGGCTGGACAAGGCGATACTGCACACCTTCTATCGCAATATGGTGATGGTGCGCAGCTATGACAAAAAAGCGATTGCGCTGCAACGAACCGGCAAACTCGGTACTTTTCCCTCCCATCTCGGCGCAGAAGCCGTGGGGATTGGCATTGGTCTGGCCATGCAGCCGCAGGATGTCTACGTCCCCTACTATCGGGACATGCCCACCCTCTATGTGCGGGGCGTACCGATGGAGAAAAACCTGCAATATTGGGGCGGTGACGAGCGGGGCAGTTATTTTCTCAAGCTCGATGGGACTCCCTCTGAAGATCTCCCGATTTGCGTCCCCATCGCCACCCAGATCACCCACGCCTGTGGTATTGCGTCTGCCTTCAAACTGCGTAATCAACCACGGGTCGCCGTGGTTACTATCGGTGATGGCGGCACCTCCAAGGGGGACTTTCTGGAGGGGCTCAACTGCGCCGGTGTCTGGCACCTGCCGATGGTCATCATAGTCAACAACAACCAGTGGGCCATCTCTGTGCCGCGTAAGCTGCAATCGAGCGCCCCTACGCTGGCCCAGAAGGGGATTGGCGCCGGGGTGCGCAGCCTGCAGGTGGATGGCAACGATGTGGTCGCGGTCTACGATGCCGCCCGCAGTGCCGTCGAACGGGCCCGCAGCGGCAAGGGGCCGACTTTGATCGAGGCGGTCAGTTATCGCCTCGGCGATCACACCACGGCCGACGATGCCACTCGCTATCGCGACGGGGCCGAGGTCGAGGCCGCCTGGGCCAAGGAGCCGGTCAAGCGGCTGCGCCAGTTTATGCATAGCAAAGGGTGGTGGAATGAAGAGCAGGAGCAGAGCCTGCTGGCAGACGCCGCCCGAGAGGTAGAGCAGGCGGTCGCCCGTTATGAGGCGATGGCCCCCCAGCCGCCGGAGGCGATGCTCGATTACCACTACGCCAGCCTGCCCGCCGAACTCTTGCCCCAGCGCGAGCGAGTGATTGCCAAGGGGATGAAGCAGGAGGTTGGCCATGAGTGAGATCAGTTTGCTGGAAGCGGTCAACATGGCCCTTCACTACGAGATGGAGCACGACCCGGATGTGGTGGTGCTGGGTGAGGATGTGGGGGTCAACGGCGGGGTGTTTCGCGCCACCGTGGGCCTGCGCGACAAGTTCGGTTTCAAGCGGGTGATCGACACGCCGCTGGCCGAGGGATTGATCGCCGGGGTGGCGGTCGGCATGGCGACCCAGGGGCTCAAGCCGGTGGCGGAGTTCCAGTTTCAGGGTTTCATCTTCCCCGGGATGGAGCAGATCATCTGTCAGGCGGCGCGGATGCGAAACCGCACCCGTGGCCGCCTCTCCTGTCCCCTTGTCTATCGCTCTCCCTATGGCGCGGGCATTCATTCGCCGGAACACCACAGCGAGAGTGTCGAGGCGCTGTTTGCCCATATTCCGGGGCTGCGGGTGGTGATCCCCTCCAGCCCGAGGCGTGCTTATGGCCTGCTGCTCTCGGCCATCCGCGATCCGGATCCCGTGATGTTTTTCGAACCGGATCGCATCTATCGCTCGATGAAATCCGAGGTGGTGGATGACGGTGTCGGCTTGCCGCTGGATGTCTGTTTCACCCTGCGACCGGGCCGCGATATTACTGTGGTGGCCTGGGGAGCCTGCATTCAGGAGGTGATGCGGGCGGCGAACCTGCTGGCCGAGCAGGATATCCAGTGTGAAGTGCTGGACCTGGCCACCATCAAGCCGCTGGATATGGCGACCATCCTGACTTCGGTGCGCAAGACCGGCCGGCTGCTGGTGGTACACGAGGCGTGTGGCAGCTTCGGGGTCGGAGCCGAAATTGTGGCGCGGGTGACCGAACAGGCACTTCCAAGCCTCAAGGCGCCGCCCAAACGGCTGACCGGCGTGGATGCCGCCGTTCCCTACTATCGCAACGAAGCGTATTACCTCATCACCGAGCAGGATATTGCCAATGCCGCTCACCAGCTGATGGAGAACCAGTGGCTATGAAATTTTTCAAATTACCGGATCTGGGTGAAGGGTTGGCCGAAGCCGAGATCGTCGAATGGAAGGTGAGTGCCGGTGATACCGTTGCTGTCGATCAGGTGCTGTTGTCGGTGGAAACCGCCAAGGCGCTGGTGGATGTGCCCTCTCCGGTGGCCGGGGTGATCGCCCGTCTCTGTGGTGCCGAGGGAGATATTCTCCATATCGGCGCGCCGCTGGTGGAGTTCGAGGGGGGCGAGGATGATGGCACTGTGGTGGGCAAGGTGAGTGCCCATCAGCAACATATCGAGGATCACTTCGTGGTGGGGGCCATAGCCCCGGGTGGCGCGCTGGTGCAAGCCATGCCTGCCGTGCGGTTGCTGGCACAAAAACTGGGTCTGGATATCGAGCGGATCAAGGGAAGTGGTAGCGGCGGCATGGTGATCGAACTGGATGTGCAGCAGGCATTCGAGGCCCAGCAGCGCAGCGGCAACGAGTTCCTCAAAGGGTCACGGCGGGCCATGGCCAAGGCGATGGAGCTCTCTCATCAGACGGTGGTGCCGGTCAGTATCACCGATGAGGTGGATTTGCGTCACTGGCGCCCTGATGAAGATGTGACGGTGCGCCTGATCAAGGCCATTGGCGTGGCGTGCAGCGCCGAACCCTCCATGAACGCCTGGTTTGATGGCGAAACCTTGTCAAGGCGGCTGTTCAAAGAGGTCAATGTAGCCATTGCGGTGGATTCCAAGCATGGCCTCTATGTGCCGGTGATGGAGAACGTGGCCGAGCGGGAGGTGGCCGATATCCGACAGGGGCTGGATCGGATGATCGCCGATGTGAAGGCCCGAGCGGTGCCCCGTGAGATGTTGCAGGGGGCGACCATCACCCTCACCAACTTCGGCGCCATCGCGGGCCGCTATGCCAGTCCCATCGTCACGCCGCCGCAAGTGGCCATCATAGGGGCAGGCAAACTGTTCGAGAAAGTGGTGTTCATTTATGGTGAAGCGCGTCCGGTCAGAACCTTGCCACTGTCGATGACATTTGACCATCGGGCTTGTACTGGTGGGGAGGCTGCCCGTTTTCTCAAGGTGCTGGTGGATGCACTGGAAGCCGCCACGCTATAGACAGTTGTGCCCTGCCATTGGCAGGGCACAAATTTGTTTGCGTAATCGACAAAGCTGCGTATAATTCACTCCAGCTTGAAAGGGCGATAGTTATGTCAATGAATACGATGTTTTACATCTTGTCCTGTTGTTCATAGTCATCCCGTTTTTTAAGCTTTATCCGCTGAAAAGCATAAGTAATTATTTTGAATACAGGTTTAAAGATATGTCTAACATGATCACCGGTACCGTTAAGTTTTTCAACGAAACCAAAGGTTTTGGCTTCATCCAGCAAGAAAACGGCCCGGACGTTTTCGTTCACTTCAGCGCAATTCAAGGTGCCGGCTTCCGCACCCTGGCTGAAGGTCAGCGCGTACAGTTCTCCGTGACCACTGGTCAGAAAGGCCCGCAGGCTGAGAACGTAACTGCTCTGTAATTCTTACAGAATTTAAGAAAGCCGTGGTACCTCTGGTGCCACGGCTTTTTGTTTATCTGGCTTCCGCTACTGACTCCCATGTGCTGAATCATGCTGCTATCGCTTCTGCTTGCTGCCACCCTGACACCGACTTCTGACGCGCCGGTACCGGTTCACTCCGCGATGGAAGCACAGGTGATCTGCCAGCAATTTGTCCAAGTCCGTCTTGGGCAAGCGTTACAGCCCGAAGAAATAAAGGCGCGACTGGTACCAAAAAGAGAGGGGGAGTGGTTGGTGGATGGCAAAGTGAAAGGACCCGAAGGTCCTTTGCTGTTTGCTTGCCATCTTCATCAAGGCGAGCGTTGGGAGCTACTTAACTTTTCGCTCTGGGCACCACAGCCGATTAAAGGGGCTTGAGTGCGACCAGCAGGTGCTGCAGGTGTTCCACCATGGTCATGCCGAACGGGGTGAGATAGCCGCCATCTACTGCGCTGATGAGCCCCTGCTGATGCAGACGGGCAGCTGCCTGGCACAGGTCGTCAGACATATCGCTGCGTAATTTAATCCCCAAACTCATGTTGGCCGGATCAAAGCATGCCAGTATTTTCAAATCGTTGACAAATTCGTTAGAAACCTGGTCGATCCCAATCATGGATTCACTCCTTACGCTAAAGATGTATGCAAACTAGCATCCCCGAATCCACTTTAGTGGGCGCTGGTTCAAATTATTGATCTTTGGCTGGATTGCTCGTTTCAAATGCTGTTTTTTTCGGCGGAATCAAATGCTTGGCCAACTGGCTTCACCAAGGGTCTAACCACTGTAAACGTGATAGGATAAGGCACTTTTTTACATAGTGCGGCCGTTGGCGGCTGTGCGCTTAGTTCAAGGTATCGCTCATGGTCAAGATCACTCTGGTATCCCTGCTGCATTCACTTTGTCCCCGCTTTCCGGTCTACCCCACGTCTTTATTGACGTCACTGCTGGATGCTCATCAGGGTGAGGTGTGGTTGCCTGCGCGCAAGGGAGCCGATATCGCGGTGCTACGCAAGCATGTCAAAGGGGCGGTGGCACATGAGCTGGCGTCACTCAATTCCGGCTGGTGTGATTTTGCCGCCAGTGACAGCGGCGACACGCCCGAGTTGGATGCGTTGGCCAACTACGACACCGAGATGATGGATAACCTGCTGATGTATTGGCACAGTGCGGCCAAGATCAACAGCCCGATCACCGATAACCTGTTTGAGCTGCGCCGTGAGGTTGTCGATGAGGCCCATGGGGTGAAACTCGCTGCCGCGTGGGAGCAACAACAGCAACTGCGTTTTGAACAGCTGATGGCGATGGCGGCCAACGGCGGTGATCTGCTCTGTTTTGTCGAGGTTGAATCGGCTTATTGGTTGCGCCAGAAGCTCAGTGAGCAAACCGATATCACGCTTTGCTCGCCCTCAATTGCCTGATGGCAATGATGGTAGGAACGGTTGTTGGCAATCGTTGCCAATGATGCAGTAAGGGTGAGGCGATGGGGTCGGCAGACGAGTGTCTCCATGACCTGATGACGTCCGCTAACGTTAACAAAGATGGCCCGTGACGGGCCATCTTTGTTAAGTGCAGATCAGAGGATCAGAAGGTGATATTGGTCGAGATCCAGAAGCGGCGCCCTTCCTGATTATTGTTGTATTCGTTGGCATACTCAGTTTTGCCAGCGTCGTTATAGGCGTGGTACTGCAAGAAGTCTTCATCCAGCAAGTTGTAGATGGTGCCATTGACGGTGACATTCTCGCTGATCCGGTATGACGCACCCAGGTGGAACAGCGTAAATGCGTTGTAATCACCAAACGCCTCTTGCTCGGCACCGACCCCGCGCCAACGCTTGCTGCGATACTCACCCTGCAGCCAGGTATTCAGCTGGGCAGTGGTCTGCCAGTTCAGCTTCATGTTGACCATGTGTTTGGGGGTATCGGTCAGCGGCTGGCCCGCTTGTGAGCCCGATTTTTGCTCGCTATCGGTGAAGGTGTAGTTGGCTTTGAGATCCCAATACTCTGCCAGCGGAATGTAAGATCCTACCTCGACCCCCCGGGTAATGGCCTCGTCGATATTGACTGTCTGACCAAACTCTTTGATATCGTTCCAGCTGGTTCCTATATCGACACAGCCGGGCTGATTGGGCGCCTTGCTGTAATGGCAGTTAGCTACCGGCGTGCCGCTGGCAATCTTGTCGTTGAAGTTATTCTGGAACAGGGTGAGGTTGGCGTTAAAGCCATTATCGGCCTGATAGTAGGCTGCCAGCTCCGAACTGGTGGTGGTCTCGGGTGTCAGGCTGGGGGTGCCGAGGAGCGGCAGAGCCCCTTGGCGGCCGAATCCGACGATGCCGCTGGTCAGTTGATCCAGGCGAGGGGTCTTGTAACCCTGGCTGACCCCCCCCTTAAAGGTCCAGTTGCTGCTGGCATTCCACACCAGATAACCACGTGGACTGAGCTGGCTACCAAACACACTGTGGTCATCATAACGAGCACCAACAGTGAGTGCCCAATCAGTCAGGAAGCGCCACTCATCTTCAGCAAACAGTGCCAGTTGCTTATGCTCGAACGGTGCTGTAGCAACCCCGTCGATCATCTCTGCTTTCCACCACTGGCCGCCGACCGAGAGGGTATTGTCACCCAGCACTGTGACGAGCTTGCTGTCGACTATGGTGTTTTCCAGCTCAAGGGTACGGGGAGCACCTGCCGTTTTCCCCGGAACACCTTTGGGCAGGGTCCGTCCTTCGGTGTCGGTTTCGCTGCGGGTAATGCTGCTGGAGAGGTTACCGAAACTGAAACGGCCATCGTGGGCCAGCACGTATTGATCGCGGCTGTAGCGTTGCTGTTTCTCGTAACCACCGATCTTGGTCGGTGTATCCAGGGTGCCAAGCTGGCCCTCGCTGTTGTCATATTTCTGATTGCCGCGATCAATGTCCAGCCAGATATCCTGATTGCTGGTGGGGGTGAACGTCACTCTTCCGCCCAGATTCTGAATATCAGATTTTACCGGGTTTGCCCCCATGATCGGTGTTTTTTCCAGGCCATTGGCGTCCTGATAGCGAATATCAGAGGCACTGCGGTCAAACACACTGCCGCGCAGGGTCAGCCCCAATTTGTCTTCGATCAGGGCACCGCTGGTATAGAAACTGACCGCCGCACTGTTGCCAAATTCCCGGTGCTGCTGTTGGGTATTTTCCAGGGTAAGGGCGCCCATCCACTCTTTGGCCGGTTTGCGGGTAATGATGTTGACGACCCCACCCATTGCATCTGAACCATAGAGGGTGGACATGGGGCCACGGATCACTTCGATACGCTCAATCGCCGCGACTGGTGGCATAAAGCTGTTGGCGGTTTCACCGAAGCCGTTGGGGGTCACGTTCCCCACGTTGTTTTGCCGACGACCATCGATCAGGATCAGGGTGTAGTCGCTGGGCATACCCCGCATGCTGATATTCAGGCCACCCGTCTTGCCGACGCTGCCTCCCACATCCACACCTTCCACATCGCTGAGTGCATCAGCAATGCTCGCCACGCGTTTTTGTTCCAGATCTTCGCGAGTGATAACAGTGATGCTGGCAGGCGCATCGGTTATCTTCTGCTCAAATCCGGATGCTGTGATCACCATGGTTTCATTGACTGCCTGGGCCGAGACTGCGCCGGCAGGCAGCAGAGCCATCGCAATGGCGTAACCAAGTCGGGACGGTTGAGGTATGGGCATGTGAACTCTCCTGTTGTTATTGGAATGCGACTGACGAGCCAACTCCGCTATTGTTCGCTACTGATAATCATTATCATCTTATGGCGGCAGCATTCTATGCAAACTCGGGTCGCGCAGAGAGTCATGTTTATGGAACCTGTCGTTCCAAAAAATGGAACTGGCGGGGTGACGTTGCTTCTCGTCTGGGATGTAGCCAATTAATCGACAGTTAATTTAAGGGAAATCAGTTAGTTACTCTTTATCTGCAGATAAGGGCGAAGAGAGGCCCGCCATGGCAAAAGCTTTTATTGTCAATTCAACTAATTAAACGGTATTGACAATGATTTGTATTTGCAATAGTTTGCCGCGGCTTATGATGACTACCTGCGGGAGCTTTTCTTTACCATGTCGAGCAAGTCTGCCCGTCCCTATCATGTGCCTCGCTGGGTTCGCCCTCTGCATACATACAGCTCCATGCTGATGCTGGTGATCATGCTCTTTTTCACTGTGACCGGATTGACGCTGAACAATCGTCAGTGGTTACCCGCAGCCTCCCCTTTGGTACATCAACGATTGGTATTGCCCGCCCAGTGGGTGGAAACCGGGTTATGGCAACAGGACCCTCTGTTGGCGGGTGCGCAGCTGCTGCACTGGCTCCGCCAGCAAGATGTGCTGGCGGGTGGGGAAGCGGTCATGGAGTGGAATGCCGATGAGCAACTGCTCACCCTCGACATCAAGCGCCCCGGTGGCTACAGCCTGGTAGAAATTGAACCCGCGCTGGCAGAAGTGAGGATCGAGACTCAGCCAGCGGGTTGGCTGGCCCAGCTCAACGATCTTCATATGGGGCGTTACAGCGGCGAGCTATGGCGATGGTTCATCGACGTGTCAGCGCTGGTCATGTTGCTGTTTACCTTGAGCGGTTTCTGGTTGGTGTTGTCGCAACGCAAGCGTCGGATTGGCCTGTTTGGTCTCAGTCTGGCGGGCACGACCCTGATGGGCATGTTCTACCTCATTATCCTCTACTACTAAACGGAGTCCTGGATGTTCAAATCCACCACGCTGGCACTCGTGCTGGTGAGTGTGCCAGTTGCCGCTGAGGTGACCCTGTCACTGGAATTACCGCGCCATGAAGGTAGTCAATACCGCCCTTATGTCGCTGTCTGGGTAGAAAATCCCCAGCAACAGGCGGTGGCCACGCTCGCCGTCTGGCGCAAAGAGGCGGACTGGCTCAAGGATATGCGGCGCTGGTGGCGCAAGAGTGGCCGTTATGAGAATGGCCAGCCGGATGGGGTCTCCGGAGCGACCCGTAAACCCGGGGTTTACCAATTGCAGTGGGATGGCCGTGACCAGCAGGGCAAGGCCCTGCCGCCGGGGCGTTACACCTTGCATATTGAAGCCGCTCGCGAGCATGGCAGCCGATCTTTGGTCAGCCAGGCGATAGAACTTGGACAAACAACCAGTTACCACCTCGAACCCGTCGCTGAACTGGGCGCGATCACCATCCACACCGGAGTTAAATCATGATTAACCGTTCCTTTGGCTGGGGCCTGCTGGCCCTGGTTGCCACCTCCGCTTCCGCGCATCCGGTCTGGATGCTGCCAAGTGAGTTCAATGTGTCGAGTGATACCGCCCATTGGGTGACAGTGGATGGCACGGCGTCCCACGGGGTATTCAGTTTTGACAAACCGATAGGGCTGGACAATGTCACTGTCTATGATCCCGCAGGCAACCCCGCCAGGATCGGGCCCTATTACAAAGGGCAACGCCGCAGTGTGTTTGATCTGGCATTGAGCGAGGTGGGCACCTACAAGGTCGAGCTGCGTAATCCGCCTCGTTATGTCACCACCTACACCATTGGCAAGCGCAATACTGAACGGCGGATCATGGCCAACAAGCAGGAGGCGGCCGCTCAGGTGCCAGCCAAGGCGCAGGGGGTGACCACCTATGCCATGCAAAATATCAGCGCCTTCTATGTCACCCGCAACACGCCAAGCGATACCGTGTTCAAAAGCAGCGGCCAGGGGCTCGAGCTGCAACCATTGACCCATCCCAGCGATGTGGTGGTCGGTGAGGCCGCCCGTTTCCGCCTGACTTTCGATGGTCAGCCGCTGGCCGATCGCAAAGTAGAAGTGGTGGGGCATGGCACTCAGTGGCGTGATGGGCGCCAGCAGCAGGATCTGGTGAGCGATCAGGACGGTGTGGTGACATTCACCCCTGCCCAGCGGGGCCCACACCTGCTGTCTGCCAACATTGAGCAGGTCAGCCGTTCGCCACTGGCTGACAAGGTGGAGATCAACTACCTGCTGACCTTCGAGGTGCTGCCGCAATGACCCTGCTTAGCAAGTTGGCGATAGCCTTGACGTTACTGACGCCGCTGGCCGCCCAAGCCCACTATCCGGTGATGGATTGTGGTCGTGAGGGTGCCGAGCTGGTCTGCAAGGTGGGCTATAGCGATGGCACGTTCGCGACCGGTGCCGAGGTCGTCATGTATAGCTATGACGATGAAGTGCTGGCTACCGTCAAGGCCAATGGTCATTCCCAAGCACGTTTCACCGAGCCGAAAGGGGAGTTTTACATCCGCTTTGATGCCGGACATGAAGATCCAGCTGAATTTGATTATGCCGAGTTGCTCTGACATGACCGGTTACCGGGAGCGGGTGGCGCCGGACGATGGTCGCAACGAGAACCGCTGGGTGGCGATCTTCACCATCGCACTCTTGTTGTGTGGCGTGGTGGGGATCTGGCTGCGCCAGGAGCCTGCCACGCCAGTGGTGCAGACTCCGCAGCTGACCCCGTCCGCGCGCCAGCAGCTCACCGAGCTCACCATCGCCCTTGATGAAGCCCGCTTTATGGCCAGTGACGGGCGCTGGCCTGCGCTGGCCGCCATGGCGCAAGCACAGATCCCGCCTTTTCACGAGGGTGACTGGCAGGAGCTGGCCAATGGCTGCTGGCTGGGGCCTCGCCCAGGCCATGCTGATGGGCGCTGGCTATTGTCGCTGCCTGCCAACGCCATTTTTATGGCTGGCGAGGGGGTATCCGGTACCCCTGATTGCACTACACCTACCCACTGGATTTCGATGACACCATGATGCGTTTCTTTCTGAGCCTGACCTTGCTGCTGACCAGCCTTACGGTGTGGAGCAAACCGCTGACCGTGGGGATCACCCTGCACCCTTATTACAGTTATGTGCACCATATTGTCGGTGATCGGGCCAAGGTCATTCCGCTCATCGAGAGTGGCTTCAATCCCCACAGTTATGAGCTGCAACCGAGCGACCTCAAGCGACTGGCCACCATGGATGCGCTGGTACTCAATGGTATCGGCCATGATGAGTTTGCGGTGCATGCCCTCGATGGCCTGGCGTTGCCCAACCTGACCCGCATTTATGCCAATGCCGACTTGCCGCTGCTCGCCACCGGCAAAGGGAGTTACAACCCCCATACCTTTGTCTCCATTGATGCGGCGGTGCGTCAGGTCTATACCATTGCCCGCGAATTGGGACGGCTCGACCCGGAAAATCGGGATTACTTTCAGCAAAATGCCCTGACCTATGCCCGCAGTTTACGCGCCATCAAGAATCGTTACCGGGCCGAGTTGCTGGCGCTGGATCTGGCCAGTGTGCGCATAGCAAGTACCCATAATGCCTACGGCTACCTGCTGCAAGAGTTTGGCATCGGCATCGACACCGTCATTGAACCTGCCCATGGGGTTGAGCCGAATGCGACCCAGTTACAACAGACCATAGCGCGGATCAAAGCGGCCAATATTCAGGTGCTGTTTACCGAACTCGATATGGATAACCGCTACGTAGAACTGATCCAGGACGCCACCGGGATCCGGATTTACCACTTCTCCCACATGACCTTTGGTGACTATGACCCGGCCCTGGTGAGCCGGGAGATGGAGCACAACCTCAAGACCCTGGTCAAGGCGCTGTCACTGGCTGCGCAGGCGAGCTGATGGGGCCCTCAATCATCTTGCAAGGGCTGGCCTTGTCACTCAATCGGGTATCTATTCTCAAGCCGATCGATGGCACCTTCGAGGCGGGGAAACTGCATGCCATCGTCGGTCCCAACGGGGCGGGAAAATCCTCTCTGCTCAAGAGCGTACTCGGTCTGAGAGCCCATAGCGGCGAGGTATTCAGAGAGTGGCCGGGGGCGCCGGGGCCGGTGGCCTACGTGCCTCAGCAGAGCCAGTTTGAGCCATCCCTGCCCATTACCATCAACGAATTTCTGCTCGCTACCTTCTCTCGTCGTCCGCTCTGGTTACCGATGAGCTCCGCGGCAAAAAGCCGGATCGAGCGCCTGTTGGCGCACGTCGGGCTCAACGGCAAGGGGCACTTGCGTCTCGGCCAACTCTCTGGGGGGGAACGCCAGCGGTTGCTGTTGGCGCAGGGGCTGGATCAGCAGAGCCAACTCTGGTGTCTGGATGAACCCATGACCGGGCTCGATCAAGAAGGACAAGAGATGGTTAACCGCTTGCTGCTACAACTGCGTGAACAGGGGGTCACCATGCTGGTGGTTCACCATGATATGGCCTGGGTGAGGCGCTATGCCGATCGGGTGTGGCTCATCGATGGTGGTCTGGTTGCGGTCGGCACGCCGGATGAGATATTTGCTCACTCCCCGCAGGAGGTCGCGTGATGGAGGGTTTGCGTCAATGGGTATTTTCCCTCTTTGAAAGCGGCTATTTGCCCGAGATGTTCCAGTATGCCTTCCTGACCAATGCCCTGGTGGCGGCCTTGTTGATGGGGCCCTTGCTCGGGGCGCTGGGCCCCTTGGTGGTGGTCAAACGATTGGCGTTTTTCTCCGAAGCGGTCGGGCATGGCGCCCTGACTGGCGTCGCACTGGGGATCTTGCTGGGGGAGCCCGCCACGGCGCCGCTGGTGGCGCTGTTTTGTTTTTGTACTCTGTTTGCCCTGCTGCTCCACTGGGTCAAGAGCCGCACCCAGATCCCCTATGATGCGTTGGTGGGGGTGTTCCTCTCGTTTGCCATCGCGCTGGGGGCGGCCTTGCTGCTCTATGTGGCCAAAAGGGTCAACGTACACATTCTGGAAAACGTGCTGTTTGGCTCCATTCTGACCGTCAAGGATCTCGATCTGCTGGTGTTGCTGGTCATTGCCATCCCGGCACTGCTGATGTTGCTGCGAGGCACCAATACCGCCCTGCTGGCGAGTCTGGCCCCTGAACTGGCCCGCAGTCGCGGGGTGTCGGTGCGTCTGTATGACTATCTGTTTGTCCTGCTGATTGCGTTGATGACGGTTGCCTCGGTCAAGGTGATTGGCGCCATTTTGGTGGGGGCGCTGCTGCTTATCCCCGCGACCGCAGCCCGATTGGTGAGCCGCAGTGGTGCCCAGTTTTTCTGGCTATCGGTGCTGTTTTCTACCCTCAGCTGTTTATTGGGCATTTTGATACCGATGGCTGGCGCCCTGCCACTCCCTTCCGGGGCGGCCATCGTGATGTTTGCCTCGCTCTTTTTTGTGCTTGCCCTCGGCTATCGTCGCTGGAGAACCATTGAATGAAGTTTCTTATCCCTCTGCTGCTTGGCGTGTTGGCGTTACCGCTCTGGGCCGCGCCAACTGTGGTCAGTGCCGTACCCGTGCTGCACGGGATCAACCTGTCACTGTTGGCCGATACCGGCATCGAAGCACGTTACCTGCCACCCGCCAGATTGCCCCTTAACCGGATCCCCGGCTGGCTGAACAAGGTGGATGTGGCCACCCTGGGACAGGCAGATGCCCTGCTGACCATGGAGTCGTTGCAACCCGAGCTGGCGATTTATCCTCTGCTGCGCCAGCGTCAGATCCGCATTGTACCGATCGATGTGGCCCAGGAGTTGGCGCCAGCAGGCGCCAAAGTGACCCTGCGACCGGACGGGGAGGGCGATTACTTCTGGCTCGATTTTGGCAACCTGACCCTGATGGGCAATGTGGCCGCGCGGGATCTGGCGCGGGTGTGGCCAGCCCAGAGCGCGCAGATTGAACGCAATCGCCAGCGACTGCTGCGGGCGGTGCAGGGCAGTGCCATGGCCATCGATAACCTGTTGCTCGAACACAATGTGGCCAGTCTGGCGGTGGCTGATGAGCGCCTGATGCCACTGGCGTTGGCGCTCGGTTTGCCGCTGGTGGCGGAACAGGATGCCGATCTGGTGTTGACCAGCCGTCCCGCCAAGGGGGAGGCGCGTCGGATGTGGCAACCTGATCCCTTGCTGCGGATGGGGGGGCAATCGATCGAGATCTGGTTGGCGCAAAACCAGCAGGCGTTGAGTCACCAGCTTGCCCCATCAGCAGATTGAGCAAGGTAGCTGAATGCTGGATCTGATCGAGATAAAAATATTTTGTGCCGTGGTCGATAGCCGTGGGCTGACGGCTGCCGCCGATACCCTTGGCATGCCGAAATCGACCATGAGTCGGCGCCTTGCCCAACTGGAACGGCGGGTTGGCCAGCCGTTATTACGTCGGCAGAGCAACCGGCTGCAGTTAACCGAAGCCGGTCGGCTATTTGAATCCTATGCCCGGCAAATGTTGCGACTCTCGCAGCAAGGATTGCAGGTGATAGAGGATCTGCGGGAAGAGGTGAGCGGGGAGCTGCAGGTGCGCTGTCATCCCGTCTGTGCCGAGCCATGGTTTGTGGCCGCTCTGGAATCATTTCTGGATCGCTACCCGGGGGCGCGGATCACCCTGAAGACCGAGGATAAGCTGCCCGTCAATGGTGCCAGCCAGGGTGCTATCTGGTGCTGGTTTGGCGCCGATCCCGAGAGTGATCTGCGATATGAGTCATTGGTGCAACTGCCTGCGTCACTCTATGCCAGTCCCGCATATCTGGCCCAGCAACCGCCGCTGCTGCATCCCGGAGATCTGATCACCCATGACTGGATCGGCGGGGAACAGTGTGTCAGCGAGGGGGTGCTACTACGGCATCGGCAGCAAGGAGAGTATCTGTGCCAGCCAACCTCTGCCCGTTTGCTGTTTGATGATGTCGGCATGAGGATGAGCGCCATGTGCCGTGGACGCGGTATCGGCATTGTGCCAGATATCCGTGTCCGGGCGTTGAACCAGGCTCACCCTGACAGCCTGGTGCCTTGCTTGCCCGGGTGGCAGGCCGCGCCCTGGCAGATGGGATTGCTCTATCCTTATGGGCGGCAGCCGCGCAAAGTGAGTGCGTTACTCGCGCATATTCGTAGTGCGATCCCGCCAGCCTGGCGTGGGTGCAAGCTGGACAAGCTGCCGACAAGATGTGAACATGACGCCCTTTATCGAGAGAGAGACTTGGCCAATGAGCTATGAACTGAGTGACACCGAGCGCAATGCCGCGCTGCAACTGAATGCTGACTACCGTTACGAGCACTTCATCAGCAAGCTGGTCGAGCATGAAGAGCTGTTCGTGCTGACTGACGAACATGGCGTCATGATGCTGACCACCGACGATGAAGATTGCATCCCGGTATGGCCGCACCCGGAGTACGCCCAGGCGTGGGCCGAAGGCGAGTGGGCTGAGTGCAAGCCGCAATCCATCACCCTCAAGGTGTGGCTGGAGCGCTGGGTTGACGGTATGGAGCAGGACGAGCTGTGTGTTGCCGTGTTCCCGACCCCGGATCAGGAAGGCATAGTACTGGAGCCGGGCGACGTGGCTGACGCCATCGCCGAGAAGCAGGCCAAGCGCGCCTGATCACCGCTGCTTTCGCAACACCGGTTGCCAACAAAGACCCCGCTAGCTAGCGGGGTCTTTTGTTTTAAGGCCTTTGGTCGATGGGCTGATGCACTCAAGGCTGGCGATAGGTGGTATCAATAATGGGATCGGCAGGGAAGGTCTTGCCGCTCTTGATCGCCGCCTTGGTCTCGGATTTTAACTCTTCATCAATCCACAACAGGCCGCCGTAACTGTAGCCGCTGTTGTCGCCCCCGAGAGGCCAGTAAAGCAACTCGCTCTTGGGGGTTGCTGGCACCTTGGGCAGTTTGATCCAGCGCCAGGCCCCTTCCCGGGTGTAGGGCACCTGATAGGCTGGCACGAAGCTGGCCAGCTCATAGAGCCGCTGCTGGATCTGGCGCGACAGGGCCGCCTTTTTGGCAAAATCGAACTCCTTGTCGTACTGCTCCCCCAGCGCTGTGATGGCCTCGTCATCGATGTTCATGATGTTGTTGGTCTGGGGCTTGTTGGCGTTGACCTTGTGGAAGAACTCCCAATAGGCGGGGTAGCGGCCGCCGCTCCAGGCCATCCAGGCGCTCTGGTGTTTCTTCTCCAGCATCGATTTGAAGCCGGCCGAGGCATCCATCAGATTGAGCTCCAGATTAAGCCCCGCCTTCTTGGCCTCTTCCCGCAGCAAGGTGAGCCGCTGGGCATGCTCTGCGGTGGTGTAGGTGATGGCGAGAGTCAGTGACTGGCCCTTGTCGTTTTGCAAAATCCCCTGCGGCCCCGCCTTGTTGAAACCGGCCTTGGCAAAGTATTGCCGGGCCAGTTTGGGATCGAACGGACGGGCCTTGAGCTCGCTGTTGGTAAACTCCCCCTGACCTGAGCCATAGCTGTTGAGGCGCTGGTAATCTCCCCGCAGCAGGGTGGTGAGCATCTTGTCGAGGTTGAGGGCATGCTGGATGCCGAGTCGCACATTGAGGTCTTTGAGCAGCGGATCGGCGGTGTTGAGATAGAGCCCCATCGGCGATTGCGGGGTCTGGTTGTAGAACCAGATACGCGCGATATACCCCTTTTCGAACTCCGATGTTTTGGTCTTGTCGTGCCACCAGTTGGGCATCACCAGCGGGAAGCTGTCGAGATCGCCGCGCAGGAAGTGCTGCCAGGCGATGTTCAGATCTCTGAGCACCTTGATCTCGATCCGCGCGGGATTGAAGCGATGCTGGAAGTAACGCTCGTCATCCCCCCACCAGTTTTCAATCCGTTTGAAGGTGACCGACTTGCCCTTTTTCACCTGATCGAGCTGATAGGGGCCGGTGACCGGCAACACCTTCCAGTTGTACTCCTTGACCCAGTTGGCGGTGAGCTTGATGGCGTGGCTCGGCTCCGGGCTGATGGGCAGTGATTCGAGCAGATCCTGGCGGCTCTTTTCGGTGCCGCTGGTGATGGCCAGGGTGTGATCATCAAACTTGGTGATATCGGTTATCTGGGTGCTGTAGTAGTTGTTGTACCAGGGGTCGTTGATCTCTTTGCTGCGCATCATCTTGAGGGTAAAGAGCCAGTCATCGGCGGTGACCGGTTGACCGTCTGACCAGCGCGCCTTGGGATTGATGCGAAAATAGAGGGTCTTGTGGTCGGCGCCGAAGGCCCACTCGTTCGCCAGCATCGGCATGGGGTTGCCGGTGACGGGGTGGGTGCTCAGCAGTGGCAGGTTGCTTTCTCGCACGTAACCGGCAAAGCCGCCGTTGGAGTCGGGGCCATATTTGCGCAAGGTCAGGGGAAAGCTGGTCATAAAGGTGCGAAAGGTGCCGTCGCCCTTGGCAGCCGGATCGGCATAGAGAGGATCCGTGTTGTTGCTCTCCCACTTCAAGTCAGCGGGCAGCGTGGCACTCCAGCCAAACGGGCTCCAGCACAGGGTCAGGGTGATGGCGGTGGCGCGAATGATTGGAGGGAGGCTGCGCCCCCCGGCGGTGATGGTCGATGGCATGTCCTTGCTCTCCTGAAAGTCTGCTTCCTGCAGCTCACGCGCTGGTGATGTCAGTCCCGATGGGGACTGGCTCATCATGAAAATTTTATCCTGTCAGGTCAATGAAATAGCGAAAATTGGCTGGTGCTAATCAGATCGCACTCTGTGGTTTGAACCAGCGCAGTCGGCTACCCAGCAGATGCACTACAAAGCCAAGCAGCACCAGACCTGAGCCCAGCCACTGCAAGGGGGTCGGGTGTTCATCAAGCAGGAGAGCGGCAGCCACCATGCCGACACAAGGGATCAGCAGGGAGAGCGGCGCCACCTGCGCCACCGGATAGCGCATCAGCAGCCGTCCCCACAGGCCGTAACCCAGCCAGGTCGCGACATACGAGAGATAAAGTACGCACAGCAATCCCTGCCAGCTGAAGTTGAGCAGGCTGCTGGCAATCAGTTCCGGCCCTTCGAACAGCCAGGATAAGGCGAAAAACGGCAGTATGGGCACCAGCCCACCCCAGGCGATCAGGCTGGGCAGGGAGGTGTGATAGCGCAGACCAATCTGGCGATTGATGACGTTGCCCAAGCCCCAACAGGCTGCCGCGCACAGCGTCAGGATAAACCCGAGCAAGGTCAGGTTACCTTCGCCGTGAGTGGCGATGAGATAGAGGCCGAACCCCGCCAAGGGTAGCGCCACCCAGTGGTGGGGTTGCCAGCGCTCCCCGAGCCAGATCATCGCAAACAGCAGGGTGAACACCACCTGGGATTGCAGCACCAGCGAGGCCATGCCCGCGGGCATGCCGAACTTCATGGCACTGAACAGAAACGCGAACTGGCCCAGACTGATAGCGCTGCCATAGGCCAGCAGCCAGCGCCAGGGCATGGCGGGCCTGGGTACCAGCAAGATGGCGGGAAAGACCACACCGACGAAGCGGAGTGCCCCCAGCAGCAGCGGTGGTATCCCCTCCAGCCCCCACTTGATGGCGACGAAGTTGAGCCCCCAGCAGAGGATGACCAGAGCGGCCAGACACTTGTCTTTGGTTTGCATGGTTTAAATCCCTGTCATCAGCAGTACGGCGCGCGGGCGGGTTTACACAGCCCGGCGCGATCGGCAAGAGGGGGAGCATACCCTTGAGCAGGTGGTGAGTGTCAAGGTTAAAGACCCGTTTGGGAGTTCCTGGTAGAGGGGCCGGTGGCGGGTTCTGGTGGCAAGGTCAGGGCAGATCAGGCTGTAACGCAATGCAGGGCTATGCCGCGGGCCGCGATAGCCGCACGCATGGGGGCGGGCAGGGCATCGTCGGTGACCAGCACGGTGATCTGGCCCGGCGCACCAAGCTGGCTCGGGTGGATGGCGCCAAATTTGCTGCTGTCGGTGATCACCACATTGGTCACTCCCTTGGCCAGCACGCTGTTGACCACGTCGGCCCGCATCATGTCGCGGCCGGTAAAGCCCACCTCGGGGTGAAAACCGTCGACCCCGATAAAGGCCTTGGAGAAGTGCACCTGCTCGATACAGAGGCGGGTCAGCGGCCCCACCACGCTCTCGCTCTGATGCTGGAACAGGCCGCCGAGCAGCACCACCTGAGCCGGAGTGTCTTTGAGCAGATGGGCGATATAGCTGCTGATGGTGATGATGGTGACCCGTTTGTGCAGGGCCAGATGGCGGGCCAGCATGGCGTTGGCGCTGCCCCCTTCGATAAAGACCGTCTCGCCATCTTCCACCAGTTGGGCGGCCCGCTCGGCGAGGCGCTCCTTGAGCAGGTAGTTGATGTTCATCCGGGCATCCGGGTCATCGGTCTCCAGCGCCATGGCTGAGCCGTGTACCCGTCGGAGCAGCCCCTGTTTCTCCAGCGCGGTGAGGTCGTTGCGCACCGTCACCTCTGACACGCCGGTGTGTTGGGAGAGCTCACTCACGCTCATCTTGCGAGCCTGATGGACCAGAGTGAGGATCAGTTGGTGGCGTGGATTCATGGTGCGCTCGCATGCAGGGTGGTAGATAGCGGCAAGCCACCCGAGGGTGGCTTGCCAATCATATGACGTCACAGGCGCCATGGGGTGCGCCCCGTCAGAGACTGTGCTCGGTGCGGGCGATGATATCATCTTGCGCATCCGGGGATAAGGCGGTGAAGAAGGCTGAATAGCCCGCCACCCGCACCACCAGATCCCGGTACTGATCCGGATTGGCCTTGGCTGCCAGCAGGGTCTCCCGCGAGACGATGTTGTACTGCACGTGCCACCCCTTGTGTACCTCGAAGAAGGTGCGCAGCAGGCTCATCAGTTTGGCCTTGTCCCGCTCGTTCTCAAGGCTGGCCGGGCCCAGCTTCTGGTTGAGCAGTACCCCGCCGAGGATGGCGGCCGTGGGCAGCTTGCCGATGGAGTTGAACACCGCCGTCGGGCCGAGGCGATCCGAGCCCGAGGAAGGGCTGGCCCCTTCCGCCAGCGGGGTGCGGGCGTGGCGACCATCCGGGGTGGCCAGGGTGGCTGCACCGAACGGCACGTTGGCGGAGATGGAGGAGGTGCCGGCGTAGTAGGTGCCGCCGATGGGGCCACGGCCGAAGCGAGTGTTGTGCAGCCCCTTGAGCTCGTCGATATAGCTCTGGTAAGCCTGCACCAGCAGCAGGTCGACCTCGTCCAGATCGTTGCCATATTTGGGGGCGGCGTTGGTGAGGCGTTGGCGCAACTGCTCCCCCGCCAGCCCGGCAAAGTCCTGCTCCAGCGCAGCAGCCAGCTCTTGCTGATCCACCACACCCTGTTCGAACACCAGTTTCTTCAGGGCCGCCAGACTGTTGCCGAGGTTGGCGATCCCCACCTGCAGACCAGATACCCAGTCATAGACGGCGCCCCCCTCCTTGACGGTCTTGCCGCGCTCGATGCAGTCATCCACCAAAGTGCTGCAGAGGATGTCGTGGGCCTGCGCCTCCAGCACGCTGTCGACCACGCAGTCGATCTCGATGGATTTGCGGGTGAAGTAGCGCACCTGCTCATCCCAGCGGGCCATCACTTCGTCAAAGTTGCCAAAGCTCCCGTCTCGCAGTGACTGGGATTGGGGCAGGAATACCTTGCCGGTGGTGGCATCGCGGCCGCCATCGAGGGAGGCCAGCAGGATGCGGGCGAAGTTGATAAAGCTCATGCCGGTGCAGCGGTAGCCCCACTTGCCGGGCACCGCGGTCTCGATGCAGCCGATGGCGGCATAGTGGTGGGCATCCTCTACGCTCACCCCGAGCTTGATGAACTCGGGGATCACCACCTCGTCGTTGTTGAAGGCGGGCATGCCAAAGCCGCAGCGGATCACCTGAATGCAGGCGTCGAGGAAGTCCTCGCTCATCCCCGCGTGGTAGCGCACCGAGAGGTTGGGCTGGGTGGAACGCAACTGGCCACAGGACTCCAGAATCGCGTAAGAGAGGCCGTTGACCGCGTCATGGGCCGCACCATCCCGCCAGTTCTGGCCGCCAATGGTGACGTTCTGGTAGAGCGGGCTGCCGGCGGAGGCCTTGGAGTGGGTGCCGGAGCGGATCTTGTTCACCTCCAGCAGTTTGAGCCAGCACCCTTGCAGCAGCTCGATGGCGCGCTCGCGCGGCAGGGATTCCGACAATTCTACTTCGCGGCGATACCAGGGGTAGAGGTATTGATCCATCCGGCCAAACGACACCGAGTGGCCGTTGGATTCGATCTGCAGAATGAGCTGGATGAAGTAGCAGAGCTGCAGCGCCTGCCAGAAGGTCTCGGGGGGCTGGTGGGCGATGTGGGCGCAGTTGAGCGCTATGGTCTCAAGCTCGCTGCGGCGCTCGGGGCGCGGTTCTTGCACGGCCATGTCGCTGGCCATCTCGTGGGCAAGAGTGGCGTAGCGCGCTATGTGATCGCTGACCGCCTCCAGAGTGATGGCGACGGCCTGCAGGAACTGCTCGCGCTGCAGATCGGCCCAATCCGCCAGATCCAGCCGACTGCGCCGCTCGGTCACCTTGGCCTTGAAGCCATCAAGACCCAGCGTGAGCAGCTCCTCATAGTTGACCGCGAGGTGAGCATCCCCCGAGGTCATGTTGCCCTCGGCCTTGATGATGCCGCTCTCCAGTAGCGCTTTCTGCTCATCGGTAAAGAGGCCAAAGCAGCGATCCTGCACCGTCTGGCCGCGCCAGAAGGGGGTGAGGGCGTGGATGACCTCCTTGTCGGTTTCGCTGACTGCAAAACCGGCGCCGGGTCTGTCTGCCAGCTCGTCGATCTCCTTCTCAATCCAGCTCACCGTGTATTCGGGAAACAGCGGCGCCGCCCGCACCTGACTGGCCTGATTGCCGACGATAAGCTCGTCGTGCTTGATCCAGATGGAGCGCTGCTTGAGGTGATGGGCCAGCGCCAGCGCGCGGCGCACCGGTAGCGGCCGGGCGAGATGAGCCTGATAGGCCTGCGTGTAGTGGCGGGCACGCTCGGTGCAGACCGGTGGCTGCACTATGTGGATCAGGCTCTCTTTGTGGGCGCGGATCCGCGGGCTGAGGGTATTGAGGTCGAGCTGGGTCATGATCTTATCCTCTGGTCACAGGGGTCAGCCCCTGACGTTGGGCGTATGCGTGGGCAAAGCTGAGTAAATCGGGGTCGTCGAGTGGTGTCTCCGGCGCCTGATAGGGCAGATCCAGCAGGGCATATTTGCCCATCCCCAAGGTGTGGTAGGGGAGGAAGTGGATCTCCTGCACAGTGCCGAGACTGGCGGCGGTGTCGGTGATGGCGGTGATCGATGCGCGGTCGGCATTGAAGCCGGGAATGAGCGGCACCCGGATCTGCATCGGCACGCCGTGCTCGGCGAGGCGTTTGAGGTTTGCGATGGGCAGCTCCACCTTGCCGCGGGTCCAGTTGAAGAAACGTTCTTTATCCACGTGTTTGAGATCTGCCAGCACCAGATCCAGCGAGGGGAGGCTTGGCTCAATCTGGTGCCAGGGCACATGGAGGCAGCTCTCGACCGCGGTGTGCAGCCCTTCGGCCTTGCAGCGGGCCAGCAGGGCAGCGGCAAAGTCGGGCTGCATAAACGGCTCGCCACCAGAGAGGGTGACGCCACCGCCGCTGCGCTCGAAGAAGGGGCGATCCCGCAGTATGGTGTCCATCAGGGTGTCCAGGGTTTCATCCCGGCCGCACACCTGCAGCGCTTCGCTGGGGCAGAGGCCGCGCAGCCGTTCCATATCGTCGGCCTTGAGGGCGGAACGGCTGAGCTGGATGCCTTCGCTGTCACGCAAGATTGCCGGACAGGTCTGGCTGCAGAGCTGGCATCCCTCGATGCATTGGCGCCGGTCGAGTAGTATGTCCGGCTTGGGAGAGCGGCTTTCCGGGTTTTGACACCACAGGCAAGCTAGCGAGCACCCCTTGAGAAACACCAGGGTGCGAATGCCGGGGCCATCGTGAGTTGAATATCGTTGCAGGTCGAAAATCATACCGCCTCCTTTTGTTTTTTCATTCTATTTGCTTTCATTCGAAAGTTGATTTGATTTCGATCAAGTATTTCGCAGATGTTTTATCGCTAGAATGGCGACATATTAAACATCCCGTTAAGGAGTTAGAGATGGAGCTGTATCTCGATACCGCCGATGTGGCGGCAGTGCGTCGCTGGTCACGGATCCTGCCGTTGGCCGGTGTTACCACCAATCCTTCCATTACTGCCGCCGGGGGATTGCCGCTCTCCGAGCTGCTGCCTGCCCTGCGCGATGTGCTGGGGCCCAAGGCGCGCTTGTTTGCCCAGGTGATGGCCAAAACTGAAACCGAGATGGTGCGCGAGGCGTTCGCCCTGCGTGAGCTGGACCCGGATCTGGTGATCAAGATCCCGGTGTGTGCAGAGGGGCTGGCGGCCATCAAGAGCCTGACTGCCAACGGCGTGCCGACCCTGGGCACCGCTGTTTATACCCCGCTGCAAGGCTGGCTGGCGGCGGTGGCGGGGGCGGAATATGTCGCTCCCTACGTTAACCGGCTGGACGCTCAGGGCGGCGATGGCATCGCCACCGTGCAGGAGCTGCAACAGCTGCTTGAGCTGCACGCACCGAACAGCAAGGTGTTGGCGGCGTCATTCCGCACTCCCCGTCAGGCCCTTGACTGCCTGCTGGCCGGTTGCCAATCCATCACATTGCCACTCGATGTGGCGGAGCAGTTGCTGAACGTGCCTGCGGTGGATGCGGCGCTGGTGAAGTTTGATCAGGATTGGCAGCGCGCCTTCGGCAGCTGATCGCAGTGACAAGCGGATTGCTGTGATGAAGGGGGGAGGGTGAAGAGGCGCGGGTGATGAGGATTGACCGACTAGACTTGAAACAGGTGGCCACCTTCGCTGGCCGCCTTGCAGTCTACCGGAGATATCCCATGAGCGACCATCTGCTACTCCCCCATGGTGAAGATTTGCGTCGTGCGGTGCGTTGGCTCAGCGAGCACCACCTGCACGATATCGCCGCCATTGAAGAGGCCAGTCTGCGTTTTGACCTCTCGCCGCTGGATGAGGAGTTTTTGATCCAGCACTGGCTCGACAACCAGCGCCAATCCTGAGGTAAGACGGCAGCGCCCTGTCATTGGATGACAGCTACAGGGTTAAGGCAGTGGGAGAGTGGGTCAGAAGGCGAGACGGGAGCTATGGCCTTGCTGCCACACCAGATGGCTGGCAGCAAGGTGGCAAGTGAGGTTAGGTGGTCTTTTCCAGGTGGTTTTGGTAAATCTGCTGCCACTTGTCCAGTTCGTTTTCATCACCCTGTTGCTGCCAGAACTCGCAGATGGAACTCGCCATCTCGCATGCCATGGCATGGTCACCGTCACGGCGACTCATCAGGTATTGCCCCAGCCAGCTTTGGTATTGTTTCATTGCATGATCTCCTTATCCATTTAACCTTTGAAACTGCTGCTGTGGGCGGTCCTTCCCGGAGCGCGCTACCACAGCCACTTTCGCCACGCCTTATGGTGAGCGGTTGTTTCTATCGCCACTCTTACTGTCAATGTTGATAACTGGCGTATAAAAACAGTGCGAAAGTGTTAAAAATTGGCTATCACCTTATCACGAAATGGTGTGAATTACAGGTTTTGGGGCCAATTGAGTTATAAGCAGAGGGTGGGGGGTCCAGAGCAACGTCAAGGATGGACGGAGTCAGTGGGCTGGCGGCTGGTGCGATGAGGAGGCCAGTGGCCGTTACTGGGTCACCCGGCGGGCTTGCCAGTAGCGGCTGTTCCAGTAGACGTTGTCGAGACGGGAGCGGATCACACCTTTGCTGGTGGAGGCATGGATAAACTCCCCTGCACCGGTATAGACCCCCACATGGTATTGCTGCCAGCCGGTCTTGAAAAAGACCAGATCCCCGTGCTGCAGGCGGTAGCGATCCACCGGCTTGCCTATGCTGGCCTGGGACTCGGTGGTTCTTGGCAGGTTGAAGCCGAGTACCTGGTTGTAGGCGAGTTGGGTGAAGGCAGAGCAGTCGAGCCCGGCGCGGCTGGCGCCACCCATCCGGTAGGGGACACCGCGCCACTGCTGGTAGAAGCCATCAAAGGCACTGCTCTGCCGGGGGGGCGGAGGCGGCTCCGGCGTGCTGGAGCAGGCGGCCAGCAGCAGGGTCAGCAGGAATAGCGACAGCTTGTGATACATCGGGGCTCTCTTCACAGACATGTTTAACCAATAGCAAAGTACATCAACAGCAGTGTTCAACCTCCTGGGTGTAGGGCCGGAGGCGCTGATGCGACAACTTTTCCATCATAAACAGGGATCTGGCTCCATACCTAGCAGTGGAGCGGAAAAATGCGGCAGGGGCTCAAAAAAAGCCAGCCCGAGGGCTGGCGTCTGCGTTATGAGGTTGGGGTTATCAACGGTTTGAGCAGTTCTGCCAGCTTGTAGAAGGTCTGCACCCGGGTGGTGCTGGGGCGCCATACCAGCCCGATTTCGCGATAGGGCATCTCCCCGGGAAGCGGGATAGCCACCAGATCGGAGTTGGCGAGAATGCCAGCATCAATGGCCATCTGTGGCAAGAAGGTGGTGCCGAGACCCGCTTCCACCATCTGCACCAAGGTATGCAGGCTGGTCGCGGCAAACGGGTTGATCTTGCTCTTGTCCCGCAAGCTGCAGGCGCTCACTGCATGCTCGGTGAGGCAGTGCTCCCGCTCCAGCAGAAAGATGCTTTGATTCGGCAGCTCTTTATAGTCGAACGGGGTATGCAGACCGGCCGCCATGCTGGCGGGCATCACCATATGGAACGGATCCTGACCAACGGTCTTGCAGTGAAAACCGCCGATCTCGATGGGCAACGCCAGGATCAGCAGATCGAGCTGACCCTGCTCCAGCTGCTTGAGCAAATTGCTGGTGGTGTCTTCTCGCAGCAACAATTCCAGCTCAGGATAGGTCTTGCTGCACACTTTCAGCAGTTTGCTGAGCAGGAAGGGGGCAATGGTGGGAATACAGCCAAGACGTACTGTGCCCTGCATCACGCCGCCCTGATGTTGCCCGAGCTCCATCAGATCCCGCGCATCGGAGAGTAAATTGCGAGCTCGCTCGACGATTTCCATGCCGACCGGGGTCATAATGAAGCTCTTGTGGTCCCGTTCCACTAGTTGCAGGCTTATCATGTCCTCCAGCGTCTGGATCCCGGTACTCAGGGTCGACTGGCTGACATGGCAGGCTTTGGCGGCGCGATTGAAGTTCTTGTGCTCGTCGAGAGCGACCAGATATTGCAGCTGTTTGAGGCTGGGCCAACGTTGCATAGAAAAACCCGATAGATGCTATCTATTTAATTTGATTTACTAATCTACCACTGGGTCTAAAGTTTGTCGCTCGAATTAGATGGACTTGGCTCTAGGTAGCCCAATCCTGACCGGATTGTTCACTTCACATCAAGAGGAATTGAATATGGTATTGGTAGGCCGTCCCGCACCCGATTTTACCGCCGCAGCCGTTCTGGGTAATGGCGAGATCGTTGATTCATTCAACCTCTCTTCCCGCATCAAAGGCAAAGCAGCCGTCCTGTTCTTCTATCCGCTCGACTTCACTTTCGTCTGCCCGTCCGAGCTGATTGCCTTCGATCATCGTCTGGAAGAGTTCAACAAGCGTGGCGTGGAAGTGATCGGTGTTTCTATCGATTCCGAGTTCTCCCACAACGCATGGCGCAACACCAAGATTGAAGATGGTGGCATAGGCCCGGTCAAATACCCGCTGGTTGCTGACATCAAGCACGAGATCTGCAAAGCCTATGACGTTGAGCACCCGGAAGCCGGTGTGGCTTTCCGTGGCTCCTTCCTGATCGACAAGAGCGGTGTTGTGCGTCATCAGGTGGTCAACGATCTGCCGCTGGGTCGCAACATCGACGAGATGCTGCGCATGGTCGATGCCCTGCAGTTCCACGAAGAGCACGGCGAAGTGTGCCCGGCTCAGTGGGAAAAAGGCAAAAAAGGCATGACAGCTTCGCCGGATGGCGTGGCCAAGTACCTGTCCGAGAATGCTGACTCCCTGTGATCGGGTCGCACTCTGCTTGAAGAACCGGTGCCTTGGCGCCGGTTTTTTTTATGTGTGCAATCAGCAGAACCCAAGTGAGGGCTGCTCAATCAGAGTGGGGTCGCCAGTGGTTAGGCATAAAAAACGCGCCAGTTGGCGCGTTTTGCTATCTGCTTGTGGCTACTCGTCAAAGATCCCGAAGTGATCCTTGGCGAAGTTGACCCGCTGCTCGACGTTCATTTTCACTTGGCCCAGCTTCTCGATGGTCTTGAGATTGGGCACCAGGCCACGGCCGTTGGCGATCTGGATGGCAAGACCGGGACGTGCGTTGAGCTCCAGCAGCATGGGGCCACGGAACTTGTCCAGCACCATGTCGGTGCCGATATAGCCCAGACCCGACATCTCGTAGCAGGAGGCGGCCAGGGTCAGCAGGGTATCCCAGTGGGGCACCTTGAGATCATAGAGGTCAAGGCCGGTATCCGGGTGGTGACGCAGCGGATTGCCAAACTGCACCGCCCGCAGGGCGCGACCGGTACGCAGGCACAGGCCCACCCCGACGGCGCCCTGGTGCAGGTTCGCCTTGCCGTCCGAGGCGGCGGTAGAGAGGCGCATCATCGCCATTACCGGGAACCCCTTGAAGATGATCACTCGGGCATCGGGGACCCCTTCAAAGGAGTAGCCGTCGAACACATCATCAAAGTTGATGAGGCCTTCAACCAGCGCCACGTCGGGCTTGCCGCCGAGCGAGTAGAGACCCGCCAGAATGTTGGAGACATGACGCTCCAGATCCTGACCGTTGGAGGCACTGCCGTTGGGCTTGTAGAAGAGGCCATCTTCCTGACGCAAGATCACCAGGATCCCCTTGCCACCCGAGCCGCGGGCCGGTTTGATGCAGAAACCCGGCCAATCCTTGACCAGCTTGGTGATCCGTACCACATCGTGCTGGGCACGGATGGTACCGATCAGCTCAGGCACTGTGACACCTGCATCCAGCGCGATGCGCTTGGTCTGCAGTTTGTCATCCACCAGCGGGTAGAGGCTGCGCGGATTGTAGCGGCTGATGTAGGAGTGGTTACGCTTGTTCATACCGAGGATGCCTGATTGGGACAGGCTCCACGGGGTGGTGTATTTTTCCCAGAACCACATCTGTTACTTGTCCTTACCCGGAGTGGCGCCTGACTTCATCTCGTCCACCAGCGGCTTGAAGCGCTTCAGTTCGCTCAGCTTGTAGCCGGTGTAGTTACCCATCAGCAGCACGGTCGCCATCAGCACCAGCTGCAGACCGAGGAAGTTGAAGGTAAGGTGACGGATCAACTCGTTATCCATGGCCAGATAGGCGATAACGGCGACCAGCAGTGAACCGCCGCCCTGACGTACCACCTCTTTCGGGCCCTCTTCTTCCCACAGGATCGACATCCGCTCGATAGTCCAGGAGAGGATGATCATCGGGAAGAAGGTGATCTTCATGCCATCGGTCAGTCCCAGCTTGAATGCGAACGCCGAGAAGATGCCGATCATCGAAATTACCATGATGATGATGGCCGATATTCGGGCAACCAGCAGCAGGTTAAGCCGCGACAGGTAGGAGCGGATGATGAGACCGGTGCCGACAATCAGCAGGAAACCAATGAGACCGGTGACCAGCGAGGTCTGGATAAAGGCGACCGCGATCAGCACTGGCATGAAGGTGCCCGACGTTTTGATCCCCACCAGTACCCGCAGGAACACCACCATCAGCACGCCAATCGGGATCAGCAGCAAGCCCTTGAACAGGGTCTGCTCTTCCAGCGGCAGGCTATGAATGGAGAAGTTCATCATCTCGGATTTTTCGAACTTCTGGGCCAGCGCCACGCTGACCGGCTGCTCCTGCTCGATCATCGAGAAGCTGACACGGGAGTTGTGGCCACCGGTCACGTCCAGCAGCGCGCCTGAGTTGTATTCCCACAGCAGCAGGTTGGCAGGACGGCCCTGTTCACCGGTTTGCGGGTTGAACAGCTTGTAGTCGGTCGGGCTGTTGAACACCTGCAGGTAATCCACCAGCTCCTGACGACGGCGGCCATCTTCCAGGTTCAGTGCATGCACCACCCGGGTCGGCACGTCAGCATTGTTGAGCAGTTCGGCGATCAGGTTGGCGCGACTCTTGTTCTTTTTCAGCAGCTCGGCATTTTGCTCCTGCTTCTCGATCTCCTTGATGATCTCGCGAGTCAAGGTGTAGCCATCTGCTGAACGCTCTTGCGCCCGCTCCACGATCTGTTTCATCGCAGTGGCGTAGGGCTCACTCTCGATCTGCTTCTCGATGGCGGGCGGCTGCGGATTGGCAGCCGGTTTGGCATGGGCATCCGCCATCATGTCGACGCGGTAGTAGAGCTCTTGGCGACCGGAAGCGGTGCGAATAGACCACTCGGCGCGGGCATCGCCATCTTTCTCGACAAAGGAGAGGCCGTAGCCCGGGCTGGCGGCGTTCTCGTTCATCAGGGTGAAACCGGGCTGGGTGCCCGGAATGGCCAACGAGGCGATCACCGGATCACCGGTCGCCTCGAACTCCAGCTTGGCTTCGATGGACCAGATCTGGCGCTTTTCACCGGGGGTGAGTGGCACATCCAACGCGATATGGTGGTAGATCGTCATCCCCAGGCCGACAATGTACAGCAGGGCTACCAGCAAATAGAACGGCTTACGGGAAACCATGGATTATTTCACATCCTTGAGCTTGGGTTTGGGTTGGATATATTCGCGGGCCACATCAACCACGGCGATGTCTTTCAAAAATTCACGACCCAGCAGCACCGGGAAGGTCATGTCGCTACGGTCTTTCAGGGTAAATTCGGCTTTCTCGGTCATGTCACCGATCCGCACGGCCAGACGCACCACCGGACGGCGGTCGAGATCATCGGCAGAGGCCTGACGTACCCGCACATGGCGCACCAGCGGCGCTTCGATCTGGATCTTGTCATCCACATCCTGATGACTCAGGAAGAAGCGCACCCAGTTCTTGCCGTTGCGCTCGAAAATGGTGATCTCCTGGGCGCTGATGGAGGAGGTGGTGGCACCGGTGTCCACGCGCGCCTGGAAGGCGTCGTTGGCAGCATCAACCCAGATCCACTCCGCTTCACCGACCATCAGTTTGCCATCTATGGTGTGGCCCTGAGTGGGAGCCGCGCATTGCTCAGTCGGGAGGGCCATGGGTTTGGGCGGCTCAGCGGGAATCGCGGTGAGCTTGGTATCGAGTTTTTTGACTGACTCTTTCATGTTGGTGACATCAGTGTTGAGCTGAACCAGCAGGTGCTGTTGCTGCACATAGTGCTTTTGTTGCTGTTCCATGGAGGTTTGCAGGCGCTGCTCGCTCTGATCGAGTTCACTACGGAGCTCGGCCAGGGTCAGTACAGGAACCTGAGGCGTTTTTTCCATATTGACACACCCGCCGAGACTAAGCAGGGAGAGCAGGGTCATTCCTTTTAATTTGCTTTTCATGTCATTCATTTAACTGTGCTTCCTGGAATTGGGTCAGTGTAACTTTCTGAATCGCCAGCGGCTAGTCTTTGGCCTTGCGGGCAATCAGCACGGCACGTTTGGGCGCCGGGTGTCCTTCTACCGTGAGTGCCGGATTGTCTGGGTCCAGATAGTCACTCAGGGATTCATTAATCATCCAGTCGGTACGACGTTGTTCGTCGGTGCTGGTCATATTCTCGTCTACAATCCGCACGTCGGTGAAGCCGCAACGTTCAACCCACAGCTTGAGGGCGCTACTTGAGGGAATAAACCAGACATTGCGCATTTTGCCGTAGCGATCTGTCGGCACCAATACTTCATTGACGCCACCATCCACCACCAGCGTCTCCAGCACCAGTTCACCATCGTCTTTCAGTTGGTTGCGCAGCTGTTCGATGTGCTCGATGGGGGATTTACGGTGATAGAGCACCCCCATGGAGAAGACGGTGTCAAAGGCGCGCAGCTCAGGCAACTCCTGAATGCCCAGCGGCAGCAGGTGGGCGCGCTGGTCGCCGCCGTTAAAGTGGCGAATGGCTTCGAACTGACAGAGAAACAGCGGACTCGGATCGATGCCGACCGCCAGCTTGGCCCCTTCACCCACCATGCGCCAGAGGTGATAGCCACTGCCGCAGCCCACATCCAGCACGTAACGGCCTGCCAGCGGGCTGATATGGGGCAGCACCCGATCCCACTTCCAGTCGGAGCGCCACTCGGTATCGATGTGGATGCCGTGCACCGTGAACGGCCCCTTGCGCCATGGCATGAAGTGGCGCAGCAGGCTCTCGACCTTTTTGCGCTCCCCTTCGCTCAGGCTCTCGGCCGAGCCTATCTCGACCCGGCTTTTCAGCTCGACGTTACCGGGGGATACCACCGGCAGCTTGTTGAGGGCACGGTTCCAGCGCGGCAAATCGCCGTGCTGGTTGTCATGTTGCCAGGTGTGCAGCTGGGCGGGCAGGGTATGCAACCAGTGGCTCAGCCGGTTTTTGGCAATCAGTTGATAGAAGTTGGCAAAGTCGATCATGGCTGGGTGGGCTCGCTGGATTTGATGGCAATCATGGAGCCGAAATTGAAGCACTGGAACCAGAGATCCTGATGAACGAAACCGGCATCCCGCAGGCGATCACGGTGGGTCTGCAGGCTGTCGGTGCGCATCACATTCTCAAGGGCGGTGCGCTTCTGGCTGATCTCCAGCTCGCTGTAGCCATTGGCCCGTTTGAAGTCGAGGTGCAGGTCGATCAGCAGTTCGTTGACCGGCTCATCCTCGAAGCGAAACTTTTCGCTCAGGATCAGGATCCCGCCCGGACGCAGCCCATCAAAAATGCGCTGGATCAGGGCTGCCCGCTGCTCGGGCTCGACAAATTGCAGGGTGAAGTTGAGCACCACCACAGAGGCGTTCTCGATCTCGATGTCGCAGATATCCGCTTCTACCAGTTCCACCGGTACCTCGGATTTGAAACCGGAGAGGTGGGCGCGGGCGCGCTCGATCATCGGGTGGGAGAGATCCACCGCGGTGATGCGGCAACCGGGCTGGCTGATATGGCGGCGCATTGCCTGGGTCGCGGCGCCCAGCGAACAGCCGAGATCATAGAGCTGGCTCATCGGTTGGGCGTAACGGGCGGCCATCATACCGATGGCGGAGATGATGTTGCTGTAACCCGGCACCGAGCGCTGGATCATGTCGGGAAATACGTCGACGACCTGTTCGTCAAAACAGAAATCCCCCAATCTGGCGATCGGGGCGGCAAAAATTTGGTCTTTGGTCTGCATGCTGGCGCAACCTGACAGTCGGGGCATAACCCGGCTGTATTGTTCAATTGAGTCGTTGGGTGACACCCATCAGAGTAGATTAATCACCTGTTTACGAACGGGGTGGCTGGTCATGAAATCCTTTGGACCGACCCTGTTCGTATGGGTCATGTTCCGGACCCTTACTTGGGGCGGTAGTGTAGAGGATTGATGACCATTTGTCTTGACGCCAGGGCTTGCCGCGCCACAAAAAAGCGCTTTTTTTGCCGCAGTTCGATGGCCGCAGAATGGGTTGGCTAAAAGCGCAGCACTCCCTGACGTGCGCGATCGTTTTCCCCCGGCCAGGGGGCCATCTCCTGCTCCAGCAGATGGGTGATCTGGCGAGCCAGCTCAGGTGCCTGGGCGTTGTCGGCAGTATGTATATAGAGGTAGAGATCCTTCCCCTCCGCGAGCCATTGACGCCAGTGGGGAAGCCAGCCTGGCAGGAAGGGGTGGTTGGCCGCCGGATCCGGCAGGCCGATAAAGCGCACCATGGGGGCGCTGGCGGTGGCCAGCAGATGCACCGGCAGTCGCGGCTTCTTGCCCTGAGCATCGATCAGTGTCGCAGTGGTCGCCGCTACCGAGAAGAGCGGGCGACTGTCGAGCATGATGCGATTTACCCCCTTCTCCATCAGCATCCGGTTCAGTGTCCGCTCGGCGTCCCCTTTGGCGAAGAAGTCGGGGTGGCGTACTTCGAGGGCGTAGGTGAACTGTGCCGGCAGCCGCTCGATAAAGGCCGCAAGCTGGGGCAGCCCCTCTGGGCCGAAGCGGGCGGGCAGTTGCAGGGTGAGCAGCCCCAGCTTATGGTGCAGCGGGGTGAGCAGCCGGATAAAGTCGGCCACCTGCTTATCTGCGCTCACCAGATCGCTTTGATGGCTGATGGTTTGCGGAAACTTGAAGTTGAAGCGAAAGTGGGCGGGCACCGCATCGGCCCAGCGTTGTACCGTCTCCGGCGTCGGCAGGGCATAGAAGGTGGTGTTACCCTCCACCGAATTGAACACGGTGGCGTAGTGGGCGAGGTGTTCGGCAGGCTTGGCGCCAAGGCCCAGCAACTGGCCGGGCCAGCTGGGGTGGGACCACTGTGGCAGGCCCAAATAGAGGCTCATGGCGGCTATTCTCGTCGGTCTTGGGGCTCGCATGCCCGTTTTTGTCGATTTTTTTGCCACCGAGTGCAAAAAACTGCTGAAAGGAGGCTGCTGGCCATTTTACCCAAAAGGGGGTTTTCCTCTATAATGCCAGCCCTTTTGTTTACCAATTTCTAGTGGCCCATGCCTGTCTACGCAGATCGTTGCGATGTCTGTGGTCCTGAGTTGGCAAAACTGCAAAAGCTTTCCGATGCCCCCCTGACCGACTGTCCGGCCTGTAGCAAGCCACATCGGGTCAAGCTGATATCGGCGGCAGGCTTCCGGCTCAAGGGAACCGGATGGTACGAGACTGATTTCAAACCGGGTAAGAAAAGAATCTGGCCAGCTGTGAGACAGACGGTGCTTGCCAGTCGTGCCCGGCGGCCCAAGGTTAACCGTCTCTCTACAATTTCGAAGGAAGAAGTCCATGCGCTCTATCTATTGCGGACAGGTCAATGAGGCCCATGCCGGGCAGACCATTACATTGTGCGGTTGGGTTCATCGTCGTCGTGATCTTGGCGGCCTGATCTTTATCGACATGCGCGACCGGGAAGGGATCGTGCAGGTGTTCTTCGATCCGGACAAGCCGGACGCATTCGCGCTGGCTTCCGAGCTGCGCGGCGAGTTCTGCATCCAGGTGACCGGCGTGGTGCGTACCCGCCCTGACTCCCAGCGCAACAGCGACATGGCCACCGGCGCCATCGAAGTGTTCGCTCACGAGCTCAACATCATCAACCGTGCCGAGCCGTTGCCGCTGGACTTCAATCAGGTCAACAGCGAAGAGCAACGTCTCAAGTTCCGTTATCTGGACTTGCGCCGCCCCGAGATGGCCAAGTATCTGAAGACCCGTGCCAAGGCCAGTGCTTTCGTGCGTCGCTTCATGGATGAGCAGGGCTTCCTCGACATCGAGACCCCGATGCTGACCAAGGCGACCCCGGAAGGTGCCCGTGACTATCTGGTACCGAGCCGCGTGCACAAGGGCAAGTTCTACGCCCTGCCGCAATCACCGCAGCTGTTCAAGCAGTTGCTGATGATGTCCGGCTTCGACCGTTACTACCAGATCGTCAAGTGCTTCCGTGACGAAGACCTGCGTGCCGACCGTCAGCCGGAATTTACCCAGATCGACGTGGAGACCTCTTTCATGACTGCGCCGCAAGTGCGTGAGCTGATGGAAGAGATGATCCGCAAGCTGTGGCAACACGTGCTGGCCGTCGATCTCGGTGACTTCCCGGTGATGACCTTCGATGAAGCCATGCGTCGCTTTGGCTCCGACAAGCCGGATCTGCGTCTGCCGATGGAGCTGGTCGATGTCGCGGATCTGCTGACTGCGGTTGAGTTTGCGGTGTTCGCTGGCCCTGCCAACGACCCGAAAGGCCGCGTAGCAGCCCTGAAAGTACCGGGCGGCGCCGAGCTGTCCCGCAAGCAGATCGACGAGTACACCAAGTTTGTCGGCATCTACGGTGCCAAGGGCCTGGCCTGGATGAAGGTCAACGAAGCCGCTAAGGGCCTCGAAGGCGTGCAGTCTCCGGTTGCCAAGTTCCTCTCCGACGAGATCGTGCGCGAGATCCTGGCCCGTACCGGTGCCGCTGACGGCGACATCATCTTCTTTGGCGCTGATTCCAAGAAAGTAGTGTGCGATGCCATGGGCGCCCTGCGCCTGAAAGTGGGTCGCGATCTGGGTCTGCTGGAGAACAGCTGGAAGCCGTTGTGGGTCATCGACTTCCCGATGTTTGAAGAGGACAGTGAAGGTGGTCTGGCCGCCATGCACCACCCGTTCACCGCCCCGAGCAACATGGGCCCGAGCGATCTGAAAGCCAGCCCGCTGAGTGCTTACGCCAACGCCTACGACATGGTGATCAACGGCTATGAAGTGGGTGGCGGTTCTGTCCGTATCCACAACAGCGAGATGCAAGCCACCGTGTTCGACATCCTGGGCATTACCCCTGCCGAGCAGCGCCTGAAGTTTGGCTTCCTGCTGGATGCCCTGAAGTACGGTACCCCGCCGCACGCCGGTCTGGCCTTCGGTCTGGATCGTCTCAGCATGCTGCTGACCGGTACTGAAAACATTCGGGACGTGATTGCCTTCCCGAAAACCACTGCGGCTGCCTGTCTGATGACTGACGCCCCCAGCCTTGCCAACGCAGCCCAGCTGGGTGAATTGGCGATTGCAACTACCGTCAAGGGCGACGAGTAAGCCGCTACCGGCAGCAAAGGCCGCCACAGGTGGCCTTTCTCTCCCCTTTGGTGAGCAATGAAGTGTGTTACTGACATTTAAAAAATAACGGAGAATCTCTATGGCAGGTCACAGCAAATGGGCCAACATCAAACACCGTAAGGCTGCGCAAGATGCCAAGCGGGGCAAGATCTTCACCAAACTGATCCGGGAAATCACCACTTCCGCCCGGATCGGTGATCCTGACCCGGCCAACAACCCGCGCCTGCGTGCGGCGGTGACTGCCGCCCTGACCAGCAACATGACCCGCGAGACCATCAACCGCGCCATCGCGCGCGGGGCCGGTGGTGGTGATGGTGAGCAGCTGGAAACCATCGTCTATGAAGGTTACGGTCCGGCTGGATCTGCCGTGATGGTCGAGTGCCTGACAGACAACCGGAACCGGACTGTTGCCGAAGTGCGTCATGCCTTCAGCAAGAGTGGCGGCAACCTGGGTACCGACGGCTCCGTCGCCTATCTGTTCAGCAAGAAAGGGCTGCTGACCTTCGTGGGTGCCGATGAAGATGCATTGATGGATGCGGCACTGGAAGCGGGCGCCGATGACGTGGTCACCGAAGAGGATGGTTCCATCGAGGTGTACACCAGCCCGAACGATTTTGGTACCGTGCTGGATGCGCTGGAAGCGGCGGGTTTCAAGGCAGCTAACGCCGAAGTGACCATGATCCCCTCTACCGAAGCCGAGTTGGATGCGGAAACCGCGCCCAAGCTGATGCGTCTGATCGACATGCTGGAAGATCTGGACGATGTGCAAGAGGTGTATCACAACGGCTCCATCTCTGATGAAGTTGCAGCGACCCTCTGATCGCTGACCTAGGTACTTGAGATGGCAGCCGGATGGCTGCCATTTTTTTATCTTTGCATGGGTGAAGCCTCTGACGAGTCGTTTGATCCACCAATGCAACAGCTCTCTTCGCTCAATACTTTTCCCGCCTCATCTGTGCCTTACCATTTCACGGATCCTGTTGGCTGGTCAGCCCGACACGCTAGCCGGGTTGCGTTACGTGATCATGGTATGGCTCCTCTTATCCGGTTTATCACACGAGCAACTCTTTAGATGGCGTTGACGGCTCGCTCTGCCAGTCAGGCAGATTGCTCCGTACACAGGATGCCCGAGGCGATTGTCGATGGGCCTTGTTGTCATGGTACGGCAATCAATGCTGAGCCATTGCCTGGATGTTGATATCGGATAATTGGCTGGGCGTTGGGCGTTGGGCGTGCAGGTTGGTCGGGAGAGGGGATGGTTTGCACTACAACATGCAGGGGGAGAGGAGGGGGAGTGATAACTTGCGGATAAAAAAAAGCCCGCGCATGGCGCGGGCTTGTGATCTCAGGACTGGTTATCAGGCCTTGGATTTTTTCTTGGTATCAACCTTGGCTTCAACCGGGGCAGCGGCGGCAGGAGCAGCTGCAGCGCCTTCGGTGAACGGACGACCGTAGTAGGTATCCATCAGGATGGCTTTGAGCTCGGTGATCAGCGGGTAGCGCGGGTTGGCACCGGTGCACTGGTCATCGAAGGCTTCCAGCGCCAGCTGGTCAACCTTGGCCAGGAAGTCCGCTTCGTTCACGCCAGCTTCACGAATGGAGGCCGGGATGCCCAGAGTGGCTTTCAGCTCGTCCAGCCAGGTCAGCAGCTTCTCGATCTTGGCAGCGGTACGGTCACCAGCAGCAGTCAGACCCAGGTGGTCAGCCACTTCGGCATAACGACGGCGAGCTTGCGGACGGTCGTACTGGGAGAACGCAGTCTGCTTGGTCGGGTTGTCGTTGGCGTTGTAACGGATCACGTTGCTGATCAGCAGGGCGTTAGCCAAGCCGTGCGGAATGTGGAATTCAGCACCCAGTTTGTGCGCCATGGAGTGGCAGACACCCAGGAAGGCGTTGGCGAATGCGATACCGGCGATGGTGGCCGCATTGTGTACCTTCTCGCGAGCAACCGGATCGTTGGCACCATTCTGGTAGCTGGACGGCAGGTACTCTTTCAGCAGCTTCAGCGCTTGCAGTGCCTGGCCATCGGAGTATTCGTTAGCCAGCACGGAAACGTAGGCTTCCATGGCATGAGTGACCGCATCCACACCACCGAAGGCGCACAGGGACTTGGGCATGTTCATGACCAGGTTGGCATCCACGATGGCCATGTTCGGGGTCAGCTCGTAGTCAGCCAGCGGGTACTTCATGCCGGTGGCGTCGTCGGTTACTACCGCAAACGGGGTGACTTCAGAACCGGTACCGGAAGTGGTGGTGATACAGACCAGTTCGGCCTTCACGCCCATTTTCGGGAACTTGTAGATACGCTTGCGGATGTCCATAAAGCGCATTGCCAGATCTTCGAACGCAGTATCCGGGTGCTCGTACATCACCCACATGATCTTGGCCGCATCCATCGGTGAACCACCACCCAGTGCCAGGATAACGTCCGGCTTGAAGGAGTTGGCCATCTCGGCGCCCTTGCGGACGATGGACAGGGTCGGGTCAGCTTCTACTTCGTAGAATACTTCCACTTCCATGTTCAGCTTCTTGAGCAGACGAACTACGTCATCGGCATAGCCGTTGTTGAACAGGAAGCGGTCGGTAACAACCATTGCACGCTTTTTACCTTCCAGATCACCCAGGGCGATCGGCAGGGAGCCACGACGGAAATAGATGGATTTCGGAAGTTTGTGCCACAGCATATTTTCTGCCCGTTTTGCGACTGTCTTCTTGTTGATCAGGTGCTTGGGACCGACGTTCTCGGAGATGGAGTTACCACTCCAGGAGCCGCAACCCAGGGTCAGGGAAGGAGCAAGAGCAAAGTTGTACAGGTCACCGATACCACCTTGGGTGGAAGGGGTGTTGATCAGGATACGGGCGGTCTTCATCTTGTCGCCGAAGTATCTGATGCGGTCCTGATTGCGATCCTGGTCGGTGTACAGACCTGAGGTGTGACCGATACCACCGATGTTGACCATGGTGCAGGCCATCTCGACAGCGTCTTCGAAATTCTTGGCGCGGAACATACCCAGGGTCGGGGAGAGCTTCTCATGAGCGAACTCATCTTCAGCGCACAATTCCAGGCCTTCACCGATCAGGATCTTGGTGGTGGCAGGCACAGTCACACCGGCCATGGCGGCGATCTTGGTGGCTGGCTGACCGACGATATCTGCGTTCAGCGCGCCGTTAATCAGCAGCACTTTACGTACCTTGTCCGCTTCATCTTTGGACAGGATGTAGCCATCGTGGTTGGAGAAACGCTCTTTCACCTGGTTGTAGATGGAGTCCACGACGATAACAGCTTGCTCGGAAGCACAGACCACACCGTTGTCGAAGGTTTTGGACATCAGGATAGAGGCGACAGCACGCTTCACATCGGCGGTTTCGTCGATAACGATGGGTACGTTACCGGCACCCACACCGATAGCAGGCTTACCGGAAGAGTAAGCGGCTTTCACCATGCCCGGGCCACCGGTGGCCAGGATCAGGTTGATGTCGTTGTGCTTCATCAGTGCGTTAGACAGCTCAACAGACGGTTGATCGATCCAGCCGATGATGTCTTTCGGTGCACCAGCGGCAACGGCTGCGTCCAGTACCAGCTTGGCAGCGGTATTGGTGGAGTTCTTGGCACGGGGGTGCGGGGAGAAGATGATGGCGTTACGAGTCTTCAGGGAGATCAAAGATTTGAAGATCGCGGTAGCGGTCGGGTTGGTGGTCGGAACGATACCGCAGATGATACCTACCGGCTCGGCGATGATCATGGTGCCCATCTCGTCATCCTGGCTCAGGATGCCGCAGGTCTTCTCATCTTTGTATGCGTTATAGATGTATTCGGAAGCGAAGTGGTTCTTGATAACCTTGTCTTCGATGATACCCATGCCTGATTCAGCCACGGCCATTTGGGCCAAGGGAATACGAGCATTACTGGCGGCCAGGGCGGCTGCACGGAAAACCTTGTCTACCTGCTCTTGCGAGAAGCTGGCGAATTCACGCTGAGCTTCTTTAACGCGGGCGACCATTGCATCCAGTTCAGCCAAGTTGGTTACTGCCATGTTTATCTCCTGATTATTTGAAAACTGTTTAGTAAGACGTTGGCAATGCCCGGCAATTATAGACCCTCAGTCAAATCGCGAATGACCATAACGGGGTATTTACATGCCTTACTAAATTGCTTTCCGAGTCGATTATAGAGCTGTGTTGGTCCATAAAAACTTGATCTGGATCATGTGTAACAAAAGAACAAAAGAAATTTTATTTCATCATCCGTGTGCGAGGGATGTTACAGGAGAGTGGATTGTAGCGGAAGTGATATGAGTTGTAATGAAAAGGTTTTTAGACCTATTAATCATGTGGTTAATGATCTTTTTAAGGGGGGTTTTACGGCGGGTTTCTCCCGTTAAAGTTAACCATTTTGATTTTTACAGGGTGGCCATGTCGGGGTGGTGCGCAAATCTACAGCAAGTGTTGCGTAAATGGTTGTTGTTTTAATCCGCGGTAAATTTTGATTGTGATGAAATTGTAACTGGCGTGATGGCGGCCTTAGCTGGTGGGGGTTAGAGAGCAAAATGGCCCCTGTATCACCGAGATCATGACGGTTGTGACTCTCCTTTGTTGGGCAAAGCCGTGTCACTCGGTGCAACCAGGCTCGCTGAACCGGGAGGCACCGGCGGCGCTGGTGGGGGTGGTCAGCAATGGGCCTGCCTTGTTGTTACCAACTCTCTGGTGAAGGCGCATCTTCTTGCCACTTTATCCCGTGTTGATTTCAATCATTAGGTGAACTCACTAACAATCACCCGCATAAGTGTGATGATTTGATTGGTGCCCGCTCTGGCTATGATGTAAATTTACGCACGAAATTAATGGATTGGCCCGATGGGCCCGTAACACTATTGGAAGGCGCCTATGGCAGCAATTGACGTCTCTTTGTATCTGAAGTTTTTTGTCGGTTTGTTCGCAATTATCAATCCGCTTGGTCTGTTGCCGGTATTTGTCAGCCTGACTAGCCACCATACCCAGGCCGAGCGGATGAAGACCAACACCACCGCCAATATTGCGGTAATGGTGATCCTGCTGGTCTCCATGTACATGGGGCAGCTGATCCTCGATGGTTTTGGTATCTCGCTGGCGTCGTTTCGCATTGCTGGCGGTTCGCTCATCACCCTGATCGCCTGGTCGATGCTGCAGGGTAAGCTGGGCGAGGTGAAGCACAACAAACAGGAGAAGGGTGAACTGGCGGTGCGCGAATCCATCGCCGTGGTGCCGCTGGCACTGCCATTGATGGCGGGCCCCGGTGCCATCTCCTCAGTCATCGTCTATGCCAGCCAGAGCCACTGGCAGCAGCTGCTTGGCATGTCGGTGGTGGTGGTGGTCTTCTCCTTCTGCTCCTGGCTTATCTTCCGCGCCGCACCCTTGCTGTTCAAGATCATGGGCAATACCGGCATCAACGTGGTGACCCGTATCATGGGTCTTATCATGATGTCGCTCGGTATCGAGATCATGGTGGCCGGCATCAAGGGGGTTTTCCCCAGCTTGATGTGAGCCAGCTCTGTTTTATCAAAGCCGGTCCTGGTGACCGGCTTTTTATTGGTTGCTTTTTGCCCGGTTTTTTCTAGAATCGGTCGTTTGTATAAAAAGCGAGCTTTAAGGCGGTATTTTAATACTGAAAAATAGCGCTGCAGCTGATTTTTTGACCAGAAAAGGCCGATTATCCTGACAATATCTGTTGCATTATCGCAATTGGCAGGGAATTATGCTGGGAGCGGGTTTCGACCCCGTCACTTTAGTAAATGCATGGAATGTTCTTGTTGGAGTAGGGAAATGACTCATAAAAAAACAATTATTAACACAGTTCTGATGGCTGCCCTGTTTGGTGGCATCAATGTGGCACAGGCTGCCGATGTCCCGGCGGGAACCAAGCTGGCGGATGTTCAGCAACTGGTAAAGGGGAATGGCTCCGAGCCTGCCACCCTTGACCCGCACAAGACCGAAGGAACGGTCGAATCCAATATTTTGCGCGACCTGTTCGAAGGCCTCGTTGCTTCTGGCCCGAAAGGGGAAATTCTCCCGGCTGTGGCTGAATCTTGGGAAACCAAGGATAACAAACACTTCGTGTTCCACCTGCGCAAAGATGCCAAGTGGTCCAACGGTGATCCGGTTACCGCCCACGACTTCGAATTTGCCTTCAAACGCGCCGTTGATCCGAAAACTGCCTCTCCTTACTCTTGGTATCTGGAAATCCCGACCATTCTCAACGCCAGCGAGATCATTACCGGCAAGAAGCCGTCCGATACCCTGGGTGTGAAGGCGGTTGATGACCACACCTTCGAAGTTCAGCTTGAAAAAGCGATCCCCTATTTCGTCAGTATGCTTTCCCACACCACTACCTATCCGGTCCCGAAGAAGGTGATCGAGAAGTTTGGTGACAAGTGGACCCAGCCTGAAAACATGGTATCCAACGGTGCCTATGCGTTGAAGAGTTGGGTGGTGAACGAGCGCGTCGAAGTGGAGCGCAACAAGCACTACTGGAACGATGGCAAGACAGTGATCAACAAGGTGGTTTATCTGCCAATCCAGTCTACCAACGCCGATCTCAGCCGCTATCTGGCGGGCGAAGTGGACATCACCTATCAGATGCCCATCGAGCGCTTCAAGCAGATGAAGAAAGAGAAGCCGGACGAGCTGAAAGTGACCGGCTATGTCGGCACCTATTACTACCAGTACAACGTCAAGAAGAAGCCGTTTGATGACGTGCGGGTTCGTACCGCGCTCTCCTACGCCATCAACCGTGACGTGATTGCCGAGAAGGTGATGGGTCAGGGCCAGACCCCGGGTTATACCCTGGTACCGGACTTTGTAGATGGTTTCAAACCGGTTGCGCCTGAGTGGTCGAAGATGACCCAGGCCGAGCGTGATGCCAAGGCCAAGGCTCTGCTGGAAGAGGCCGGTTTCGATGCCAGCAAACCGCTGAAGTTCGAGCTGCTCTACAACACCGACGACAACCACAAGAAAGTGGCTGTGGCCGTTGCCTCCATGTGGAAGAAGCTGGGTGTGCAGGTGAGCCTGGTTAACCAGGAGTGGAAAACTTATCTGGAAACCAAGAAACAGGGTCAGTTTGATGTGGGCCGTGCCGGCTGGATCGCCGACTACAACGAAGCCTCGTCCATGCTGGATCTGATGCAGACCACCCACGGCAACAACGACGGTAAGTACTCCAATCCGGAGTTTGACAAGCTGATGGATTCGTCCCGTGATCAGGTCGATGTGGCTGCCCGTAACAAGCTCTACGTTCAGGGCGAAGAGATCCTGGCCAAAGACATGCCGATTGCGCCTATCTACCAGTATGTGACGGCTCGGATGGTGAAGCCTTTTGTGGGCGGTTATCCTGCCAACCCGCTGGATAACCTCTACAGCAAAGATATGTACATTATTGCTCACTGATTTAAAGCAACAAGTCGCATAACAAGCAGGCCCGCCAGATGGCGGGCCTTTATTAAAACCGCGACCATTTGGAAGCAGTTCAGGACAGGTAATGTCTATGTTGAAATTCATTTTTAAACGGCTATTGGAAGCGATCCCGACTCTGCTGGTCTTGATCACCGTCTCTTTTTTCATGATGCGTTTCGCCCCGGGTAACCCCTTTACCAGCGAGCGTTCACTGCCCCCCGAAGTCATTGCCAACATCGAGGCCAAATACGGGCTCGACAAACCCATTGGCATGCAATATCTCACCTACCTGGGCAACCTGGTGCAGGGGGATTTGGGTCCCTCGTTCAAATACAAGGATTTCACCGTCAATGATCTGGTGAGTCAGGCACTGCCTGTTTCAGCCAAGATCGGGGCGGCTGCGTTCTTTTTCGCCGTGTTGCTGGGGGTTACCCTCGGCACCATTGCCGCTTTGAAACAGAACACCATTATTGACTATCTGTTGATGTCGTCGGCGATGGCCGGGGTGGTGATCCCGGGCTTTGTGCTGGCACCTTTGCTGGTGCTGTTTTTCAGTATCTATCTGGGCTGGTTCCCGGCCGGTGGCTGGCAGGGTGGTGGCATTCAATTTATGGTGCTGCCGGTGTTCGGCATGATGATGTACTACATCTCCGCCATCTCGCGGATCATGCGCGGTAGCATGATCGAGACCATGAATGCCAACTTCATTCGCACCGCCCGTGCCAAGGGATTGCCGCTGCGTCACATCATCCTCAAACACGCGCTGCGTCCCGCCATGCTGCCGGTGGTCTCCTATCTGGGCCCGGCGTTTGTCGGCATCATCACCGGCTCTGTGGTGATCGAGACCATCTTCGGCTTGCCGGGGATTGGCCAGCTGTTCGTCAACGGTGCCCTTAACCGTGATTACTCCATGGTGCTTGGCCTGACCATTCTGGTCGGCGCCCTCACCATCACCTTTAACGCTGTGGTCGATATTCTCTATGCCTTTATCGATCCCAAGATCCGTTACTAATTCGGGAGTTCATCATGGTTGTTTCAACTGAAAAACGCGACGCCGTTGACGCGTTCGCGCAAAAAGTGGAAGTGGTGGAGGGGCGCTCCCTGTGGAAGGATGCACGCCGCCGTTTCCTGCGTAACAGGGCGGCACTGACCAGCCTGATTATATTGACCATCATCGGGTTGGCCGTCATCTTCGGGCCCTATCTGTCGCAGTACACCTTTGACGATCCGGACTGGAACGCGATGCAGTCACCGCCAGATATGGAGGCGGGTCACTACTTCGGTACCGACAGTCTGGGGCGGGATCTGTTCGTGCGCACCCTGCTCGGTGGCCGTATTTCGCTGATGGTTGGCATCATGGGCGCCGTGGTGGCGGTCATCATTGGCACCTTGTATGGCGCGGCTTCCGGCTTTATCGGTGGTCGGGTCGATAGCCTGATGATGCGCATTCTTGAGATCCTCAACGCCTTCCCCTTCATGTTCTTCGTGATCATGCTGGTCACCTTCTTCGGCCGTAATCTGGCGCTGATCTTTATCGCCATCGGCGCGGTGAGCTGGCTCGACATGGCGCGGATTGTGCGAGGTCAGACCCTGAGCCTCAAAAGCAAGGAGTTTATCGAGGCGGCCCACGTCTGTGGCGTCTCCAAGTGGAAGATCATTACCCGTCACATAGTCCCGAACGTGCTTGGTATCGTGGCCGTTTATGCCACCTTGCTGGTGCCGGGGATGATCATGTTTGAATCCTTCCTCAGTTTCCTGGGCCTTGGGGTTCAGGAACCGATGACCAGCTGGGGTGCCCTGCTGGATGAAGGCTCCAAGTCGATGGAAGTGGCCATCTGGCAACTGCTGTTCCCCGCCTGTTTTATGGTGGTGACCCTGTTTTGCTTCAACTTCCTCGGGGATGGTCTGCGTGACGCCCTCGATCCGAAAGATCGTTAATCGAGCATCGGATCGACAGGAAAGCATCACGAAAGATCGATAAGGAGTTTTTATATGAAGTTACTGGATGTGAAAGATCTGCGGGTCGAGTTCAAGACCCCGGACGGCAATGTGGTGGCGGTCAACGACCTCAACTTTTCCCTCGCGGCGGGCGAGACCCTCGGCATTGTGGGTGAATCCGGCTCCGGCAAGTCCCAGACTGCGTTTGCCATCATGGGGCTGCTGGCCAAAAACGGCATCATCACAGGGTCTGCCAAGTTTCAGGGCGACGAAATCCTCAACCTGCCGGAACACAAGCTCAACAAGATCCGCGCCGAGAAGATCGCCATGATCTTCCAGGACCCCATGACCTCGCTGAACCCCTACATGAAGGTGAAGGATCAGCTGATGGAAGTGCTGATGTTGCACAAAGGGGTGAGCAAGGCGGAAGCGTTTGAAGAGTCGGTGCGGATGCTCGACGCGGTGAAGATCCCCGAAGCGCGCAAGCGGATCGCAATGTATCCCCACGAGTTTTCTGGCGGCATGCGCCAGCGGGTGATGATCGCCATGGCACTGCTGTGTAGGCCGCAACTGCTGATCGCCGATGAGCCGACTACCGCCCTCGACGTGACGGTACAGGCCCAGATCATGACCCTGATGAACGAGCTCAAGCGCGAGTTCAACACCGCCATCATCATGATCACCCACGACCTTGGCGTGGTCGCCGGTATCTGCAACAAGGTGCTGGTGATGTATGCCGGTCGCACCATGGAGTACGGCAAGGTCGACGATATCTTCTATCGTCCCAGCCACCCCTATACCGAAGGCTTGCTGCGCGCCATTCCCCGCCTCGATACCGAAGGGGAAGAGCTGCCCACCATTCCGGGTAATCCGCCCAACCTGCTGCGTCTGCCGACCGGTTGCCCCTTCCAGGAGCGTTGCCACCGGGTCAGCGAAATTTGCGGCCAACAATCACCGATCCTGACGCCGTTCAACGACGGTCGGGAGCGGGCTTGTCACTGGGTTTCGGATGCGATCAACAAGGGGGCCAACTAAATGGGTGCCGACAAAAAATTGCTGTTAGAAGTGTCTGATCTCAAGGTCCACTTCAGTATCAAGAGTGGCAAGGCTTGGCCCTGGGCCAAGCCATCTGATCTTAAAGCGGTTGATGGCGTCACCATGCGTCTCTACGAAGGGGAGACCCTGGGGGTAGTGGGGGAGTCTGGCTGCGGCAAGTCTACCTTTGCCCGTGCCATCATCGGGCTGGTGCCTGCTACGGCGGGCAAGGTCGTTTGGCTTGGTGACGACCTCACCAAGCTCGACCCCAATGCGCTGCGGGAGAAGCGTAAAGAGATCCAGATGATCTTCCAGGACCCGCTAGCTTCCCTCAACCCGCGGATGACCATAGGTGACATCATCGCTGAACCGCTCATTACCTTTTATCCCAAGCTGTCGCGGGAAGAGGTAAAAGAGAAGGTGCGCGCCATGATGAGCAAGGTGGGGCTGCTGCCCAATTTGGTCAACCGTTACCCTCACGAGTTCTCTGGCGGTCAGTGTCAACGGATCGGCATTGCCCGGGCGTTGATCCTGGAACCCAAGATGATCATCTGTGACGAGCCGGTCTCGGCGCTGGATGTCTCCATTCAAGCGCAGGTGGTCAACCTGCTAAAAGCCCTGCAAAAGGAGATGGGGCTGTCGCTCATCTTCATCGCCCACGATCTGTCGGTGGTCAAACACATCTCCGATCGGGTGCTGGTGATGTACCTGGGCAATGCCGTTGAGCTGGGGACCCGCAAGGAGATCTTCGCCAATCCGTTGCACCCCTACACCAAGGCGCTGATGTCGGCGGTTCCAATCCCAGACCCGGAACTGGAGCGCAACAAGGTGATTCAGATTTTGGAAGGAGACTTGCCCTCACCGATGAATCCGCCATCCGGCTGCGTGTTCCGCACCCGCTGCCCGGTGGCTGGCCCCGAGTGTGCCAAGACTCGGCCCCAGCTGGAAGGCAACTTCGATCACGCGGTCTCCTGCCTCAAGGTCGATCCGCTCTGATGGCGATTTATTGAACCGATTTGCGGGGTGCTCAGGTGGCACCCCGCTTAATTTTGGCCACAGATGAAGATGTCCCTTGGCGTTATCTTTTTCCGCTGTTAATATCCGCGCAACAAGGGGAGTAACTTCTCGCCGGTTTGTCGTCATTACGGTGCATCCATTGAGGTGTACCCGGCAGCTGGGCAGTCGATGAAAATTGGCTGTAAGTGAGACCTTGCCGAGAGGCAAGGTGTATCTGCTCTAAACGCAAACCCACGCCTCTCGGATGTGGGTTTTTTCGTTTTTGGGAGAGGTGAACATGGGTGAATGGTGGATGTGGACCGGTTTCTTCAGCATAGTGCTGGTCCTGCTATGGGTAGACATACGCTTTGTCGGTGGCGGCAAGTCACACAAGGTATCTCTCAAAGAGGCCGGTATCTGGTCTCTGATCTGGATCAGCGTGGCGCTGCTCTTCAACCTGGCTATCTGGTTCTGGCTGGATCACAGCGCAAGCCGTGAAATTGCCAACCAGAAGGGGCTGGAGTTCCTCACCGGCTACCTTATCGAGAAAGCGCTGGCGGTGGACAACGTCTTCGTCTGGCTGATGCTGTTTAGCTACTTTGCCATTCCGGCCGAGCTGCAGCGCCGAGTGCTGCTGTATGGGGTACTGGGTGCCATCGTGATGCGTGCCGGTATGGTGTTCGCGGGCAGCTGGCTGATCGAGCAGTTCCACTGGATCCTCTATCTGTTCGGCGCCTTCTTGTTGCTGACCGGTGCCAAGATGCTGTGGGCGGCCGACAAGGAGCCGGATCTGGCCAACAACCCGCTACTGGGCTGGATGCGCCGTCGCTTCAAGGTGACCGAGACCTTGGAAGGGGAGAACTTCTTCGTCTGGCGTGACGGTGTGCGCTATGCCACCCCGCTGCTGCTCATTCTGGTGCTGGTGGAGGTGAGCGATCTCATCTTCGCGGTGGACAGTATCCCGGCCATCTTCGCGGTGACCACGGATCCCTTCATCGTGTTGACCTCCAACATCTTCGCCATTATGGGCCTGCGCGCCATGTACTTCCTGCTGGCTGGCGTGGCTGATCGCTTCGTCCTGCTCAAGTATGGTCTGGCGCTGATCCTGATGTTTATCGGGGTCAAGATGCTGCTGCTGGATATCTTCAAGATCCCGACCGGCATAGCACTGGGTGTCGTGGCGTTGATCCTGCTGGCGTCCATGGGGCTAAGCCTGTTTGTGACCCGTAAAAAGGCGGCTTAAAGGCGCAATGCTATTCACTTAAGTGAATTTGAGTGCCAGTCCACCTAGTATCAGGGCTAAAAAGCGAGGGAGGCATGATGCCTCCCTCTTTCTATTGCAAGCCACGCTGTATAAAGGCTGGAGGAAGATTGACTGAAAACAGCCTTACCCGGCAGTGGCTTCTTCATTCATCTGCAACCACAGCAGCTTCCAGCTTTGCGTACCAAGCAGTGCTTCGCAGCTTTCTCCCGCTGCAGATGATTCCTTTTTGATAAATCGCAGCTGCAGCAATCGCGCCGCGATAAACGCCAGAATGACGCACATCCGAGTCAGATTCTCCCTGCTCTGCATTTTTAACCCCTCGATCCGGGTGCCCGCACTCTGCCCGATTTTGTGATAATCCTCGATGAGTCAGCGCCGCTCGTCGTCGCCGATAATCTCGCTGGCCTGCTCTGATGTCGTCACTGCTTCGCCGGTGCCACGCCAGCCAGTCAGCAGCATCGTGTGCACAGCCCTCGGGTGCTGACATCACGGGGCCAGATACATTGGTCGGCAATGCCAACGACCTTGCGCTCGCGCGGCGCGAACAGCCGTACGGAGTGTTATAGGTTCGCGTGGCCAAACTGAGCCCGAGCCCATTGTGCCGGTTGAGTGAGGGGCATGTTAGAACCTGGATGGGGCGATGACAGGTTCAGATCACGCAAGGGGGACAAAGTAAAAAAATCCCCAAGCAATGCTTGGGGATTTCTGTATAAGAGACAGCCCTATGGCCCTTTGTCTGGGTGCTGGCGACGTTACTCTTTCTCTTCGTC
>NZ_NKWE01000049.1:0-23145 GCF_006243315.1 Aeromonas sobria
GCTTAACTGACTGGCATTAGCACAATGTGCAGCCCTTGTCTCAATGAAAATAGGGGGGAGCGTGTCAGCTGGCCCAAGTGATGATGTGATCAATCCATTCACCCGCCTGCTCCTCGTGAATGACCTTGCCACGTACAGATTGACCTGCCTGATGCATCGCGGAGCGACTGCCCGTCAGCAGAGGATGCCACTGTGGCAGGGTGTCACCTTCAGCCAGCAGGCGATAGGCGCAACTAGAGGGCAGCCAGTCATATTCGGCAATCTTGTCATGGGTGATCTGCAGGCAATCAGGCTCTTTTTTGAAACGATTGGTATAGTCCGAGCACTGACAGGTCTTGGTGTTGAGCAGGTTGCAGGCGACATTGGTGAACACCAGCTCGTCGGTATCTTCATCGATAAGCTTGTTGAGGCAGCATTTGCCACAACCGTCGCAGAGGGATTCCCATTCGGACTCAGTCATCTGCTGCAGACTCTTGGTCTGCCAAAAGGGGGCTTGCATGATGCCGCTCACTTAATTCACCTGATAAAGCGCGTGGTTATACCCTGTGTGACTCACAATTTCAAGAAGAGGGTCATATTGACGGCAAAATAGCTGCCATGGTGTCAAATTGCGGCGGATCATCTTGATGTGTTTATGGGGTGACCTTGCCTTAATGATTGAGGTAGATGTCCTGCTCTGCATAGGCAAGCAGAGGTGTGATTGGGCTGCTTCGTTGTGTGCCAAAGAAACGAGTCAGCACACCAGATTGTTGTCCCAGACGTTGCAGCTTGGCGTGATCCAGCTCGATCTGCTCGGGTAGCCAGGTAAACACGGCGGCACAGTGGCCGTTGCCCAGACTGCGCTCGAGAGTCTGTTGCCAGTTCTTGATTTTAGGGCTGTGTACTACCAGTACCCTCTTGGGATCTATGCCTTGCTCTTGCAGCCGCACAGCAGTGGGGCGCCCCGGTGGTGCTATCAGCAAGATCCAGCCAGCGTGAGTGTTGCCTAGCTTGGTCAATTCAGTCAGAAATTGGTCATCAGACTTGAGCGTCACGCCATAATGAGCAGATTCCGCTTTGCAAGCGGTTCTGGTTGGCCATGGGTTACTCATGGCACGGTTCATCGCAAACGGCAGTGAGTGCAGAGGCTGGTTCATAGTTCAATTCCTGTATGAATGTCCAAGCTGTATGTGTATACAGTAGTTCTATCCTGCGGTAGTGACAAGGTGTTTTTGCTGAAATCTGTGATGGCGTTAGCACTGGCTTTACTCAGGTTATTGTTTTTTTTAAATGTTTTTTATTAAAAGTGCACAGAGTGTTTTTTGCTCTATGGACAAATGGCGCTGCACCGCCCATGGTTATACAGGCAATTTAAAGGAGGTGCCGCTATGGATATAAGTACCTTGCAGCGTCTGGATGCCAGCATCTTGCTGGGCATCATCAATGAAAAGCTGAGACTGGAGTGCGATGGGCTGGAGGAGCTGCTGGCCTATTACGATATGAGTGAAGCCCAGTTGGCAGGACGTCTGGATCAGATTGGGTACCATTACGATCCATTGAGCAATCAGTTCAAGGCACATCTCTGAGGGTGCAATGATTGCTTCATATTTATACGGTAATTTTTAAGGCGCATTGAAATCGGTTTCAATGCGCCATCTTGTTGTCTATTTTCAGGGATTTTCAAGGCTTGGCAATCTCTGAAAACCTATTCATGCCATAATATTTTCATTGTTTTTATAAGTTGTTGATAATAAAGGTTATGTTTGTTTTTCTACAATCAGTTAAAGGAAAGGGTTTTCAAGCTTTTCAGGCTGTTTTTATCGGTTAAAGTGTGACTTGCGTTAACTTTTAATTCTGCCGCTTTAGTTAGTATTCTCACGCCGGTACATATTTTGAGATAACAACAGCGCCGGTCCCGCAAGCGGGATAACAATTTTATTTGTAACGAAGGAATATGGTTTATGGCTACCAAGAAGAAGACAGACCAGGATCTCCAACTGGATAAAGATCAGCTCAAGGCGAGTATCGTGCGTCACCTGCGTTCTACCTTGGGAACAAGCGAACAGAAAGCCTCCCCCGAAGCGTGGTGGAAAGCCACTGCTGCGGCCGTCAATGAACAGGTGTACGAGCGCCTGACCCGCACTCAGCAGACTCACTTCAAGAAAGATACTCGTGCCATTCACTATCTCTCTGCTGAATTCCTGATGGGACGATTGACCTCCAACAACCTGCACAACCTCTCCCTGTACAAGGCTTGTGAAGAGGCACTGGGTGAGCTCGGTCTGGAGCTGACCGATCTTTGCGAGCAAGAGCCCGACATGGCCCTTGGCAACGGCGGCCTGGGCCGTCTGGCTGCCTGCTTTATCGATTCGCTGGCAACCCTTAACTATCCGGCGGTCGGCTATGGACTCCATTACGAACATGGTCTGTTTCGTCAGGAGATCCAGGATGGCCGCCAAATCGAGCGTCCGGACTCCTGGCGTGAATACGGTAACCCTTGGGAAATTTGCCGTCCGGAATCCGTTCAAGAGATCCCGCTCTACGGCTATGTGGAGACGGTATTCGGTGACAAGGGTGGCCTGAAAAAAGTATGGCATGCCGGTCGCAAGATCAAAGGGGTGCCTTGGGATATCCCTGTCGTCGGATTTGGCGGTAACACGGTCAACATTTTGCGCCTGTGGGAATCCCGTGCCTCCGAGTTTTTCGACTGGGATGTATTCAACGCCGGTGGTTACATCGACTCTCAGGCTGAAAAAGCCCAGGCAGAAACTATCTCCAAGGTGCTCTATCCGAACGATGATACCGATGCGGGCAAAGAGCTGCGTCTGATCCAGCAGTACTTCTTCTGCGCCTGCTCCATCAAGGACATCATGCGCCGCTACAAGCGGGTGCATGGCGCTGATTTCAGCAACTTTGCCGCGCAAATTGCCATTCAGCTCAACGATACTCATCCGGCGGTGGCTATCCCCGAACTGATGCGGGTACTGGTGGACGAGGAAGATCTGAACTGGGAAGCCGCTTGGGCCATCTGCTATCAGGTGTTCTCCTACACCAACCACACTTTGCTGCCTGAAGCGCTGGAGAAGTGGTCGGTCAGTTTGTTTGAGAAGGTGTTGCCCCGTCATCTGGAAGTGATTTACGAGATTAACGCCCGTTTCCTGAGCGAGCAGGTCGAGCCCAAGTGGCCAGGCAATGATGTCATCAAGGCCAAGCTCTCCATCATCGAAGAGGGGAGTGTGCGCAAGGTACGGATGGGCAATCTCTGTGTGGTCGGCTCTTCCAAAGTGAACGGCGTAGCCGAGATCCACTCCAAACTGGTGAAAGAGGACCTATTCCCCGAGTATGCCGAGCTGTGGCCTCAGAAGCTGTGCAATGTCACCAACGGTGTGACACCGCGTCGCTGGCTGTTGGCTTGTAACCCTGAGCTGGCCGGGCTGTATACCGAAGTGGTCGGCAAAGAGTGGCCGCTGCAACTGGACAAGCTACGTGGGGTGGCGAAGTTTGCAGATGACAAGGCGTTTCAGCAGCAATTTATGACCATCAAGCGTCATAACAAGGAGAAACTGGTCAAGGTTATCAAGGCAGAGACCGGTATTGATGTCAGCGCCGAGGCGATCTTTGACATCCAGATCAAGCGTCTGCACGAATACAAGCGCCAGCAGCTGAACCTTATCCACATCATGGCGCTGTATCGTCGCCTGCTGGCCAACCCGGACTATGACATGCATCCGCGGGTGTTCATTTTCGGCTCCAAAGCGGCGCCCGGTTACAAACTGGCCAAAGACATCATCTATGCCATCAACAAGTTGGCGGATCGGGTCAATAACGACACCCGGATCCAGGGCAAGCTGAAAGTGGTGTTCATGCCGAACTACCGCGTCAGCCTCGCCGAGAAACTGATCCCGGCGGCCGATGTCTCCGAGCAGATCTCCACTGCAGGTTATGAGGCTTCCGGTACCGGCAACATGAAGATGGCGCTCAACGGTGCGATCACCATAGGTACGCTGGACGGCGCTAACATCGAGATCGCTGAAGAGGCGGGTGCCGAAAACTGTGCCATCTTCGGTCTGACGGTCGATGAGGTGAAGTCATTGAAAGCGCGCGGTTACAACCCGTACGACTTCTACTATGCCAACTCCGAGCTCAAAGCCGTGCTGGACTGGTTTGATACCGACTACTTCACACCAGGTCGCCCGGGTGAGCTGGCCTCCATCAAGCGCTCCTTGCTGGAAGGGGGAGATCCTTACCTGGCCTTGGCGGACTTCCAGTCCTACTCAGAGGCACACAAGCTGATCGATACCTGGTATCGGGATCCGGCGCTGTGGGCGAAGAAGGCAATCATCAACTCGGCCACCATGGGCAAGTTCAACTCCGACCGATCCATTCAGGACTACGTGGATCGGATCTGGAACCTGAAGAGTTGCAATGTCGCGGGTTAATTAACCACCAGAGATGAAAAAGCCCTCGCATTGCGAGGGCTTTTTGTTTTGGCATAACAGGTGATCAGAGAATATCACCGACAAAATAGGCCAGCAGTGCGAGCAACACGGTAAAGACTACGTTGAGGGCCATACCGGCTTTCATCATCTCCTTCTGGCGGATGTGGCCGCTGGCAAAGACGATGGCATTGGGTGGCGTGGCGACCGGCAGCATAAAGGCGCAGGAGGCACCGATAGCGATCAATACCGCCATCACGATGGGGGAGACGCCGAGCGCCTCGGCCACACCGGCGAACAGCGGGATCAGCAGGGCGGCGGTGGCGGTGTTAGAGACCAGTTCAGTCAAAAACACCACGAACGCTGCCAGCATCAACAGGATCACGAAGATATTGGCGTGGGAGAGCACGGCCGACAGATGGCTTGCCAGGAAGGCACTGGTACCGGTGGCCTTGAGAATGGCACTTAGGGTCAGACCACCGCCAAATAGCATCAGCACGCCCCAGTCGGTGTTCTGGTTGACGTCATCCCAACTGGCGACGCGGCTGACCACGATGGCAATGATGGCGCCCATGGCAATCAGGGTGTCGAGTTGCGGGATGCCGCCAAAAGCGTTGGAGATGGGTTGCGAGCCGATCCACAGCACCACGGTGGTCAGGAAGATAGCCAGGGTGACTTTACGCTCGCGGGTCCAGCTGATGGTGACATCCTGGATCTCGACGCGGTGGTTGAGCTGCGGGCGGGTCACCAGATAGAGCAGGGCAATGCCGCAGGGCATCAGGATCAGCACCACCGGAATACCGAACTTCATCCAGTCGGTGAAGCCGATCCCCATCTGGGCTGCAGCGATGGCGTTGGGTGGGCTGCCCACCAGGGTACCGATGCCACCGATACTGGCGCTGTAGGCGATCCCCAGCAGTACGAATACGAAGGTGGCGCGATCTTTTTTGCTATCGAGGCGAGCCAGCATACCGATAGCCAATGGCAGCATCATGGCGGTAGTGGCGGTGTTGCTGATCCACATCGACATGGCGGCAGTAATGGTAAAGAGCAGGATGACGCCCCAACCCAGATGACCATTGGCCATGTGCATCACTTTGCCAGCCATCAGGGTATCCAGTCCCTGTTTGGAGAGGGCGGCCGCGAGGGCGAAACCGCCAAAAAACAGGAACAGGATCGGGTTGGCAAAGTCGGTGAGGGATTTGCTCATGTCAAACACCCCGAGCACGGTGGCCAGCAGGGGCACCAGCAGGGCGGTGATGGTGACGTGCAGCGCTTCGGTCAGCCAGAGGATGGCGATAAAGACCAGAATGCCCAGCCCCTTGTTGACCATGGGATCAAACGGGAGCCAGGCCAGCATGGCACAAAGTAGCAGGACATCTAGGATGACGATCCCTGATTTGATGTCCAGCCAGCGAGATGGCGCAGAGGGTACAGCCGATGTGTGCATAATGTTCTCTCGGTTAATTTATGGTTGTTTTTGTGTTGCCGAGATTACATCTGTTCACCTGTTTGAAACAGGTTGCATTCCTCAAAATCAGTCACGACTCACAGAGTGATTGATAGAAATGCGCGAAATTAAACATGAATAAAACATGTTTGCAGCATAAATCAAACATCCATGAACTGTTCCAGCCACTGCTTGAACATACTCTTGGGTAGCGAACCGTTTATCTGATCCACTATGTTGCCCTGCTTGAATACGATGAAAGTGGGAATGCTGCGAATGGCGTAACGGGCGGCAATGGCGCTCTGCTGCTCGGTATCGACTTTGACAAAGCGCATCCGGGGTTCGAGCTCATGGGCAACATCATGAAATACAGGGGCAAACTGCTGGCAGGGGCCACACCAGCTGGCCCAGAAATCGACCACTACCGGAATATCGGAGTTGATCAGGGTATCAAATTGATCTGCTCGTCCAAGGACCGGGGTCTGGCTGAATACTGGCGCCTTGCAATGGCCGCATTTGGCTGATGTGTCGATATGGGTGATGGGCAGACGGTTTCTGGTAAAGCAGTGGCTACAATAGGTAGTGATAAATGACATAATTGGATCCTTCAAGATCGGCTCTGGCCGCAGATATGATGGGGGGAAGAATGAAACAACAGCAACATTACAGTGAAATAACGGTAACACAGTGACCGGCGGGAGTGGATAATTCCCCCTGGGTTTATCGCCCAACCGGATAATTCAGCGACCACCAGATGAGAGTCGAGACGGGATGAAAAAAGGATCACGGAAGAACCGTGTTGTGGCAGTGCTGATCACAGCCGTATTGCTCGCTTTTTCAGGTTACTGCTGGCAGTTGCTCAGTCAACAACAGCAGGTGAAGGAGCTTAATAGCACGGCAGAGGTGGTGCTAAACAGGATCAACGCCGATACCGTCTATCTGCTTGGGCGGGAGCAGGCCAACGACAGTAATATCCAGCAGCGCCTCAGCCAGTTATCCATCATCCTTGACGGTTTTGTTCGCCATATCCGCAGCGATCCTGCCGCTGAGCAAGACCCTCTGTCGCAAGCGCTGCTGGCGGATATGGATGTTTATCTGATGGAGTTGGCCAAACTCCATGCCATGGAGATGGCCATTGAATATCTCGAGTCGCCACTGCAGGCCCTGGCGCTCAAAATGAGCGAGATCACTCAGGTAGACAGCGCACTACAGCGCGATGTCGCTGAGCTGGTACAGCTGACCAACTATTTGCAGCGTAGCTGGGATAAAAATGAGCAACAGCAGCTGGCGCTGCTGCAACAACAGCTGCAATCCCGTTATGGTAGTGAGCCGGGGGTTATCGCGCTGATCCGCCTGAGCAAGGACATGAGCCAGCAAGTGGTCGCGTATCACACCCTACGTTATCGGCTCATCGATATGCATGTGGTTGACACGCTTATCAGCTGGAAGACCGACAAGCTGGAGCGCGCCAGCGCCTTGATGAATAGCTTCTATCTGATGGTGTTGGGTGGCGCGTTAATCTGCTTTGGTCTGGTCGCTTATACCCTGTGGCGCCGTAATCATAAGCTGAGTGAATTGTCGCGCCATACCGGCTTGCTGGCCCAGGCCAAGAGCGATTTTCTGGCCAACATGAGCCACGAGATCCGCACCCCCATGAACGCCATCATTGGCTTCAGTTCGCTGGCACTGCAGACCGAACTGGATCAGCAACAACGGGACTATCTGGGCAAGATCAAATCCTCCTCCGACACCTTGCTGCTGCTTATCAACGACATCCTTGATCTGACCAAGGTGGAGTCCGGCAAGCTGACGCTGGAGGAGATCGACTTCGATCTCAGCGAGCAGCTCGATTCGCTGGCGGGCATGTTTGCCGATCTGGCCGAGCGCAAACATGTGGAGGTGATCATTCGCAAGTCGCCGGAGGTGCCGGTCTTCTTGCGTGGGGATCCCCTGCGGCTGGGACAGGTGCTGGTCAACCTCGTTAACAATGCCATCAAGTTTACCGAGCGTGGCGAAGTCGAAGTCTCCATCCAGCTGGTCAATGCCCATCCGATGAGGGTCAGCTTCAGTGTGCGGGATACCGGAATTGGTATTGCCGAGGAGAAACAGACTCAGCTGTTTCAGGCGTTTACTCAGCTGGAGGCGGGCAATACCCGTAAATATGGCGGTTCTGGTTTGGGGCTCAATATCTCCCAGCGGCTGGTGGAACTGATGGGGGGAAAAATCACCGTACAGAGCAAATCCGGCGTTGGTTCGCGGTTTCAGTTTGATATTCCGATGGCCACGGCAGCGTATGGTGTATCCGGGCACCGGGTATTCTTTGAGCACCAGCCGCTAGTGATGGTGATGGATGATAATGAGCTGGTATTGGATCTCGCCCGTGACATCCTGACGCGTGCCGGAGTGCGGGTATTGTCAGTCAACAGCCTTTCTCGTGCCCGTCAGGTGCTATGGGAAGAGGGGCAAAACCTGCGTCTGGCGATTCTCGACTGGCGCATGGGCCAGGAAGACGGGCTCGATCTGGCACTGGAGATGTATCAGCATAGCCTGTGGCGGCAGATCCCTATCCTGATGATCAGTGCCTGGGCCAAGGAGGGGTTGCACGCCAGAATGGACAGTATGGGGCTGACCCATTTTCTGTCCAAACCGATGACCGAAAACGGGTTATTGGCCAAGGTGGATGAGGTGCTCAACGGCAGCTCCTACGATCAGCATCTGCGCAAGGCGGAGGTGCAGGGCGATCAACAGCATTTTAAATCCTTGTTGCAAGGTACCCGGGTGTTGCTGGCCGAAGATAATCGGGTCAATCAACAGCTGATCATGGAGTATCTGCGTCGGGTTGATGCAACGGTCTGTGTGGTGAGTAATGGTCGGGAAGCGGTAGAGCGGGTTGCTGAGCAACCTTTTGATGTGATCCTGATGGATCTGCAGATGCCGGTGCTGGATGGTCTCGATGCCACCCGCCAGATCCGCAAAATGGTCGACAAGCACGATGTGCCCATTATTGCCCTCACCGCCAGCGCTATGCCTGGCGATAAGGATCGTTGTCTGGGCGTTGGGATGAATGGCTATGTCACCAAACCGGTCAGCAAGCTGGAACTCTATAACAACTTGCTACAGTGGGTAAAACCACAGGACTTTGCACGCAGTGGACTGGTGGAGGTCAGGCCGCCCGATCAGATGGATATCCTCGATTTGCAGGAGGCCCTCAAACGGTTGGAGCAGGACAAGGAGGCGTTGCAGATCCTGTTCAAGTTGTTCATGTCGGAGCACAAGGACGATCTGTGGGAGATCCGCTCCGCCTTGCGCTGTCAGCAACCCGAGCTGGCCAGCAAGTTGTTGCATACCCTCAAGGGGGTGTCGGCCAACATCTCGGCGGTTCGCTTGCAGATGGTCAGCGGAGATCTGGAGTGGCGTTTAAGGCAAAAAGAGGTGCTGAACGAGGTGGATCTGGAGCAGTTGCAATACGTATTCAGTCAGACGCGGGAAGAGGTGTCGCACTTTTTGCTCACAGGTGAGCAGCATGATAATTCGCACAATCCCTATTCATCAGGGGATGATCACATGTCACAGTGAATTAAATAGTAATTATTCTCAACCATGCCGGTTCAGGATATGATGAGCTTTCATTTTAATCGCCTCCAGTTGGAGGCGATTGTTTTCATTTTTCTCAGTTTGCGTGGCTTGCCTGGTGGCTGCTCTGACGAGTGGTCACCGACAGATAACGCTAAAGGTTGGTGGTGTGAGCGTTTTTTTACGATTGAGCTGGTTTTTTAAGGAGCAGTGGCCTCGCTATCTGGCCGCCATCTCTCTGCTGTTGATGGTGGCCCTGTTGACGGTGATCCCGCCTAAAGTGGTGGGCTGGGTGGTGGATGGCATCACCAGGGGAGAACTCGATAATGGCACCTTGATGCGTTATCTGGCGGGGCTGTTTGGTCTTGGTCTGCTGATTTATCTGTTGCGTTACGTCTGGCGGGTGATGCTGTTTGGCGCCTCATACCGGCTGGCCTATGTCTTGCGTAATCGGCTGTTCAGCCATTTCACCCGCATGAGCCCCGATTTTTATCAGCGTCACCGTACCGGCGATCTGATGGCCCATGCCACCAACGACATTCAGGCGGTCGAGATGACAGCCGGCGAAGGGGTGCTGACGCTGGTGGACTCCATCATGGTCGGGGTGCTGGTGCTCTCCATCATGTGTAGCCAGTACTCCTGGCAATTGACACTGCTCTCGTTGTTACCGCTGCCGGTGATGGCCTATTTCATGAACCGTTTTGGCACTCAGATCTACACCCAGTTCAAGGCGGCGCAGGGGACTTTCTCCAAGCTCAACAACAAGACCCAGGAAGCCCTTTCCGGCGTGCGGGTGCTCAAATCCTATGCGGTCGAGTCCCTTGAGGATGAAGGTTTTGCCGAGCTGACAAGACAGGCCGGGGATCGCAACATGGCGGTGGCACGTATCGATGCCAAGTTTGATCCGGTTATTTATCTCTGTATCGGTTGCTCTTACTTTCTTGCGGTGGCGGGGGGGAGTGCGCTGGTATTGCAAGATGAACTGACCCTGGGGCAGCTCACCAGCTTCACCATGTATCTTGGCCAGCTGATTTGGCCGATGTTTGCCATTGCCTGGTTGTTCAACATCATCGAACGGGGCAGCGCTGCCTACTCTCGCATCGAGAGCCTGCTTGGCGAACGCAGCGACATTGAAGAACCTGCTCATCCAACGGCGTTTATTGCAGCGTTTCCCCTTCATGTCGAGGCGGTGAGCTATCGGCTGGAGCAACGTACCCTGCTGCAGGATGTGGATTTTACCCTGCAACGGAACGGTATGCTCGGGGTGGTGGGACGCACCGGTGCAGGCAAGAGCAGCTTGCTCAAGCTGTTGATGCGCCTTGCCAATCCCACTGCAGGCCAGATAGTGATGGGTGGCGTGACCATTGAGCAGCTGTCGCTGGGGGCATTGCGTAGCCAGTTTGCCTATGTGCCGCAAGAGCCGTTCCTGTTTTCAACCACCATTGCGGCTAACATCGCGCTTGGCAAACCACAGGCCAGTCGTGAGCAGATCGAGCGGGTGGCGCGTATTGCCTGTGTCCACGATGATATCGTGCGTTTCCCCAAGGGGTATGAGACCGAGGTGGGTGAAAAGGGCGTCACCCTCTCTGGTGGCCAAAAACAGCGGCTTGCCATTGCCCGCGCCCTGCTGCTGGAGGCACCGATCCTGGTACTTGATGATGCGCTGTCGGCGGTAGATGCCCATACAGAGCAGCAGATCCTCCATGCGCTCAAGGCCCATGATCGCACTTTGATCCTGATTAGCCACCGGATGACTGCGGTGGAACAGGCCGACGAGATATTGGTATTGGATCAGGGGGTGATCAGTGAACGGGGTAGGCATCAGGAGCTGATGGCACACGATGGCTGGTATGCTGACATGGTGCGTTACCAGCGTCTGGAACAAGACGTGGAGGAGCGCCTGTGAACCCGACTATCAAACGGCTGCTGGGGTACTGTGCCCGTTATCCGCGTTGGCTGATCCAAGCTGGCATCTGCCTGTTACTGGCGACGGGGGCTGAAGTGGCAGGGCCACTGCTGATCAAGACCTTCATCGATGACTATCTGGCACCGCGCAATATTGTGTGGCCTGCCATCGGCGCGATTGCTGCCGGTTATCTGGCCTTGCAGGTACTCTCTGCGGCGGGTTTTTATTTGCAATCACTGCGCTTTAACCGCATCGCCCAGGCGGTGGTGCAGACCTTGCGTGAGCAGGTGTTTGCTACCGCCATCCGGTTGCCGGTTCGCTATTTTGACCAGCATCGCTCGGGCTCCCTCATCTCCCGGATCACCAATGACACTGAAGCCATCATGAACCTCTATGTGCAGGTGATCGGGATGCTGGTGCAAAAGGTGGTGCTGCTGTGCGGCATTCTCATCTCGATGGCATTGCTGGATCTGCGCTTGATGCTGGTCTGTGCGACCTTGCTGCCTGCGGTAATGGCTGTGATGTGGCTTTATCAGAAGTTGAGTGTACCGGTGGTTCGAGTGACCCGTAGTTTGCTGTCCGATATCAACAGTCGCCTTAACGAGTCGCTGCAGGGAATGCCGGTGATCCAGGCCATGGTACAAGAACGTCATTTCGCCAACGCTTTTGCCGAGGTTAACCAGCAACACTGGTCGGCCCGGCTCAAGAGTCTCAAGATCAATGGCATCTTGCTGCGCCCGCTGATCGACATGTTTTACATGATGGTGCTGATCGGTTTGCTGGCGTTGTTTGCCAAAGAGGGATTAAGTACAGAGGGGGCCATTCAGGTGGGGGTGCTTTATGCCTTTATCAGCTATCTGGGGCGGATGATTGAGCCCTTGATCGAGATGACCAACCAGCTCAACCAGCTGCAGCAGGCGATGGTGGCGGGGGAGCGGGTGTTTGCCCTGCTCGATGAGCCGCGTGAAAGTACCGATGGCGCGCACCAGGATCTGCAAGGACGGGTTTGCTTTGATAAGGTGACTTTTTCCTATGATGGTCAGCAACAGGTGCTGCGACAGGTGAGTTTTGCTGCGCGACCCGGTCAGATGTTGGCGCTGGTTGGCCATACCGGCAGCGGCAAGTCCACCATCATCAGTCTGCTGATGGGCTTCTATCCGCTAGACCAAGGAGCGATACGTTTTGATGATCACTCGCTAGAAACACTGTCGCTGGCCACAGTGCGCCGCACGATCGGACTGGTGCAGCAAGATCCCTTTATCTTCGTCGGCACGCTGGCGGAGAACCTGCGTCTTAGCCGCGCTGGCATCGATGAGGGGCGGCTTTGGCAAGCACTGACCGAGGTACAGCTGGCCGAGTTTGTGCGCAGCTTGCCGGAGGGGATCAACACTCTGATGGAGGAGGGGGGCAAGAACCTCTCCGCCGGTCAGCGTCAGTTGCTCTCGTTCGCCCGCGCGCTGGTGGGGGATCCTCGCATCCTCATTCTGGACGAGGCAACCGCCAGTGTGGACTCCCAGACCGAGCTGGCGCTGTCGCAGGCGATCTCTGCGGCGCGTCGTGGCCGCACCACCATCGCCATCGCTCACCGACTTTCCACCATTGTCGATGCAGATGAGATCCTGCTGCTCTCCCGCGGTCAGGTGAACGAGCGGGGCAGCCACGGTGAACTGATGGCCCTCGGCGGTCATTATGCCCAGCTGTTCGAGATGCAGAGCCAGGGGGCATGGCTTGAGGAAAAACGGGCTTAAGCCGCCAACATGGTCGATGACTGCTCCCACATAGCGTCAACATGTGATCGGTCAATCTGATAAGTGAAAAATCCGATACCTGTACAGGTATCGGATTTTTTTGCTGAGCGGCAGCGATCACCAACGGTAGGTTTTAAGCAGCGCCTCCAGTTTCTGGCACTGCTCTACCAGCTGGATGCTGGCGAGGTTGGCGGCGTGTGCCTGACCCAGAGTGTCGTTGGAGGTGTTGCGAATATCGCTCACCGAGCTGTCTACCTCATGGCAGACCCGATCCTGCTCTTCGGCCGACTGGGCCATCTGGGCGTTGAGGTCGTTGATGCTGGCAATACGTCCGATGATGTTCTGCATCGCCGCCAGGGTCGCTTCGGTCTTGCTGATACTCTCACCGGCCTTGCTTTTTGCATCCCCGATCACCGTAACCGCGCTCTGGGCCTCTTTTTGCAGGGCGGCGATCATCTGGGAGATCTCTTCGCTGGCGGCGCGGCTGCGGTTGGATAGCGCTCGTACTTCATCGGCTACCACCGCAAAGCCGCGACCTTGCTCACCCGCCCGGGCCGCTTCAATGGCGGCGTTCAGCGCCAGCAGGTTGGTCTGATCGGCTATCCCCTTGATCACTTCCAGCACACTGTCAACGGCGAGGCAACGGCTGTCGAGCTGCTGGATCACCTGATCCACCCGATCAATTTCGGCCGACATCTCGTCCATATCGGTGATGGAGTGCTGGGCGAGGCGGCTGGTGTTGGCGGCATCCTGATTGGTGAGGGCGGAGAGCTCGGCGCTGCGGCGGGCGTGTTCGCGCACTTCGTGAGAGCTGGCGGCCAGTTCGCTCACTGCGGCGGCGACCTGAGTGGTCATCCCCTCTTGCTGGCTGGCCGAATTTTCGGTCTGGGTCGCGATCTGACGGATCTGGTTCGACTCCTGATAGAGCTGGTGGGTGGCACCTTCCACCTCCTGCAGGCTGTGGCGAAATCCCTGCACCATGTCATTGACGGCGCGGGTCATCTGGCCCAGTTCATCCCGGCTGTGATTGATCAGAGGGAGGGCCAGGTCACGCTCTTTGGCCATTTGGATCATGGTGATCTGCAACTGGCGCAGCGGGCGTTTTACGTAGCGTTGTAACACCCACCAGAGCAGGCCGAAGCCGAGGCTGAAGACGGCGGCCAGGCTGCCGCTGAGGATCAGGTTGTTGTGGCGGATCTCGCCGAAGGTGTGGCTGAGATCATAACTGATCCGCACCGCGCCCATCACTGTCCCCTCATTGACCTGGTGACAAGTGAGGCACTGGGTGCCGCGATACTCCTTATAGGCCTTGAACGGCTTGATCAGGGTGAGCTGGTTGCCCTGTTGCTGGAGGATGGTATCTCCCTGAGTGATGGCACGTTCATCCATTGCATCTTGTGCTTTCTGATCCGGGTGGCCCGGGCCAAACAGGTTGCTGACGGCCGGGGCGCGGATCAGCCGGGCCTCGACAATACCTGCCTCGCTTTTGAGTTTGGTCTGTACTATCTGCCGGTTGGCCATGCCACCGGTCATCATCAGCACGTTGAGCTGATCCATGTAGGTGTTGGCCGCGCTCTCGACTTTCTCTCCCGCCAGCCGGATGGCGAGATCCCGTTGCAGCCAGGCGGAGAGTTCGAAGCAGAGGCCAAAGGTGGTGCTGATGACCAGCGCAAGAGGGAGGAATATTTTCCAGTTCAAGGAGAGGTTATGCATCTTGGGCAAGTTCCATGCGCTTGGTGTTGTTATGAGATCCCGTATCATCTTGATCGTAGACGAAGAAACGGCGGGAGATGGTTCTCTATCGGCACACAATAACCGCTCTTGAGTAAATAATCTGTTAAGAAGATCGGTAATGCAGGTTGCCAAAATACCCTCCGGCAGTGGCGCTGCTCCTCGGGTTGATCCAGAACAAATTACTAGTAACGATAATCGTTATCATTGTCATTATTTGCTGAATAGTGACCATCATGAATCTGACCCCCTCAATGACCGGCATTGCCTCACCGGACCCCCTTAAATTTGCCTTTAGCGCCAAGACCTCGGCTCACGCCAGTCGGGGAGGGATGCGCCCCTTCCCGCTGGATGAGGCTGGTTGGCAGGGCTGGTGGCAGCGCGAAAGCGATGCGCAAGAGCGAGCCCTCTATATCCACATTCCGTTTTGCCGCAAACGCTGCAGCTTCTGCAATTTTTTTGAAAATGGCGCCAATCCGGCGCGGATCAACCGCTACATCAATGCGCTCTGCGGGTCGCTGGCTCAGGCAGCAGAGACACCATTGGTGCAGAGCATGGCTTTTTCGGCGGTGTATGTAGGAGGCGGCACGCCGACGGATATGAGCGCCGACGAGTTGGCGATGCTGGCCGCCGTGATCCGCCGTTTTCCGCTGGCGGCGGATGCCGAGGTGACGCTGGAGGGGCGGCTCAACGGTTTTGATGATGAAAAATGGCAGACGGCACTGGCGGGTGGCTTCAACCGATTTTCGTTCGGGGTGCAGAGCTTTGATTCCCAAGTGCGCCAGCAGGCGGCCCGCTTCGATGACAGGGATACCCTGCTGACCCGTCTTGGCGAGCTGACCCGGGATGATGCGGCGGTGATCGTGGCAGACCTCATCTTCGGTCTGCCCGGTCAGGATGATGCCGTGTGGCAGCAGGATATCCGCGATGTGATGGCGAGCGGTGTGCACGGGGTCGATCTCTACCAGTTGATCGCCATGCAGGGCACCAATCTGGATAGGGCGCAGGAGAAGGGCACTTTGGGTTGGGTGGCCGATGGCCAGCAGCGAGCGGCCATGTATGCCTATGGCGGCGCGCAACTGGAAGCCCACGGCTGGGAGCGTCTATCGTGCAGCCACTGGCGGCGCAGCCCGGCCGAGCAGAGCCGTTATAACCAGATGGCCAAACGCGGCGCCGAGATCCTCCCTTTTGGCGCCGGGGCGGGGGGCAGTGTTCATGGTCACGGCTTGATGTATGGCCGGGACTTGGCTGCTTGGCACGACGCGCTGGCCAACGGCGAACGGGCGCCCGGCATGGTGATGGGGCGCAATCCCAATGGGCGGATGGATGGTGTGCTTAGAGGAGCCCTCGATAGTGGTGTGCTGGCGCTGGATCGTCTGCCTGCGCCTTTGCTGACTCATCTTATGCCGCTCTTTGCCGCCTGGCAGCAGCACGGGCTGGCCGAGATAGAGAGCGCACGACTGCAACTCACCCTCGCTGGCCGCTTCTGGAACGTCAATATGCAGGCAGGCTTGTTCGAGTTCTTGCAGCTCAATCCGCTCGATGGTTCAGCTCCGCCCAGCCATGGCGCCGCTGCAGTGGGTCATTCACTGGTCTGATCCTGAGCTGAACAGCTGGGTGCAACTGTCACGTTTATAACGAAAGAGGGAGCCATATTGGCTCCCTTTTGGGGTTAGAGCGGCAGCGTAGGGCGTGAGTTATTCGTCACTGCTGTCCTGATAGCTGTCGCGCATGGTCTTGGGCAGGCGGCGCATCGGGGTAAAGCCGATATCTTCACCGACCACTTCCCGTTTGCGGGCTGGAGCCGGTTTTTTGGGGGCATCGCTCTTGGCTTTACCTTTGCCTGCTGCGGGTTTGCCTTTGGCATTGCTCTTGGCGTTGGCATGGCCGCGGTCACGGGGCGGGTTTTGCACCGGCTTGCTACCTGGCAGGGTTTGGCGGCTCACCTTACCGCTGGGCTCGTATCCTGCCATGATCTCCCGTGGCAGAGACTGGCCGATCAGGGCTTCGATGGCTTTGAGTTGATCCAGCTCGTCATGGCTGACCAGCGAGATGGCTTCACCACCACGACCGGCACGGCCAGTTCGGCCGATACGGTGGATATAATCCTCTGCCATTTGCGGCAGTTCGAAGTTGATCACATAAGGCAGTTGATCGATATCGAGGCCGCGGGCGGCGATATCGGTGGCGACCAGCACCCGCACGGCGCCGCTGCGAAAATCAGCCAGTGCCCGGTTGCGGGCGCCCTGGCTCTTGTCACCGTGAATAGCCACGGTATTGAGGCCATCTTTTTGCATCTGCTGGGCGAGGCGATCGGCGATCTGCTTGGTGCGGACAAACACCAGCACCCGCTGCCAGTTGCCACGGCCAATCATATGAGAAAGCATCTCACGACGGCGTTCCCGATCGACTTCGATGATCCGCTGGGTCACCTGTTCGGCGGCGGTATTGCTCGGGTTCACCTCGATCAGGGTGGGCTCTTTGAGCAAGTCATCGGCCAGCGCCTTGATCTCGTTGGAGAAAGTGGCAGAGAACAGCAGGGTTTGCCGCTCAGCAGGCAGTGCTTTCATGATCCGGCGAATGTCGACGATAAAACCCATGTCGAGCATGCGATCAGCTTCATCCAGTACCAACACTTCCAGCTGGTTCAGGGTCAGTGCACCTTGAGTCAGCAGGTCGAGCAAACGGCCCGGGGTGGCGACCAGAATATCGACACCCAGCTTGATGGCGTCGAGGTTGGGTTTGATGCTGACGCCACCGTAGGCGATCAGGGTACGAAACGGCAGGTGGTGGGCATATTTGGTGATGCTCTCACCCACCTGGGCGGCCAGTTCGCGCGTCGGAGTGAGCACCAGCGCCCGCACCTGACGGCGGCTACGCCCGTGGTTGACCAGCAATCGCTGCAACATCGGCAGGGTGAAACCGGCCGTTTTGCCTGTGCCTGTCTGAGCGCCGCCGAGCACATCCTGACCGGCCAGAATGGCCGGAATCGCTTGCTGCTGGATGGGGGTTGGCTGCTCGTAACCCAGCTCCTTGACGGCCCGCAAAATGTGCGGGGACAGACCCAGTTCGTTAAATGACATGTTCGAGAGACACTCCTGAGGTGAGCCTTGGGCTCAATGGGTGATCGGCAGCGTTGCACCAATCACCATCTGGAAAAGATAGTGGGGCCGTAATATAGCAGAAGAGCGGCCTGCACGCAGTAGCTGTCGTGCTGGCCGCCACACAATGGTGTAAATATGGCGAAAACAAGGTCGGGGGATCAGAGCATCTCGCGGATCTGTTCGGTCAGGCTCTCGGGTTTGGCTTGGGGGGCGAATCTGTCCACCACATTGCCATCCTGATCGATCAGGAATTTGGTGAAGTTCCACTTAACGTTTTCCAGCCCCAAAAAACCCGGTTTCTGCTTTTTAAGCCACTGGTAGAAGGGGTGGGCATGCTCGCCGTTGACATCGCACTTGGCCATGATGGGAAAGCTGACCGGATAGTCGAGTGAGCAGAAACGGGCGATATCGTCCGCATCCCCCGGCTCCTGATTGCCGAACTGGTTGCAGGGGAAGCCCAGGATCACCAATCCCTTGGGCCCAAGCTCCTGATAGAGCGCTTCAAGACCGGTGTATTGCGGGCTAAATCCACAGCGACTGGCCACATTGACCACCAGTATCACCTTGCCCGCCAGCTGAGTCAGCGGATAGGGGGTGTCATCCAGTTGTTGCAAAGTCAGATCAGGCAGGGACATGACATTATCCTTTTGTTGGTTGTCAGCATAAGAGCGGGGGAACAGGGCTACTGCTACGGTATCGGTTGGCTCTTGCTGCGGCAAGGCTCGCCGGTGATGGCACCTGCTCATTGCGGGTAATATCACACTTTCGTCAGCCAATACGGCAAGGGGAGGGGCGGGATCACACTCATCTAGAAAAATCAGATAGTCATCAATGAAATAGCGTATTGATGGCGGGACTTCTCAAGAGAAGCAAACCGGTTTGTACCTTGGCCGGTAAGCCGCTACAAAGCGCCCTCTCTCCACTCATTGTGAGCCTGTCTTGGACTATCAAGCTGTCATGGATGCCATTTACACCCGAGGATGGGTGATTGTGGATGATTTTTTAACCGCCACCGAAGTGGATGCCCTCAAAGCGTGTCTACCCACCGAATGGCAACCCGCCGGGATCGGCCGTGAGACGCTGCATCAAGGCAATGCCGATATTCGCCGTGACCAGATCCACTGGCTGGAGCCGGAACTCGGTGCCCCTGTGGTCGATTACCTCGCGCGAATGGAGTTGCTGCGGCTTGCCGCCAACCGGATGCTGATGCTGGGGCTGTTCGACTACGAAGCTCACTTTGCGCGCTATCGCAGCGGGGATTTTTACGCTACCCATCGCGATGCCTTTGCCGGTCGCTCCAACCGTCGCTTCACCTCGGTGTTCTACCTCAACAACGACTGGCAGCCAGAGGCCGGTGGCGTGCTCAGGGTGTATGACAACGACGAGCAGTTTCTGATGGATGTCAGCCCCAAGGGGGGGCGATTGGTGCTGTTCCTCTCCGAGGAGTTTCCCCACGAAGTGCTGCCTGCCAATCAACTACGTTACAGCATTGCTGGCTGGTTTCGGGTCAATGGCAATGGTGTGGGGCGGGTAGATCCGCCCCGCTGAGGCGCGGTTTTACCGGTTTTTGACAGCACGGGCGCTTTTCACCGCAAGAAGTAGGGTGATGGGGCTCCCATCAGCTGACAAGGGTTGATCTCCCTTGCTACACTGGCGCGCACTTATGTTCGTATCTGGCTTCGTCCGGTTTTTATGGTGATTGGCTTATCAAATGGTCATGACGAGGCCGCTTTCCCAAGGGATCACATCTAATGAAGAACATGCATGTCTTGCTGCTGTGCGGCGGCGGTGGCTCCGAGCACGAAGTCTCTCTGCGTAGCGCCAATTTCCTCGAGCAACAACTCGCTCTCCTGCCCGGCATCGAAGTGACCCGTGTCGAGATGTTCGCCGACCGCTGGCTCAGTGCCGATGGCCGCGAGTGCAAGCTGGGGCTCGACAAGCTGCTTTCGTTTGACAGCGTGGCCCGTCCGGTGGATTACGTGGTGCCCTGCATTCACGGCTACCCGGGTGAGACCGGCGATCTGCAATCTTTCCTCGAACTGGCCGGATTGCCTTATCTCGGTTGCGATGCCGAGGCGAGCAAGATCTGCTTCAACAAGATCAGCACCAAACTGTGGCTCACCGCCATCGGCATTCCCAACACCCCTTACCTGTTCCTGACCGAACAGAGCGACGCGGCCCTTGCTGATGCCAAAGCCGCGCTGGCCAAGTGGGGCAAGGTCTTTATCAAGGCCGCCTCTCAGGGCTCTTCCGTTGGCTGCTACTCCGCCAGCAACGAAGCCGACCTGGTGAAGGGCATTGCCGATGCCTTCGGTTACTCCGAACAGGTGCTGATCGAAAAAGCGGTCAAGCCGCGCGAGCTCGAAGTGGCGGCCTATCAGTATGGTGACGAGCTGATCGCCACCTATCCGGGCGAGATCTGTGTCCCGCAGGACAAGTTCTACAGCTATGAAGAGAAGTACAGCAGCGCCAGCCACACCGAAACCAGCCTCACGGCACAAGGGCTGACCCAGGCGCAAGCCGATGCGATCCACGAGTATGCCCTCAAGGCATTCCGTCAGCTGAAACTGACCCACCTCTCGCGCATCGACTTCTTCCTGACCGACGAGGGCGAGATCCTGCTCAACGAGATCAACACCTTCCCGGGCATGACCTCCATCTCCATGTTCCCGAAACTGCTGGAGCATCACGGTCACCGCTTCGCCGACTACCTTGAGCAGATCCTGCGCAAGGCCAGCTAAATTGTCTCTCCCGTTCACGGAGTGAAGGACGACCCAATAAACATCCCCGCCAACCGGCGGGGATTTTTTTATCCGTTGATCACCAGCAGCGTGAACCCGCGTGATGGGATAAAAAGCGGGGAGGGGGTACGTGTCGTTGGCGAGGTGAATAAGGAGTCCTGCGATCTGCTGCGCTCTTTATCGAAGCGCTGCGCAAGGCCGACCTCTACCACCCGATCAGCCAAGCGGTTGCGGTGTTCCTGCCGGTGCGCTCCGTTGGCGTCATGGGCGACGGTCGCAAATATGACTGGGTCATTGCCCTGCGCGCCGTTGAGACCATCGACTTTATGACCGCCCACTGGGCTCACCTGCCGTACGACTTCCTGGGACACGTGTCGAATTGCATCATCAACGAGATCAACGGTATCTCCCGCGTGGTGTACGGCGTCTCCGGCAAGCCGCCTACAACTATCGAATGGGAATAAGCGGCTCGCGCCCTTCTGCCCTTCGAGCAGCTTTTTCGCCACCTTGCTCCTGTCAGATGTGACAGGGGCATTTTTGCCATCCCGCACTAGGCTCTCTAATGCCAATTGGGCCCGCTATCAACAGCGGCTCGTGGCAAGGGGGAGGGCTGATCCACGTGCAGATAGCTGCACAAACGGGCCCATCGTCATCGTGCCAACCGGCTGTGATGACCCCCGGTGGAGACCGGAAACCACTTGAATCAACGGGGCGCAGCCCGAACAGCCAAACGAGTCGGGACCATAGAGCAGGGAGAGTTTGATATGTCAGAACAAGCAGTGTTGGTGGGTGGATGGACCGCATATCACAAGCTGACCGCCGAGGATCAGGCGGTATTTGACCTGGCGCTGAAAGGGTTTGTCGGGGTACAGTACGTACCCTTTGAAGTTTCCACCCAGGTGGTGGCTGGCATCAACTACCGCTTCAAGTGCAAGAGCACTGTGCCACTTGCCAAACCAATCCATGGCGAAGCCGTGGTGCAGATCTTCAAATCGCTGGACGGGGATGCCCATATCACCTCCATTACCCCGATCTGATTGGGTTGCGGGGCAAGGTGGGGAGGGGGATAGCCTCTAACCGGTTGGCTCTAACAACCAGCAATAAGAAAGACGCCTTAGGGCGTCTTTTCTTTTCCACAACCTCCACAACCTCCACTACCAGTTACCTCTGATATGCGGTCGGTATTTGTACTTGTTGATTAATTTGTTGATCTTGCTCAGGAAACTGTCACCTCACTCTTTTTCTTGCCTAGCGTGCGCGTTAATATTGCCACTTGACAACTGTTTGAGCCATCAATGTGTCAAGCCAGAGAAATACCACAGGTAAATAGCAGCAGGCTGGAGGTTATTCGGCAATTAAGTCAGCCGGAGTTATATGGAATGTTCTGCTATCGGATTAGTACCATATTCCATCTAATTCACTGTTAGCGACAATGAGGTTTGCATCATGTTCGAGCTAGAAAGTCCAAGAAGTCTTTTTGAAGAAATTCAAAGTGCGCTGACAGAGTACAACATAAAACCCAATAGCAGGCTTTTTCTATTTATCGTATTTTCTCTTAATCACTTAAGAGAGTGGATCGCGGAAAACGGTGCCAGAGAGGTTTTTGAGAAATCCAAAGCAGGTAAAGAGCTGTCTGATGGGGAGGCTTTCTGCCAAGAAATAGGCCAGTTAACCGAGTTTAAGTTGGTCAAGTCGTTGTGTAATAAAAGTAAACATATATCTGTCCGTCTACCATTTGAGCTAACTACTTCTAGAGGCTTTCATGTGGGCAGCTCGTGTACTGACTCGCTTGACCAGCTCTACTATGAAATTGATGGTGTAGATTCTCGAAATGTATTCTTTGTTGTTATGAAAAAATATAATGAATGGTTTTTAAAGAGCAGCTAATAAGTCAATTTCGTGGGATATAAAAAAAGGTGTGGTGTAAGCTCGCATTTTTACCTGTACAGTTAAAGCTTAAATGTTAAGAGGTTTTAGATGATGGATAGGCGATGGGGGATTAATATTGATATTGAAGGTTTTTCAAATCTATATGAGTCTGGTTATGATAGTCAAACTAGAGCGATATTGGGGTTGCGTGAGCTAATGCATTCCATTATTCAACTAGGTATTCGAGTTTTTCCTGGTGCTCCCATTTTGAATGAAGGTGATAGGTTATTTGCACATCAATTTGGTGATGGTTTTATCATAGTGCCGTAGGGTGCAATGAAATTGCACCGCTAATTTTGCGCCTTATATCTTGCCCAAAAGCCGCTCAGCAAATGGTGCAATGCGCTGCGCTTATTGCACCCTACGTGTTTCGTTAATCCGCTGGGGGGCGTTGCTGAGCGCCAAGCCTTGCCAAAGCAACAAAAGGGGCGACCTGCGCCCCGAATTCTTTATAATGGCTCTGTCCCAATTATGTGTTGAAAGGCTAAGCTTGAAGTAGGCCATCACCTTGAGGTCTACCATCATGGATACCCCAGCCTTTCAACACC
>NZ_NKWE01000005.1:0-49488 GCF_006243315.1 Aeromonas sobria
GGCGAGGAATTGCGACAAGATACGCCAAAAACACTGGCTCGTTTGTGGCAGCGGTGCAGATCCGCTGCACATACTTGTGGGCCTCGATCTTATGACGACAGTCCCTAATCCCAAGGCGCTGATGTTCGTGGTGGCGCTGCTGCCCCAGTTTGTCGATCCGGATCATGCAGTTTTGCCCCAGTGGGGTTTGATGGCGATGACCACCGTCATAGTCCACTTTTGTGTTTACTGGGGATACGCGGTAGCGGGACATAAGGCGAGCCGTTACTTGCTGGATACGCGCATTCGCCGTTTTTACAATGGTGCCAGCGGTGTGCTGTTTCTGGGCTTTGCTGTGGGCTGGATGTTTGGTTCTTGGTAAATCTGCGCTGATGGTCACCATCGCCGGTATTGCGGCAGGCATGCGCAACACCGGTTGATGAATCCTTGCCAACAGACCTAAAAGGGAAGAACGCATAATATGCGCTCTTTTTTATGGTAAGTTCATCTTGTATATTACATTTCAATAGAGAGTCTTAGATTAGCTTCCAGACTAATGGATGCAAATAGAAAATTATATAACAGCTCACTATTACATCATCACAAGGTAATATAGTAGAACGATATTTAGCCTTGAGAACAATAGTAAACAGAATAAAGGCAAGGTGTATCCAGACTGAGGGGTTATTAGGGAAATAATTAATTGATATTGCACTGAGCGAGATTAGCAGCAGTACTATTCGATAAAGAATTCTATTAATTAATATAAAGGGTGCTGCAACCGCAGCCATCAACGTGAGCATTTCGATCACTAGTGACATGAGGCGCAGGCACCGCTTGCTGACATGCCAATACTGCCAGAAGCCATCATGCCTGCGACACCACTTCCCATGATGGGGCTCAACCTGCCGGTAACGGCACCACCAAATGCACCTGCAGCAATCTCTCTCATGCTTGCATCAGGATTGTTGGCAATGACGCCCATCACCCCCATAACGGCCCCGCCGCCTGCCCATACCAATGCTGGTGCCGCTCTCTTTGAACGTTTATTGGGGCTGACATCTCTTATGACAACAAGATTATCGTGCTCGACACTTGCCACGGCTTCCTTTGAGTTGGTGATCATTAATCTCGTGGTGGTAGAGAGATACTCACCGGGGTAGACAATATTTAAATTGTGAGCGGAATCTTCCAGCTCTATGTAGGTGGTGGCAAGATTTACAATCGTAAATTCCCTGTTTTCATTGCTTATACAATACTTTCCATTCGCATCAAGATAGTAATTTTCGCTCAGTTTTACTGTGTTGCAGTTGGTGAAAGAGCAGGTATTAGCATTAGCACTTGAAATACTGCACAGCAACAGCGCTGTGACAAAGCTGAGTTTCATATCATTCCCCGCAGTGGTTCGTTTGGATATTAATAATTGGTTAAATAAGAATGATTGTCAATTGGTTTTTTGTGGCATGTCATTGATTTTATTGTCAAATTTACTGGTCGCACCGTTTGCCTTGCGGATTGTGGGTGCAGCACTTGCCAATGATGAGCTTGTCGTTGATGAAGGGGGCGGTGGTGGAGGGCGTTTCGCTCAACGCCGGCCAATACCTCTGGGTCATCCTGATAAGTATCGTTACCCCCGATATTGGACTCCGTTATACCGCACTCCAAGGCTCAGTGACGTAGGGTGCAATAAGCGCAGCGCATTGCACCACTCGAAAATGTGTTTTGCATGGAGTCCTCTTGGGGTTGATATGGCAAGCGGTGCAATTCACTTCGTTCATTGCACCCTACGGATGACGAGCGCTGCGTGACCCTCCGGCTTGCATCCCTCACTCTTGAAGCGCAGACTGTTTGGCCTTGTTTTTATGCGATTCGATTCAAGGCATCCATCATGACTCCAGCTATCAACCTGCTGAAGAAGCTCAAGATCCCCCACAAGCTCTATCCCTACGAGTGCGAAGCCCACGACGATTTCGGCAAGCATGCCGCGACCCAGCTCGGGTTGCCGGAGGCGCAGGTGTTCAAGACCCTGGTCGCCCATCACGACAAGCAGGCGGTGGTGGCCATCGTTCCCTCATCCGGCATGTGCAGCCTGAAGCAACTGGCCAAGGCGACCGGCCTCAAGAAGGTGGAGATGATGAAACCGGCGGAAGCGGAAAAGCTGACCTGCTACAAGGTGGGGGGCATCAGCCCGCTGGCCCAGAAGAAGCTGTTGCCCACCGTGCTGGACGAGTCGGCCCTGCAGTTTGACGAGATTTTGGTGAGCGGTGGCAAGCGTGGCCTCTCGGTCGGGGTGGCGCCGCAAGATATGTTGACCCTGATGAAGTGGATCGCCGCCCCTATCGGCGAAGAGTAGCCACTGTTTTTGGGGCCGCCACAAGGTTCATCATTAGGCGGTCAGTGCGGCTGCTGCCGCTGGCGGCAGAGAGCCAGCCAGGCTTCGGCGGTGCGTGACAGATAGCGCTCGCTCGGCCAGATCACCCCGAGTTGCCAGCTCAGTTCAGGCTCCAGCGGCCGCACCACCAGCCCGTCCGGGGTCAGCCGATTGCAGACCGGCTCTGGTAAAAAGGCGATCCCCATGCCGCTGCGCACCATGGCGGTGAGAAAATCCCACTGGCTGCTACGCGCCGCCACTTGCGGCACAAAGCCCGCGTTCTGACATGCCTGCTCCAGTCGCTCGCTCAGGGTGAAGGCCTGGGTATAGAGCAAGAAGGGCTCCTCCTGCAGGGATTCCAGCCGCAGCGGCGTATCGCCGCGCCAGCGGGGCTGATCCGGCAGTACTACCCGGATCGGGTATTGATCCAGCTCCAGCGCGCTGAGGGCGCCCCCCTCTTTGGTCGGCAGCATGGTGATGGCCAGATCCAGCTCTCCCTCCAGCACCGCCTGCTCGATGCGGCGACCGCCGTACTCCACCAGGGTCAGCTCTACCTTGGGATAGAGGGTGCGGTAGGCGCGGATCAGATCCGCATAGACGTGGCCCACCATGGGGGGAATGCCGAGGGTGAGGCGACCGTGTTGCAGGCTCTGCAGATCCGCCAGTTCGGCCTCCAGCTGCTGCATCTCCGCCAGAATGGTCTGGGCGCGGTTGAACAGTACCTGGCCGCTGTCGGTCAGGGTGAAGCGGCGCCCCTCCCGGTTGAGCAGGGGCAGGCCCAGCTCCTCCTCGATATTGCGGATCATCTTGCTGATGGTGGGCTGGGTGACAAACAGTTTTTCAGAGGCTCGGGTGAAGCTCTGCTCTCGCACCAGTTCGACAAAATAGCGCAGGGCGCGAATATCCATGGACTCTCTCTGCTCTGGTTGATAGATGCATGCATTTTTGGCATGAATTTGATAATTTTAATTCATTATTTGAAGGTTTAGCGCATCTCTATACTGTGAACCGGTTCACAGAAAGACGATGATCATGAAAACCCTCTGTTTGCGCTGGTTACAGACTCCCTTCCAGATTGTGTTGCTGGCAGCCATCTGGCTGCTGGCCGATACCGCGGTGCGCACCCTTCATCTGCCACTCCCGGCCAACCTCACCGGCATGCTGTTACTGCTGGCCTGCATCCTGCTCGGGGTGGTCAAGGTCGAGTGGTTCCGTGCCGGGGCCCGCTGGCTGCTGGCGGAGATGCTGCTGTTCTTCGTCCCTGCCGTGGTGGCGGTGGTCAACTATCAGGATCTGCTGTTGCAGGAGGGGTGGCGCATCATGGTGGTGCTGCTGGTGAGTACCACGCTGGTGCTGGGCACCACGGCGCTGGTGGTGGACAGGGTCTATCGCCTTGAACTGAAACTGGCCCGCCGGAGTCGCCGTCATGTCTGATACCTTGCTCGGGCTGCTCTGTTTCGCCCTGACCCTGATCTTCTACTACGCCAGCAAGTGGCTCTATGGCAAGAAGCGCATCCTGCCGCTGATGCCCCTGCTGCTGGCGCCGACCCTGCTGGTAGCCGTGGTGCTGCTGTTCCACATCCCTTATCAGGATTACATGGCCGAGTCTCACTGGTTGCTCTGGCTGTTGGGCCCGGCCACCGTGGCCTTTGCGGTGCCGGTCTACGAGAACCGCCAGCTGGTACGTCGTCACTGGCTGTCGCTGTCGGTGGGGGTGGTCGCCTCGGTCATCATGGCGGTGGGTAGCACAGTGCTGCTGGCGCGCTGGCTGGATCTCTCCGACATGCTGCAACGCAGTCTGGCGATGCGATCCATCACTACCCCCTTTGCGGTGGAGGCGACCCGCGCCATCGGCGGTCAGAGCGATCTCACTGCGCTGTTTGTGGTGCTGACCGGGGTGATCGGCATGGCAGTGGGGGAGAGCGTGCTCACCGTGCTGGCCATTCGCAGTCGTCTTGGCAAAGGGGCGGGTTTTGGTGCCTCGGCCCACGGCGCTGGCACCGCCAAGGCCTATCAGATGGGTAACGAGGAGGGGGTGGTTTCCAGCATGGTGATGATGATCGCTGGTATGGTGACCGTGCTGCTTGCCCCCCTGCTGGGGCGGGTGTTCTGGTAATCCCCGATAGCGGATGGCGCACTACACTCAAACCATCAGGTTGTAGGGATACTGTTTATGACTCCTTGCTGGCGCTTGCTATTTTGCTTGTTGGGTGGCGTTTTGTTACCAATGCCAGCCCTGCAGGCTGCCGCTATTTTTACTCATCCCAGCCCTGAAAGTGATCAGGATACACGGGCACTCTACTACCGTGATGTGCTGCAGCTGGCGCTGGAGAAAACCCTCGATAGCCATGGTGACTACCAGTTGCGGCCTGCCCCGCAGATGAACCGGGTTCGACTTCGTCTTGAGGTCCGGCTGGGCACTTATCCCAACTTCTTCTCGGCCGATAGCCAGCGCACCCCTGATGAAATGCTATTCCTTGATTATGTGCCTTTCCCTGCCGAGCTTGGCATCCTGGGTTATCGTATCTGTTTTGTCAGCCCCCAGCGGGAGCGTGAGGTCGCCAATATCACCCGATTGGAGCAGTTACAAGCATTGCAGCATGGACAGGGACGTGGCTGGCAGGATGTGTTTATTTTGCGGCATGCGGGTATGCAGGTGCAGGAGGTAGACAGTTATGAGCGGTTGTTCAAGTTAGTGTCGCGCGGGCGGATAGACCTGTTTTGTCGTGGTGCCAACGAGCTGTATACCGAGCTGGAGCAGCGCCCGGAGCTGGGGCTGCAGGTCGACAAGCAGGTGCTGATCCATTACCCCTTTCCCCATTTTTTCTACACCAACAAAGATAACAAGCAGGGGGTTATCCGTATTACCAAGGGGCTGCAATTAGCCTGGCTTGATGGATCTTTGCAAAAGCTCTGGGCGAGTTATTTCAGATCCGGCCTTGAGCGGGCCAACTTGCCAGCCCGTCAGCTGTTTGAGCTGGAAAATCCACTATTAACCCCCCTCGGCGTTGACCTTACCCCCTACCAGTATGACCCCATTCGTCAGCAATTCGGCAAGGCGACGCCCTGAGCGAGTAGGCAAAGAAAGGGGAACCTCGCGGTTCCCCTTTTGCATGCTTGCGCGGTAGGCGCTTACAGCATCTGCTTGAGGCGATAGAGCAGATCGAGCGCCTGACGGGGGGTCAGCTCGTCCGGGTGCACCGCTGCCAGCTCTTCCACCACCGGATGGGGCTGCGGGGCGAGGCTCACCGGAGCCGGGCGGCTTTCACCGGCAACGGCCGGGGTGGCGCTTTCCAGCTCGTGCAGCTTGTGGCGGGCCTGCTGGATCACCGATTTCGGTACCCCCGCCAGCGCCGCGACCTGCAGACCGTAGGAGCGGCTGGCCGCCCCCTCCTGTACCGCGTGCATAAAGGCGATGGTGTCGCCGTGCTCCACCGCATCCAGATGGACGTTGGCCAGCCCCTCCATCAACTCCGGCAGACGGGTCAGCTCGAAGTAGTGGGTGGCGAACAGGGTGTAGGCGCCAATCTTGCTCGCCAGCTGCTCGGCGCAGGCCCACGCCAGCGAGAGGCCGTCGTAGGTGCTGGTGCCGCGGCCAATCTCGTCCATCAACACCAGGCTGCGGGCGGTGGCGTTGTTGAGGATGTTGGCGGTCTCGGTCATCTCCACCATAAAGGTAGAGCGACCGGAGGCGAGATCGTCCGACGCCCCGATGCGGGTGAAGATGCGGTCGATGGGGCCGATGCGGGCGCTGTCGGCGGGCACGAAGGCACCGATATGAGCCAGCAGCACGATCAGCGCGGTCTGGCGCATGTAGGTGGATTTACCCCCCATGTTGGGGCCGGTGATGATTAGCATCCGGCGGCTGCGCTGCAGGTTGATCGGGTTGGCGATAAAGGGATCGCTCATCACCTGTTCAACGACCGGATGGCGGCCCGCCTCGATCAGGATCTGCTCCTCATCGATCAGGGTCGGGCAACGGTAGTCGAGGCTCTCGGCCCGCTCCGCTAGGTTGGCCAGCACGTCCAGCTCCGCCAGTGCGGCGGCAGACTCCTGCAGATCGCCGAGGTGAGGCAACAGACCGTCGAGCAGCTCTTCGTAGAGCCGCTTCTCCAGCGCCAGCGCCTGGGACTGGGCGGTGAGTACCTTATCCTCGTACTTTTTCAGCTCGTCGATGATGTAGCGTTCGTTGTTTTTAAGCGTCTGGCGGCGGATGTAGTGGGCGGGCACCAGATGGCTGTTGGCGCGACTCACTTCGATGTAGAAGCCGTGTACCCGGTTGTAGCCCACCTTGAGGGTATTGATGCCAGTCAGCAGCTTCTCCCGCTCCTCGATACGGGCGAGGCTGGCGGTGGCCCCGTCGGCCAGATCCCGCAGCTCGTCCAGCTCCTGATTGAAGCCGTCACGGATCACGCCGCCATCGCGGATCAGCACTGGCGGTACCTCCATCACTGCGCGCTCCAGCAGGTCGAGCAGCTCGGGGAAGGTGCTGGCGCGCTCGGCCAGTTGCTGCACCGCTTCGTGCTGGTTGTCCGCCAACAGGCGCTGCAACTCGGGCAACTGGGCAAACGCCTGACGCAGCCGGGTCAGGTCGCGCGGACGGGCCGAGCGCAGGGCCAGACGAGCCAGTACCCGTTCCACATCGCCGACTTGGCGCAGCAGACCGCCCAGCTCGTCGTAGAGGTTCTGCTCGATCAGCTCCTTGATGGTGCTCTGGCGACCTTTGAGGATCACCCGATCGCGGATCGGCTGGTGGATCCAGCGCTTGAGCAGGCGGCTGCCCATGGGGGTGGCGGTGCGGTCCAGCACCTCGGCCAGGGTATTTTCGTAGCCTCCCGCCAGATTCTGGGTCAGCTCCAGATTGCGGCGGGTGGCGGCGTCCATGATGACAGCGTGATCCGGCTGCTCGAGGCGCACGCTGCGGATGTGGGGCAGGGCTGTGCGCTGGGTGTCTTTGACGTATTGCATCAGGCAACCGGCGGCGCACAGGGCGGTCTCGCTCTTGTCGACCCCAAAGCCCACCAGATCCTGAGTACCGAACTGCTGGCAGAGCAGTTTGCGGGCGGTGCCCAGCTCAAACTCCCACTCGGGGCGGCGACGCAGGCCGCGGCGACCCTCGACGTGGTGCAGGAACTCGAACGATTCGGGATAGAGCAGCTCGGCCGGATTGGTGCGTTGCAGCTCCGCCAGTAACGTCTCTTCCTTGTCGAACTGGTTGATGAAGAAGCGGCCGGAGCCGATGTCCATGGTGCCATAGCCGAAGCGGCGGCCATCGTGGTAGACGGCGGCGATCAGGTTGTCCTGTCGCTCGCTGAGCAGCGCTTCATCGGAGACGGTGCCCGGGGTGATGATGCGGATCACCTTGCGTTCCACCGGCCCCTTGCTGGTGGCGGGATCCCCCACCTGCTCGCAGATGGCGGCGGATTCGCCGAGCTGCACCAGCTTGGCCAGATAGCCCTCGATGGAGTGATAGGGCACCCCCGCCATCGGGATCGGACTGCCCGCCGACTGGCCGCGCTTGGTCAGGGAGATATCGAGCAGCTGGGAGGCCTTGCGGGCATCGTCATAGAACAGCTCGTAGAAGTCGCCCATCCGGTAGAACAGCAGGATCTCCGGGTTCTCGGCCTTGAGGCCAAGGTACTGCTGCATCATGGGCGTGTGGGCGCTCAGATTGGCGCCGGGAGCGGAGCCTGTGGCGCCGCTGGCTTGGTGTTGTGCGGTCATGTTCTGTTCCAGAAGGGGCCTCTGCGGGCCAGTGTCTGCGGTGATGAGCCTTGAGCTTGATGGCGCCATTCTACACATAAGCGCCGCGACGGGGGAGGTCGGGTGTGGCGGCCAGTTTTCACTAATTGGCCTCACTGCGACACATCAGATTCCGTGACGAGGAGGCGGCCATCTGCCTTGTGGCGGTTGCGGGCTGCGGCGGCAGGATCGCATAATGTGCCTCTTTAGCGGATCAGCAGGAGTCGTGATGAAACTGGATGCAGAGATAGAGCACCTTGCCATCGAGCTGGGACGTGACCTCGCTCAGCGTGGCTGGCTGGCGGCGACCGCCGAATCCTGTACCGGCGGCGGGGTGGCCAGCGCCATCACCGACATCGCGGGCAGCTCCGGCTGGTTCGATCGCGGTTTTGTCACCTACACCAACGAAGCCAAGCAGCAGATGCTGGGGGTGAGTGGCGAGAGTCTTGCACAGCATGGCGCGGTGAGCGAAGCCGTGGTGCTGGAGATGGCCCGCGGCGCGCTGGCCCACTCGTCGGCAGCCATCAGTGTGGCCATCAGCGGCATCGCTGGGCCCGGTGGCGCCACCGAGGACAAACCGGTCGGCACTGTCTGGTTCGCTTGGGCCGACCGCAATGGCCGTCACCACTCCCTGCTCGCCCGTTTCGACGGGGATCGCCGACTGGTGCGCCAGCAAGCGGTGAGGCAGGCCTTGTCGGGTTTGTTGGCCCTGCTCAGATAAATTGGGCTTGATACTGTATGAATAGACAGTATACTTAGCCCAACTTCACTTCTTACTCACGATTTCCAGCGGAGATTGGCATGGATCAGAACAAACAGAAGGCACTGGCGGCTGCGCTGGGTCAGATTGAAAAGCAGTTCGGCAAAGGTTCCATCATGCGTCTGGGCGACAGCAAGACCATGGATATCGAAGCCATCTCTACCGGTTCTCTCTCGCTGGACGTGGCGCTGGGCATCGGCGGTCTGCCGTGCGGTCGTATCGTCGAGATCTACGGCCCGGAATCTTCCGGTAAAACCACCCTCACCCTGCAGGTGATTGCGGAAGCCCAGAAGAAAGGCAAGGTCTGTGCCTTTATTGATGCGGAACACGCCCTCGACCCTATCTATGCTGCCAAGCTGGGCGTCAACGTTGACGACCTGCTGATCTCCCAGCCGGATACCGGTGAACAGGCGCTGGAGATCTGCGACATGCTGGTTCGCTCCAACGCCGTTGACGTCATCATCGTCGACTCCGTGGCAGCCCTGACCCCGAAAGCGGAAATCGAAGGGGAGATGGGTGACTCTCACGTCGGCCTGCAAGCCCGTCTGATGTCTCAGGCGCTGCGCAAGCTGACCGCCAACATCAAGAACGCCAACTGCCTGTGTATCTTCATCAACCAGATCCGGATGAAGATCGGCGTCATGTTCGGTAGCCCGGAGACCACTACCGGTGGTAACGCGCTCAAGTTCTACGCCTCTGTGCGTCTGGATATCCGTCGTATCGGTGCCATTAAAGAAGGCGACGAAGTGGTCGGTAACGAGACCCGCGTCAAAGTGGTCAAGAACAAGGTAGCCCCGCCCTTCAAGCAGGCTGAATTCCAGATTTTCTACGGTGTCGGTATCTCCAAAGAGGGCGAGCTGGTGGATCTGGGGGTCAAGCACAAGCTGATCGACAAAGCCGGTGCCTGGTACAGCTACAACGGTGAGAAGATTGGTCAGGGCAAGGCCAACGTGATGAAGCTGTTTGCCGAGAACAAGACGATGGCCGCCGAGATCGAGGTGCGCTTGCGTGAGCTGCTGCTATCCGGTGCGGTTCCCGCCGAAAAATCGGTGGTGGCTGACGAAGAGCTTGAAGATGAAAGCGAACAAGAGTTCGAGTAACAGGAAGGCCGGGCTAACCCCCGGCCTTGTCATTTATGGTCGATGAATCTTCCTCTGCTCACTCCCCTGAACCCGTTGAACTCTCCTTTGAAGAGCTGTTTGCCGCCGCCCGTGCTTTTGCCATGCGCAGTCTGGCCCGCCGCGAGAGCGCCGAGTCTGAGCTGGCTAACCGGCTGCGCCAGCAGGGCTTCAAGGAAGAGGTGATTGCGGCGGTGGTAGACTACTGCCGCGGTTACAACTGGGTCAACGACGAGCGTTACGGCGGCATGGCGGTGCGGGCCGGTGCGGCCAAGGGGCATGGCCCCATCAAGATCCGCTTCGATCTGCGGCGCAAGGGGCTGGATGATGCCCAGATCGATGCCGCATTCGATCAGCCGGAGCTGGACTGGTTCGAGCTGGCGTTGGCCCTGCTCGAGCGGCGAGCACGAGCCGCCGATCTGGGGGATTTCAAGTTGCGGATGAAGTGGCTCAAGTACCTGCTGGGTCGCGGCTTTAATCAGGACCAGGCGCGCTATGCGATCTCCGCCCTGCAAGAGGCGGCTGCAGAGTAGTCGGGGCTAGTGTCTTGTCGCGTGATGCAAGGTCGTGAGGCGATGTTGTGCCCGCCTTATTGTTAGACATATTGAGCACGGGATGGTGTTGCTGTTTCGGCTCGTGCTGATGGAGATCCGCAGTCCATGCCGCGTGTGGTTATTCCTGCGTGCCGGCAGCGATCTTTCCTCTTCCTGGCCCCCCTCGGTGATACCCCTTATTTCACCTTTATAGGATTTTCCCTGCCCATTCAGTGGTTTGGGTGCTGGGTGTGACGAAAGGCCGGTTCTGCCGTGCCACCCGCCTATTTTCCTCTGCTTTTGGCTTGATCTCTGGCTCAAAAAGCCGCTGTTTGCCTCCCTTTTCTTTCTGTACCTATTTATGCGCGCTTTTTCGCCCGTGACAGGCTGGTACGTTTTACTTTGCCCCGCAGAAAACTTACATTAATGCGATTAAAAGTCCGTATTCGAATCAAGCAGGGTTTTCCATGTATATGTCCACGTCAGAGATACGCGCGGCGTTTCTCGAGTATTTCCGTTCTCAGGAACACCAGGTTGTCTCCTCCAGCTCGCTGGTACCGCATAACGACCCGACTCTGTTGTTTACCAACGCGGGTATGAACCAGTTCAAGGATGTGTTCCTTGGCGCCGAGAAGCGTGCCTACAACCGCGCCACCACGTCCCAGCGTTGTGTCCGTGCCGGTGGTAAACACAATGACCTGGAAAACGTCGGCTATACCGCCCGTCACCACACCTTCTTCGAAATGCTGGGCAACTTCAGCTTCGGTGATTACTTCAAGCATGACGCCATCAAGTTTGCTTGGGGTTTCCTGACCGAAGTGCTGCAGCTGCCGAAAGAGCGCCTGCTGGTGACCGTCTACGCGACTGACGATGAAGCGTTCGATATTTGGGAAAAAGAGGTTGGCGTGCCGGCCGATCGCATCGTGCGCATCGGTGACAACAAGGGTGCCCCTTACGCCTCCGACAACTTCTGGGCCATGGGTGATACCGGCCCGTGTGGTCCTTGCACCGAGATCTTCTATGACCACGGCGATCACATCTGGGGTGGCCGTCCTGGCTCGCCGGAAGAGGATGGCGACCGTTTCATCGAGATCTGGAACGTGGTGTTCATGCAGTTCAACCGTCAGGCTGACGGCACCATGGAGCCGCTGCCCCGTCCGTCCGTGGATACCGGCATGGGTCTGGAGCGTATCTCCGCCATCATGCAGGGGGTGCACTCCAACTACGAAATCGACATCTTCCAGGCGCTGATCAAGAAAGCGGCCGAGATCGTTGGTACCACCGATCTCAGCAACCAGTCTCTGCGCGTCATCGCCGACCACATTCGTTCTTGTGCCTTCCTGATCGCAGATGGCGTGATGCCGTCCAACGAAGGTCGTGGCTATGTGTTGCGTCGCATTATCCGTCGCGCCGTGCGTCATGGTCGCAAGCTGGGCGCTACCGAGGTCTTCTTCTTCAAACTGGCTGCCGAACTGGCGGTGCAGATGAAGGATGTGGCGGGTGAGTTGATCGCCCAGCTGCCGCTGGTCGAGCGCGTACTGCGTATCGAGGAAGAGCAGTTTGTCCGCACGCTGGATCGCGGTCTGCTGCTGCTGGAAGATGTGCTGGCCAACCTGGGCGATGCCAAAGTTGTGCCGGGCGAGGTGGTGTTCAAGCTGTATGACACCTACGGCTTCCCGGCTGACCTGACTGCTGACGTGGTGCGCGAGCGCGACATCAGCATCGACGAAGAGGGCTTCACCGTTGAGATGCAGAAGCAGCGTGCTCGTGCCAAAGAGGCCTCCAGCTTCGGCGTGAACTACAACGAGATGCTCAAGCTCGACTTCGAAACCCCGTTTACCGGTTACCAGAGCCTGAGCGAGCGTACTCGTGTGCTTGGTATTTACCAGGGCACCGAAGAGGTGAGTGGTCTGATTGCCGGTGACGAAGCCGTCATCGTGCTGGAGCAGACCCCCTTCTACGCCGAATCCGGTGGTCAGGTAGGTGACAGCGGTACCCTGAAAGTGGACGACGGCATCTTTGCCGTGACCGATACCCTGAAGGCGGGTAAGGCGATCATCCATAAGGGTTACATGGAGCTGGGCACCCTGGAGAAGGGCGCCGAGGTTGAAGCTGTGGTTGATGATGCTCGTCGTCAGGACGTGGCGTTGAACCACTCGGTGACGCACCTGTTGCACGCCGCCCTGCGTCAGTCGCTGGGGGATCACGTGACCCAGAAAGGTTCTCTGGTGGGGGCCGAGCGTATGCGCTTTGACTTCTCTCACTTCGAAGGGCTGACCATGGCGACCATTCGTCGTATCGAAGAGCTGGTCAACGCCCAGATCCGTGCCAACCATGAGATCGACACTCAGGTGATGGATCTGGATGCGGCCAAAGCTGCCGGTGCCATGGCGCTGTTTGGTGAGAAATACGAAGATGACGTGCGTGTGGTGCGCATGGGCGACTACTCCACCGAGCTGTGTGGTGGTACTCACGCCAAGCGCACTGGTGACATCGGCTTCTTCAAAATCATCGCCGAGAGTGGTATCGCCGCAGGCATCCGCCGTATCGAAGCCGTGACTGGTAAGGGCGCCATCGACTTCATGCATCAGCTTGCCGAGCAGTTTGAAGAGGCTGCCGCGCTGGTCAAAGGCGATCAGTTCTCCATCGGCAGCAAGGTGCGCCAGATGTTGGATAAATCCAAGATGATGGAGCGCGAGCTGGAGCAGCTCAAGGCCAAACTGGCGGCTCAGGCCGGTAGTGACCTGCTGAGCCAAGTGATCGAGATCAACGGTCAGAAAGTACTGATTGCCGCGCTGGAAGGGGCTGACCCCAAATCCCTGCGTGGCATGCTGGACGAGCTGAAAAACCGCATGAAGTCCGGTGTCGTGTTGCTGGCAACCAGCGGTGATGACAAGGTCAACCTGATCGCCGGTGTCACCAGCGATTTGACCGGCAAGGTCAAGGCTGGCGAGCTGGTCAATCTGGTTGCCCAGCAGGTGGGTGGCAAGGGCGGTGGCCGTCCGGACATGGCTCAGGCGGGTGGTACTCTGCCGGAAGCTGTGCCTGCGGCGCTGCAATCTGTTCACTCCTGGCTGGAAGAGCGCCTGTAAGCGGGTGAGGTGATCTGTGGCACTCTATGTACAGAAGTACGGCGGCACGTCGGTCGGCACTCTTGAGCGGATCGCGGCGGTAGCGGAGCGGGTTCAACAGACCCGCGCCCAAGGACACGACGTGGTGGTGGTGGTCTCCGCCATGTCGGGCGAAACCAACCGGCTGCTGGGCATGGCCCAGCAGCTGGACCCTGATGCCAACCGGCGCGAGATGGATGTGCTGGTCTCCACCGGTGAGCAGGTCACCATAGCGCTGCTGGCGATCGCCTTGAATCAGCGCGGTTGCCCGGCGGTCTCAATGACCGGTGATCAGGTGCGTATTCATACCGATTCTGCTTATGGCAAGGCGCGTATCACCCACATTGACACCGAACGGGTTCAGACTGAGCTGGGGGCGGGCAAGGTGGTGGTGATCGCCGGTTTCCAGGGTCGTGACGAGCATAACGCCATCACCACCTTGGGCCGCGGTGGCTCCGACACCACGGCGGTTGCCGTGGCGGCGGCCATCAAGGCCGATGAGTGCCAGATATTTACCGATGTGGATGGGGTGTACACCACGGATCCGCGCATTGAGCCCAAGGCCCGGCGTCTCGACACCATCACCTTCGAGGAGATGCTGGAGATGGCCAGCCTGGGGGCCAAGGTGCTGCAGATCCGCTCGGTGGAGTTTGCGGGCAAGTACCGCGTCCCGCTGCGGGTGCTGTCGAGCTTTATCGCTGGAGAGGGAACCTTAATCACATATGGAGGTGAAAGGATGGAAGCTCCCCTGGTATCCGGGATCGCTTTTAACCGCAACGAGGCCAGCCTGACCATTCTGGGCGTGCCTGACCGTCCCACTGTTGCCGCGCAGATCCTCAATCCGATCAGCGACGCCAACATTGATGTCGACATGATTGTGCAGAACACCCTGGGAGATGGCACTGCCGACTTCACCTTTACGGTGAATCGTGATGACTATCGCCGCGCCCGGGCACTGCTGGAGGAGACCGCCACTGCGCTGGGCGCCTCCTGTGTGCAGGGGAATGGCGAGATAGCCAAAGTCTCCATTGTCGGTGTCGGCATGTGGAACCACCCCGGGGTTGCCCGCACCATGTTCAAGGTATTGGGCGAGGAGGGGATCAACATGCAGTTGATCTCGACCTCTGAAATCAAGATCTCTGTGGTAATTGACGAGAAGTACCTGGAGCTGGCAGTGCGGGCCCTGCACGCGGCTTTCGGGTTGGATCAGGCACCCCAGGAGCAGCCCTTGGGCTAACAATCTCTGATTGATTTAGTTTCAACCATTTACCATATCGGTATCTTTGTAAGATAATGTCGCATATCGATATAAAAACAAAACAAGATACAGGAGCAAGCGAATGCTTATTTTGACTCGTCGTGTTGGGGAAACCCTGATGATTGGTGATGAAGTGACTGTCACCGTACTGGGCGTTAAAGGTAACCAGGTCCGTATCGGTGTCAACGCACCGAAAGAGGTCTCTGTGCACCGTGAAGAGATCTACCAGCGTATCCAGGCTGAAAAAGTGCCGGCACAACCCAACTTCTAAGTGGCGGTTGATGACTGTGACAAGGCGACACCTCATGTGTCGCCTTTTGTTTTTCTGATAGCTGACATTGCCCTGCAACGGGCAAAACGGCGCCCTAAGTAGTGATATTGCTTGAATATTCCACGCTTTGGCCAAATGCTGAGCGAACGCACTTTTTTCTCCAAAAAAGTGTTTGACTAAAAATCCCTGTGAAGTATTATCAGCCCCGCAAACGGAGAGGTGGCCGAGAGGCTGAAGGCGCTCCCCTGCTAAGGGAGTATGCGGCTTATACCCGCATCGGGGGTTCGAATCCCCCCTTCTCCGCCATTTGCGCCCGTAGCTCAGCTGGATAGAGTACCTGGCTACGAACCAGGTGGTCGGAGGTTCGAATCCTCCCGGGCGCACCATATTTAGACTCAAGCAAGAGTCATGTGTTGACCATCAGCAAGTCGGCACTTTGAAAAAGGCTTACTGATAAGTAAGCTTTTTTTATCGTTTTAAAACAGAGCGCCCGTAGCTCAGCTGGATAGAGTACCTGGCTACGAACCAGGTGGTCGGAGGTTCGAATCCTCCCGGGCGCACCATATTTGAAAGCAGTATCAAAAAGTTTGTGAGCGCCCGTAGCTCAGCTGGATAGAGTACCTGGCTACGAACCAGGTGGTCGGAGGTTCGAATCCTCCCGGGCGCACCATTTTTGAAAGCACTACTAAAAAGTTTGTGAGCGCCCGTAGCTCAGCTGGATAGAGTACCTGGCTACGAACCAGGTGGTCGGAGGTTCGAATCCTCCCGGGCGCACCATATTTGAAAGCAGTACTAAAAGTTTATGAGCGCCCGTAGCTCAGCTGGATAGAGTACCTGGCTACGAACCAGGTGGTCGGAGGTTCGAATCCTCCCGGGCGCACCATATAGACAGCCTCGACTCAGGTCGTGGCTGTTTTTTTATGGGCGAAATTCACCTCTGCGCTGCGGATCTGCTTCCGTGGTGACGGGTCGTTCACCGTCCTGTCGATCTGCGCTTGCCATCTCCTCTGCTTCGCGTCCCGTTATTGGGTGCCGCTCTTCTGATCGGGGTTATACCCTGTCTCTATTACCGCCTCTGCCTGCGCGCTGTATGTCTGTTGCTGCAACGGGGGATAGCGTGCCATGCCATCGCTCAGGGCGTAACAGCCAACCCCTTGTATCGCCAGCTGTGGTGTTTTACGGGTAATAAAAAAGGATGCCGCAGCATCCTTTTGAGGTGAGAAGGTCAACTCAGCTTTTCAGCCACTTGCGAATACGATTGGCATCGCCGATCGGGGTGCGTTTGCCCACCGAGTTGAGCAGCACGATGGCAAGCTCCTGGCGGTCGGGCTTGGCGCGCATCACCAGACAGCGGCCCGCCTCATCGGTAAAACCGGTTTTGGAGAGGCGCACATCCCAATCCGGGTTTTTCACCAGCGGGTTGGTGTTGTTGAACATCAGGCTATAGGCCGGTGAGCTGAACCGCATTTCCCGGTTCTCATCCTGGGTGAATTGGCGGATCAGCGGTTGGCGATAGGCCGCTGCTGCCAGCTTGCCCAGATCCTGGGCGGTAGAGACGTTACGGGTCGAGAGGCCGGTGGAGTCGTAGAAGTGGGTATTGCGCATCCCGAGCGCTCTTGCCTTGTTGTTCATCGCCCGGACAAAGGCACTGCGGCCACCCGGATAGTGACGCGCCAAAGCGGAGGCCATCCGGTTCTCTGAGGACATCAGCGCCAGATGCAGCGCATCGCGGCGGGTTACCTTGGTGCCCATGCGGACGCGTGAATGGGTGTGTTTGACCCGATCCAGATCGTTCTTGTCAACCGTCAGGGTTTGACCGAGATTCTGTTTGGCATCCAGCACCACCAATGCTGTCATCAGCTTGGTGAGGGAGGCAATGGGGCGCACCTTGGTGGCATTTTTTTGATAGAGGGTCTTGCCTGTGTTGACATCAAGAACCAGCGCGCTGCTGGAGCGAACGTCCAGCTTGGCAGGGTTGGGGGCGGCGTTGACCCCAGGCAATCCCAGCATTCCCATCAAGCCGACAACCAGCGCTACTGCGCGAATCCGATACCGCATACAACCGACTCCATTCCCATCCAAAAAAGGCGCTAGATTCACTCATTTTTGCCCCTGCTTTACAAGGGCCTTTCGAGACTATTTATGCTGTTTGCGCAAAAGCGCGATCAAAAAAGCCCTCAAGTGAGGGCTTTTAGGTTTGGGTAACAGATCAATCTCGTGGCTGTACCGCCCTGCGTTTGCTGATCCAGCGCCAGACCAGCGCCACCATGCCACCCACCAGCAGCACCACCGGCAGATAGATGATGATGTTGAGGAACTGGGATTGGTATTCCGCCGCCAGCTTGGTATGGCTCAGGTAATAACCGAAACCGACCAGCGGGCAGATCCACATGATGGAGCTGATCAGGTTGACGATGAGAAAGCGCCCCTGCGGCAGCTCGGTGGCGCCGACTATGTAGGGGTAGGCGGTGCGCACGAAGGCGATATAGCGAGCGGTGATCAGGGTGATGATCCCGTATTTGTCCAGCAGGTGGTAGACCTTCTGCTGGTGTCGCTCTTCCACATGGGACATCAGCCGGTGGTAGAGCTGGGTGTGGCCGAGGAAGCGCCCTTGCATATAGCCAAGCCAGGTGCCGACAAAGGTGGCAATGATCAACAGCGGGATCACCCCGAGGGGCAATACGTCTTGATAAATCAGCACGCCGGTGAGGATCAGCAGGCTGTCACCGGGTAGAAAGGCGGTAGGGATGAATCCGTTTTCCAATACCAGAAACGTCAAAATCACACCACAGATCATGAAGGCCATCTTGGGATCGGAAAGGGTGTTCAGATCATGATTCATAAAGGCGTGAGCCAGTTGGTAAAACTGCTCCATCTTGCAAACTCCGCAGGTTAGCTGGGTTGATCGGTCAAGGGCATGGCGAGCACCTTGTCGATGCGCAGACCATCCATGTCAACTATCTCCAGTTGCCACTGTTCCAGTGTCACCAGATCTCCGGTTTTTGGAACACGACCAAGGAGCAGCATGATAAGCCCTCCAAGGGTGTGATAGTGATGTTTTTCTTCTTCTGGCAGCCGAACCAGCTCCAGACAGTCCTTCAATTCCGGCAGCGGGATCAGGCCGTCGAGCAGCCAGCTGCCATCGGCACGCTGGAATGCCCAGTTATCAGAGCCATCCTCCTGCTGGAAATCCCCCGCCAGTGCCTCCAGCAGATCCTGCTGAGTGACCAGACCTTGCAGCTCGCCATATTCATCAACCACCAGCACCATGTGCTCGGCATGGGAACGAAAATGGTTGAGCAGCTCCAGGCCGTCCAGAGTCTCGGGCAGCAGGCTACCCTCCTCGGTCAGGGCTGCCAGATCGATAGGCTCCCCCTTGATATAGGCCAGCAGCAGGGTGTTCACGTTGATGATCCCCACCAGTTCCGACAGGCTGCCATTGCAGACCGGGAAGAAGTTGTGGCGGTATTCCACCAGTCGTTGCAGGTTGACCGCCAGTGGCTGGGCCAGATCCAGATAGTGGATATCGCTGCGTGGCACCATCAGTGAGGAGAGGCTGCGTTCGTCAAGCCGAAACACGTTGCGCAGCATGGTGTGCTCGTGGTCCTCGATCACCCCGGCTTCCGACCCTTCCACCAGCATGGCGTGGATCTCCTCCTCGGTGACGTTGCTATTGCCATTCTGGTTGACCCGCAACAGCCGCAGGCCGGCATTGGTTGAAGCTGACAGCAGCCAGACAAAGGGGCGGGTCAGGGTGGCGAGCCAATGCATGGGGCGAGCCACCAGACAGGCGATGCGCTCGGCATTCAGTTGTCCCAGCCGTTTGGGCACCAACTCACCCACCACGATGGAGAGGTAGGTGACAACCACAATGACGATAACGGTAGCGAGCAGGCCGCTACTTTTAGCCGGGAGTCCCCACTCCTGGAGCCAGAGAGAGAAGGGCTGGGCCAGCAGGGACTCGCCATAGATACCGTTGAGCAGGCCGATACTGGTGATGCCGATCTGCACAGCGGAGAGAAAATGGGTTGGATCTTCGCCCAGCTTGAGGGCGATAGCGGCGGAACGGTTGCCTTCACTGGCAAGCTTGCCAAGGCGCGCTTTGCGAGCGGTGACGATGGCGATTTCTGACATGGCAAAAATGCCATTAAGCAAAATCAATCCCAACAGGATCAAGATTTCCATACTGCAGTCGTGCCTCTTAGAGAGAGAAGATCGCAGGCAGTGTAATGAATTTGGCGCAGATGTGCTTGTGAAAGCAGGTGCTGCTGTTCGTTCATTTTATGACGTTGGCTTGGCATGGCTGGCAGAGATGAACCGGATGGGGTGGGCTGATGCAAAAGGGCGGGAAATCCCGCCCTTGGTATGGCCTGTCAGGCTGAGCTGATCAGAACTGCTGGAACCAGCGCTGGATCTGGGCAGGATCCTTGCTCTGGGTCAGGGAGAGCATCAGCAAGATGCGGGATTTTTGCGGGTTGAGGGTGCCAGAGGCCACAAAGCCGTATTTGGCATCATCGATCTCGGCATCCAGAGTGGTGGCGCCGGTCGGTACGCGGGCAGAGCGCACCACGCGGATACCATCCTTGCTCGCTTGGGTCAGGGTATCGAACAGGGTGTGGTAGAGGTTGCCGTTACCCACGCCGGCACTGACGATGCCGTCGAACTTGGCATCGACCATCGCCTTGGCCGGCAGATCGGTGGCGTTGGCATAGTTGTAGACGATGCCCACTTGCGGCAGTTTGTCGAGCTTGCTCACGTCGAACGGGGTCTTGCTGGTGTGCAGGCGGGCTGGGGTGCGCTGATAGTCGATCTTGCCGTTGTGGATGTAACCCAGCGGGCCAAAGTTGGGGGAGGCGAAGGTCTGCACCCCGGTGGTATTGGTTTTGGTGACGTCCCGGGCATCCAGCACTGTGTCGTTCATCGCTACCATCACGCCACGGCCCTTGGAGCTCGGGTCGGAGGCGGTGACCACGGCGTTATACAGATTCAGCGGGCCATCGGCACTCATGGCAGTAGAGGGGCGCATGGCACCAACCAGCACCACCGGCTTGTCGCTCTTGACGGTCAGGTTGAGGAAGTAGGCGGTCTCTTCCATGGTGTCGGTGCCGTGGGTGATGACGATGCCATCCACGTCATCCTTGGCCAGCAGCTCGTTGACCCGCTTGGCCAACTTGAGCCACACCTCGTCGTTCATGTCCTGGGAGCCGATCTTGACCACTTGCTCACCCTGCACATCGGCCACGTTTTTCATCTCGGGCACGGCGGCAATCAGGGTTTCGATGGCGACCTTACCCGCCTCGTAGTTGGACTGGGTAGCAGACTGGCCCGCACCGGCGATGGTGCCGCCAGTGGCCAGAATGTGGACGCTGGGCAGGGCCATCGCCATCGGGGAGAGGGTCAGGCCAACAACGGCGGCGAGCAGGGTCTTGCGGATCGGTAAGGTCATGCGGCAAATCCTTCTGATAGGGGAAATTGCAGCGATTTTGCGCTTTCTGTAGCGGTTTGTTGTGATAAAACTCACCAAAAGACAGGTGAGTACAGATTTTTAACCTGTTTTATACCTCTATAGAGATAAATTAACCTACTTGAAAGCCCTGGGCTTCGATCAGGGCGATCAGCGCGGCTTTGCCCAGATCACTTTCGATCACGGCCTTGCTGCTGGCGAAATCGACGGTAGCCGCAGCGACCGCGCTCTGGGCCAGCAGGGCTTTTTGCAGGCTGGCGGCGCAGCCACCACAGGACATGCCGGACACGGTGAGTTCGATGGTCATGGGGTATCTCCTTTATTGATGAACGCCAGCCTAAAGCTGCCGCCTCCGGCAAGGTCAAGATGTCAGTACATCAACCCCGGGAAGTGCATCAGGGTCGCCCCCGGACTTGCAGTGACCTGCGAGTCCGGGGTCGTGGTGGCGATGATGAGAGTGCCTGCACGCAGTCGCTTCCGGCAAGGTCAAGATGTCAGTACATCAGCCCCAGATAGTTCATCAGAGTTGCCCCCAAGCTGGTGGTGACCAGCGAGCCGAGAGTCGTGACGGCAATGATATTGGCTGCCAATGCACTGTCGCCTCCCATGGCACGGGTCATCACATAGCTGGCGGCGGCGGTCGGGGTGGCGCTGATCAGAAACAGGATGCCGAGCTCCAGATGGCTAAAGCCGAGCAGGGCCGCCCCCATGGTGAAGGCGGCCGGGATCAGGCACAGGCGCATCACCGCAGCCCAGCCAGCCAGCGCAGCCCCACCGCGCAGGGCGTCGAGACTGAGGGAAGCACCGGTACAGAGCAGCGCCAGCGGCAACGTCATGTTGGCGAAGTAGCTGCCGGTGGTGAGCAGCAGTTGCGGCATCTTGATGCCGAGCAGGGTGAATGGCAGCGCTGCCACGATGGCGATGATCAGCGGATTCTTGATGATGCCGAGCAGGATGGGGCGAATCCCCGTGGCGCCGCCCAGACTGCGGGTGAGGGTAATGACAGCGAGAATGTTGTAGAGCACGGTCACCGCGCCAACATAGAAGGCCGCCGCCCCCAGCCCCTCGTGGCCGTAGGCGTTTTGCACATAGGCGAGCCCTATGATGGCGCTGTTGCCGCGAAAGCTGCCCTGCACGAAGATGCCGCGCAGCCGCTGCGCCGTGATAAAACGCCCCGCCAGCAGCTCCAGCAGTAGATAGCTGATAACGGTGGCGAGCAGGCCATAGCCGATAAACCAGAGGCTCGGCATGGTGGCGAAATTGGTACCGAGAATGCTGAGAAAGAGCAGGGCGGGCAGGGTGACCTGAAACACCAGCCGGGAGGCCGACTCGATAAAAGGATCCGGCAGCAATCCCAGCCGCTTGAGCCAGATCCCGAGCAACAGCACCACGCAGATGGGGCCTGTGATGGAGAGGGAGAAGAGCAGACTGGCCAGCAGATCCATGATAGCGTCCTGTGCTGTACCCACGCGCCCTGGTGGCGGGGCAAAAATGCATTCTAACGCCATGGGCTTGTATTCACAGGGGTTAATCACAACAATGTGGGCAATTCCACCGCCTAGCCTCCTGTGAGCCAATTCATGGACAAGAAACTGACCATCCTCGATATCGCCCGACTGAGTGGCGTCGGCAAGTCGACCGTCTCCCGGGTGCTTAATCAGGATCCCAAGGTGAAGCAGGAGACCCGCGAGCGGGTAGAGCAGATCATCGCCGAACACGGCTTTGTGCCGAGCAAGTCGGCGCGGGCCATGCGTAGCCAGAGCCAGCAGGTGGTGGGGATCATCGTCTCGCGCCTCGACTCCAGCTCCGAAAATCAGGCCGTGCGCGGCATGCTGGAGACCCTCTACCAGCGCGGCTACGACGCCGTGCTGATGGAGAGCAAGTTCTCACCCGCCAAGGTGCAGGAGCATCTGGCGGTGCTGGAGCGGCGTGGGGTGGATGGCATTATCCTGTTCGCCTTCAATGACTTGGACTATGCCGCCATGGCGCCGCTGAAAGAGAAGCTGGTGTTGATGGCGCGCGAATACCCCGGTTTTTCCTCGGTCTGCTTCGACGATGCCGGTGCGGTGCGCACCATGCTGGCGCAGCTGGCAAGCCGTGGCGCCCGCGACATCGCTTATCTGGGGGTGGATGCCTCGGATCTCACCACCGGTCAGCGCCGACTCGATGCCTATCTCGCTTACTGCACAGAGCAGGGGTTGAGCCCGCGCAGCGCCCTCGGCGATCTCAGCCTGCAGAGCGGCTACCGGCTGGCGGCCGAGCTGCTCACCCCCACCACCCAGGCTCTGGTCTGCGCCAGCGATACCCTCGCCATCGGTGCGGCAAAATACCTGCAAGAACAAGGACGTAGCGAGGTGCTGGTGACCGGCCTTGGCAACAACCCCATGCTCAGCTTCCTCTTCCCCAACGCCCTCAGTCTCGATCTGGGTTACAAGGGGGCGGGGGAGCAGGCGGCCCGCCAGCTGCTCGGTCAGATCGAGCAGGCGCAGCCGCCGCTGGTGACCATAGCACCCTGCCGAACCCTGTGAGCCCCATCACTTCTGACTGAACAAAAAATGCGCTTTTTGTGATGCTGGCCACGAATTGGGAACGTTCCCATTTCGATCTGGCCAAATTGTCGGCATGCTAAATGGGAACGATACCAAAAACGCTCCGGCCGACAGACTGGCTCAAAAGGGCGATGCAGACCACTATTCAATGGCGTCACAGAGGGAAGACCCATGTCCAAGATCAACGCACAACAGCTTGCCACCCTGATCGACAAGATCGGCGGCAAGGAGAACATCGCCACCGTCAGTCACTGCCTGACCCGGTTGCGCTTCGTCCTGAACGATCCGGCCAAGGCCGACAGCAAGGCCATCGAAACCATCCCGGCAGTGAAGGGAAGCTTCACCCAGGGCGGTCAGTTCCAGGTGGTGATCGGCAACGAGGTGGAGCAGTGGTACAAGGCGCTGACTGAAGAGCTCGGCGTCAGCGGCGGTAGCAAGGAGGCCGCCAAGCAGGCTGCCCGTCATAATATGAATCCGCTGGAGCGGGGCATCTCCCATCTGGCGGAGATCTTCGTCCCCCTGTTGCCCGCCATCATCACCGGTGGTCTGATCCTCGGCTTTCGCAACGTCATCGGCGACATCAAGATGTTCGACGATGGCACGCATACCCTCACCGAGATCAGCCAGTTCTGGGCTCAGGTGCACGCCTTCCTCTGGCTGCTGGGCGAGGCGATCTTCCATTTCCTGCCAGTCGGCGTCTGCTGGTCTGCGGTGAAGAAGATGGGCGGCTCCGAGATCCTCGGTATCGTGCTGGGGGTGACGCTGGTGTCGCCGCAGTTGATGAACGCCTATGGCATCGGCCAGCAAACTCCCGAGGTGTGGGATTTCGGTCTGTTCGTGATCCAGAAGGTGGGTTATCAGGCGCAGGTTATTCCGGCCCTGCTGGCGGGGGTATTCCTAGCCTGGGTGGAGACCAACCTCAAGCGGATCATTCCTGCCTATCTCTATCTGGTGATTGTGCCGTTTGTCTCGCTGCTGCTGGCGGTGATCGTGGCTCACGCTTTTATCGGCCCGTTCGGCCGCTGGATTGGTGAGGGCGTCGGCTTTGCCGCCAAGGCAGCCATGACCGGTTCCTTCGCTCCCATCGGTGCCGCCCTGTTCGGCTTCTTCTATGCGCCGCTGGTCATCACTGGCATCCACCACACCACCAACGCGGTGGATCTGCAGCTGATGCAGAGCATGGGTGGCACGCCAATCTGGCCGATCATCGCCCTCTCCAACATCGCGCAAGCCTCTGCGGTCGTCGGCATCATTCTGATCAGCCGCAAGGAGAACGAGCGGGAAATCTCGGTGCCTGCCGCCATCTCCGCCTACCTCGGGGTGACCGAACCGGCCATGTACGGTATCAACCTCAAGTACAAGTTCCCCATGCTATGCGCCATGGTGGGTTCCAGTCTCGCGGCCCTTATCTGCGGCTTCGCCGGAGTAATGGCCAACGGCATCGGAGTGGGCGGCCTGCCGGGCATCCTCTCCATCCAGCCGCAATACTGGGCCGTTTACTCCCTTGCCATGCTGGTCGCCATCGTGGTGCCTTTGGTACTGACCCTGCTGGTCTACAAGCGCCAGCAAGCCGCTGGCAAGTTGGCCCAAGCCAGCGCCTGACACTGATTATCAGGGCGACCCACGGGTCGCCCTCTCCATTTCATATTCGAGACAAGAGAAAGACCCATGAGCCAAACTCCCTGGTGGCAGAGTGCCGTGATTTACCAGATCTACCCCAAGAGCTTTCAGGATTCCGCTGCCCGTGGCACCGGTGATCTCAAGGGGATCATGGCCCGCCTCGACTATCTCAAGACTCTGGGCGTTGACGCCCTCTGGCTGACCCCGGTCTACGTCTCCCCGCAGGTGGACAACGGTTACGACATCGCCGACTACCTTGCCATCGACCCCGCCTACGGCACCATGGAAGATTTCGAGGCGCTGTTGGCTGCCGCCCACGCGCGCGACATCCGCATCGTGATGGATATAGTGGTCAACCACACCTCCACCGAACACGCCTGGTTCAAATCAGCGCTGGGGGACAAGAACAGCCCCTACCGCGACTACTACATCTGGCAGGATCCGGTGGATGGCGGTGTGCCCAACAACTGGCAATCCAAGTTTGGCGGCAGCGCCTGGGAGCTGGATGCTGCGACCGAGCAGTATTACCTGCACCTGTTTGCCCGCGAGCAGGCGGATCTCAACTGGGAAAACCCGGCGGTGCGCGCCGAAGTCAAAAACATCATCCACTTCTGGGCGAAGAAGGGGATCGATGGTTTCCGTCTCGACGTCATCAACCTCATCTCCAAGGATCAGGCGTTCCCGAGCGACGAGATTGGCGATGGCCGCCGCTTCTATACCGACGGGCCGCGCATCCACGAGTTTTTGCAGGATGTGAGCCGCGATGTGTTCGCGCCGGTGGGGGCCATGACGGTGGGGGAGATGTCCTCTACCTCGCTGGAGCACTGCCAGCGTTACGGCGCGCTGGATGGCTCCGAGCTCTCCATGGTGTTCAACTTCCACCACCTCAAGGTGGATTACCCCAACGGTGACAAGTGGACCAAGGCGCCGTTCGATTTCCTCGAGCTCAAGCGCATCTTCAACCACTGGCAGAGCGGCATGCATGGCAAGGGGTGGTCGGCGCTGTTCTGGTGCAACCACGACCAGCCGCGCATCGTCTCCCGCTTCGGCGACGAGGGCGAACATCGGGTTGTGGCCGCCAAGATGCTGGCCAGCACATTGCACGGCCTGCAGGGCACCCCCTACATCTATCAGGGGGAGGAGATCGGCATGACCAACCCCGGTTATCAGAGCATCGACGACTATCAGGATGTAGAGAGCCGCAACATCTCCGCCATCAAGCAGGCGGAGGGGATGAGTGAGGCCGAGATCCTCGCCATTCTCGGCGCCAAATCCCGTGACAACTCCCGTACCCCGATGCAGTGGAGTGCCGCGTCCAACGCCGGTTTCACCAACGGGACGCCCTGGCTCAAGCCCGCTGCCAACTACCCCGAGATCAACGCCGAGGCGGCGCTGGCCGACCAGAACTCGGTGTTCTGGCACTATCGGGATTTGATCCGTCTTCGCAAGGCGTACCCCATCTTCACCTTGGGGGATTATCAGGAGCTGCTGGCGGGGCATGAGCAAGTCTGGACCTATACCCGCAGTGCCAACGGTCAGACCCTGCTGGTGGTGAGCAACTTCTACGGCGAGCCGGTGGAGTTTGCGCTGCCTGCCGAGCTGCAAGCTGCTGAAGGTCGCCTGCTGCTGGGTAACTACCCCGATAGCCCGGCCCGGCCGCAATCGGGTATGCTGCGCCCTTATGAATCCCTGATCTGGCTGATGGAGTAGTTGATGAGCGAGGTGATGACGAAGGTGGCGGCAATAGTGCGCGGGCCCGAGTGGCAGAAGATGGTGGCGGGGGAGCCCTATGATGCGGGTGATCCCGTGTTGGTGGCGGCCCGTGAACGGTGTCGTGCATTGTTGGGCGAATTGAACCGGGAGTCGACCAGTTCCCCTGGGTGGGATGAGCGCCTCACGCGTTTGCTCGGTAGCCGTGCGGAACGCTGCTTTATTACCCCGCCATTTTTTTGCGACTACGGCGCAAATATCCATGTCGGAGCGAATTTTTACGCCAACTTCAACTGCACCATCCTCGATGTCTGTGAGGTACATATCGGCGACAACGTGCTGCTGGCGCCCGGGGTGCAGATCTACACCGCCGCTCATCCGGTTGCCGTGGCGCCGCGCATCAAGGGGGTGGAGTTTGGCAAGCCGGTGCGGATCGGTCACAACGTCTGGATCGGCGGCAGCACTGTCATCTGTCCCGGCGTCACTATCGGTGACAACAGCGTGATTGGCGCGGGCTCCGTAGTGACCAGAGATATTCCTGCCAATGTGGTGGCGGTAGGTAATCCCTGCAAGGTATTGCGGCCCATGACAGCAGAGGAGCTGATGGAGGGGTAAGCTACGGGGGGTTTAACCGAGGTAATGGAGGAAGTGGATAAATCACTCCCTCAAACGAAAAATGCCCCACCGGAAGGTGGGGCATTTTTATAACAGCGACTAACGTGCCGGCGCGTGTTGATAGCCGCGAATGTTAGATGGCCCAGCCGCCAGCATAGAAGACCACCAGTGCCACGGCGATGATGACGGTACCGACGTTGAGTTTCTTCCACTCGGCAGCGAAGATGCGGCCAACGACCAACGCCACGAAGCCCAGCATGATACCGGTGACGATGTTGCAGGTGAGCACGATGAAGACGGCGCACAGCATACCGGCCAGCGCATCGACCGAGTCACTGAAGTCCAGCTTGGTGACGTTGCCCAGCATCAGCAGGCCGACGTACATCAGGGCCGGTGCGGTAGCGTAGGCCGGTACCAGATAGCTCAGTGGCGACAGGAAAATCATCATCAGGAACAGCACGCCGACCAGCGCAGCGGTCAGACCGGTTTTGCCACCGGCGGCAGTGCCTGCGGCAGATTCGATGTAGACGGCCGCAGGGGCACCACCTACTACACCCGCCACCATGCTGCTGACGGAGTCGGCAGTCAGGGCCTTGCCGCCGCTGATGATGTGGCCACGCTCGTTGATAAGACCCGCCTGACCCGCTACGGCACGAATGGTGCCGGTAGCGTCAAATACGGCGGTCATCACCAGTGCCAGTACGGTCGGAATGACCACCGGATTGAGGGCGCCCAGCAGATCCATGCTGCCAACCAGCGAACCTTTCTCACCAGTCAGGCTCGGCATGGCGAAGAAGCCCTGCCAAGTCACTTTCGGATCGAAGATAAGGCCGAGGATGGAGATGGCGATGATCACCATCAGGATACCGCCCGGCACCTTGCGACGTTCCAGACCGAAGATTGCTGCCAGACCCAGCACCGTCATGATCACCGGGAAAGAGGTGACGTCCCCCAGCTGGACCGGCAGACCGGCCCCTTCATTCTTGATCACCATGCCAACGCCGTTGGTGGCGATTAGCAGCAGGAACAGCCCGATACCGATGCCGGTGCCGTGGGCAATACCGGAGGGGAGGTTATCGAGGATCCACTGGCGCACGCCAGTGATGCTGATCAGGGTGAACAGCACACCCATCAGGAAGATGGCGCCGAGGGCGACCGGAATACTCAGTCCCTGACCGAGTACCAGACTGAACGCGGTAAAGGCGGTGAGGGAGATGGCACAACCGATAGCCATTGGCAGCTTGGCCCACAGCCCCATCAGCAGGGAACCGAAGGCGGCGATCAAACAGGTGGCGACAAAGACCGGGCCCTGCTCAAAACCGGCGGCACCCAGCATGTTCGGTACAACTATGATGCTGTAGACCATGGCCAGGAAGGTGGTCAAACCGGCCAACAGTTCCTGGCGCACACTACTACCGCGCGCAGAAATGGAAAAATAAGAATCCAAAAAGCCACCGGTGGTTCCGTTGGCGGCCATATCTTGCTTTGCCATAACTTATCCTAAAAGTGTGAAGGAAATCGTTTGCTTTTGTGGCGCGCAAAATAGCAAGAATTCGCCGAAAATGCAGTGGGTAACCTGACTTTTTCATCAATATTTTGCATAAAGGGCCCATTCGGAGTTCAAGTGCAGACCCAAAAGGGAGAGAAGTCAGTGTGAAGCGTTGCTGAGGAAGGGGATAGGTGAGAAAAATGGAACAACAAAAAACCCGCCTGAAGCGGGTTTTTTAAATTCTTGCTGAGCGATTAGCGAATGGCATTAGCCACAAGCAATGTGCTCAAGCTTGAATTACAGACCAACTACGTTGGCTGCAGCCGGGCCTTTCTGGCCTTGCTCGATGGTGAACTCAACGCGCTGACCTTCGTCCAGGGTTTTGAAGCTGGTGGACTGGATAGCGGAGAAGTGTACGAACACGTCTTTGCTGCCGTCAGCCGGGGAGATGAAGCCAAAACCTTTTTCAGCGTTGAAGAACTTAACGGTACCAGTCATTTTGTTAGACATAATAATTTCCTTAAATAGTATTTGAAATGCTACAAAATGTAGCAATCGGTGATTTTTCGTCAGCAATACGTATGGGGAGCACTAAAGAAGGAGAATTATTTTGTAAGAATTATCCTAGGATAACGCTTACACTAATCACTGCTTTACTAAAATGACTGCCTAACATAATCAGGTCTGAACTGCCGAACCATCGAGAGAGATTAAAACACGCTCTCATTGTTAAAGCAAACCTTATCTCTATATTAATTTTTTGTAACGAACGTCAGGTTGGCTATTTTTTGGTAAAAGCTATTTATTTCAAGTGTATAGAATGTTTCATTTTAACGGAAACAGCTTCTAAGGAAGCTCAGTTGCGCTTTTTTGTATCGCTAATGTAGCCAGATTTGGCGGTAAAGATGGCGCTCATGATCAGATTGAAATGCTGCACGCGTGTGGGCCGTGGGCGCTTGGGGCCATAAATGAAAATGCCCGCTCAGCACCAAGTGCGAGCGGGCATTTTCACTAAGCAGGGAATTAGCGTTTGCTGCGAAACTTGTTGCTGACTGAATCTATCCAGCTAAAGGTTTCTGGCAGTACCTGATTCTTGGCGCGCTCTTTTGCTTTCTCGCGAGCAAGCTTGGAGGCCGCTTTGGCTGCTTCGGCGCGATCTGCCACAATTTTCAGGCGACCCTCTTCACGGATTTTGTTCCGCTCTCCGTTGGTCAGCTGGTGGTCTGCATTGGCTTGCGCTTTCTGCAATAACAAGGCTATTTCAGCTTTTTCAGCCTCGGTCAGATCTTTCATTTCCAGCTTTTTCACAGCGCGCTCCTGCGGCAGGGGGGTTAGATACCCTAACACAGTTGTGCCGATCACTTCTTATGCAATCGGCATTCCAGCAGCAAAAACACCAGTTAGAGCCCAGTTCCAGAGATTTCGCGGCAACTTTACCGCTTGTTTACCGTGTGTCAGGTGATGGCCAGTGGAGATAGCGCCATCTGCCCGTCTGGTTCGACATGGATCAACACAATGGCGTGAGGTAGTTGCTCTATGATCTCATGTTCGATGCGGTCACATATATCGTGAGCTTCACCAATAGTCATCTCGGTTGGCAGGGTGAGGTGAAAATCAATATGGCGACGACGACCAGCACGGCGGCTGCGCAAATCGTGAAAACCGCTGGAGGCAGGGCAACATTCAGTGATGATGCGGCTGGTCATCTCCAGCTCCTCGTGGCTCATGCTATGGTCGAGCAGGGGGTGGAAGGCTTCATTGAGCATGCTGATCGCCTCCCTGACAATAAAGATGGCGACAGCAATTGCCACCAGTGGGTCGAGGATGGCGAGTGAGTGACCAAACAGACTGGCCAGCCAGATACCGCCAAGACCGATGGCCACTCCGGCGGAGGTGAGAACATCGGCCTTCAGATGAAGTGCATCTGCAGCCAGCGCGACGGACTCCTCTTCTTTCGCCACCTTATATAGGTAGGCAGATACACCACTGTTAACTACCGCTGAAATCACCATGACAAGCACGCCCCAGCCGATACTTTCGATGGCTGCAGGGTGGAGCAGTTTGTCGACTGCCTCGAAAATAATCCACCCTGCGGCCAGCAAGATCAGCAGGGCCTCTATAACACCGGAGACATTTTCAATTTTGTCGTGGCCATAAGGGTGGCGCTCATCGGGAGGAAGGTCGGACTTTTTCACTGCAAACAGGGCGATCAAGGCCGCCACCAGATCCATCGCGGAGTGGATGGCTTCCGAGATGATACTGACCGAGCCACTGGCGATACCAGCCATTACCTTCATGATGATCAGGCTGATATTGGAGCAGACGGATACCATGGCTGCTCTGGTTTTTCTGTTCATGTCACAGCTTCCTGAATAAAAACGGATATTTCGGTGCGGCGCGCATTATATCTGGCTGACCGGAAATAACCTATTCGGTGTTGTAACCTGATGTTTCTGGTGATATTGCGAATGCTTATTAAAATGGTGGCCGATTGAATGGCAATAAATAATGAAAGGGATTTATATTTATCCGTGAAAATATCTCGGTAGTTCGGCCTTAATATCAGTGTGACAACATTTAATAATGCAAATCACTCTTTTTTGGTTTTTCGTATCGAGTCCATTTGGCTTGATGTTCCAAGGGATTGCTCGTAGCTATTTTTTGGTGAGAATGAGGCTGGATCCGGATTCGAGTGGAGGGTATGCTGGTTCTGTTGATGGCCCCTGCCATCACACCAAGCGTACTGAAGTTGATGATTCGGATGGCATGCTGGATCCCTTGTGGCTCCAACTGTCTGGATAACATTTTTGGAGTTTGATGATGAGTAACAAAGAACATCACAACGGCAAAGATGCCAAGAAAAAACCGCAGCTGTCACTGAAAGAGAAACGCGAAGCCAAACGTCAGAAAGCAGATCTGAAAAACGGCAGCGCAATGAAGTAACGCTCCACTACTGCTGTTCCTTCGGAGCCAGTACAAAGCCAGCCCTTACCGGCTGGCTTTTATGTTTGTGGCTCACGGCGTGGCGCCGTAAGCCGCGAAAATCTGGCGATAGCGACCATCCTGGCGCATTGCCTCAAGGCGTTCATCAAACAGGTTGCGGACATCGGCCGCACGGAAGGCAAAGTGATAGACGGTGGGTGGGAAGAGGTCCGCTTGTCTGACCTGATTGCGCTCATAGCGCTCGCCTGTCTGGGCTGCGGCGATCAGCTGGTCCAGATAGTAGTAGAACACCCGCTCCTCCAGTACCACAGCATCGACCCTGCCGCGCATCAACTGATGCACCTGCCCCTGCTGCTTGGCCACTTCCTCATAGTGGGGATTCTGGTTGGCCATGGTGGCGAACGCGCCCCCCAGAATGATCCTTGCCCGTTGAAAGGCGGTGACTCGCTTGGCATGCAGATCGTCCAGGGTACTGATATGGGTGCTGCGCAGGGTGAAGATCCGGTTATGGAACGTAATGACGGGCCGGGTCAGAAAGTGGGGATCAACCATGCCGGGTTTGACGTTGATGATGGCATCCAGCTTTCCTGACTCGAACAGGCGGAAGGTTCGCTCCAGCGGTAGAAATTCAAAGCTGGGCTCATAGCCGCTACCGGCGAACGCCTCTTTCAGCAGATCCAGCTCGATGCCACGGTGAGTGTCTTTGATTACATAGGGGGGAATGGCAAAGCTGACCCCAACCTTGAGTGGCTTGGCCAGTAACTGGCCGGGCAGCAAGCTGGCCAGCAATAGCAATAAAGGGGTGATCAGCTGGATTGCACCTTTCACAACGCGCTCCTGTGCAGAATATCCATCACTGTAAGCGAGGCCGCCATAAAACGTCATATTCCTTTCTGGCTGACTGGTTCAGCCTTGAATGCATAAAAAAAGACCCTGAGTTATCAGGGCCTTTTCAATATTTCTGTTCTTAGAAGGGGATATCGTCGTCGAAATCCATCGGCGGCTCGTTATAAACCGGCGGCGCAGATTGTGGCTGCTGGGCCGGGCGGCCATAACCGCCTTGCGGTTGCTGCATGTTTTGCTGCGGAGCCGGAGCGGGGCGCTGCTGGTTCATCGGCTGCTGGGCAGGCATGCTCTGCTGTGGCTGGCCCCAGTTGCCTTGGCTTTGACCACCCATAGCTTGTCCGGCGCCACCTTGTGGGCGGCCACCCAGCATCTGCATGACACCACTGAAACTGTCCACCAGCACTTCAGTGGTGTAGCGCTCCTGGCCACCCTGATCTTGCCATTTACGAGTCTGCAGCTTGCCTTCTACATAGACTTGGGAGCCTTTCTTCAGGTATTCACCGGCTACTTCGGCCAGTTTGCCCATGAATACCACACGGTGCCATTCGGTACGCTCTTTCTGCTCACCAGTCTGCTTGTCGCGCCAGGATTCGGAGGTGGCCAGAGTAATGTTGGTCACCGCGCCACCACTCGGCATGTAGCGTACTTCCGGGTCTTGCCCGAGGTTACCGATCAGAATGACTTTATTGATGCCTCGACTGGCCATAATTTCTCTTCCACCTTTATATTCCGGCCAGGCAAAGCCTAGGCCAACCAAATGAGTTACCGCGTTTTTTCATGACCATGCCGCTATCGTATTGAACAGCATGGTTTTTCTATACCCGTAGCAGCAATCAGGCTGATGTTTACTTATTACCTGGCTCACGTTTAGCCCCCAATAGTAACAGCTGATGCGTCCCTGCGCACCCTCATCCGTGTGGTGTTGCCGGTTGAGGGGCGGAAGCAGAACGTCTCTTTGGCATGGGTTGGGAAGGCACAGATTCAATCGCAAAAAAGGATGATAGCGATAGATAATGCCTGTCTATTCATCCAGTAGTCGCTATGCCATACTGGCTCGCTCAGGTTTCTGTATCGAGCGTGCAACAAGATGGAAAAAATCGTGGTCCGGGGTGCTCGCACCCACAACCTCAAGAACATCAATCTGACCCTGCCCCGCGACAAGCTGATCGTGGTGACCGGTCTCTCCGGCTCCGGCAAATCCTCGCTGGCGTTCGATACCCTCTATGCCGAAGGGCAGCGTCGCTATGTGGAGTCGCTCTCTGCCTATGCCCGCCAATTCCTCTCTTTGATGGAGAAGCCGGACGTCGATCATATCGAGGGGCTTTCACCGGCCATCTCGATTGAGCAGAAGTCTACCTCCCACAACCCGCGCTCGACTGTCGGCACCATTACCGAGATTTACGACTATCTACGGCTGTTGTTCGCCCGGGTCGGTGAACCCCGCTGCCCGACTCACGAGATCCCACTGGCCGCCCAGACCATCAGTCAGATGGTGGATCAGGTGCTGGCCCAGCCGGAGGGGAGTAAGCTGATGCTGCTGGCCCCAGTGGTGCGGGATCGTAAAGGGGAGCACAGCAAGCTATTGGAAAATCTGGCGGCACAGGGTTATATCCGTGCCCGCATCGACGGCGAGGTGTGCGATCTCTCTGACCCTCCTACGCTGGAGCTACACAAGAAGCATACCATCGAGGTGGTGGTGGATCGCTTCAAGGTGCGCGATGACCTGGCGCTGCGGCTCGCTGAATCATTCGAGACGGCACTGACCCTCTCCGGCGGCATCGTGCTGGTGGTACCCATGGACGGAGAAGAGGGGGTTGCCCCCATGACCTTCTCCGCCAACTTCGCCTGCCCCGAGTGTGGCTACTCCATGTCGGAGCTGGAACCGCGGATCTTCTCCTTCAACAACCCGGCTGGTGCCTGCCCTACCTGTGACGGCCTGGGAGTGCAGCAATATTTCGATCCGGCCAAGGTGATCGGCGATCCTGCCATCAGTCTGGCCAACGGCGCTATCCGCGGTTGGGACAAGCGCAGCTTCTACTACTTCCAGATGCTGAAATATCTCTCCGAACACTACAAGTTCGATCTGGAGACGCCGTGGGAAGATCTGCCGCCAAAGACCCAAGAGGTGATCCTGCGGGGCTCTGCTCGCACCGAGATCGAGTTCCGTTACATGAACGATCGCGGCGACGTGGTGGTGCGCAAGCACCCGTTTGAGGGGATCTTGCACAACATGGAGCGCCGCTATCGGGAGACCGAGTCCAACTCGGTGCGCGAAGAGCTCTCCAAGTACATCGCCAACAAATCCTGTACCAGCTGCGGCGGTAGCCGACTGCGGCAAGAGGCGCGCCACGTGTTTGTGGATAACCGTAACCTGCCCGCCATCGCCGAGCAGTCCATCGGCGATGCACTCGCCTTCTTCGAGGGGCTGAACCTGACCGGTCAGCGCGGTCAGATTGCCGAAAAGATCCTCAAAGAGATCATTGAGCGGCTGGGCTTCCTGGTGAACGTGGGTCTCAACTACCTGAGCCTGTCACGCAGTGCCGAAACCCTCTCTGGCGGTGAAGCCCAGCGCATTCGACTGGCCAGTCAGATTGGTGCCGGGCTGGTGGGCGTCATGTACGTGCTCGATGAACCCTCTATCGGCCTGCACCAGCGCGACAATGAGCGGCTGCTCAAGACCCTCACTCACCTGCGCGATCTGGGCAATACCGTGATCGTGGTGGAGCACGACGAGGATGCCATTCGCCTCGCCGACCACGTGCTCGACATTGGTCCGGGGGCGGGCGTGCACGGCGGCGAAATTGTGGCGCAGGGCACCCCGCAGCAGATCATCGACAACCCAGCTTCACTGACCGGTGACTATCTCTCTGGCCGCAAGCAGATCGCCATCCCTGATGAACGTACCCCGCTGACCGGCAAGTGGTTGAAGCTCAAAGGGGCGAGCGGCAACAACTTGCGCAACGTCAATCTGGATTTGCCGCTCGGGGTGATGACCTGCGTTACCGGCGTTTCAGGCTCCGGCAAGTCGACCCTGATCAATGACACCCTGTTCCGTATTGCGCACCGGGAACTCAACAAGGCGACCGAGTCCACGCCTGCTCCCTATCGCAGTGTTGAGGGGCTGGAGCATCTGGACAAGGTGGTGGATATCGATCAGAGCCCCATCGGCCGTACCCCGCGCTCCAACCCGGCCACCTATACCGGCCTGTTCACCCCGATCCGCGAGCTGCTTTCCGGCACTCAGGAGGCGCGCTCCCGTGGTTATAAGCCCGGCCGTTTCTCCTTCAACGTCAAGGGGGGGCGCTGCGAGGCGTGTCAGGGGGATGGGGTCATCAAGGTGGAGATGCACTTCCTGCCGGATGTCTACGTGCCGTGTGATGTCTGCAAGGGCAAGCGCTATAACCGCGAGACCCTGGAGGTGAAATACAAGGGCAAGAACATCCACGAGATCCTCGACATGACGGTGGAGGATGCCCGCGAGTTCTTCGATCCGGTGCCGGCAGTGGCGCGCAAGTTGCAGACCCTGATGGATGTGGGCCTCTCTTACATTCGCCTTGGTCAGTCAGCGACCACTCTCTCTGGTGGCGAGGCGCAGCGGGTCAAGCTGGCGCGGGAGCTCTCCAAGCGGGACACCGGTCAGACCCTCTATATTCTGGACGAGCCGACCACCGGATTGCACTTCCACGACATCCAGCAACTGCTCAAGGTGCTGCATCAACTGCGGGATCGCGGCAACACCATCGTCATCATCGAGCACAACCTGGACGTGGTGAAAACTGCCGACTGGATCGTCGATCTGGGGCCGGAGGGGGGGGCCGGTGGCGGCCGCATTCTGGTGACGGGGACGCCGGAGGAGATCTGCGGCAATAAAGAGTCTCATACAGCACGTTTTTTACGGCCGCTCTTGACGCGATAAGCCGTTATAATCGAGGGGCCTTTGGCCCCTTTTTTTTATAAAAATCGGTAACATGGAGGCGCGGCTCGTGTGATGCGGGCAGGCTGGCATCACGGTGTCATGGTAAGGGATATATCGAGTTATGGCTCAGGCTCCGCGCACGATTGATCATCAGTTGGCTTACTCCATGTTCCCCATCTGGCTGGGGGCTATCCTGCTGCTATTGTTCCTGCTGGCATGGGCCCAGATCCCGGCGGCCACCCGGATTGAAGAGCAGCGCATGAAGGATCACCTGCTGCGAGTTAGCCGGGTGGTGCAGTCCGATGTCGCTGCTCTGGATGCATTCAGTCGGGATTGGGGCATCTGGGATGATAGCCACCGCTTTATGGGCAACAAAAGCAGGGCGTTCGTCGAATCCAATCTGTTCAATGATATGCCGATGCGGGACTTCAGCCTCAATCTGATGAGCTTCATGGATCTCAGTGGCTACGAGATCTGGACGCGCACCCTGCTGCCCGATGCACCGGGAGTCAACCCGGATCAGTTTCCCTACTTCCTGGATGAACTGAAAAAGCAGTTAAGAGCGCGCTCGGTGGCGCAAGGGGGCATCAATCTGCACGGGATCCGTGCTTCCCAGTGGGGGCCGCTGATGTACTCGTGGCAGCCGATCAGAAATAGTGACGGCTCTGCGCCGTTCAACGGTTTTTTGCTGGTGATGCGTTGGCTCGACACCGCTTATCTCGAGCAGGTATCGCAGCGAACCGAGCTGCCACTGGCGATCTCCCATACCAATCTGGATGTCACTGCCTCCTTCAAACCGTTGAAATCGCAAATGACCTATCGCCTGATTGACCTGGGGCTGGATCGGCTGAGGGGAGAGGTGCGGCTGCTCAACAGCGATAACCTGCCGGTGTTGACGCTGGTCATTGAGGAGGAGCGCAAAGTATTGGGCAGTGTGCTGGAAGGGGCGCTCTGGACCTTTGTGGGCATGCTGTTTATCAGTTTTATCTGCATCATGATCGCCATGTACCGACTCAACAGTATTGTGCTTACCCCGTTGCAGCAGCTGGTGTCGGCGTTGCAGCGCTTTGGTGATCGGCCAGATGCCAATTTGATCCCGTTTATCGACAGCAGTGCCGAAATGGCGACCTTGAGTGGCAAGTTCAGGGAGATGGCCAGCAAGGTAAGCCAGCAACACGATGCGTTGCTGGAGCGATCCTGTCAGATGGAGATGGCGGCGTTCACCGATCCCTTGACCCATTGCTTCAATCGCCGTTATCTGGATGGCTGGTTGCAGGCTAACGGAGCCAAGCCTTGTTTGCTGTTGCTGCTGGATCTCGATCATTTCAAACGGATCAATGATCGATTTGGTCATGACATCGGGGATCTGGTGTTGAAGCAACTGGCAGAACTGTTGCGCAAGCTGGTGGTGAGTGAATCAGAGCCGATTATCCGACTGGGGGGAGAGGAGTTTTTATTGCTGCTGCAGGTGGATGACGAGCAAGAGCTGGCGCTGCGGGTCGAATATCTGCGCCAGCGTGTCGCGCAACACCGTTTTGGCAAGGAGGGGGAGCCATTATGGCTGACAGTGTCACTGGGCTATTGTCGCTATCCCCTGCACCCGGAGTGCCCGGATTCATTCTGGAGCCACAGCTTCAAATTGGCCGATATGGCGCTCTACCAGGCCAAGCAAGGGGGGCGCAATCGGTGGTGCGGTTATGTCGCCAGCTTGTCTGTCAGGGAGGTGATGGACAAGAGCCCGGAACTGCTGGTCGAAGGGAAGGGGCTCACGCTGCGGCACTCCGCAAATCCGGGGTAACCTCGCCGTACCGCTATCAGACAAGCTTTGATCTTGACTACGACTCATTGTGCCGCGTGACAATCGATAGCGTCCTGGCCACTGGCATGGTGTCAAAAATGGTGTCAAAACAGGTTTTTTATGACAGTCCACTGGTGTTTATCGCCATTCCGCCTGCCAATAAGGTGTCGATTATCTACTTCTTTTTGCAATGGCTAATGGTAAAACCGGCATTCCGGGATGACGGTTGCGGCATGCTATATGGGATTCGACGAGAGTGAAGCAGACAGCAAAGATGTGGCAGCAATCGATTTATTTCTGTGCAACCTTTGCTCCAAGTCAATAACTTTGCGTTTACAAGGGCATATAGTCAGCAGGCTTACAGCATCAAATGAAAACAAAAAAAGGGATTACGTGATGAAAAAATTACTTCCTCTGATGATTGCCGCTGCAGTGACCTCTCCTTTCGCCATGGCCCATCAGGCTGGCGATATTCTGGTTCGTGGTGGTTTGGCTGTTGTGTCTCCACAAGACAGTGGTAACAGCTTTGAAATCAATGACAATGCCCAGCTGGGTTTGACTTTGACCTATATGGCTACAGATAACTTCGGCGTGGAGCTGCTGGCTGCGACCCCATTCTCCCATTCAGTGAAGATTGGCGATACCGAAGTGGCTAAGGTCAAACACCTGCCGCCAACCCTGATGGCTCAATACTACTTTGGCGATGCCCAGAGCAAGGTTCGTCCGTACGTTGGTATTGGTGTCAACTACACCAACTTCTTTGACGAGAAAGGTCGTGGCCCTCTGACCAACAGCGATGTGAGCCTGGATGATTCTTGGGGTGTTGCTGGTCAAGTTGGTATCGACATGGCGATCACTGACCGCTGGTTTGTAAACGGTTCTGCCTGGATCATGGATATCGACACTGATGTGCATGTAAACGGTGCAGATGGAATCAAAACCAAGATTGACCCAATGGTCTTTATGGTTGGTGCGGGTTACCGCTTCTAATGATTCGATTCTGACTGCGGTTCTGAATGGATCGCGGAAGATAGCAAAGTACGTCTCTTTCAGCCCGGCTTGTGCCGGGCTTTTTTCGCTTGGCTTATATTTTCCAACTTGTGAGCAATCCGATACAAATCAATTAAATACCCATCGCTTTCTCTCACTTATTCGCCACCCCTGCCGATAGTGACTATGTTCACTCTACCTTCCCCCAATGAGCGAGGATGTCTCCATGGGTTTATCTATTGTGCAGCGGATCATCGCCGGATTTGTGCTGATGTTGCTGTTGCTGATCCTGCTTGGCGTGATCAGTACCTTTAAAATCAAGGGTATAAACGACGGCCTCTCTGCCGTATCTGACCGGGCAACCCCGCTAGTGGTGGCTGTCGCAGGTCTCAAGGGGGCTCTGCAGGATAGCAACCGCTGGGTGCTGGTCTATCGCACCAGTGAAGATGCCGCCCAGTTGCCGCAGTTGGCCAATCAGTTCAAGGAGCAGCAGAACCGCTTCGCCCAGCTTAGTCAGGAGATGGGGAAATTTACCGGCGTGGCAGATGCCCGCGCCCGCTTCCAGCAGGTCGAGAGTGCCACCACGCAATTCTATGGCTTGGCGGATCAGGTGCTGGCCCAGCATCGGCAGTGGGTCAGAGCGCTGGATCAGCGCCACAAGCTGGAGATGGAATTTATCCGCCTTGAGGATACCTACCAGTGGGCAGCAGATTTGCTGCTGCAACAGACTGCCAGCAAACGTTCCATGCGCAACAAGGCGGAACTGATTACCTCCGGCATTGCCCGCGATCTGAAGAATATCCGCCGGGCCGATGCCAAAACCGACCTGAACGAGCTGGAAAAGGTACTCAGCAAGGACATCGAGATGGCGCGCAAGCGTCTGGAAAGGGTGCTGGTGCCGGATGATGTGAAGGCGCGTTTCGTCTCCAATCTGGATCGGATGCAGGAGCTGGCGCTCGGCGCGCAGGGTTTGCTGGCGACCATGCGTCAGGCCCAGCAACTGGAGCTGTCGCTGGCCACGCAGAATCAGCAGCTGGATGCCAGCTTGGCCAACAGCCTGAATTTGCTGGACGAGATGGGTAAGTCTGCAGGGGCCATTGCCAGCGATAGCCGGATCAATGCCGATGCCGCCGTCAGCAGTGCCAGCTTCTGGATCCTGGTCGTCGCCGCGATGTCAGCTGCTGCTGCGCTGGTGATCGGCTATACCACGGCGCGCAGCATTCAGCGCCCGTTGCAGATGATCAACAGGGAGTTGGATTACATGGCGGCCGGTGACATGACTCGCCGCATCAATTACCGCAGCAGTTGCGAGTTTGGCAACCTCTCCCGCTCCATCGACACGCTGGCTGGCAAGACCGGCGAGCTGCTCTCTCAAATCAATGCGGGTTCCCGCCATCTGGTGGATGAGGCGAGCCGCGCCGCCGAGATCAGCGAGCGGGCCATGTCCCGGGTGCAGGAGCAGAAGAGCCAGACCGATCAGGTGGCTGCCGCCATTACCGAGCTGGAAGTGAGCGCCACCGAGGTGGCCCGCTCTACCGATGGCACCAAGCGTGAGGTGGATCTGGCCGATGACGAGGCACGCAGTGGCCGCCAGAAAGTGGCCACCACTCGCAAGATCACCGAGCAGTTGGCTGGCGCTATGGAAGAGGCGGTCGGCATTACCTACAAGCTGGGTGAGTTCAGCAACAATATCGGCAGCATCCTCGATGTGATCCGCAGCATTGCCGAACAGACCAACCTGTTGGCATTGAACGCCGCCATCGAAGCGGCTCGTGCTGGCGATGCCGGGCGCGGCTTTGCGGTGGTCGCAGATGAAGTGCGGGCGCTGGCCAATCGTACCCAGACCTCGACCGAAGAGATCCAGAGGATGATTGAGAACCTGCAAAGCTCCAGCAAGCTGGTGGTCGAGGTGATGGGGCGCAGCCAGGAGCAGACGCAAAGCTGTGTCGAGCAGACCCGCGAAATGGATGTGGCGCTGCAATCCATTGCCGAGCGGATGGGGGCCATCAAGGCGATGGCCGATCAGGTGGCCCATGCCGCTCAGGAGCAGATTTCCGTCAGTCAGGGGGTCGCTCGTCATATCGCCGGTATTGCCGATGTGGCATACGAAACCGAGCGGGAGGCGCGCGAATCCGCCAGCAGCAGCGAAGTGCTGGCTGAGCTGGTCGCCAAACAGCAGCAATTGATCGCACATTTCAAGGTCTAGGAGGGCTTATGTCTAAAAAGTGGATTGGAGCCCTGAGTCTCCTGTTGTGTGGCCAGCTGATGGCCAGCGAGCTGGTGATTGAAAGCTGGCGAACCGATGACAAGGCGCTGTGGGAGCAGAAGATTATCCCGGCGTTTGAAGCGGCGCATCCCGGAATCAAGGTGAGTTTTCACCCGGTGCAGAACGTCAACTACATGCCCACCCTGTGGGAGAGTCTGAAAGGGGGCAAGGCGGGGGACCTGATCACCTGTCGTCCGTTTGATGACTCGCTCGCCCTGTTCAAGGCGGGCCATCTGGCCGAGCTGACCGAAATGGCGGGGATGGAGAACTTCCCGAGTTTTGCCCAGTCACCCTGGCAGACTGACTCCGGTGCCCAGACCTTCTGCGTGCCGATGGCCTCGGTGATCCATGGCTTCTTCTATAACAAGCAGATCTTCAGTGAGCTGGGGCTGACCTTGCCGCAAACCCGCGACCAGTTCTTTGCGGTGCTGGATAAGGTCAAAGCCGATGGCCGCTATGTGCCGCTGGCGATGAGCGGCTCCGAGAGCTGGGTCGCCTCCGAGCTGGGATTCCAGAACATTGGCCCCAACTACTGGAAGGGTGAGGATGGCCGGTTGGCGCTGATCGGCGGGCAGGAGCGGCTGGACAACCCGCAATATGTGAAGGTGTTCGACGAGCTGGCGCGCTGGCGCTCCTACCTCGGTGAAGGGGGCGAGAGCCGTGATTATGCGACCAGCAACGAGCTGTTCACCTCGGGTAAGGCTGCCTTCTACGTGGCTGGATCCTGGGAGATTGCACCCTTCACCGGCAAGGTCGATTTTGGCGTCATGCGTCCGCCGGTGGCCAAACAGGTGGATGGCTGCTTCTTTACCGACCACACCGATATCGGTATGGGGCTGAATCCGGCCAGCAAGAACAAAGAGGGGGCGATGGCCTTCCTGCAGTGGCTCGCCACGCCGCAATTTGCCGAGCTCTATACCAACTCGTTGCCGGGATTCTTCTCACTCTCCAACCACTTCTTCGATGTCACCAATCCGGCGGCCAAAGAGATGATGGAGTGGCGCGATCAGTGTGACTCTACCATTCGGGTGGCGACCCAGATCCTCTCCCGTGGTACGCCCAAGCTGGGGGATGAACTGGCCGAGGTGAGTCAGGCTGTGCTGCTTGGCAAGATGGAGCCCAAGGCTGCCGCGGATCGACTGGAAGGTGGCTTGAAGGGTTGGTACGCCCCTCATCAGGGCAGCAAGGCCAAGAGCGCGGATTGTCAGTGTGATGCAGTGACCCCGGCCCCTGCTGCAGCGCCGGCTGCTGCCTCGGCAGCACCTGCGACCAGTGCGGCTCCCGCCACGGTGGCTCCAGTCGTTACTCCCTCAGCGGCGACGGCGCCATTACCGGCGCCTTCGGTGGAGCAGGCGCTCTCCAATGAGCTGGAAGCGCCGCAGCAATAAGTCATCAGCATTAATAACCAGCGGGAGGCATCAGCCTCCCGTTTTATTTATCAGTGGTTGTCACCTTGTTCGGCGTTATTGTGTGTCGTGGGGCCAGCGACAGAGGCTGCCGATACGGGCTACCGGGGCGAATCCCAGAGAGCGATAAATTCGTTGGGCATGATAGTGCTCGTCGGCCACGATGATCAGCTGTGTGGCGCGGGACAATCCTGCGCGGGCCACTTGACTGAGCAGTTGGCGGCATAACCCCTTGTTGCGCCACGCTTGGTGAGTGCGTACCAACTGGAAGCGCCCCAGCATGCCGCAAAAGAAGAGGCCACAGCTGGCGACCAGTTGCCCCTCTTGCCAGATCCCCCACCACTCCCCAAGCCCATCGGCAATCATGGCCTGATAGAGCGCCTGTCGGGATTGCAGATAGGGAAGATAGCTCTGTTCCGAGTGCCCCTCATCCCGCTCATGGAGTTCGAAGTCGAGCCACTCAGACCAGTCAGCAATGGTGAAGGGGCGTGCCTGAGCCTTGTCCATGTCGTCGTTGGGGAGCGGGCAGCTCTGCTCATCCAGTGCCAGCACCACGCACTCCATGTATTGGTATCCCGTTGCGACAAAACCGGCGATCCGGCTGTTTTGCCCTGCTGCCAGTGGCCACTGAAAGGTGCGGTGCCGCACTCTGGGATCCTGGCCGATCAGCTGATCAAAAGCAGCTTCCAGCCAGCCTTTGTCACGGTCGCTGGGCGGGGTGGGGAGCAGCAGGTAGTTGCCGAAGTAGTAGTCGGGAGCATCCGGTGTGCGAACCGCCCAGAACTGATCGTGCCGAACGACTTCGCCCTGATAGCGATCGAACAGCAAGTCGGTGGCAAAGCCGGGGTGGGTATCCATGATAGTGCTCCTGCAAAGACTCAATTTGTTATCGGCAGGAGTGAGGAATAGATGAAAAAGGGGCCGGAGAAACCTCCGGCCAAACAATCACACGCAGATTCAGAACGTCCAGGACGATCTGGCCCCATCATAACGCGACTGTCGCAAATTTGGGATGGGCACTTTTCGGTTACTTACCGTTAATTTTGTAAATATGATATTCACAGTATTGGGCGACAGGTAAATCTCTGTTGACTTTGTCCCGGTTTCACCATACATATAAAGACGTTTAGACGTCCAAACATCCGTTTTGACGTATGTAAATGGATTGCAGGACAGGGAGAAGAGCAGATGGGATTTCACAGTGCACGTCAGGTTGAGGCGCTCAACCAGAGCTTGGCAGATTTGAATGGCGATATATCGGTCAGTTTCGAGTTTTTTCCGCCCAACAGTGAAGGGATGGAGAATACCCTCTGGCAGTCCATCGAACGGCTGAAAGTGCTGGAACCCAAGTTCGTCTCCGTTACTTATGGCGCCAACTCCGGTACCCGTGATCGCACCCACAAGGTGATCAAGGACATCAAGGAGCGGACTGGCCTGATTGCGGCGCCGCACCTGACCTGTATCGATGCCAGCCGCGACGAGCTGCGCACTATCGCCCGCGACTACTGGAACAGCGGTATTCGTCATATCGTGGCTCTGCGCGGTGATTTGCCGCAGGGGTTGGAGAAGCCGGATATGTATGCCACCGACTTGGTTGCCCTGCTCAAGTCGGAGGCTGACTTCGATATCTCGGTTGCCGCCTATCCGGAAGGGCACCCGGAGGCCAAGAGTGCGCAATCCGATCTGCTCAACCTCAAGCGCAAGATTGATGCCGGTGCCAACCGCGCCATCACCCAGTTCTTCTTCGATGTGGAGACGTATCTGCGCTTTCGGGATCGTTGCGCCGCCATCGGTATCGATGCCGAAATCGTGCCGGGGATCTTGCCGGTCTCCAACTACCAGACGTTGGCCAAGTTTGCCGGTTTCACCAACGTGAAGATCCCGCGCTGGATGCATCAGCGTTTCGAGGGGCTGGATAACGATCAGATGACCCGCAATCTGGTGGGGGCGAGCATCGCCATCGATCAGGTGCGCGTGCTGAGTCAGGAGGGGGTGAAAGATTTCCACTTCTATACCCTGAACCGCTCCGAGCTGACTTATGCCATCTGCCATACCCTGGGGGTTCGTCCCAAGGGCTGACCAGTGGTCACAGCTCCAAACGTAAAAAGCCAATGAGTTGCTCATTGGCTTTTTCGTTATGGCCGATGATCAAGGTTTGGTCGGGCTGATCTCTTTTGGCTCGAGACTGATAACCGCATTACCGGCAGCCCCCGGATACTGGTGATAGACCTGATCCTGTTCCAGTGTGTAGAAGGTATCCAGATAGTCGTCGTTGTTGGTCATCCAGGAGTCGGGCAGCGCCTTGACGATGCGACCACCGAGATCGAAGAAGGGCAGCGCTTCCGGCACTCCACCCGCAGTAAAGCCGAGTTTGAGGGCTTCAATCAGCAGGGCGCTCAGCTCCTTGTAGTTGACGTTGTCATCCTGCTCCATCATCACCATGTCGACGGCACCCCAGCGATAGCGATCCCAGTAAACCAGGATCTGGTTGGGGGTGTAGTCGGTGTTGTCATAGTCGAGGTAGGGCATATCGACAATATCGACCACTGGCTCATCCTGGCTGGGATTGACCCCTGCGACCACCGCATACACTTCGGCCGCGCCGAGCAGCCAGGGCTCCTGATCATCCTTCAATCTGATTTTTTTCAGGATGCTGGTCTTGAGCGGCGCCGTGCTGGCCGCCGCTCGCGGAGCACTTTGCAGATCTGCATCGGCCAGCGCCTTGCGCATCACCTTCAAGCCTGCGTTCTTGGCTTTGACGGGATCCGCTTCGACCACCAGAACAGGCCGGGCCGGTGCCTTGTCCACATCCAGATAGACGGGATTGCCTGCGCTGTCGAACGCTTCAATGGCGCTCCAGCTCTTCTCATCCCCGCTCGGAACATAGGCGACCAGCGGTTCGACGCCCTGTTGCAGTGCGGCTGCCTGATCGGTGTTGGCCAGCCGCAACTGCATCAGTTGCTTGACCTCGCCATCCAGCCCTTGTCGGCTGATGGCCGCCTGGTTGGCATCGGTCGCCTGCCGTTTAAGGCGTGGGTTGGCTTTTTGCAGCAGGTTGGGAAGCGGGCTTTGGTATTGCTGATTGCTCAGCAGGGGCAGCAGGTTTTTCTGCTGAAGGGCGAGCTGGCGAGCCAGCTCCCTGTCCATGTCGGCCGCGTGTGCCGTGCTGACGCCCAAAAGCGCCAACAACATGATGAAAGCCTGATGTTTCATTATTGTTCTCCGTTGCATGAACCTGACAGGGCACCATGTCCGGGAAGAGTGGTGTCCTGACACCACTAAAGGGCAATTAGTTTCATCTGTGAATTAATTTATCTGGATCTTGCGCAGGCCATCACGGTTTGAGGTCTCATTGATTTTCTTGTTGATATAAATGAAGCCAGTGCAAGGCAAGTCCGACGAGCAGACCCCAGCAGGCCGCCGCGATGCCGAGCAGGCTGATCCCGGACGCGGTAATGATGAAGGTAAGCAACGCAGCTTCCCGCGCCTCATCTTGTTGCAGGGCCGAGTGCAGGCTGCTGCCGATGGTGCCTAGCAGGGCCAATCCGGCGACGCAGGTGATCAGTGCAGCCGGGAAGGCGCTAAACAGGGCGGCGACGGTTGCGCCAAAGCAGCCGGTCACAAGATAAAAGCCACCCGCCCAGACTGCAGCAGGCCAGCGGCGCTTGATATCCGGATCGACCTCTTTGCCCATGCAGATGGCGGCGGTGATGGCGGCCAGATTGAAGGCATAGCCGCCAAAAGGGGCGAGCAGCAGGCCGGTCAGGCCGGTCCAGCTGATCAGCGAGGAGGTGGCTGGTTGATAGCCATGGGCCCGCAAGATGGCTACCCCCGGCATGTTTTGCGATGTCATGGTGACAATGAACAACGGCAGCGCGATGCCAAACAGGGCATCAAGGGAGAAGGCTGGCCATGTCCAGACCGGGCTGGCGAGTTGCCAGTGCAGAGTTGCCAGCTGCAACTCCCCCCGCATGCTGCAGATCAGCATCCCCGCTCCCAACGCCAGCACCATGGTATAGCGGGGCCAGAGATGACGCCCCACTAGGAAGGTCAGCAGCAGGGTGCCAAGCAGCAAGGGATCGTGCGGGGCGACCTTGAACAGATTCAGCCCGAATCTGAGCAGCACGCCAGCCAGCATGGCGGCGGCCAGTGGAGCCGGGATATGCCTCATCAAACGGTCGAACCAGCCGCTGATGCCACACAGGGTGATCAGTAGGGACGAGATCACAAAGGCACCGATGGCTTCTGCCAAGGTGAAGTTACCCAGCGTGGTGATCAGCAGGGCCGCGCCCGGAGTGGACCAGGCGGTCAGTACGGGTATGCGGTAATAGAGAGAGAGGCCGATGCAGCTCACTCCCATGCCTATCCCTAGCGTCCAGAGCCAGGAGGCAACTTGGGCTGTATCAGCGCCAGCCGCCGTGGCGGCCTGGATGATCAGGATAACGGAGCTGGTGTAGCCGACCAGCACGGCGATAAAGCCTGCGACCAGGTGGGGGAGGGCGAAGGGCATGACTCTTCCTCTTGGCGTTGTGACGCATTGTGCGTTATTACGTACAATCTGGTTTTGACTATAGCCTTGTGCGCTATAGCGCACAAGGCGCATCGTGCAAGAGTGATAAAGAGGCAGTTATGCAAGAGATGAGTCAGCATCTGGCCACTCGGCTGAAGGGACTGCGCAGCGAGCGAGGCTGGAGCCTGGATGCCGCCGCGCGCGAAACGGGTGTCAGCAAGGCGATGCTGGGGCAGATTGAGCGGGGAGAGTCCAGCCCGACAGTGGCGACGCTGTGGAAGATTGCGACCGGTTTTCGCGTCTCATTTTCCAGTTTCATCGAGCCCATACCAGCTGCGCAGGCAGAGGTGCTCTATCGCACCGCCGATGCCATTCGCCAGCAGCCAGCGGGAGAGGGCATGCAAGTGGCGCCGCTCTTCCCTTATGAAAACCGCTTTGGCTTCGAGTTGCTTGAGCTGACCCTGTTGCCGGGTTATCAGCGTGAATCCGAGCCCCATGAGCCGGGCGTGACCGAGCATGTCATCGTCATCAGCGGCATGATGGAGGTGCTGGTGGAAGGGGAGTGGCGCTCACTGGCGCAAGGGGAGGCGGTGCGCTTTGCTGCTGACCGTCCCCACGGTTATCGCAATCTGGGCATAGCCCCGGCGATTTTCCACAACCTGATCCACTATCCGGTGGCAACGCCCTGAACATGTTCAGTAGTCATCAACCCGGTCGGCCATCTGCCCTGGGGCGGGTCAGGATCGGGGTATAGACCCAGACAAACAGGCCATAAGCAGCGATCCAGGCAAGCGCGCTGAGGTTCCAGCCATGCAAGGTATAAGCAGGCCAGAACAGCGGAATCACCACCCGCATTGTGGCGGCCACGATGATCAGGGCAAATGCGACAGTGATCCTGCGCCCCACCTGCAAGGCTCGACCGCTATGGCCGAGGGATACTCGCGCAATCATGCCCAGGATCATGGTGCCCATGCAGCCTGCGCTGAGCAGGTGGCTGGCCATCGACAGCGTGATGGGCAGCTCCGCACTATGTGCCGCAAGGGCGAGCAGGCCAAGGGGAATAAACAGATAGGCGAGATGGAGTGACCACAGCAGTGGATGCGCAAGGGTCGATGGCAGCTGCCAGCGCAGCTGTCGCCACAGATGCAAGCTCGCCGCCACTATATATAGAGGCACTATATATATGCTGGTGCCCCACTGGGTGGGGAGCAGCAACCAAAGCAGCAAGATAAGCCACTGTGCAGCGAGTGCTGTGTGCTCCAGCCAGAGCAGAGGCGCCGCTTTTTCCTGGCCGGTTGCTCGGGCGGTGAAGAACGGAATCACCCTTCCACCCATCACGGCGATCAGGGTGGTAAACAACAGCACAGTGGTGATCAGCAGATGCTCAACGGTGCTCCACTCTGCATGCCCTAACCAGCTGGCGCCATTGAGCAGGGTCAGTATCAGCAACAGTGGCACGAAGAAGAGGTTGCGCCATTGCCGGGTGATCAAAATAGGCTTGGCAAGGAACCAAGCGCAAAGCGGCAGCCAGAGCAGGTCTGCCACCATCAGGAACATATTCTCCTCACCCAGCCAGGGTAACAACGCCCTTGGCAACATCCACAACCCCACCACCAGTGCCAATGGCCAGCTCCGAACACCGGGATGGGCCGTCCAGTTCTGCACCGCGGTGAGCAGAAAACCTGCGACGATGGCGGCTCCGAAACCAAACAACATCTCATGGCCATGCCACCAGATTGGGTTGGCAATCCCGGGCAAGGTTAGCCAACCGTTGAGCTGCCCCAGCCAGAGCAACATGGCGACGGCAGCAAAAAGAGCCCCGAACAAGAAGAAGGGTCGGAACCCCAAGCGGAACAGCGGGACGATTTGCTCTTCTTTGTGGCTATCGAGGATCTGATGCATGAGGGCATTCCAATTAAGTATTTTAAATGGCAATTATAGGGTGGCTTTTGAAATGTTCAATTTAAATACGGCAATAACCAGATTTGATGGTGTTTTGAGCAAAAAAGGAAAGTGTTGTTTGATATCTGAGCGAACGAGCTTTTTTGCTGAAAAAGCCCTTGTCATCCCGGCGCGGCTCCCTATAATGCGCCCCTACCAGCACGGCGGAACACGCCGGACTGATGAGCTAGCTTCCTGGTGAAGTGGGCGCCGAAAGAAAAGCGAAAACAATCGCTTGACTCTCGAAGTGAGAAGCGTATTATACGCCTCCTTAGCGCGACAA
>NZ_NKWE01000050.1:0-79850 GCF_006243315.1 Aeromonas sobria
ATCTTAACCAAAGCCTGCAGGGGAGGAAAGGGGCGGGCGGCTTAGCGGGGCTGGCGCAGCATCACATCGAGCAGGTCGATCGCCTCGCACCAGTCGGAATCGTGCCACAGGGCATCGCGCAGAAAGCTGGCCTGAGCGGCGCTCCAGAAGGTCGCCTCCGGCAGCAGGGTTTGATTGTCGAGGTGATGGTCATGCACAAAGCGGTGCAGGCTCAGCTCGTCGTTGGCCATCCCGAGCTGGGCAAACAGGGCTGGCAGATCGTGGACAAGGGGTTCCATCTCGTCTCTCCCTTAACTCATTGCTGAGATTATAGTCAGGCGCGCCCCCTTGGCGCAGAGACGAGACGGGGGATCAGACAGAGGGCATGCGATGGGGTGGTAGATCGACTCCCACGACGTGCAGACCCTGCATCTTGAGGGTGCCCTGATAGTGGCTCTCGCCATCGCTGGAAAATTCAAACTGGTAGTGGGTCAGCAGCCGCAGGGGATTGCGGGCCAACTCACGACGGCTGCGGGCCAGTGACAGCAGTTGCAAATCATGGTGCTGGCAGTAGCGGCGCATATATTGCCAGGCCAGTTCGGCCTGACGGCGTTGCAGCCAGAACAGACCGGCAACGGCAATCAGCAACAAAATGGCGAGCATATCTCCCATAGGCGGGCTTCCTTATCGTGATGTCGATAACCGGGAGGCCTGCTTGGCACACCCGGTTTCCTTGTTTTTTATTCCGCCGCTATTCCCCGTGGTGTCAGGGGATCAGGCCGAAGCAAACAGGCGGCCAATGGCTTTGCCCAGCGCATCGCTGCGGTCGGGGTCGCGCAGTCTGGCCAGCATATCATTGCGCAGGGCCGGTAAAGTGACCAACTCGGCAAAAACCTGATTGAAGAACTGGGTCGGTTGCAGTGCCAGCTGTTCCAGATAGTCGCTGAGCAGATTGGCATCTTTCATATCGGTCCAGAGTCGACCGGCAATGGCGAGCAGCAGTGCCGGGCTCGGCTGGGTTTGCAGCAGGGTCAGCAGTTTGTTGCTGCGCAAGGTGCTGCCGGGGCAGGAGGCCATGGCGCGGCACAGATAGGCCAGGGTCTCCGGGTTGGGGGCGGCGCACTCCTGCTCCTTGCCGATCCGCTCAAGCAAGGCCCCTTGTACTGCGGGTGGCAGCGGGGCGTTTTCGAGGCTCTGGCACAAGGCATAGAGCGGCTCTTGCGGCAGTTTTGGTAGCGCTTTGCAGATCAGCGCCAGATTGCGTTCGTCATGCAGTCGTTCGGCCAGATCGGCAAAGCCCTGCAGCCCCAGCGCTTGCCAACCACTGTCGTTGGGGGCGGCCAGATAGTGGCAGAGGGCATCGAAATAGGCAGAAGGCGCCTGCTCCAGCTGGCGGGCCAGCTTGGCGTGCAGACTGGCCATCTTGGCCTCTGCCGGGCGGAAGGTGTAGGGATTGTCAGCCAGGCGCTGGGCCTTCTCTTCATCCAGCTCGCCGGTGAGCTTGTAGCCCAGGGTCTCCACCACCTGATCCATGAACAGCTTGGGGCCATTTGACATCAGCAGGCCGCGCTCATCGAGGGCAAACTTGAGAAACCAGAGGTAGTGGCGAGACTCGCTCGGCTGGAAGAAGTGCACACCCAACCAGGCGTGCTGTTGCAGCGGCCAGGGATAGGGCTCCTGCTGCTGTTCGATACGCACAAAGGTATCGCTTGCCAGTGGCCGCACCTGGCGGCCCATGTCAAACAGCTGGAACTGGGTGCCAGCCTGAGTCAGAAATTCGGTCAAGGTATTGATGGCAGTAGGCGTCACAGACATGGTGAGATCCGGCTAATGGTGATGCGGGCCGATTATAAGGCCCTTGCCGAGGATAGCCAGTGGCAGCAGACGCGCGTTGCGGCAGATATCAACATGGCAGCCATGCGGGGGGAGGTGTATAGTATCGCCCTTTTTTAACGGCGGCAGGCCGCGCTGGCTGCCGTGTATGTCGACGAGCTGGCTGAATCGCCGGTGCTGCGCGACCGAATGTACTGGCATCCTGGCTGGCCCTGTCGGATCAGCGGATCAATCTGTGGTTATGAGGAAGAGAGCGAGATGAATCAATATTTGCTGGTAGCTGGCCTGTTGGGGGAACTCACCGCCGAGTTGCAGCGCCTTGAGCGCTGGCAAGCTGACCATCCCGGTGACGAAGCCCTGGCAAGCACCCTGCCTTTTTGTGTCGATACCCTGAGCTTTGATCAGTGGCTGCAGTTCGTGCTGATCCCGCGCATGGAGCAGTTGGTGATGTTGCAGGCGCCGTTGCCCACCAGCGTCTCCCTTTATCCCATGGCCAGCGAAGTCTACAAAGAGGATCTGGCCGAGGCAGAAGCGCTGCTGCGCCTGATCGCCCGCTTCGATCTGCTGCTTTCCGGCAAAGTGGCTGAGCAATGAGTGTTGCAGCCGTCACCGCTGAGCCCGTGGTGGAAGAGCCATCACTCAAATTAACCCTGCTCTATCAGGATGAGTGGCTGGTGGCGGTCAACAAGCCCTCTGGTCTGCTGGTGCACCGCAGCTGGCTCGACAAGGCGGAGACCCGTTTTGCCATGCAGATGACCCGGGATCTGATCGGCGGTCGCCATGTCTATCCGGTGCATCGGCTCGATCGCCCCACCTCCGGGGTACTGCTGTTTGCCCTCAGTCCCGCGGTGGCGCGAACCCTGACCGAGGCGTTTACCCATCGTCAGGTACACAAAGAGTATCTGGCGCTGGTGCGGGGCTGGGCGCCCGAGCAGGGGGTGATCGACTATCCCCTCAAGGAGCAGCTCGATAAAATTGCCGATGCCATGAGCGCCCCCGATCGTCCGGCGCAAGATGCCGTCACCACCTTCCGTCGCCTGCATCAGGTCGAGCTGCCTCACGCGGTCTCCAAAAAGCACCCCACCAGTCGCTACAGCTTGGTCAAATTGTTCCCGAAAACCGGCCGCAAGCATCAGCTGCGTCGCCACATGGCTCACCTGTTCCATCCCATTGTTGGCGACACCAGCCACGGTGATGGCCGGCATAACCGTTTCTATCGCGAGCAGTATGGCTGTGAGCGGCTGCTGCTGGTGGCCCGCACCTTAAGCTTTACCCATCCGGTGCTCAAGGTGCCGATGCGTATTCAGGCCCCCCTTGGCCCGCAGCTGTTGCAGCTTTTTGCGGAACTGGGCTGGCCCGCCAGCGAGAGCGATTACTAAGCCCCTGTTACTCGGGCCCTTATCGGGTGGCATCTGACGCCAGCTTGCTGATAGAGTTGCTCAAGAGAGTTGCTCAAGATAGCGACTAAAGCAGGGGGCAGAAAATGGCACAGATCGATATCGTGGTAGGGAGTGTCTATGGCGCAGCCATGCTGGTGGCCGAGACGCTGGCAGATGAGCTGGAACGCAAGGGCCATCACTGCACTCTGTATGAAGAAGCACGGCTGGCGGACATCGACCCCAGCCGTTTTTTATTGCTGATCAGTGCAACGACCGGGCAGGGGGATATTCCCCCCAATCTGCAACCCTTTGCCACTGAGCTCGCTGACAAGACGCCCTGGCTCAAGGGGTTGCGGTATGCCCTGATTGCCATGGGGGACAGCAGCTACACCCATTTTTGCGGCGCTGGCCGCCACCTCGACGGGTTGCTGCAGGAGCTGGGGGGCGTACGGGTTATTCCCCCACTGGAACTGGATGCCACCTTGCACGATGAACCCGAACGGGTGGCTCTCGGCTGGTTGCAAAACTGGGATATTCAGCCCTGAATATTCTTTGAAATAGAGCCATATCAATCCCCTGATCTTTACCCGGCAGGGGATTGTTATTTGTACTATCTCTGCGTCTTGTATCCCGTATATTTCCCCCCTGATAGAGGAATATTCCCCTCACTCGGCATCCTGTCACAGGAATGTTTGCCAGCGTGTAGCGGACTAGTCATCTAAATAAAAGTTCAATCTTGAAAGCGATCTCAGTCATGTTTTTGTCATTGAATCGTAAAATAACAACTTATGTTCTATCGCGAATTAATGACTGACAACGGTTTCAGCGTGCCTTTTTGTGCGTTGAAGGCTTTTTTTTGGGGTTTTTATTGCGCCTAGGTGTGTTTTTTTGTTTGTTGTTGTTGCCTTGTCTGTATGGTGAGCTATTTGTCGCCATTTTGTGAGTCTGCTCATATTTGTGGTGTACCCCACTCCCTATAATCGACCTCGGTTATCACCAACAGGATTACGTGGTGATAAGAAGTTAAATATTAAGGATCACACTCCTCACTGCGGGAAATAAGGAATATGACAATGAAAATGAAGTGGCTCCCGATTGCAGCAGCTGTTACTGCCGCCCTGGCTTCCCAAGCCGCCTTTGCCGTAGATTTCCACGGTTACATGCGTTCCGGTGTCGGTGTTTCCGATAACGGCGATATGCAGACCATGAGCCAGAATCGTGTGGGTCGTCTGGGTAACGAGAGCGATACCTATGGTGAAGTTCAGTTGGGCCAAGAGGTCTACAACAAGAACAACCAGACCTTCTATGTAGATTCCATGATTGCCATGAAGGCAGGTAAACAAGGTCGTGACTGGGAAAATGCGAACGATAAGACTGCTGACTTTGCCTTGTCCCAATTTAATGTGCAGGCCAAGAATTTGTTTGGTGGCAACGAAACCTTGTGGGCAGGTAAGCGTTACTATCAGCGTCACGATATCCATATCACCGACTTCTACTATTGGAACGTCTCGGGTGCCGGAGCTGGTGTAGAAAATATCGAAGTAGGCCCAGGCAAGCTGTCTGTCGCCGTGGTTCGTAATGATCCGTGGGATGCTATCTATTCAGAGAATGATCCTCAATATAGAAAGGACTCTAACGGAAAGCAGGTGTTGGATGAAAATGGTGATCCGATCAGAATTGATGATCGTGTAAATACCAATACCTTTGATATCCGTTATGCCGGTATTCCGCTTTGGACCGATGCCTCTCTGGAAGTAGGTTATGACTATGCCATGGCAAACTTGACCGATGAGCAAGAGCGTCAGAATCCTGATTACAAAGATGGTCATATGTTCACCGCTGAGCTGACTCAGTCTATGTTGGGCGGTTTCAACAAAACAGTGGCGCAGTATTTTATTGACGGTTTGGCTGCCCAAGGGGTTGATTATGGTGCTGGTTCAGGTAGTAACCTAAGCCAAGCCGCATCCAGTGGTAATGGCTTCCGTTTGATTAACTGGGGTGTACTGCCCATTGGTGACAAGGTTGAGTTTGGCCACCAGATCCTCTACGCACAGGCTAATGGTCTGGATAAAGATACAACAGATAAAGATACTTTCTCCATTGTCGCTCGTCCGATGTACAAGTGGAACGATGTGATGAAGACCATCGCAGAAGTTGGCTACTTCAATGACAATAAAGATGTTAATGGTGTGAAAACCAGCACGGATGGCACTAAATACACCTTGGCGCAGGCTTGGTCTGCGGGTTCTGGCTTCTTTGCTCGCCCAGAGATCCGTGTATTTGCCTCCTATGTTCAGCAAGACGGCAACTTCCGCGAAAACAGCAACGGTGTTAAGCAAGATGATGCTTTGAACTTCGGTGTACAAGCGGAAGCTTGGTGGTAATCTCACCATCACCTGATACCAAGTCGCCCCCGCTTGTCGGGGGCTCTTTTTTTCAAGATGGCGCGTAGGGCTTGCAGATGAAATATACCAAGATAGCGTTGACGGTTTTGTGTTCCACCCTGATGACGGCATGTGCGTCTCTTGAGGCAACGGTGGCTCCCACTCAGGAGTACAAGAGCATCCTCGATAGTCGTGCCAGTGCACTGCAGCAACTCGGTACCGCGACTGTATGTTGCATCAGTATCAGTGAGTTGCGCTATCAGTCGTTGGCTGCTGAGCAGAAAAAAGTGATCGCCATTGATGGCAGCTCAGCAGTGTTCAACTTCCCGGAAGGAAAGAGCTATTACGCAGCCTTCAAGCTGCCGACCAACTCCGGCGATCTCAAGATTACGGTCGCAGGTCTGATCGACAAGACGCTGTTTAACCCCACCGTGTTGCTGCTGGATTCCCAGTTCAAGCCGACCCGTACCATTGGTGCCGACATCATCGCTTACAAGCCAGCACGCATGCTGGATGGGGATCGGGTAGAGGGTGTCTTTACCATCGATCGCTCCTACGTGGGTAACCCGAACAACGAAACCTACATGGTGATTTACACCGCCGAGGCCACCCTGAGCCAGACAACTCAAGCCATGAGCCCTTCCAAGATGATGGCCAAGTCTTTGAGCGTACAGGATTATGGTGCCAAGGATCCGCTGATCCCGCACTCCGCATGGGGTGTCGTCAAAATTGATGTGGAAGATATGAGTGCCAGTGTGCTGGGCGATAACTTCTACAAACCGGTTTACCAGGAAGCGATCGATGCTAACGCGCCTATCGTTGACCTTACCCCAAATAAACTGACGGTGCCTGTTGCCACGGCAGCAACTGCCGGTGTGGTGGTAGCCAGTAAGCCTGCTCCGGTCATGCTGAATGAAACCGAAGCCTTCTATCAGAGCCAGATCGAAAAAGCGGTCAAGGCGGGGGATATCGACAAGGCGATGAAGCTGGTTAACGAGGCCGAGCGGGCCGGTTCAACCAAAGCGAAAACGGTGTTTGTCGATGCGGTAAAACGCTCGCAAAAATAGTGTTGCAGTGCTCGCTGTTGGCACAATATATTTATGAAGGCCTCCCTTGTTGGAGGCCTTTTTAATCGGTAAACTGTAATAAATAAAACCAGTCAGTTACCTTTTGTTACGTTTGGAATTATTAAGATTCAATTGGTTTAAGTAAAATACAATCAGAAACTGTAGTTTATGTTTATTTGTAATAGAGTGACGATGAGAGCTTTTAACTTATAAAATCATGGTTATTTAGCCTTTAAACAAGTTGTGATCTCCCCTCCAAATTCAATATTCCCCCTTCTTCGAAAGCAGCAATTTACGACTCGCTGAGTTATATTCTGATGGTCAAAATAAACAAACCCGACTCGAAGATGTTTGGATGTAAATATTGCTATCTCATCCAGATAAATCGTTCAGGGAAGACGATCCATTCAGGAGCATACACACATGATGAAAAATGCGTTTTCTAATCTGCAAAAGGTTGGTAAATCGCTGATGTTGCCGGTATCCGTATTGCCAGTAGCAGGTATTCTGCTCGGCGTCGGTGCTGCAAACTTCAGCTGGTTGCCAGAAATTGTTTCCCATTTGATGGAACAGGCCGGTGGCTCTGTATTCGGTCAGATGGCCCTGCTGTTCGCCGTCGGTGTGGCCCTTGGCTTTACCAATAACGACGGTGTTTCCGGTCTGTCAGCCATCGTTGGCTACGGTATCATGACCGCCACTCTGTCAGTGATGGCGCCAGTGATGGGTGTTGACAAGATCGACACCGGTGTCTTGGGCGGTATCCTCGCCGGTGGTGTTGCCGCCTGGGCGTTCAACCGTTTCTACAAGATCCAGCTACCAGAGTATCTGGGCTTCTTCGCGGGCAAGCGTGCCGTACCTATCATCACAGGTTTCGTCTCTATCGGCCTGGGTGTGATCCTGTCGGTGATTTGGCCGCCAGTTGGCGCTGCTATCGGTGCCTTCTCTGACTGGGCTGCCAACCAGAACCCGGTACTGGCTTTCGGTATCTACGGCGTAGTTGAGCGCTCACTGATCCCGTTCGGTCTGCACCACATCTGGAACGTGCCTTTCTTCTATCAGGCCGGTACCTGTGTTAACGCTGCCGGTGAAACTGTTCACGGTATCATGACCTGCTTCCTGACTGCTGATGACGCTTCCCGCGCTGCCGGTAACGGTTTTGGTCAGCTGGCTGGTGGCTACCTGTTCAAGATGTTCGGTCTGCCTGCTGCTGCGTTTGCTATCGCTCACGCTGCCAAGCCGGAAAACCGCGCCAAGATCGTTGGTATCATGGCCTCTGCCGCCCTGACCTCTTTCCTGACCGGTATCACCGAGCCGATTGAATTCTCCTTCCTGTTCATCGCTCCGGTACTGTACGCAATCCACGCTGTACTGGCTGGTCTGGCTTATGTGCTGACCAACTCCCTGGGCGTGGTACATGGTCATACCTTCTCCAACGGCTTCATCGACTTCGTGGTGCAATCTCCACGTGCCGACAACATGCTGCTGCTGGTAGGTCTGGGTCTGGTTTACGCGGCCATCTACTACGTGGTATTCAGCTTCGTTATCCGTGCCATGAACCTGAAAACCCCGGGTCGTGAAGACGAGACTGCTGAAGAGACCGTTAGCCAAAGCAAAGACGAGTTGTCTGCTGCACTGGTTGCTGCCTTCGGTGGTAAAGAGAACATCGCTTCTCTGGATGCTTGCATCACCCGTCTGCGTGTTGGCGTGAACGATGTTGCCAAGGTTGACCAGGCTGGTCTGAAGAAACTGGGTGCTGCCGGTGTGGTCGTGTCTGGTTCCGGCGTACAAGCCATCTTCGGTACCAAGTCCGATAACCTGAAAACCGATATGGACATCTGGATTAAGAGCAACTAATCCTGTTGCCTAAATATCTGCGTGTTTGAAGAGGGAGGCGAAAGCCTCCCTCTTGCTATTTCTGCCGCCCACCGACTTGGCGCTGTTCGAGCTGCACAGAGGCAAGGATTGGCTTGGCAACAACTGATCTTATGATTCTGGGGAACCGGCGCAGGCGTGTTGTAGCTGGCTTATCCTGTTGGTCACGAGCTTGCAAAGGCCGTCTCTGCCAATAGGTGCCCGCCAATAAAAAGAGCGCCAGAGTGGCGCTCGGATAATCGTGGGGCAGGGGTTAGAGTTTATCCAGATCCCGCTCAATATCTTTGATCTTGTTCTGTACCACTTTTTCCAGATGGCGCAGATCGCGCAGGATTTTCTGTTTGATGTCTGGATCGGCCTGCTGATGGACACCTTGAGTCAGGTTGTCCAGCTCATCCACCACGTACTTGAGGTTGGCGTTGATCTCGGTGACATCTTTGTACTCATGGGTACCGGAGTCGACCAGCATGGTTTTGCGCTGGCGGGGGTACTTGAATTTGACACTCTTGGCGAAGAACTCCCCTTTCTGCTTCTTGAAGTAGATCTTGAGGATGTCGTGGTTGGCCTCCTGGCGCAGGGTGTAGCTGTCGACGGAGGTGGGCTCCTGGATCCCCAGGCTCTTCAGATTCTCGTACATCAGGCTTCCTCGGTTGAAACGATCCTGTCCCGTCAATCTTAACCGAAGCCTGATGGCTTGCCTGTGACAGGGGCGCCAAAATCAAAAGGGCGCCATCAGGCGCCCTTTTATCACCGCAATGCTGATTACTCGTCGATGGAGCGCAGCAGGGCGTTGATGCCGACTTTGGCGCGAGTCTTGGCATCGACCTTCTTGACGATCACCGCTGCGTAGAGGCTGTACTTGCCGCACTTGGAGGGCAGGGAGCCGGAGACGACTACGGAGCCAGCCGGTACGCGGCCGTAGTGGATCTCGCCGGTTTCGCGGTCATAGATGCGGGTGGACTGGCCGATGAAGACGCCCATGGAGATGACGGAACCTTCCTCGACGATCACCCCTTCAACCACTTCGGAGCGGGCACCGATAAAGCAGTTGTCTTCGATGATGGTGGGGTTGGCCTGCAGCGGCTCCAGTACGCCACCGATGCCGACGCCGCCGGAGAGGTGGACGTTCTTACCGATCTGGGCGCAGGAACCGACGGTGGCCCAGGTATCGACCATGGTGCCTTCATCAACGAAGGCGCCGATGTTGACATAGGAGGGCATCAGCACGGTATTGGGGGCGATAAAGGAGCCTTTGCGGGCCGTTGCTGGCGGCACCACGCGCACACCCGCTTCCTTGAACTGCTCGGCGGTGTAGTTGGAGAACTTGAGGGGAACCTTGTCGTAGTACTGGGCATCGTCGCCCTTGATGATGCCGTTGTCGTTGATGCGGAAGTAGAGCAGTACCGCTTTCTTCAACCACTGATGGACAACCCACTCACCGGCGATCTTCTCGGCAACCCGCGCCTTGCCGGAGTCCAGCAGGTCGATGGCTTGCAGGATGGCGGACTTGGTGGCGCTATCCACGGAGCCCGGAGTAATGGTGTCGCGGCGCTCGAAGGCCGCTTCAATGATCTGTTGCAACTCGGTCATGACAGGTTTCCTTTAAAAAATTCTGTTTGTTGTATCACACTTTTCCGACTGTTTTTAAGGGGTTGACCGGAATTCTTCTGGCCAGCGACCATTTCTTCATCCGGTGTGCGCCAACCATTTGTTTGGCATGGTAAAAAACGCCCGATAAACAGCCTCTTTCGAATCACAGCCCGCTTAATCCAGCACCGACTGCTGGGGGTTGAGCTGGTGCACCAGCCGCTCTTCCAGCTGCTGTTGCTGCTCGGTGGTCAATGGCTCGCCATCGAGGCTGGTCAGGCTGAAAAAGTCCTCGACCCGCTCGCCAAAGGTGGCGATTTTGGCGGCGTGCAGCGACAGCCCGCACTGCTGGAATACCGCGCCGATCCGGGCCAGCAGGCCGGGGGTATCGAGGGCGGTCAGCTCCATCAGGGTGTGGCGGCTCTCCCCTTTATGAGGGAGGAACACCACCCGGGTCGGCACGCTGAACTGGCGGTGGCGCCGTGACAGTGGCTTGTTGCGCAGCACCAGCTTGCCCGGCTCCTGCAGCGCCTTCTCCAGCGCCTTCTTGATGGTGGCGGTGCGGTTGGGGCTGATGGGTTCGCCGCTCGGCTCCAGCACCACGAAGGTATCGAGCACGAAGTTGCTGCGCGAGTTCATGATCTGGGCGTCGTGGATATTGAGGTTCTTCTGATCCAGCGCCGAGGCGACGGTCGCAAACAGATTCGGGGTATCGCGGCAGTAGATAAACACCTCGCTGCCACCACGGGTCGGGTGTTTGCCGATGATCACCAGCGGCGCCGGATTATCGCCATGCTCGATGATGTGGCGGCAGTGCCAGGCGATCTGCTCCGGGCTGTGGCGCAGGAAGTAATCTGCCTTGAAGTCGGCCCAGAGCAGGTTGATCGCTGCTTCCGATACATCCCGCTGTGCCATGAACTGCTTGGCCAGACGCTGGTTTTCGCGAATGCGCAGCCGCATATCAGGCGGATTTTCCAGCCCCTGGCGCAGCGCCTTCTGGGTGGCGAAGTAGAGCTCCCGCAGCAGGGTGCCCTTCCAGTCGTTCCACAGGGTGTCGTTGGTGGCGCAGATATCGGCCACGGTGAGGCAGTAGAGCAGGTCCAGATGCTGCTCGTCGCGCACCTTCTGGGCAAAATCGGTGACCACGTCGGGGTCGTAGATATCGCGGCGCTGGGCGGTGACCGACATCAACAGGTGGTGGCGCACCAGCCAGGCGACCAGCCGACTCTCGTAGCGATCCAGCCCATGCAACTGGCAGAACTCCAGCGCATCGACGGCGCCGAGTTCCGAGTGATCGCCGCGCCGCCCCTTGGCAATGTCATGAAACAATGCAGCGATGCTGAGCAGCTCAGGTTTGCGCAGCCGGGTGAACACTTCGTGGCAGAGCGGGTGGCTCTGGCGACTGGCCGGATTGGGGAACTGATGAATGTTCTTGAGCAGTCGATGGGTGTGCTCATCCACAGTGTAGGCGTGGAACATGTCGAACTGCATCTGGCCGACAATCAGATTCCACTGGGGCAGATAGGCGGCAAGGATGCCGTATTTGTGCATCAGGGTGAGCGGCAGGCCGATGCCGTTGGGGTGGCGCAGCAGCGCCATAAACAGGCGGCGGCAATCGGGCAAATCCTGTAGCCAGTTGTTGAGTTTGCGGCGCGCCTCGCGCAGCTGGCGCAAGGTGGCCGAGTGAATGCCCGCTATCTCGGGATGCTGGGCCATCTGGTAGAAGAGGCGCAGGATGGCGGCTGGTTCACGGCTAAACAGCTCCGCATCCACCGCATCGATGAGGCGGCCACGGATCTGGAATTCGTCGGAGAGGCGGCGCACATCCATGGCGGTGTTGCCGAGGATCGCCTCGTCAAACAGCTGCAGCAGCATCTCGTTCAGCTCGGAGACTCGCCGCACCGTCTGGTAGAAGCGCTTCATCATCTGCTCGACCGGGCTGTTGCCTTCCCCCTCGAACCCCAGCATCTGGGCCACGGTGCGCTGGCGATCGAACAGCAGGCGGTTATCCCCTTTGTTGATGGCCATGTGCAGGGCAAAGCGCACCTTCCACAGGAAATTCTGGCAGTCGAGCAGCTCGCGGTACTCGGCGCGGTTGAGAAAACCGTGGCTGGTCATCTCGAACAAGGTGGTGGCGCCGAAATGGCGGCGGGCGACCCAGGCTAGGGTCTGAATGTCGCGCAGGCCGCCCGGATTGCTCTTGAGGTCGGGCTCCAGCTTGTAGGCGGTGCCGAGAAATTGCCGATGACGCTCCGCCTGTTCCTGGCGTTTGGCGCGAAAAAAAGCTTCGCTCGGCCAGAAGTGCTGGGGTTTGGTCGCCTGCTTGAGCTGCAAAAAGCCCTCTTTGCGGCCGGTAATGTAACGGGCCTCAATCAGGTTGGTGGCCACAGTGATGTCGGCGCGGCCCTGTTCAAGGCACTCCGCCACGTTGCGCACTGCCTGACCCACCTCCAGCTTGAGATCCCACAGCAAGGTAATGAACTCACCGATCCGCAAGCCCAGCACCTCGTCCAACTCCTCTTCTTGATAGAGGAGTAGCAGGTCAATGTCGGAGTGGGGGTGCAGCTCACCGCGGCCATAGCCCCCCACCGCGATCAGGGTCAGCTCGCTCTTGTCGAAGCCGAACTTTTGCCACAGCCGAATGAGCAGCTGATCCATATATTCGGAGCGGGTGGCGACCAGCTCGATGATATTGTCACCGGCATCGAAACGGGCGTGCAACCAAACGAGAAAGCGGCTCAGGTACTCTTTGCAGTTGTCACGGGTGAGTTGGTCATCGGGCAACAAATGGGGGGAAAGCAGGCTGGCGTCCATGGCATCTCACACGCAAGTGGCAGGCATTGGGCTAAAACAGTCAACAAAAACCCCGGCGCTTGGGGATGTCAGGGCCGGGGTTCGATGTTAGCTGTGTTTGATGATGCGGTCGATAGTGTCATCGGGGCGCAGGGTGAGCACCTCGCAGCCATCCTCGGTCACCAGCAGGGTGTGCTCCCACTGGGCGGAGTCGCCGCCATCCTTGGTGGTCACGGTCCAGCCATCTTTTGGATTGACCTTGCAGTGATACTTCTTGCTGTTGACCATGGGTTCGATGGTGAAGCACATGCCTGCCTTCAGCTCCAGCTTGCCGCTGTTGCGATAGTGGAGGATCTGCGGCTCTTCATGGAAATCGCTACCGATGCCGTGGCCACAATAGTCACGTACCACCGAGAAACCGGCCTGCTCGACGATAGGCTGGATCACTGCACCCAGCTCGGTGATGCAGGCACCCGGGCGCACCTTCTTGATGGCGGCGTACAGACTCTCCTGTGCGACCTTGCACAGCTTGTGGCGTAGCGGGGTGGTATCGCCCACCACAAACATGGCCGAGGTATCACCGTGATAGCCATCTTTGATGACAGTGATATCCAGGTTGATGATGTCGCCATCACGCAATTTTTTGTGGTTCGGAATACCGTGACAGATCACATCATTGACCGAGGTGCAGATGGATTTGGGGAAGCCGTGGTAGTTGAGCGGGGCCGGAACCGCCTGCTGCACGTCAACCATATAGTCGTGGCAAATGGTGTTCAGTTCGTCAGTGGTGACGCCAGCTTTGACATGGGGCGCAATCATGACCAGCACATCGGCGGCCAATTGGCCGGCAACGCGCATCTTTTCAATCTCTTCCGGTGTCTTGATTTTAATGGACATGGGATCTCTCTTGCGGCCTGCCGCTGGTACCGAATACGGCAGACAGGACAGGTAATGAAAAATAGATGCGTTTGCAATCAGGGCAAAATTTTATCCGCAACCCCCGCGTACTTCCAGTGTGATTGTCATCACAACGTCAAATCGGCACCGCAGCCTGTTCGGGCGGGATCCATTTTTACACCTGTTTTGGTGGTCGCTTGGTGGTGTCTCGAGCAAAGTTATGGTATAAAGCGCGCCGGAATGGGGAACTTGCGTCCGCATTTCATCACCCTTAATCAATAACACACACACATCGACACATATACCGGGGTGCCTTAACGGGTCGGTTATATGGGATGTGTGGAGGCCTAACCCCAATACAGAGGTATAAAATGGCTAAAGTTTCTATGCGCGACATGCTGCAAGCCGGCGTTCACTTCGGTCACCAGACTCGTTACTGGAACCCGAAAATGAAATCCTACATCTTCGGTGCCCGCAGCAAGGTTCACATCATCAACCTGGAAAAAACCGTTCCGTTGTTTGACGATGCCATGAACTTCATCAGCTCCGTAGCTGCCAAGAAAGGCAAGGTACTGTTCGTTGGTACCAAGCGTGCCGCCGCTGAAGCCGTCAAAGATTCCGCTGAGCGTTGCGACCAGTTCTATGTAAACCACCGCTGGTTGGGCGGTATGCTGACTAACTGGAAAACCGTTCGTCAGTCTATCAAGCGCCTGAAAGATCTGGAAATCCAGAGCCAGGACGGTACCTTCGAAAAGCTGACCAAGAAAGAGGCGCTGATGCGTACTCGCGAAATGGAAAAGCTGGAGAAGAGCCTGGGTGGTATCAAGAACATGGGTGGCCTGCCTGACGTTCTGTTCGTTGTCGATGCCGACCACGAGCACATCGCTATCAAAGAAGCCAACAACCTGGGTATCCCGGTCGTTTCCATCGTTGATACCAACTCCAACCCGGACGGCGTTGATTATGTCATCCCGGGTAACGACGACGCTATCCGTGCCGTACAGCTGTATCTGAATGCTGCTGCTGACACCGTACTGGAAGCTCGCGAGCAGGACATCGTTGTTCAAGCTGAACAAGATGGCTTCGTTGAAGCTCAGTAAGTGATAAGGACTGTAAAGCCCTTATTAACCAAGCTGATGTAAATTGGTTAGCAGGGGCCCTTGTGGCCCCTGTTTCTTGTCAATTGAAGACCGAGGAAACTGGAATGTCTATCGTTACCGCCGCCCTGGTAAAAGAACTGCGCGAGCGCACCGCCGCTGGCATGATGGATTGCAAAAAAGCACTGACTGAAGCCAATGGCGACATCGAGCTGGCAATCGAAAACATGCGTAAATCTGGTCAGGCCAAAGCCGCCAAGAAAGCCGGTCGTATCGCTGCTGAAGGCGTTATTTTCGCCCGTACCGAAGGCAACATCGCTGCCATGATCGAGCTGAACAGCGAAACCGACTTCGTCGCCAAAGATGCCAGCTTCATGGCAATGGGCCAGAAGATCGCTGATATCGCTGCAACTCAGAAAATTTCTTGCATCGATGCGCTGAAAGCTGCTGACTTCGGTAACGGCGAATCCGTCGAGCTGACCGTTACCAACCTGATCGCCAAGATCGGTGAGAACATGAACCTGCGTCGCGTGATGCTGGTTGAAGGTGACAACCTGGGTACCTATGTTCACGGTTCCCGCATTGGTGTTATCACCAAGCTGACCGGTGGTTCCAGCGAGCTGGCCAAAGATCTGGCCATGCACGTTGCTGCCAACAGCCCGCAGTTCGTCAAGCCTGAAGACGTGTCTGCTGAAGTCGTTGCCAAAGAGCGCGAAATTCAGATCGACATCGCCATCAACTCTGGCAAGCCGAAAGAGATCGCCGAGAAGATGGTTGAAGGCCGCATGAAGAAGTTCACCGGTGAGGTTTCCCTGACTGGTCAGCCGTTCGTGAAGGATCCTTCCATGACCGTTGCCGAGCTGCTGAAGAAAGAAGGCGCTGACGTTGTCTCCTTCACCCGTTTCGAAGTGGGCGAAGGCATCGAGAAGCAAGAGAACGATTTCGCTGCTGAAGTAGCAGCTCAAGTCGCGGCCGCTCAGAAGGCTTAATCGAACCGGTTTTTCCGTTTCCCCAGACCGCGACTTATGTCGCGGTCTTTATATGACCAGGAATCAGTGACATGAGTACCAATCCCAAGCCTGCATACAGACGTGTTCTTCTGAAGTTGAGTGGTGAAGCCCTGCAAGGATCCGAGGGTTTTGGCATTGATCCAGCGGTGCTGGAGCGGATGGCCCAAGAGATCAAGGAACTGGTTGAGTTGGGTGTTCAGGTCGGTCTGGTCATCGGTGGTGGCAACCTGTTCCGTGGTGCCGGTCTTGCCAAAGCAGGCATGAACCGCGTGGTGGGCGACCACATGGGTATGCTGGCTACCGTGATGAACGGTCTGGCCATGCGTGATGCCCTGCATCGTGCTTATGTGAATGCCCGTCTGATGTCGGCCATCTCCCTGCAGGGCGTCTGTGATTCCTATAGCTGGGCCGAGGCTATCAGCCAGCTGCGCGCCGGCAAAGTGGTGATCTTCTCTGCCGGTACTGGCAACCCCTTCTTTACCACCGATTCTGCGGCTTGCCTGCGCGGGATCGAGATCGAAGCTGACGTGGTGCTGAAAGCCACCAAGGTCGATGGTGTATACAACGAGGATCCGGTTAAGAATCCGGATGCCGTGCTGTATCATGAACTGGGTTATGATGAAGTTCTTGAAAAAGAGCTCAAGGTAATGGATCTTGCTGCGTTTACCCTGGCGCGTGACCACAATTTACCGATCCGGGTGTTCAACATGAACAAACCGGGTGCGTTGCGTCGGGTTATCATGGGTGAGCCGGAAGGCACGCTGATCCACCACGTTGGTAAGTAAGATAACGGCAAGCCACCAGGCGCTCTTATCCTATCCATCACGTCAGTAAATAAGATAGACACGAGCCGTGTGACGGCTCGTTCGCCAAAAGGAAAATCACTGTGATCAACGAGATTAAAAACGATGCCAAGGACCGTATGGGCAAGAGCGTAGAGTCGCTCAAGACCCAGATGTCCAAGATCCGCACTGGCCGCGCTCATCCAAGCTTGCTGGATGGTATTCAGGTTGAGTACTACGGTTCTGCCACTCCGCTGAAGCAGTTGGCCAACGTGGTTGCGGAAGATGCTCGCACCCTCTCCATCTCCATTTTTGACCGTTCGATGATCCAGGCGATAGAGAAGGCAATCCTGACCTCCGATCTGGGCCTGAATCCGTCCAGCAATGGCCAGACCCTGCGCGTTCCCTTGCCTGCACTGACAGAAGAGCGTCGTCGCGACCTGACCAAGATCGTTCGTGGCGAAGCGGAAAATGCCCGTGTTGCGGTGCGCAACATCCGTCGTGATGCCAACGCTGATCTGAAAGCGCTGCTGAAAGACAAAGAGATCTCCGAGGATGACGACCGTCGTGCCCAGGAAGAGATCCAGAAGCTGACCGACTCCTACGTCAAGCTGGTCGATGAGGCCCTTGCCGTAAAGGAGAAGGAGCTAATGGAAATCTAAGCCTTCGAAAGGTATATTACGAGCGCCGTGTAGTGCCCCTGCACGGCGCTTTTGTCTTTGTAGGAGAATTACATGTCACTTTTGGCTGCGTTGGGTGATTGTGCCAACTCGTCTTTGCCCCGTCACGTGGCCATCATCATGGACGGTAACGGCCGCTGGGCCCAAAACCGTGGCAAGATGCGGGTTTATGGCCACAAGGCGGGCGTCAAGTCGGTGCGCGAGGCCGTCACCTTTGCCGCGCGGGCCAAAATAGATGCGCTGACCCTGTTTGCCTTCTCCAGCGAAAACTGGCGTCGTCCGGCGGGGGAAGTGAGTGCCTTGATGGAGCTGTTCATCACGGTATTGAGCCGGGAAGTGCAGAAACTGCACAACAACGGGATCCGGCTCAAGGTGATTGGTGATACTGCTCGCTTTAGTGAGCGGTTGCAGGCCAAAATCGCCAAGGCGGAAGCCCTGACCGCCAATAACAAGGGCTTGACCCTGAATATTGCGGCCAACTATGGCGGCCAGTGGGATATCGCTCAAGCGGCCCGCCGGCTGGCAAAGGCCGTGGCAGCCGGTGAACTGGCTGCCGATGATATTGATGAGTCCATGTTGACCCGTGAGGTTTGCATGGCCGATTTACCGCCGGTGGACCTGTTGATCCGTACCGGTGGTGATCATCGCATCAGCAACTTTGTGTTATGGCAGCTCGCTTATGCCGAGCTCTATTTTACCCCGGTATTGTGGCCTGATTTCAACGAGGCCGAGTTCAGTGAGGCAGTTGCCTCCTTCGTGGCCCGCGAGCGTCGCTTTGGCTGTACGGGTGAACAGATACGGGAATTGATCGCCGAGCAGCAGACCGGCTAAACCCCGCTCCCAAGAGAGAGGTTTCTTTTGCTAAAACAACGAATTATTACTGCTTTGATGTTGATCCCCCTGGTGTTGGGGGCGCTTTTCTTTCTGCCATTGAAATTTTTTGCCCTGTTGGCTGCACTGGTGTTTTTGTTGGCCAGTCGTGAATGGAGCGGGTTTGTCTTTGCTACCCCGCAGCAATGGTTACCCATAGTGTTTTGCTTGTTACTCGGTGCCAGCCTTTTTTGGTTGCCGGTTGAGCAACTCTGGACACCTCACCTGCACCCCATAGTGATGGGCGTGCTCTGGACTGCGGCCAGCTGGTGGTTGCTGGGTCTGCTGTTGGTGCTGCGCTATCCCCAGAGCGCCAAACTGTGGAAAGAGTCGATTTGGCTCAAGTCGCTGTTTGGTCTGGTGACCCTGGTGCCCTTCTTCTGGTCGCTGGTCGCTATCCGTGGTTACAACTTTTACCATGACCCCATGATGGGCGCCTGGATCCTGTTGTTCGTGATGGGACTGGTCTGGGCGGCAGATTCTGGCGCGTATTTTTTCGGCAAGGCGTTTGGCAAACACAAGCTGGCACCGGCCGTCAGCCCGGGTAAAACCATTGAAGGCATGTGTGGTGGCCTCTTCACCGCCAGCCTGCTGGCCATCGGTGTCACCTGGTGGGTGGGGTTTGTGCCTGCCAAGATGGGGATTATCCTGTTTTGCTCCCTGCTGGCAGTGTTGGCGTCGGTGCTCGGCGATCTGACGGAAAGTATGTTCAAGCGGGAAGCGGGCATTAAAGATTCTGGCACCCTGCTGCCTGGTCACGGTGGTATTCTCGATCGGATCGACAGCCTGACTGCCGCCCTGCCGGTATTTCTGCTCAGTTATCTGCTACTCGGTCAGGAGTTTTGATGTTCAGCTTGCTGATGGTGTCGCGTGCACAGAGCGCTATTGAACTGTTATTGACGCAGGAGTGTTGATGCGCAACCTGGTGATTCTGGGAGCTTCCGGCTCCATCGGTCAGAGTACTCTCAAGGTGCTGCGCCATAATCCGGGCAGTTGGCAAGTGCTGGCGTTGACCGCTGCCCGCAGCGTGGATGCCATGCTGCGGGATTGCCTCGAATTTGCTCCCCGTTTTGCGGTGATGGTCGATGAAGAGGCTGCCCGTGAACTGGCCAGTCGCCTCAAGACCCACGGCAGTGCCACCCGGGTGATGTCAGGCGCTGCTGCTCTTTGCGATGTGGCGGCTCACCCTGATGCCCACAGCGTGATGGCGGCCATCGTCGGTGCTGCAGGGCTGGCACCGACCATGGCGGCGGTGCGGGCTGGCAAGCGGATCCTGCTCGCTAATAAAGAGGCGCTGGTGATGTCCGGTGCTTTCTTTATGAACGCGGTGCGAGAGTACGGCGCTGAACTGTTGCCCATCGACAGCGAACACAATGCAATTTTTCAGTGCCTGCCAACGGCAGTGCAGCGTGAACCCGGCTTTTGCGATTTGGCGGCGGCAGGGATCAGCAAGATCCTGCTGACCGGTTCTGGTGGCCCGTTCCGTTACACCGAGATCGGCGAGCTGGCCAAGGTGACGCCGGCGCAGGCCATCGTGCATCCCAACTGGTCGATGGGGGCCAAGATTTCGGTGGATTCCGCCACCATGATCAACAAGGGGCTCGAATATATCGAGGCGCGCTGGCTGTTCAATGCCGCTCCCGAGCAGATCCAGGTGGTGATCCACCCGCAGTCGGTGATCCACTCCATGGTGCAGTACAAGGATGGCTCCGTGCTGGCCCAGCTTGGCAATCCAGATATGTGCACCCCCATTGCCCATGCACTGGCTTACCCCAATCGCATCCCCTCCAGTGTGGAACCTTTAGATTTCTTCAGTGTCGGAGAGTTCAGCTTTATCCGGCCTGATTACGATCGCTACCCCTGTCTGGCGCTGGCCATCAATGCCTGCCAGAAGGGGCAAGCGGCGACTACGGCGCTCAATGCCGCCAACGAAGAGGCTGTTGCCGCCTTCCTGGCAGGGCGTATCGGTTTTATGGAGATAGCCCGGATCAACGAAACCGTCATGCTGGCGCTGGAGAGCAGTGCCGTCAGTTCGCTCGATGATTTGTTTGCCCTGGATGGTGCGGCCAGAGCCCGTGCTCACAACCTGATTGAGGAGCTTGGCTGATGGGCGGAGTTTTGTGGAATATCGGTGCTTTTGTTATCGCCCTTGGCTTATTGGTTGCGGTTCATGAGTTTGGCCATTTTTGGGTTGCCCGCCGTTGCGGTGTTCGGGTTGAGCGCTTCTCCATCGGCTTTGGCAAAGCAATCTGGCGCCGGATGGGGAAAGATGGCACCGAATATGTGCTGGCGCTGATCCCCCTTGGCGGTTACGTCAAGATGCTTGATGGTCGGGTCGATGAGCTAAAGCCCGGTGACGAGCAGTATGCCTTCAATCACAAGAGTGTCTGGGCGCGGATGGCGATTGTCGCAGCGGGCCCGTTTGCCAACTTTGTGTTTGCCCTGTTTGCCTTGTGGCTGATGTTTCTCATCGGGGTGCCGAGCGTCAAGCCGGTGATTGGCGAGGTTCGCCCGGCTTCTATTGTGGCCGAGGCTGGCGTGTTGCCGGGGATGGAAATTGTCGGGGTAGGCGATGAGCAGACCGGTGACTGGGAGAGTGTGACCTATGCCCTCATCAGCCATCTGGGGGATGATGCTGTCACGCTCAAGGTGCAGTCACCCGATACCAGCTATACCACTGACAAAGTGTTGTCGCTGGCGAGCTGGACCTTTGATCCGGATAAAGAGTCGCCCATTGGCAGTTTGGGCATAGTCCCCCTCAGTGGCAAAGTGCTGCCGGTGGTCGCCGCCGTGGTGGCCAACAGTGCCAGTGAAAAAGCGGGGCTGCAGGTCGGCGATCGCATCAAGCAGGTTGGTGAGGAGCCGATCACCGCTTGGGCCCAGTTTGTCGAACGGGTGCAACAGGCACCGGGTGAACCCTTGCAACTGGTGGTCGAGCGCAATAGCAGTGATCTGACCGTGACCTTGACCCCGGATACCAAGAAGGTGCAGGGTAAAATGGTCGGTTTTGTCGGTCTCTCGCCGCAACTGGTTCCATTACCTGATGAATATCGAATTCTGTTACAGTATGGGCCGTTAGAGGCGCTGTGGCAGGGGGCTGACAAGACCTGGAGTCTGATCACCCTTACCTTTGACATGATTGGCAAGCTGGTTGCTGGCATAGTGTCGCTGGATAACCTCAGTGGTCCCATCTCCATTGCCAAAGGCGCTGGTAACAGTGCCGATTATGGTCTGGTCTATTTCTTGAGTTTTCTGGCGCTGATCAGCGTCAATCTGGGGATCATCAACTTGTTCCCCTTACCGGTACTCGATGGTGGTCATCTGGTCTATTTCCTGATCGAAGCGGTCACCGGCAAGCCGGTATCAGACAAAATACAGGAAGTGGGTTTCAGGATTGGCGCCGCCATTCTGATGTTATTGATGGGCATTGCGCTGTTTAACGATTTCGCTCGCCTCTGAGGCCAGAGCATCAACAAGGACACATAAGAACAAAATGGCTGTTAAAAAAGCATTGGTGTTGAGTTGCCTGCTGGGTGCCAGTTTCCTGGCCCAGGCGGCCCCTGCCTCTTTTGTGGTGCAAGATATCCAGGTCGACGGTTTGCAACGGGTGACTCTGGGTGCCGCACTGTTGAATCTGCCGATCCGGGTCGGCGACACGGTCGACTCCATGGCCCTGGCCAGCGCCATCAAAAAACTCTACTCCTCTGGTAACTTCGAGGATGTGAAGGTTTATCGGGATGGCCAGGTATTGCAGGTGATGGTCAAGGAGCGTCCAACCATCTCCAGCATCGAGTTTGCCGGCAACAAGGATATCAAAGAGGAGCAACTGACCCAGAGTCTGGAGTCCTCCGGTATCCGTGTGGGTGATCCGCTGGATCGCACCGTACTCACCTCCCTCGAGAAGGGGCTGGAGGATTTCTACTACGGCGTGGGTAAATACTCCGCCAAGGTCAAGGCCATCGTCACCCCGTTGCCGCGCAACCGGGTCGACCTCAAGTTCACCTTTGTCGAAGGTGAAGCGGCCAAGATCGAGCAGATCAACATCGTGGGTAACAGCGCGTTTGCAGAAGAGCGGCTGATTGCCCAACTCTCCCTGCGCGACGAAGTGCCCTGGTGGAACTTCACCGCCGATCAGCGCTATCAGAAGCAGAAACTGGCCGGTGATATCGAGACCCTGCGTTCCTACTACATGGATCGTGGCTATATCCGTTTTAGCCAGGAGTCCACCCAGGTCTCCATGACCCCGGACAAGAAGGGGGTCTATGTCACCCTCAACATCAAGGAAGGGGAGCAGTACAAGGTCTCTGGTGTGCAAATCAAGGGTGATCTGATCGATCGCGGCGGCGAGATGAAGGGGTTGATCCCGATCGCTGCTGGCAGCACCTACTCCGCCAGTCAGGTGACCCACACCGAAGAGGTGCTCTCCAAGTTCCTCGGCCGTTATGGCTATGCCTATCCGAAAGTGGTTACCTTCCCGCAAGTTAACGATCAGACCAAAGAAGTGGAGCTGATCGTCAACGTGGAGCCGGGCCCCCGCGTCTATGTGCGCAATATCAACTTCAACGGCAACGCCACCACTGAAGATCAGGTGCTGCGCCGCGAGATGCGCCAGATGGAAGGCACCTGGCTCTCTTCCGACAACATCGAGCAGTCCAAGAGCCGTCTCAACCGTCTTGGTTACTTCGAGAGTGTTGAAGTGGATACCAAGCGGGTACCGGGCAACGACGATCTGGTCGACCTTGACTTCAAAGTCAAGGAGCAGCCTGCCGGTTCCATCAACGCCGGTATCGGTTACGGCACCGAGTCAGGTCTGAGCCTGCAGGCGGGGATCTCCCAGGACAACTTTATGGGGACTGGCAAAAAGGTCTCTATCAACGCCAGCACCAACGACTACTCCAAGAACGTTGACCTGAGCTACAACGACCCTTACTTCACCGTGGATGGTGTCAGTCTCGGTGGTCGGGTTTACTACAACCAGTTCCGTGCTGACGATGCGGATATCGTTGATTACGAGAACGAAACCATAGGTTTCCGTCTCTCCAGCGGCTTCCCGGTCAACGAGTTCAACCGTCTCGACTTCAGTACCGGTATTGAGAGCTCCAAGCTGAGCCGCCCCTCATTCAACGCCCAGAACTATCAGGATTGCTTGAAGGATAACCCGGAGTCAGACGGTAATACCTACTGCTGGGATCAGTGGAACGACAACCGTCAGTCGGTGCAGATGGATCAGTTCTGGAATATCTACTCCCAGGATGGCTCCAACCTTGACTTCGTTACTGTCGATGTGACCGCTGGCTGGACCCGCTCCACCCTGAACAAGGGGATGTTCCCGACTTCCGGTGACCGTCAGCGGATCAATGCCAAGGTGACAGTGCCGGGCATGGAGCTGCAGTACTACAAGCTCTCCGCCGAAGATGCCCACTACTTCCCGCTCGATGCGGATCACAACTGGGTGATGATCGGTAAGGGACGGGTTTCCTACGGTAATGGCTATGGCGATGACTCCATGCTGCCGTTCTTCGAGAACTATTATGCCGGTGGTTTCGATACGGTGCGGGGCTTCAAGAGCAATACCATTGGTCCCAAGGCGATCTACAAGACTTACAACAAACCAGGAACGCCAGGTTGTACCGGTAATCAACCGTGTGAAACCGGCAGTTATGAAGGTTCTGATACCTCGGTCGGTGGTAATGCGCTGGCGGTTGCATCGTTCGAGTTGGTGTTCCCGACCCCGTTCGTTTCCGAGACCTATCGCCCGCAGATCCGTTCCACGGCCTTTATTGATGCAGGTACTGTCTGGAGCACTGACTTTGCCAACGGGGCATACCCTTGCGCAGCAGGTGCTGATTGCAACTATTTGAGTCAGGACTACTCTAACCCGGGCAACATCCGCGTCTCTGCCGGTGTTTCCCTGCAGTGGCTGTCGCCGATGGGTCCGCTGGTATTCGCCCTGGCCAAACCTATCAAGAAATACGAGGGAGATCGCACCGAAGTCTTCTCCTTCAACATCGGTCGTACCTTCTAAATCGCGTATCGCCCCCAGCCATAGGGTGGGGGCAGGTAATGATGGGACGCGCGCTATGCGTGCCTCAGCAGGTAACAAGACGGTCTTAACGCCGCTTGCATAATCAGGTAAATCAGGTAGCCCTCACCATGAGGGAACAAGGAGTAAGTGTGAATAAAGCGTTGAAAGTAGCTGGTTTGAGCTTTGCACTGATGGCTGCCGGCATGGGTTCTGCCTTCGCTGAGACCAAGATCGCCGTGGTTGATATGGGTGAAGTTTTCCAAAAGCTGCCCCAGCGTGAAGCGGTAGCCGCCAAGCTGAAAGGCGAATTCGAGCCGCGTATGCGTGAGCTGCAAAAGCTGGAACAGGATGGCCAGAAGCTGGTCGAAAAGTTCCGCAAAGATGAAGCCTTCATGAGCGCCGAGCAGAAGAAGCAGAATCAGGAGAAACTGGCCAAGCTGCAGATGGAGTTCAACCAGAAGCGTCAGGCGTTTGAACAGGACAACGGTCGCCGTCAGTCTGAAGAGCGCAACAAGATCCTGACCAAGGTACAGGCTGCCATCGATTCCATCGCCAAGAGCAATGGTTACGATCTGGTGCTGGAGCGCAATGCCGCCCCGTTCGCCGCCAGCAAGCTGGACATCTCTGGTCAGGTTATTTCTCAGGTAAGCAAGAGCAACTAATTGATGGCATTCACTCTCGCACAGCTGGCCCAGCAACTGGGGGCCGAGATCCATGGCGATGGAACCGTGGAAATCCGCAAGGTAGCGACACTGGAAAAGGCCGGGAAGGGTGAGATTACCTTCCTTTCCAACACAAAATACCGGCATTATCTGGAGCAGAGCAAGGCGAGCGCCGTGCTTATTACAGAGGCGGATTTGCCATTTTGTCCCACCCATGCACTGGTGCTCAAAGACCCTTATGTGGGCTTTGCCAAGGTAGCCCAACTGCTGGACACCACCCCGCAACCGGCCACGGATATCCATCCGAGCGCGGTGATTGCGGCGGATGTGCAGCTGGGTGAGAGAGTGGCCATCGGGGCCAATGCAGTGATCGAATCTGGCGTGGTGCTGGGAGATGATGTACACATTGGTCCGGGTTGTTTTGTTGGTCAACAGACCCGGCTGGGAGCGCGCTCCCGGTTATGGGCCAATGTGACCCTCTATCACAATGTCACCATGGGCACCGACTGTCTGGTTCAATCCGGCACAGTGATCGGCGCCGATGGTTTCGGCTATGCCAATGAACGTGGCGAGTGGATCAAAATCCCCCAAATCGGTGGTGTGACCATCGGCAATCGGGTCGAGATTGGAGCTTGTACCACCATTGACCGCGGTGCGCTGGAAGATACCCGCATCGCCGATAACGTTATCATCGACAACCAGTGCCAGATCGCTCACAACGTCGAAATCGGTTACGGTACCGCCATTGCGGGCGCGACCACGATGGCCGGTAGTCTCAAAGTCGGCAAATACTGTATCATTGGTGGCGCTGCTGTCTTTAACGGGCATATGGAGATCTGTGACCAGGTGACCGTGACCGGTATGTCCATGGTAATGCGACCCATCACCGAGCCCGGTGTCTACTCCTCAGGTATTCCTCTGCAACCCAATAAAGAGTGGCGCAAGACCGCCGCCCGGGTGATGCGTATCGAAGAGATGCACAAGCGGTTAAGCAAGCTTGAGAAGAAGCTGGTTCAAGAATAATCACGATTGGCATAGGGTGCTGTTTTGACTACTGAAAAGAAGAGCCTGGGGATCCAGGAAATTATGGAATTGCTGCCCCACCGTTATCCATTTTTGATGGTGGACAGGGTTGACGATTACGAAATCAGTGATGAGCGCAAAACCTTGCGTGCCATCAAGAACGTCTCGTTCAACGAGCCGATCTTCCAGGGACACTTCCCGGCCAAGCCGGTATTCCCCGGTGTATTGATCCTGGAAGCGATGGCGCAGGCCACCGGTATCCTGGCCTTTACCATGGTGGGCAAACCGTCGCCCAACGAACTCTATTACTTCGCCTCAATCGATAACGCTCGCTTCAAGCGTCCGGTCGGCCCCGGTGATCAGCTGGTGCTCGATGTGGTGTTTCTGAAAGAGCGTCGCGGCATTGCCAAGTTCACCGGTGTTGCCACCGTTAATGGTGAAGTGGTCTGTACCGCCGAACTGATGTGCGCAAAACGCGAGGTTTAATACACGTGATCGACCAGACTGCCATCATTCACGATACTGCTATCGTCCATGAGTCTGCCGTGATTGGTAAAGGGGTTGAAATTGGCCCCTTTTCTGTCATCGGTGCCGAGGTTGAAATCGGCGATAACACCTGGGTCGCTTCCCATGTGGTGATCAAGGGCCCGACCAAGATTGGTCGCGGTAACAAGATCTTCCAGCACACCTCCATCGGTGAGGATTGCCAGGACAAAAAGTACGCTGGCGAGCGCACCTTTCTCGAGATTGGCGATAACAACGTTATTCGCGAGAACTGCACTTTCCACCGTGGCACCATTCAGGATCAGTGCCTGACCAAGGTGGGCAGTGGCAACCTGTTTATGGTCAACGTGCACGTTGCCCATGACTGCATCATCGGTGATAACTGCATCTTCGCCAACAACGCCACTCTGGCAGGCCATGTGGTGATCGGTGACTTCGTGATCTTTGGTGGGCTTTCTGCCATCCACCAGTTCGGCCGTGTTGGCTCCCACGCTTTTGTCGGTGGCTGCGCCGCCCTGAACAAAGACGTACCGCCTTATGTGATGGCGGCGGGCAACTATGCCAAGCCGTTTGGCGTCAACTCCGAAGGGTTGCGTCGCCGTGGTTACTCGCCAGAGGCGATCTCCGCCGTCAAGCGCGCCTACAAAGAGATCTTCCGCTCTGGCAAGACCGTCGAAGAGGTGCTGCCGGTGTTGATCGAGATGGCGGCCAGTGAACCGGCGGTTCAGCTGTACGTCGATTTCCTCAAAGATAACGAGCGCGGGATTATCCGTGCCTGATCCGGTTCGCATCGGTATCGTCGCCGGAGAAGTCTCCGGCGATATTCTGGCAGCGGGTCTGGTGCGCGAGTTACAAGCGCGCTATCCGGATGCGCAGTTCGAAGGCATTGCCGGGCCGCGGATGCAGGCTCTCGGCGTCAAAGCGCTGTTCGAGATGGAAGAGCTCTCCGTCATGGGGATCACCGAGGTACTTGGCCGTCTGCCACGCATCCTCAAGGTTCGCCGTGAACTGCTGCGCCACTTTATTGCCAATCCGCCCGATATCTTCATCGGCGTGGATGCCCCTGATTTCAATATCGGGGTGGAGCTGAAACTGCGCCGCGCCGGTATCAAGACGGTTCACTATGTCAGCCCCTCGGTCTGGGCCTGGCGTCAGAACCGCATTCACAAGATCAAGGCTGCCACCGACATGGTGCTCGCCTTCCTGCCGTTCGAGAAAGCCTTCTACGACCGTTTCGATGCCCCTTGCCGCTTTGTTGGCCACACCATGGCGGATGATATTCCGCTGGTGCCGGACCAGGCCGCGGTTCGCCGTCATCTGGGTATCGATGCCAATCGCCGTTGGCTGGCGGTGCTGCCGGGTAGTCGCAGCGCCGAGGTGGGCTTTATGTCCCCCCTGTTTCTTGAAGCGTGCAAGCACCTGACGGTACGTTATCCTGATCTCGGCTTTCTGGTGCCACTGGTCAATCAGCAACGACGTGAGCAGTTTATGGCCATCAAGGCCGAGCTGGCGCCGGATCTCAACATGGTGTTGTTAGAGGGGCAGGGGCGTGAGGCGATGATCGCCGCCGATGTGGTGATGCTGGCCTCCGGCACTGCCGCGCTCGAAGCCATGCTGGTGAAAAAGCCGATGGTGGTGGGTTACAAGCTCAAACCGTTCAGCTACTGGCTGGCCCAGCGCTTGGTGAAGACCGAGTTTGTCTCGCTGCCCAACCTGCTGGCGGGTCGCATGCTGGTGCCCGAGTTGCTGCAGCACGAGTGCACCCCTGAAAACCTGGTGGTTGAAGTGAGCAAGTTGTTTGAGCATGACAATAGCCAATTGGTCAATACCTTCACCGAGTTGCACCAGCGCATTCGCTGCAATGCTGATCTGCAGGCCGCCGACGCGGTAGCCGACTTGCTCGGTAGATAACCCTCTCCCGGACGGCCGATTGTGCTGCGCGTCGCAGCGGCACATCGTCGACGTTATGCCAGGCCCTGCGGGGCCTGTTTTGATTCAAGGTGGCAAGATGATGATCGATATTCCTGATGACAAGCTGGTTGCCGGTGTGGACGAAGTGGGCCGCGGCCCGCTGGTGGGTGACGTGGTGACCGCTGCGGTCATTCTTGATCCGGCCAATCCGATCATCGGGCTGGCTGATTCCAAGAAGCTTTCCGAGAAGAAACGTCTTGCCCTGTTTGACGAGATCAAGGAGAAGGCGCTGGCCTGGGCCATCGGTCGCGCCAGCCCGGAAGAGATCGACCAGCTCAACATCCTGCATGCCACCATGCTGGCGATGCAGCGCGCCGTGGCTGGGCTGAACGTCACCCCCGAGCTGGTCTTTATCGATGGCAACCGCTGCCCGGCATTGCCGATGGAAGCGCGCGCCGTGGTCAAGGGGGATAGCCTGGTGGCCGCCATCAGCGCCGCCTCCATTCTGGCCAAGGTGACCCGCGATGGGGAGATGACCGAGCTGGACAGCCGTCATCCCGACTATGGTTTTGCCCGCCACAAGGGGTACCCTACCCCTGAGCACCTCGCCATTCTGGCCAGGCTTGGCCCTTTGCCGCAATATCGTAAAAGTTTTAAACCGGTGCGCCGCGCACTGGGGATCGAGTAGACCATGCAATTTAGCTTGAGCAACGAGAAGGTATGACGATGGCTGAACCCCGTTTTATCCACCTGCGGGTCCACTCCGACTTCTCTATGGTCGATGGGCTGCAGAAGATAGGCCCCATCGTCGGGGCTGCTGCAGCCAACCACATGCCGGCCCTGGCACTGACCGACCAGATGAACATGTGTGGTCTGGTGCGCTTCTATGGCTCGGCCCACGGCAAGGGGATCAAACCCATTGTCGGTGCCGAGTTTCTGGTGCAGAGCGATGAGCTGGGGGATGAGCTGTTTCGTCTGACCCTGCTTGCCATGAATAATGACGGTTACCAGAACATCACCTTGCTTATTTCCCATGGCTATCAGCGTGGTCATGTGCAGGGGCGTCCGGTCATCGACAAAGCCTGGCTGGCGGATCATGCGAAGGGGGTTATCGTGCTCTCCGGTGGCCGTGAGGGGGATGTGGGCAAGTTCATGCTCAAGGGCAACCGGCAGATGGCCGAGTCGTCGCTGGCTTTCTATCAAGCCCATTTCCCCGATGCTTACTATCTTGAACTGTTGCGTACCGGTCGCCCCGACGAAGAGGCCTATCTGCACATGGCAGTGGCCCTTGCCACCGAGTTCGAGCTGCCTGTAGTGGCCACCAACGAGGTAGTGTTCCTCTGTGCCGATGATTTTGACGCCCACGAGATCCGGGTCGCCATCCACGATGGCTACACCTTGATGGACAAGCGTCGCCCGCGCCGTTACAGCCCCCAGCAGTACCTGCGCAGTCAGGAGGAGATGTGCGAGCTGTTCGCCGACATCCCCGAGGCGCTGGCGAACACGGTCGAGATCGCCAAGCGTTGTAACGTCACGGTGCGTCTGGGCGAATACTTTCTACCCAACTTCCCGACCGGCGACATGACGACCGAAGATTTTTTGGTGGCCAAGTCGCAAGAGGGGCTTGAGGCGCGTCTCGAATTTCTGTTCCCTGATCCCGCAGTACGGGCCGCCAAGCGCGGTGAGTACGACGAGCGCCTCGATATCGAGTTGAAAGTGATCAACCAGATGGGCTTCCCGGGTTACTTCCTCATCGTGATGGAGTTTATCCAGTGGTCCAAGGACAACGGCATTCCCGTGGGGCCTGGCCGCGGCTCGGGTGCGGGATCCCTGGTGGCCTACGCCCTCAAGATCACCGACCTCGACCCGCTGGAATTTGACCTGCTGTTCGAACGTTTCTTGAACCCCGAGCGGGTATCCATGCCCGACTTCGACGTCGATTTTTGTATGGATCGGCGCGATGAGGTCATCGAACACGTCTCCGAGATGTATGGCCGGGATGCGGTGTCGCAGATCATCACCTTCGGCAGCATGGCGGCCAAAGCGGTGGTGCGGGATGTGGGCCGGGTGCTGGGCCACCCCTACGGCTTTGTCGATCGGATCTCCAAGCTGATCCCGCCGGATCCGGGCATGACCCTGGCCAAGGCGTTCGAGGCTGAGCCCAAACTGCCCGAGCTCTACGAGCAGGATGAGGAGGTCAAAGACCTCATCGACATGGCGCGCCGCCTCGAAGGGGTAGTGCGTAACGCCGGCAAGCACGCCGGTGGGGTGGTGATTGCGCCCACCAAGATCACCGATTTTGCACCGCTCTATTGCGATGACTCGGGCAATCATCCGGTTACCCAGTTTGACAAGAACGATGTGGAGTACGCGGGACTGGTGAAGTTCGACTTCTTAGGTCTGCGTACCCTGACCATCATCGACTGGGCTTTGGGGATGATCAACCCGCGCCTTGCCAAAGAGGGCAAGCCGCCAGTTGATATCGCCGCCATTCCCATCGATGACAAGAAGTCGTTCGCCCTGTTGCAGCGGTTCGAGACCACTGCGGTGTTCCAGCTCGAATCCCGTGGCATGAAGGATCTGATCAAGCGGCTGCAGCCAGACTGTTTTGAAGACATGATCGCTCTGGTGGCGCTGTTTCGACCGGGCCCGCTGCAGTCAGGCATGGTGGATAACTTCATTGATCGCAAGCGCGGCCAGGAAGCTATCTCTTATCCCGATGAAAAATGGCAGCACGAGAGCCTCAAGCCGATACTCGAGCCCACCTATGGCATCATCGTCTATCAAGAGCAGGTGATGCAGATTGCCCAGACGCTGGCGGGTTATACCCTGGGGGGCGCCGACATGTTGCGCCGGGCCATGGGTAAGAAAAATCCGGCCGAGATGGCCAAGCAGCGGGCCGGTTTCGAGGAAGGGGCCATTAAACACGGCGTTGATGGCGAGCTGGCGGTCAAGATCTTCGATCTGGTGGAGAAGTTTGCCGGTTACGGCTTTAACAAATCCCACTCCGCCGCCTATGCGCTGGTCTCTTACCAGACCTTGTGGCTCAAGACCCACTTCCCGGCCGAGTTTATGGCGGCGGTGATGACCGCCGACATGGACAACACCGACAAGATAGTGACCCTGGTAGACGAGTGCCAGCGGATGGGGCTGACCGTGATACCGCCGGATGTGAACACTGGTCGCTATCGCTTTAGCGTTAACGAAGATGGCCATATCGTCTACGGCATAGGTGCGGTGAAAGGGGTCGGTGAAGGCCCTATCGATGCCATTCTCAGTGCCCGGGATCAGGATGGCCCGTTTCGCGATCTGTTCGACTTTTGTAATCGGGTCGACATCAAGAAGATCAACAAACGGGTAATGGAAAAGCTGGTCTACTCTGGCGCCATGGATCGGCTCGGCCCCCACCGTGCCGCCCTGATGGCGACGCTGGAGGAGGCTATGCGGGCTGCCGAGCAACACGCCAAGGCGCAAGCTGTCGGTCAGGTCGATATGTTCGGCGTGCTCACCGAAGAGATTGACGACGTCAAGAAGGCGTTCGCCAATGTGCCGCACTGGCCTGACAAGGTGTGGCTGGAAGGGGAGCGCGAGACCCTCGGGCTCTATCTCACCGGTCACCCCATCAACCAGTACAGCAGCGAGTTGCGCCGTTATACCTCCGGTCGCCTGTGCGATCTGCATCCTACCTCCCGCGATACCGTGACCACGGCGGCGGGGCTGGTGATTGCGGCCCGCAGCATGGTGACCAAGCGTGGCAACAAGATGGGGATCTTCACCCTGGACGACCGTTCCGGTCGCCTCGATGTGACCCTGTTCAGTGAAGCGCTGGAAAAATATGAAGAATTGATGCAAAAAGACCGTATTTTGGTGGTTTCTGGACAGGTCAGCTTTGATGACTTCTCCGGTGGCCTTAAAATGTCGGCCCGTGAATTACTGGATATCAACGATGCGAGGGAGCGTTTTGCCAGAGCAATTCGCATCTCCCTCGATGAACAGCGAATTGATGATCGCTTTTTCCCGCGTTTGTGCGAGATTTTGGAGCCCGCCCGTGCCGGAGTCTGTCCGGTTCAGGTAAACTATCGTCGCCCCGGTTCCCGGGTGCGATTGACGCTCGGTACCGAGTGGCGGGTGACGCCCACCGATCAACTGATAGATGACTTGCGCGTCCTGCTTGGACGAGAGCGGGTGGAATTGGTTTTTGATTAGAGGATCTATAGGCCCTATGAGTCTTTTTCTGGATTTTGAACAGCCGATTGCCGAGCTGCAGGCGCAGATTGATGAACTCCGTCATGTGAGTGAGCACAACAGTGCTGTCGATCTCAACGACGACATTCGCCGGCTGGAGAAGAAAAACGAAGAGCTGACCAAGAAGATCTTCAGCGATCTGGGGGCCTGGCAGGTATCCCAGATGGCGCGTCATCCTCAGCGTCCTTACACCCTCGATTATATCGAGCACATCTTCACTGACTTCGATGAGTTGGCTGGTGATCGCGCCTATGCCGACGACAAGGCTATCGTTGGCGGCATCGCCCGTCTCGATGGCGAGCCGGTGATGGTGATTGGTCAGCAGAAAGGTCGCGAGACCAAAGAGAAGATCAAGCGTAACTTTGGTATGCCGCGTCCGGAAGGGTACCGCAAGGCCCTGCGTCTGATGGAGATGGCCGAGCGCTTCAAGATGCCGATCATCACCTTTATCGACACCCCAGGTGCCTACCCGGGTGTGGGTGCGGAAGAGCGTGGCCAGTCCGAAGCGATTGCCCGCAACCTGAAAGTGATGGCTGGCCTGACTGTGCCGGTGGTCTGCACCGTGATCGGTGAAGGTGGATCGGGTGGCGCGCTGGCTATCGGCGTGGGTGATCGCGTCAATATGCTGCAGTACTCCACCTACTCCGTCATCTCGCCGGAAGGGTGTGCCTCCATTTTGTGGAAGAGCGCCGACAAGGCATCGGTGGCGGCTGAAGCCATGGGTATTACTGCCCCGCGTCTGAAAGAGCTCAAGCTGATCGACCATGTGATCGATGAGCCTCTGGGTGGTGCTCACCGCGATGTGGCAAAGATGGCCAAGAATCTCAAGGCGCGCATCAAGCAGGATCTGGATGCCCTGCGTCCGCTCGATACCGAGCAACTGCTGGAGCAGCGCTACCAGCGCCTGCTGGGCTACGGTTACTGTTAAGCCCTGCTGTTAGCGCATCAAGCACTGGAACCCCCGTTATCAACGGGGGTTTTTTATTATTGGCAGCCGTCCATCCTGCTCAATGCTGCGGGTGGCTTGTCACCCGTTTTGTCAGTGTTTCATGACAGCTGCAGCCAGGACTGTGTGAGAGGGATTGGATGTTACTCAGCAGACATAAAAAAGCGCCCCGTTGATTGGGGCGCTTTTGTCGGTGTCAGGTGCTGTTACAGTTGAAACTCGTCTGTCAGACCTTCATACGCGATATCAATAGATTGCAGCTCCTTCTGCAAGCGCTGTTTGTCTTTGAGCGCTTCGATTTCACGCCATTTACGTTTCTTTCCCGTTGTCCCGCGGCTACGTGAACCGAGCTCAACTACCTCGTCATAATCGAAGTTGAACATTTCCATGGCTCCCTCCTTGGTTTTTATCGTTTTCATCACCCGTATAACATAACGAAGTTGAAAGTAAAACGTTTTCTTTACAGGGTTATGACAAGGCTGGAAAAGTCGATAAAAAAAAACCGGGCGCCTTATCAGGCACCCGGTTTTACCAGAAAAATGAACCGATTACAGGCGGCTTGCCAGCATGGTTTCCAGCTTGCCCTGGTCGATGGCAAACATGCGAATGCCTTCACCCAGTTTCTCGTGAGCCATGGCGTCCTGGTTCAGTTCCCAGCGGAAGTCGGCTTCGGTCATCGGGGTCGGTTTCGCCTTGCGCTCACCGGTGTAGTTCAGCTTGCGTACCACGGTACCTTCGGCTTTGCTCAGCTCTTCCAGCAGCGCCGGGCCAATGGTCAGGCGGTCGCAACCGGCCAGTTCTAGGATCTCGCCGGTGTTGCGGAAGCTGGCACCCATTACCACGGTCGGGTAGTCGTGCTGCTTGTAGTAGTCGTAGATGGCGGTGACAGAGACGACGCCCGGATCTTCGCTTTGGGTGTAGTCACGGTTGTGCTTGGCCTTGTACCAGTCGAGGATGCGACCCACGAACGGGGAGATCAGGAAGGCACCGGCTTCGGCACAGGCACGGGCCTGAGCGAAGGAGAACAGCAGGGTCAGGTTGCACTGGATACCCTCTTTCTCCAGTACCTCGGCGGCGCGGATCCCTTCCCAGGTGGAGGCCAGCTTGATCAGAATGCGGTCGTTGCTGATACCCGCTTCGTTGTAGAGACGGATCAGCTTGCGTGCTTTGGCGATGCTGGCAGCAGTATCGAAGGAGAGACGGGCATCGACTTCGGTAGAGATACGGCCCGGAACGATCTTCAGCACTTCCAGACCGATGTTGACGGCCAGCTTGTCGCCCGCGTCGATGATTTGCTGTGCCTTGTCCTGGCTCTGGGCTTTGGCCCACTTGATGGCGTCTTCGATCAGCGGAGCGTACTCGGGGATCTCGGAGGCCTTCAGAACCAGAGAGGGGTTGGTGGTGGCATCGATGGGCTGATAGCGTTTGATGGCTTCGATATCACCGGTGTCGGCAACAACAGTGGTCAGGGCTTTCAGCTGGGTTAATTTATCGGCCATAGCGAATATCATCTCTTAATGAGGGAGTCATCCCTGGGTTGCGGGCTTGAGACGGTGGTTCTGAAATAAAATTACAGGATCTTGATGCCTCAGGCTCAGAAAAGCGCGATGGGAGTGACCCATCGTCATTGCCTGCCTAATTAATACTTATGTGGTGCATCCTGCAATAGGGGCACTTGGCTGTTAAATATCCAAGCGGTCGGGCCATACCGTTTTAGTGCTAGAAACTATATGATTAATAAGGTTTTTTGTATTTTTCTGCAGGGCTTTTCCGGTTTGCTTGCAGATCAACTTTTTTAGCCAATATTCATATTTGTGTCGCCGATCACATAAATTACTGCATCACCTACTTGTAATTTTATTACTAGGAAAACGTTTGGCAAAATATCCCCATTTGAAAGCCATTTCAGGCAAGCGTTTGCCTTTGCAAATAACTCATCAGCGCGAGATAAAAATGGTTTTCTTATGAGGCTCTACCCTGGCGTGCCTGATTAAATTATTGGATTTGTTGAAAGTTTGCGATTTAAATGGCGCTTTATGAGCGTTTACCGTTCGTTTTTTGTGTCCACAGTGATCGGGATCACTATTCTGGACTCCTTCGCTATGCTAGATTCCGCCCCTTTAGCGAAACGCTAATTAAACAACAGACAGAAAACGGTCAGCGCAGACTGACCATGGATGTGAATAACAACGAGAGAATTATGGACACCTTGATTGCGATGCTAAACGACCTGATGTGGGGAGCTGTGCTCATCTACCTGCTGATCGGGGTCGGGATCTTTTTCACTTTCAGACTGGGTTTTATCCAGATCCGTCACTTTGGCCACATGTTTTCCGTGCTGAAAAACAGCCGTAAATCTGACAATGCTGGCATCTCCTCTTTTCAAGCGCTCTGCACCAGTCTTGCCGCCCGCGTGGGCACCGGCAACCTGGCCGGTGTGGCTGTTGCCATCTATCTGGGTGGCCCCGGTGCCATCTTCTGGATGTGGCTGATCGCCTTTATCGGCATGGCAACCGCCTTCGTCGAAAGCACCCTGGCCCAGCTTTACAAGGTTAAGGATGAGGATGGCAACTACCGTGGCGGCCCGGCTTATTACATGGAGAAGGGCCTGGGTATGCGCTGGATGGGGGTGCTGTTCTCGCTCTGTCTGATCCTCGCGTTTGGTCTGGTATTCAATGCGGTGCAGGCCAACTCCATCAGTCTGGCGATGAAGGTGGCGTTCGGTATTCCTGACTGGGTCAGCGGTCTGGCGCTGGTGGCGCTCTCCGGCCTCATCATCTTCGGCGGCATTCGTGGCATTGCCCGTTTTGCCGAGCTGGTGGTGCCGGTGATGGCGCTGGCATATATCCTGCTGGCGCTGGTGATCGTGGCGATGAATATCACCGAGCTGCCCCATGTCTTCATGTTGATCATCAAGTCCGCTTTCGGGATTGAGCAGGCGGGTTCAGGCGCCATGGGTTATGCCATCTCCCAGGCGATGATCAACGGCATCAAGCGCGGTCTCTTCTCCAACGAGGCGGGGATGGGGTCTGCCCCCAACGCCGCCGCGACCGCGACGCCCTATCCGCCGCACCCGGCTTCTCAAGGGTATGTGCAGATGCTGGGGGTCTTTATGGACACCATCGTCATCTGTAGCTGTACCGCCGCCATCATCCTGATGTCCGGTCAGTTTGAGCCGGGTTCCGGTGTGACAGGGGTGGAGCTGACCCAGCGGGCACTCTCTTCCCAGATTGGCAACGGCGGCAATATCTTCATTGCGGCAGCTATCTTCTTCTTCGCGTTCACCTCCATCGTGGCGAACTACTCCTACGCCGAGACCAATCTGGTGTTCCTTGAGCACAACCACAAGGGCGGCCTGATGCTGTTCCGGGTGTTCGTGCTGGGGATGGTGATGTTCGGTGCTGTGGGTGAGTTGCCGATTGTGTGGGCGATGGCGGATGTCTCCATGGGATTGATGGCTATCGTCAACCTGGTGGCGATCTTGCTGCTCTCTGGTGTGGCGATCAAGCTGGCCAAGGATTACAACGATCAGCTCAGACTGGGCAAGGTACCGACCTTCGATGCCAACAAATACCCGGAGATCCGCTCCCAGCTGGAAGCGGGGATTTGGGACAATCCACCTCAAAAATAATAATCTGCAAGGTCGATAAAAGGGGGGTGCGGATGGCGCCCCTTGTTTATTGGCTATCTCCCGATTAGCTGGGCGGTTGCAAGGGCTGAATGCAACAGGTAATGGGGACATAGCCATCAATATGCTCATGAAAAAAGCGCCACTCGGGCGCTTTTTTGTTGCTCGTAATCCATGCCGCCTCGCCAGCAGCCAGCGTACTTAGTGGGTCGCGTACTGGTAGTTGAAGGTGGGCAGTCCCCACTTGAAGCGTACCGCCAACAGTCGTAGCACAAAGCCGATGCCGATGGCGCCGAAGGCCGCCCAGTTGGTCGGCAAGCCCTGATCCAGCGCCAGACAGTAGAGAGCGGCAGTGATCAGCGAAATGGCCGCATAGAGCTCGCGGCGAAATACCAGCGGAATCCGCTGGCAGAGCAGATCCCGCAGCACCCCGCCAAATACCCCGGTCACCACCGCCATGATGCAGGCAATACCGGCGCCGTGGCCCATCTCCAGCGCACGGGCGGCGCCAAAGATAGAGAACACCACCAGTCCCAGCGCATCGAGTGCCAGAAACAGCTTGCCGAGATAGCGCATCAAGGGGGCCGAGATCACTCCCGCCATCGCCGCGGCGGCAACCAGCAGCACATATTCCGGGTGTTCAATCCAGAGCAGTGGATAGTGACCCAGCAGCACATCGCGAATGGTACCGCCACCGATGGCCGTCGCCGAGGCGATGATCACCACACCAAACAGATCCATCCGTCGCCGACCCGCAGCCAGCGCGCCTGTCATCCCTTCGGCTACCAGGCCGATCAAGAAGAGTGCATGTAACATGAGATATTCCAGGGTACGAGAAAGGCCCGTATCCTACCTACTCGGGTTATATGGGACAAGTAATCCAACCTATACATGAATTTAATTCATGCTAAATAGTAAAAAGGCACCGTTTCGGGTGCCTTTTTCTAATCAATGTTCAAGGGTTAGCGCCCCAACTGCTCCTGACGGTAGTGATCGACCCACATGGCGGTAGCGCCACAGATAGCGACGGGCATCACAAACAGGTTGACCACCGGAATGGCGGAGAAGAGGGTGACCAGGGCGCCGAAGCTCAGGCTCTTGCCACGGCGCTGCTTCAAGGCATCACGCATGGTGATGAAGTCGATCTTGTGGTTGTCGAACGGATAATCCACATACTGGATTGCCATCATCCAGGCACTGAACAGGAACCAGAGCACCGGTGCCAGGGTCTGGCCGACCACCGGGATGAAAAACAGGATCAGGCAGCCGATGGCCTTGGGCAGGTAATACTTCAGCTTGGTCCATTCGCGGCCGAAGGTACGCGGCACATCCTTGACGATATCCAGCATGCCGCTGTCATTGGCAGGCTGGCCGGTGAGGATCTGCTCCACTTTTTCCGCCAGCAGGCCGTTGAACGGGGCGGCGATCCAGTTGGTAACCGAACTGAAGATAAACGAGAAGACCACCAGTATGGTGATGAGCGCGATGGGCCACAGCAGGTAATCGAGCCAGTCTAGCCAGGCCGGGATCTGCTGATGGATCCAGGCGAACAGGCCGTCAAGTTGCAACAGGAGGGCATAGAAGGCCCCGGCAAACAGCACGAAGTTGACTAACAGCGGGATCAACACGAAGGTGCGGATGCCCGGTTGGCGGATCAGGGAAAAACCGCGCAGGAAGTAGTCTGCACCACTGATTGACTCTTTGACCATATGGGGGGATTGGCTCATGTGAGCTCCATCTATGCATGGGAGAACAGCCAGCATATTACAAACATCCCTTTGATTTGGTAAAGTCGCCTGCCCGCCTTCCTTTTATTTCGCCACTGATACAGGTCGCCATGCGTCTGAAACTGATCAAACTCGCCGGCTTCAAGTCGTTCGTCGAGCCGACCCGCATTGAATTATCGGCAGACATGACTGCCGTGGTGGGCCCTAACGGCTGTGGCAAATCCAACGTGATCGATGCGGTGCGCTGGGTGCTGGGAGAGAGCTCTGCCCGCCATCTGCGTGGCGAGAACATGACCGATGTCATCTTCAATGGCTCCATCAATCGCAGCCCCCATGGTCGCGCCTCGGTCGAACTGGTGTTCGACAATCCCCATAACCGGGTCCCCGGTGAATTTGGCCGTTTTACCGAAATTTCGGTGCGCCGCGAAGTGCTGCGCGACGGCTCCAACTATTACCAAATCAACGGCCAGAAGTGCCGCCGCAAGGATGTGACCGACCTCTTCCTTGGCACAGGTCTTGGCCCCCGCAGCTACGCCATCATCGAGCAGGGCACAGTGAGCCGGCTGGTGGAGTCGCGCCCTGCCGACCTCAAGCTCTTTATGGAAGAGGCGGCTGGCGTCTCTCGCTACAAGGAGCGACGCCGCGAAACCGAGCAGCGGATTCGCCACACTCGCGAGAATCTGGAGCGGCTCGGCGATATTCGCGGTGAGCTGGGTGCTCGTCTCGATCACCTTAAATCCCAGGCCGAAACGGCCGAGCGCTATAAGCAGCTCAAGAGCCGTTCGCGCGCCGCGCGCGCCGAGCTTATAGGCTCCGAGTTGTGGGCGCTGGAAACCCGTCTGGGCGAGGCGAAAGCCGAGCTGGCAGAGGCCGAGCAGGCGTTGGCCGCATTGGATGCCAAGCGCACCACCGACGAGGGGCGTCACGTCACCCTGTCGGTAGCCAGACAAGAGGCGCAAGCCGAGCAGGCGAGTCGCCAGCAACAGATCTTTCTCGGCGGGCAGGCCATCGCCCGGCTGGAACAACAGCAACTGCACCAGAGCGAACTGGGGCGTGACTGGCAGGCCCGCACACAGGCGCTGGGCGAGCGGATCGCCACCCGCAAGGCGCAGCTTGCCAGCCAGCAGGATCAGCTGACCGAAGGGGTATTGCGCGGCGAGCAGGAAGACGCCCGGCTGGAGCAGTGTGAGCAGTTGCTCACCGAACAGCAGGAGACCCGCCAGCAGGCCAGCGAGGGACTGGAGCAGGCCCGCCAATGCCAGCAGCAGTGGCAGCAGCAGGTGACCCTGTTACAGGGCCAACTCAACCAGACTCGTGCCCGGTTGGGGGGTCTGCAGGAGCTGCAAGCCAAGACCCGGCTGGCCCGTCTCAAACTGGAAGATGAACGCTCCGGCCCCCTTGGTGCTGAGGCCAACGATCTGCAACCGGCCCTCGATGCACTGAGTGGTGAGTTGGAGCTGACGCGGGCTGCCACTGGCGAGTTGACCGAGCAGCTGGCCTTGGCCGTCGAAGCCCATGAGCAACTCAAGCAGCAGCATGGCCAGCAGCTAGGCCTGCAACGGGAGCTGCAGGCGCGGCAGGGGACGCTGGATCAGATCCTCGGCGAGCAGATGGAGGGGGCGACCCTGGCCGATCGGCTGCAGGTTGCCCCCGAGTGGGCACCGGCGCTCGATAAGGTGCTTGGCCGCTGGCTGACCGCCAACCCTGCTGACGAGTGCAATCTGGCTCAAGAAGGTCTCTGGATTGGCCCGGCGCAACCGGCGATTGCAGGCACCCTGGCGGCGCAACTGGGCGGCGAGCACATTCCCGCCTTCCTCAATGCCATCTGGCTGGTCGAAAGCCGCGAGGCCGCATTGGCCCGCCAGCATACCCTGGCCGCCGGTGAGTCACTGCTGACCAGTGCGGGCGACTGGTTCGGTCCCAACTGGGCAGATCTGGGGCAGGGCGCTGCGCTCGGCACCATGGCACTGCTGGGGGAGCGTGAGCGGTTGCATACCGAGCAGGAGCGCGTTGCCGCGGGGCTGGCGCAACTGGCTGAGCAACTTGTCGCAGCCGATGCTTGGCGCGCGCAACACGCCAGCGCCCAGGAATTGTCGCAGCGAACCCTGCGCGAGCAGGAGCAAAAATGGCAACAACTGCGGGAAGCCTGGAGCCTGCAACAAGGCCAGCGGCAGGAGCGGTTGCAGCGGCTGGGCCAGCTCGGCGAAGAGCTGATCCGGCTCGATCAGGAACAGGCCGAGGAGGCAGCGCGGCTGGCCAGCGCCCATGAACAACTGGAACTTGATGAGGCGCGCCTTGCCGAGTTGCAGGAGCAGGGGGAACCGCTGATCCAAGGGTTGCAGGCCGCCCAGGAGCGGCTGACCCGCTGCGAGCGGGCGGTGGAGGAGGCGCGTTTGCGCCGCGAACAGCAACAGGCTGCCAGCCAGCGTTTGCAGCTGGAGCTGGTTAACTTGCGCCAGTTGCTCACCTTGGGCCAAGAGGAGCTGGCAAGGCTTGGGCTGGATCTGGCCGGGCTCAAGGGGCCTGCGAGTGATGCAGGGCCTGATCTGGGCCCGTTGCTGGCAGATCAACGCAGCCTGGAAGCGCTGCAACTGGCTTGCCAGCAACGCTTGACCGAGTTGGAGCGTCAGCTGAGCGAGCTGGAGCAGGCCAGAAGTGCCGATCACAAGCAGCTGGTGACCCTGCAGGAGAAGCTGGCGACCCTGCGTTTGGAGCGAGAACGCAACCTCACCCGTCGGCAAGGGCTGCACGAACAGTTTGAAGAGCTGGGCGTCCGGCTGGTGGATCTCGAACAGGCGGTACTGATTGCCGCCGATCGGGGAAAATTGCGGCAGGAGATCCAGACTCTGGAGGCGCAAGTGGAGGCACTTGGCGCCATCAATTTGGCGGCGCTGGCGGAGTATGAAGAGGCGAAAACCCGGGCGACTTACCTGGAAAACCAGTGTCAGGATCTCGAACAAGCGTTGGAAACACTGAGCCAAGCCATTAAAAGAATTGATAAAGAGACACAAATACGGTTCCGGGATACTTTCGATAAGGTCAACGAAGATTTAAAATCCCTGTTTCCGAAAGTGTTCGGTGGGGGCAGTGCCTGGCTTGAGTTGACCTCCGATGATCTTTTGGAGGCCGGAGTGAGCATCATGGCGAGACCTCCGGGTAAGAAGAATGCTACCATTGCCCTGCTTTCCGGGGGGGAGAAGGCGTTAACCGCGCTTGCGCTGGTTTTTGCCATCTTCAGACTCAACCCAGCACCATTTTGTTTGCTGGATGAGGTGGATGCACCGCTCGATGAAGTGAACGTCGGTCGCTTCTGTTCTCTTGTCAAAGAGATGTCGAGCACAGTACAGTTCGTTTACATCAGTCATAATAAGGTCTCCATGGAGATGGCTGAGCAGCTGGTTGGCGTCACGATGCAAGAGCCCGGGGTTTCTCGCATTGTGTCGGTCGATATTGGTGCCGCCGTCGCTTTGGCTGAGCAAAACTAGAAAGAGAAGCAGCTAATGCAGGAATTGCGTTACATCTTGGTTGCCCTGGGCGGTATTGCTATTGCGGCATTGCTCATTCACGGGTTGTGGAGCAACAAAAAGAATCGTCAGGCGCCGATCAAAGAGAAACCGGCCGGACGAATGGACTCGAAATCGCGGGATCGTGATAACGACAGCTTCGACAGCGATGGCATCGGCCAGGTGCGCGTGGTCGCTGCTGGCCGTCGTGCCGAACCCAAATTGCACAGCGAAGAGAACCGCCAGCCGGAACTCGCTCGTCGTGCCACTGTTCCTGCGTTTGATGATGAAGACGAGGAAGAGGATCTGCCGCCGCCAGTGCTTCGCAAGCCTGCTGCCCGTCCGGTTCCGCCGCCCCCTGTCTATCAGGAAGAAGAGGACGAATTTGACGATCCTCTGCCAGAGCTTGCCGACGAGGTGCCTGCAGCCCCGGTGCGCAAGCCCGCTCAGGTGATCCGCCGCACCCCGGTACACCGCACTCGTCCCCAGCGCGAGCCGATGATCCAGTCACTGGATGATGAACCGCTGGTCGAGCCTGCTTATGCTACCGCGCCGACCTTTGGGGTTCGTAGCGAGGCCGCCAGAGCCGAGACTGTCCGTAGCGAGACTGCCCGTACCGATAGTGTGCGCAGCGAAACTGTGCGTGCAGAACCGGTCCGTGCCCCCGAGCCGCAATATCAGCCGCAGCCCCGTTATGTGGCGCCTGAGCCGGTATATGAAGAGCCGGTTTATGTGGCTCCTGTTCCCATGGTCGAAGAGCCGCGACTGGCGCCGCAACCGGTTGAGAAGATTTGGCAGGATGTCTATGTCATCAACCTGATGGGCCGTCCGGGTCATGATCTGCAAGGGGCAACCCTGTTGGCCTCTTTGATGGCGTTGGGCTTCAAATTCGGCGAGATGGATATTTTCCACCGTCACGAAGATCCCAATGGCAAGGGCGAAGTGCTTTTCTCGATGATCAATATGGTCAAGCCGGGCACTTTCAACCCGTACCGGATGGAGCAGTTTACTACCCCAGGTGTGTCGCTGTTCATGCAACTGCCGCTGCGTAGCAATACCGCCTTTGCGTTCGAAGATATGCTGCAGGCGGCTGACCAGCTGGCCAGCGATCTCGATGCCATGCTGACGGATATGCATCGTAGCCCGTTGAGCGATGAGACCATCGCCCGCTACCGTCACGAACTGGCTACCTATGAGGCCAGTCGCGACTAATACGCCATGCGGGTCGAATGAATAAAAAGTGCGGTACCCAGGTGCCGCATTTTTATTTCTACCCCTGGCTGGATTTTCAATCACACCTCGAGACTTCTCCATGAGCGAAACCCTCTCCCGCCACCGTCAATTGTGTGAACTGCTTACCGAATATGGTCATCAGTACTATGTGCTGGATAACCCCACAGTACCGGATGCCGAATACGATCGCCTGATGCGCGAACTGCTTGAACTGGAAGCGGCCCACCCCGAGCTGAAAACCCCGGCATCACCCAGCGTGCGGGTCGGTGGCCAGCCGCTGACGGCCTTTAGTCAGGTGCGCCACGAGATCCCCATGCTGAGTCTGGACAACGTATTTAGCAGCGAAGAGCTGCAGGCGTTCGAGCAGCGGATGAGCGATCGCCTCAAGCGTGAGGTGCGCTTCACCTTCTGCTGCGAACCCAAGCTAGATGGTCTGGCGGTAAGCCTGCTCTATGTGGATGGTCAGCTGGTGCAGGCTGCCACCCGGGGTGATGGCGCTACCGGTGAGGAGATCACCGAAAACGTGCGTACCATCAAGGCGATCCCGCTGGTCTTGCGTGGCACTGGCTGGCCTGCCCGGCTGGAAGTGCGTGGCGAAGTCGTTATGCCCAAGGCGGGTTTTGAAGCGATGAATGCCAAGGCGCTGGCTGCTGGTGAGAAGGTGTTCGTCAACCCGCGTAACGCGGCTGCTGGCAGCCTGCGTCAGCTCGATTCGCGCATTACCGCCAGCCGTCCCCTGAGCTTTTATGCCTACGGGGTCGGCGTGGGTGGCGATCAGCTGGGAGATTCCCACTTCGGTCGTCTCAATCAGCTCAAAGAGTGGGGGCTGCCACTCAGCCTTGAGGTGAAGCTCAAAGAGGGGGCTGCCGGTTGTCAGGCGTTCCACGACGACATTCTGGCCCGCCGTGACGAGCTGCCCTATGAGATCGATGGGGTGGTCTACAAGGTGGATGCTATCGCCCTGCAAGAGGAGCTGGGCTTTGTCGCCCGCGCCCCACGCTGGGCTACCGCCCACAAGTTCCCTGCCCAGGAGGAGATGACGGAGCTGGAGAACGTCGAGTTTCAGGTCGGCAGGACCGGCGCCGTAACCCCGGTGGCCAAGCTCAAACCTGTGTTTGTCGGCGGCGTCACCGTTTCCAACGCCACCCTGCATAATGCCGACGAGATTGAACGCCTTGGCGTGATGATCGGCGATACCGTGATCGTGCGGCGTGCCGGGGATGTGATCCCGCAGATCGTCGCCGTGGTAGAGGCGCAGCGCCCAAGCGACGCTCGCGCGATCCTGTTCCCGACCGAGTGTCCGGTTTGTGGCTCTGCGGTGGAGCGGCTGGAAGGGGAAGCGGTTGCCCGCTGCTCAGGCGGCCTGTTCTGCGAGGCGCAGCGTGCGGCGGCCCTCAAGCACTTCGCGGCGCGCCGTGCCATGGATGTGGATGGCCTCGGCGACAAGATTGTCGATCAATTGGTGGACAAGGAACTGGTGAAGACCCCGGCCGATCTGTTCAGCCTCAACGCCATCCAGCTGGCCGGTCTTGAACGGATGGGGCAAAAATCGGCCCTCAATCTGGTGGCGGCTATCGACAAGGCGCGCAGTACCACCCTGCCGCGCTTCCTGTTTGCCTTGGGGATCCGCGAGGTGGGGGAGGCGACCGCGCTTAATCTGGCCAATCACTTCCTCACCCTGGATGCCCTGCGCGCCGCTTCGGTAGAGCTGCTGCTAACGGTCGCCGATGTGGGGGACGTGGTAGCCAAGCATGTTTACTACTTCTTGCGCCAACCCCACAACGTGGAGGTGCTGGAGGCCTTGCTGGCCGCAGGCATCCAGTGGCCAGTGATCGAGCAGAAAGAGGCAAGCGAGCAGCCCTTTGCTGGCAAGACCTTTGTGCTGACCGGTACCTTGACCATCCTCTCTCGCAACGATGCCAAGGCGGCCCTGCAGGCGCTGGGTGCCAAGGTGGCGGGTTCGGTATCTGCCAAGACCGATGTGCTGGTAGCGGGGGAAGCCGCCGGTTCCAAGCTGATCAAGGCTCAGGAGCTCGGCATCACCATCTGGACCGAAGAGGAGCTGCAGCAGGCGTTGCAGGGCTGAATAGCCCTCACCAAGCCTGCTGACCGCAACACCCGATAAAAGAGAACCCGGCATGGCCGGGTTCTCTTTTTTGTTTGGGCGGTCACTCACGCCAGAGGATCTTGTGGCGCCATTTGTCGGGCACGGTGAGCTGCCAGCGGGCCAGTTCGCTCTTGCTGAAGACATACTCGCCGCGCAGTGCTGCGCGGGGGGAGAGGGTGCGGGGCAGGGTGCCTGCCAGTATGCTGTTGATCAGGGCCGCAGCCTGATGCCCCTGATCGTTACCGTCCAGCACCAGTCCACCGATAGCCATCCCCTTGCCGACACTAAACTCCCAGAAACAGAACAGTGGCAGCGGGCTGTTGGCGCTGGTCCACGCCAGCACCGTCTGTTCGCTGACATGCTGGCCCTGCGCATCGACCAGCGTGTGGTAGAGGCCGAGGAAAATGGCCTGATAGCCGTTCTTCTTGGCGTTGAGCACCGCCTCTTGCCAGAGGCTGTAGTCGCCGATCAGCTGACTATTGATCAGGGTTTGGCCAACCCGCAGCTGGGTCTGGGTTTTGAATTCATCCTCGATGGCAGTGAGCGCGACATTGCTGGAATCAAACAGCACCAGCGCCTTGTCGAGCCCCCCCATCAGCTGGCTTATCTCGCTGATGTTGCGTTTGAGCAGGGGCCGCTCCAGTACCCCGGTGATCTTGGGATGGCCGACAAAGCCCTTGAGGCGGGGATTCTCGTTCATGCCGAGAAAGACCACTGGCGTCCCGAGGGCGGCGATCTCATTGGCCAGATAGTTGATGGCGTTGTCATCCCCCAGCACCACCAGATCCGGTTTGCTCTTGAGATAGAAGGCGATGGCCCGTTGGGCGATGTCGTCGAACTCCTCCCGCGAATAGCGTTTGGTATCCATATAGAAGTGAGAAATCTGGTGTTCCCCATCTAATCCATCGAGCAAGCCTTTGTTGTAGCTCTGGTCCCACAGGAATTCGGGATGGTAACTGCTGATCACCAGAATATGGGCGGCATAGAGCGGTAAAGATAGGCTGGTCAGCAGCAATAACAGCAGCGACTTGAGCATAAAGGCTCCGGTATCAAGAGATAGTGTGTGCCTGCTCAGTATGTGTGGTTTTGACTGGCACTGTCATCTTGAAATCGGTGCGGCGAGCCGCGATTTATTTTCAGGTATCAGGATCGGACGCCAGCCCGCACTACGCCTGATTTTGGGTTTATTTGGAGCTTGTTGTGGTTGGTCGTGAACTGTCCCGCTAGCTGAAAAACCTGTTCTGGATCAAGAAATGAGGACGCGCTTTGGTGCCTAATAGACACCACATATGGGCATGCATTCGTTTTTAATCCCTATATGTTGTGTTATTAAGCTGTGCATAAGCTGTTCCCTTCCTATCTTCAGCCCGGGTTTGTCAAGCCTCGGCTGAATTTATTTGTGTCCAGGATGAGACGCCGGGAGGGGGGCCTAACAAGGGTGAGCCAAGGGCAGATTGCCTGGCCTTTTAACGGGGAAATTCGATGAAACCGGTTGTGATCAAACGTGACGGATGTCGCGCACCATTCAATGCCCAGCTGATTGCAGAGGCGGTCAGCCGTGCGGCGGAAGCGGTCAATCAGGCCAGTTCAGCTCTGGCACAGCGTATCTCAAGCGCGGTCAGTCAGGAGCTGGAAGGGCGTGGTGAAGTCGATATCCACGAGATCCAGAACCGGGTCGAAAACCACCTGATGGCGTCCGACGACAAGGCCATCGCCCGTGCCTATATCGAATATCGCCACGATCGTGATCAGGCCCGCGAGGCGCGCGGTCGTCTGGCGCAGGAGATCCGTGGTCTGGTCGAGCAGACCAATGCTGCCCTGCTCAACGAGAACGCCAACAAAGACTCCAAGGTGATCCCGACCCAGCGCGACCTGCTGGCCGGTATCGTCGCCAAGCACTATGCCACCAGCCACATGCTGCCCCGTGATGTGGTTCAGGCCCACGAGAGCGGTGATCTGCACTTCCACGATCTCGACTACTCCCCCTTCTTCCCGATGTTCAACTGCATGTTGATCGATCTGAAAGGGATGCTGACTCACGGCTTCAAAATGGGCAATGCGGAGATCGATACCCCAAAATCGATCAGCACCGCCACCGCCGTGACTGCCCAGATCATCGCCCAGGTGGCGAGCCACATCTATGGTGGCACCACCATCAATCGCATCGATGAAGTGCTGGCACCCTATGTGACCATCAGCTGGCAGAAGCACCGTGAAGTGGCCGAAGAGTGGGGCATTGCCGATGTGGACGCCTACGCCATGGCCCGCACCGAGAAAGAGTGCTACGACGCCTTCCAGTCGCTGGAGTACGAAGTAAACACCCTGCACACCGCCAACGGTCAGACCCCGTTCGTCACCTTCGGCTTTGGCCTGGGCGACTGCTGGGAGTCGCGGCTGATCCAGCGCGCCATCCTCAGCAACCGCATCGCCGGGCTGGGTAAGAACAAGAAAACTGCGGTGTTCCCGAAACTGGTGTTCGCCATCAAGGATGGCCTCAACCATAAGGTCGGGGACCCCAACTACGACATCAAGCAGCTGGCGCTGGAGTGTGCCTCCAAGCGGATGTATCCGGACATCCTCAACTACGATCAGGTAGTGAAAGTGACCGGCTCCTTCAAGACCCCCATGGGCTGCCGCTCCTTCCTCGGCGCGTACGAGGAGAATGGCGAGCTGATCCACGAAGGCCGCAACAACATTGGCGTGGTGAGCCTCAACTTGCCGCGTATCGCTTTGAAATCCCGTGATGAAGCGGACTTCTGGGATCGTCTGGATGCCGCCCTGCGGGTGGCCAAGAAGGCGCTGATGTATCGCATTGAACGCCTCGACGGGGTCAAGGCCCGGGTTGCGCCGATCCTCTATATGGAAGGGGCCTGTGGCGTGCGTCTGAAGGCAGACGACAACGTCAGCGAGATCTTCAAGAACGGCCGCGCCTCCATTTCGCTGGGTTATATCGGGGTTCACGAGACCATCAACGCCCTGTTTGGCGGCGACACCCATCTGTTTGATAGTGAGATGCTGCGCCAAAAGGCGATCGCCATCATCGAGCGCCTCAAGGCGGCGACCGATGCGTGGAAGGACGAGACCGGCTACGGTTTCAGCCTCTACTCCACCCCGAGCGAGAACCTCTGCACCCGCTTCTGCCGCATCGACGCCAAGGAGTTTGGTGTGGTGGCGGGCGTGACCGACAAGGGTTACTACACCAACAGCTTCCACCTCGATGTGGAGAAGCAGGTCAACCCGTACGACAAGCTGGACTTCGAGGCGCCCTATCCGCCCATCGCCAGCGGCGGCTTCATCTGCTACGGCGAGTACCCCAACATCCAGCACAACCTGGAAGCGCTCGAAAACGTCTGGGACTACAGCTATGACAAGGTGCCCTATTACGGTACCAACACCCCCATCGACGAGTGCTACGACTGCGGCTTTACCGGCGAGTTCGAATGCACTTCCAAGGGCTTTACCTGCCCGCGCTGCGGCAACCACGACCCCGCCAAGGTGTCGGTAACCCGCCGTGTCTGCGGCTATCTTGGCAGCCCGGATGCGCGCCCCTTCAATGCGGGCAAGCAGGAAGAAGTGAAGCGCCGCGTCAAACATATGTAAGCCGTGCCCTCACCCTAGCCCTCTCCCAAGGGGAGAGGGAACCGGCCGATGTGCTGTTTGCGCTGCTTTGCTCCCTTCTCCTGCTCACTTGAAAAAGAGTGGGAGAAGGGGCGGGGATGAGGGGGCCGTAATAGAGAGAGATGATGCACTACCACCAATACTACCCGGTCGATGTGATCAACGGCCCCGGCACCCGTGCCACCCTGTTTGTCTCCGGTTGCGAACATCAGTGCCCGGGTTGCTACAACCAGAGCACTTGGCGGCTCGATGGCGGCCAGCCATTCGATCAGGGGATGAGCAATCGCATCATTGCGGATCTCAATGACACGCGGATCAAACGGCGAGGTCTGTCGCTCTCCGGTGGCGATCCGCTCCATCCCGCCAACGTGCCCCACGTGCTGGCGCTGGTGAAGCGGGTGCGCGCCGAGTGTCCCGGCAAGGATATCTGGTGCTGGACCGGCTACCGGCTCAGCGAGCTCTCCGCTGCCCAGCGCGAGCTGGTTGCCTTGCTGGATGTGCTGGTGGATGGCCGGTTTGAAAAAGCGCTGGCGGACCCCGGTCTGCTCTGGCGTGGCAGCAGCAATCAGCAGATCCACGACCTCAATGGCTGGCGTGAAACGGGTGAGCGGATCCCCTGTCTGGTTTGCAGTTGAAGCCCGGGATGTTTATGGTTAGCCCATCCCTATTTCGACGACATCATTGACGAGGAGAGCCGAGATGAACAATCTGCTCAAGATCCTGCTGGCCATTTTCCTGCCCCCGGTGTGCGCTTTTATCCAAGTGGGTTTTAGCCTGCACTTTTTAATCAACATTGTGCTGACCCTGCTGGGCGGTCTGCCGGGCATGGTCCATGCGCTCTGGCTGGTGGTGAGCGACAAGCGCGGCTGATGCCACCGGCTGACTAATGAGCTTATTGACGACAAAAGGGCCAACCTCTCGGGGTTGGCCCTTTTGTTCATGTTCATACGAATACTTTTTAGTTAGGATGGGTGACTGACCAATTGGGGCGCGAGTTGAGCGCCCTGCAGTCCGGCAACAAGAGCCGGCAAAGAACAGGGAGCGTTATATGAAGTGGAAAGTCGCAGTATGGTCAGGTCTGGCAGTGACACTGTTGTTGGGGTGCTCATCCCGTCAGGAGGTGGCGCGCGAGCGCGCTCCGATCGTTATCCCCCTTGAGCAGCTTTCCAGCTACTGGATTCAGGAAAATAAGTGGTCATGGTTCGGTGATGATCAACCGGTATTGCCTGCCAAACCGGTCAAGGGGTTCGTGGAAGTGCGTTACCAGATCGACTCCAACGGTACGCCAATCAAGCCGGAAGTGGTGGCCGCAGATCCCCCCGGCGAGCTGGAGCAGAGCGCGCTGGCGACCCTTTCGCGGATCCGCTATAGCCCGGCAGAGGGCAACCCGGATGCCATTCCGGTCGAGGTGATCAACCGCTTCGACATCGAGATCAACTGATCCCCCCGGCATTCTGATGCCAGCGAAACAGAGACCCCGGCCAGGCCGGGGTCACGTTTATTGCTGCTTGCAGTCACGATAGACGGTCTGCCACTCACCGTTTTTGTCACGCATCTCGACAAAGCCCTCACTCCCCTTGTTCCACCAGACGGCCTCATGCTCGTCCGTATAGCGGGCACCGGAGGCCGAGATGGCCTGGGGCAGGGTGTAATCTTTGCCATCGGGCAGCGACAGCTTGATAAAGCCGAGGCTCTCGTCGGAGAGGGAGAAGTAGCGCACCTGCACCTTCTTGCCCTGCTCGCACTGGTAGCTGACCGGCTCGCCACCGGTGACGGAGAGGGAATTACCCTGATTGCAGCCAGCGAGCCCCCCGAGCGCCAGCATGCCGATGGTCATCATATGAGCTTTTTTCATGATTGCAGTCCCATTTATGTCATCCGAGCATGAGACTAACAGCTTGATGATGATCTGCAATGGCTGCTCTGGCGTCTGCGTCGGTAGTTGTCCGGAACCTCATGCCAGCGCAGGCTCGGCTCGGAGGGTATTTGCCACCGGTTGGGCCAGCACCCCTTCCAGAATGTCGAGGATCTGGCTGTCGATGGTCTCATCGAACTTGCGAGCGAACAGATGATCGCTTTGCAGCAGCGCAGTGGCATCTTCCGCCAGATAGTCCCGCGGCCTTAGCTTGATGTCTCCCATGGGGATCCAGTCGATGGCCCGCTTGTCGTCGTTGACGATGCGGCCCTGATAGCTGGTGTTCATGATCACGGTCTGGAAGAACCCTTCATCGGCGATCAGGGTGTTCTGATAGAACGTTTTGAAGCGATCCACCTCGGGGCTGTGGCTGACAAATTCACAGAAAGCGCGGCTCAGGATCATCCACTGGTTGCCAATGTAGGGGATGACTCCCTCCAGATAGGGGCGGGTGGCGACCTGTTCACAGATCAGTTCCCGCTCAGTCTCGGTCACATAGTGATCGATGCGGTGCAAGGTATCGGGGCGCAGCTTGCGCTGATCGAGCACTTTGAGGAAATCTTTGCCGCTGTGGTCGCGCAAGAAGCTGTGGATCTGCTCCTGGGTGCGCAGCGGAAAGTCCTGGGCGCTCAGATTGATGAAGAACTCCCATTCCACCCCCTGCTTCAGCAGTGCCGCTATGCCGCGCAATTCGGCATCCACCAGACTGTATCCTCCCCACAGCGCATTCTTGCTCGCGAGCAGCGAGGCATTGGGATAATCGCTGAGGAAGCCGGCGATCTCCTGCTGCAGCTCCGGGCCCGAGCTTTTATCGACGTGGATCAGGTAGTGATTACTGTCGTGGTAGATCGCCTTGAACAGGCGCTTGAACTGGCCGGGATAGCGATGAACCAGAATGAAGTAGGCAATCATGGCGGTGTGTCCTGTGTTGGCGGCAGGGCAGCGCCAAACAGCAGGCAGCTTCAGGCGGATGGCGTGAAGCGGGTTCCCGTCGGGCTGACCATTGTCGCAATAAAAGAGAGTGAAACGCATATGGCAACAGTGAGAACAAGCTGCGATGGGGGGAGATGCGCCTTATGGCATCGGGTCAATACAGCCGGTCTGGCAACGTCAGGTTGAGGATGAGAGGGGGGCAAGGGGTGCCCAGGCGGGTGACTCTTTTGCATGACAAGCCTGTCATCAGGTGCAGAGCGCAAGCAGCCGGTAAGTGAGGGGGCACAGTAGCACGGTTCGGGCGGGCAGCGTCATATATCGCCACCGCCGGATAAAAACTGTTCAATGGAGTCCGAGTTTGGCCTCAAAATCTCGCACCAGCCACTCATAGGTGCCGTTGTTTTTGATCTTCTGCAACCCCTGTTCGAACCGTTTGGCCAGCGCTTCCCCTTGCGGATGGTGGCGGGAGAAGGCGAGCCAGAAGCCATCGGTGGAGAGCTTGCCAACCTTGATCACCTTGCCGGTCAGTAGCTTCTGCTGGATCTTGAGATAGCCCGGCATACCGTTCATCAGGATGTAGTCGACCCGGCCACGCACCAGCATCTCGAGGATCTGGGCATCTGATTTGGCCTGAAAGCGGGTGATCCTAGGGTTCTCCATAAAATCGGTGGGATAGGTGTAACCGAGCGTGATACCCACCCGCTTGCCCTCCAGCGAGGTGAGCTTGAGATCCCGTTGCGGGTCGCTGGCAAGGGCGAAGATGGCGAGATCCTCCTCGAACATGGGGGTATCGTGCCAGTGGTACTGGTAGCGGTTCTCTTCGGTGATGGTGGCGTTGAAGCACCCCGCAAGTTTGCCATTTTTTGCATCGTGCATGCAGCGGGCGAAGGGGAGGGTGCGAAACACAATCTCGATCCCTTCGGCTGCGAACACTGCCTTGACCAGCTCCGGCGTCAGTCCGCGGGGCTGGCCATCCTCCTTGTTGCGCTCGCAATAGGGGGCCCAGTCATCTTCGGCACCAATGAGCAGCGGGGCGGCCCCGAGTGGGCTGGTGGCCAGCAATACCAGACAAACCAGCCATTTTTTTAACAACGGAACCATAGGTACACCTCATCGACAGCAGCCTTACAAGCATAGCCACACTTCTGCGCTGACCTGTGGTGGCAGGAGGATTGGTGAGGGAGGTAAACGAGGGAGAGAAAAAAGCCCCGGCAGTCGACGGGGCAAAAACGAGCTCATCCATGGGCTGACAATAGTGTTTACAACAGGAAATCAATAGCCAAAGCGGGTCGCTTCGCAGCGGTTGAGCAACCGGTGGGCGAGGTAGCAGGCCAGCAGGGTGACCACGATGGCAAACAGGATGCTGCTCACCCGGTAGAGGGCGCTGAACACCAGATCGTTACCCGGGGTGAGGTATTGGCCAAACAGGATGCCGAGGGTGGTGAGGGCACCAAAGCCGACCCCCGAGCCGCCCGCCTCCTTGACGTGGGCATGGCTGAACAGCATGGCGCCGAGCCACAGCAGCGGGGCGACCAGCAGCAGTTGCCCTGACCAGTCATAGAGCACCAGCTGGCCGAGCAGGCCAAAGGTGACCCCCAGCAAGGTGCCCATCGCCCGTTTGCGGGCATAACTGAGGGCACCATTCCAGTGCATGGGGAACAGCACCAGCAAGGTGGTGGCCTGAGCAGACATGGAGTCGCGCAGATCAAACACCTGAAACACCAGAAACGACAGGGTGGCCACAGTGGCGCCCAGCAGGGCTTCATGGCGCATCCGGTGCGGCGCCTTGGGGGCCGAGGCGGGCTTGGGTCTGGCCTCCACATCCGGGATCAGCATGGTCATCAGATAGGCGATCAGCACCGACAGCACATTCGCCCAGATATTGTTGAGGATCAGATCGTTGAGGTCGGTCTGCGGATAGCTGGCAAAGTGCAGCATGATGCTGAGGCTCAGCACCCCGTTGGCCCCGAACAGAAACAGGCTGCCCCGCGACATGGCGGCGAAGCGGTAGAGAAACAGCAGAAAGGCGATGGGGGTCATCAGCGCCGGATGGCCGCCAAACAGCCCCCCCAGCAGCCCGACTTCCACCCCACAGACCGCTGCCGCCGCGATCAGCTGGCGGGCGGCATGGCTATTCATCACCGGCACCATCCCCAGCAGCAGCACCGGTGTGACCGTGTAGAAGACCCCGTAACTCCAGCCAAACAGCTTGCAGAGCAGAAAGCCCGTGGTGCAGCCAAAGGCGATGCGCAGGCACTGGCGCAGCTCGTTGCCGGTGAGGGGCCGATACCAGAGGTGGGTGGCAGCCCCGCCGCTGGGGTGGGCCGCGGCGGTATTGGCCGACGGCTGAGTGGCGTGATGAGTAGACACTTGCTTAATAGACATAGTGCAGCAGGCTGAGCAGGTGGATCTGGCCCCGTGCCAGCATGGCGGTCAGGGCATTATCCGGCAGCAGTTGCACCGTGGCCCGCGCACCGGCTGGCAGATGGTCGGGTAGCTGGTCCAGCTCGAGGTGCAGCCGCATCCGCTGGGCATCCCGAACCCAGCGATCCGACTCCACCGGCGCGGCCAACCGACCATTGGCATCAAACTGACCGGCACTCACCCCGGCATCCAGACTGCTCACCCGGGCAGGATAGAGCTGACCCGGCTCGCCATCGAAGGCGACCAGGGCGCGGGTGTGCTCGCCGACATGGCGCAGGCTCTTCTCCCGAAAATCGGCAATGACATCCACCTGTTCCGATACCAGCGCCAGCAGCGGGCTGCCAGCGCTGGCGATACTGCCCGGCTTGAGCTGCAGGTTGGTAATGGTGCCATCCTGATCCGCGTGTACCCGGCTGTAAGAGAGGGCCAGCTCCGCTTGCGCCAGCTTGTTGCTGGCTTGGCGCAGCAACAAGTTGTCCTCTCCGGTCACACCACGGCTGGCCTTGATCTGGGCCAGTTTGGCCTGACTGGCCCGCAGGTTGGCCTGCGCGCTGCGCAGGGCGCTGTCAGTCTCATCTTTTTGTTGTAGCGAAACCATGTGGCGTTGAAACAGCGCATCGGTGCGCTCAGCCTCGCGCCACTTCTGGCTAGCCAGCGTCTCTTTGGCGTTGATGTCGGCAACGGCAGCGGTCAGCGCCGCATCCAGCTCGTTGTTCTGTTGCTCTGCCTGTGCCAAGGCCAAGCGGGCTTGCTCCACCGCCAGTGCGAAGGGCTCGGGATCGAGCGTAAACAGCAGATCCCCTTTCTTGACCTGCTGGTTGTTGTGCACGGCGACCTCGATCACCTTGCCGCTGACCTGGGGGGCCAGCTTGGTCACCACCCGGGTCGCCATCGCCTGAGGGGTGAGGGGCATCAGCAGGTCGGCTATCAGAAAATAGGCAAAAAGGGCGGCAAAGCCTGCCATGGACCATTTGATCCAGCGGGTAAATTGTTGATCCGGGGTCATCTTATTCTCTCTGTAGCATCGGTCTCGGGAGGGCTTGTATCGCCTCCGGCCTATCGGTCGTGGTGCTGTTCAATTTTGCTGAGGGCGTTGGCCGAGATCCGCTGCACCGTGGCTTCAAACAGTTGCAGGGTCTGTTCGTCGATGCCCCCCAGCAGCTCCCGGCGGATATTCATGATGCGGTCGGCGATCTGATCGAGCAGGGTCTGGCCAGCCGGGGTCACGCAGACGATGCGGGCTCGCTTGTCCTGACTGCAGCAGTGACGTTCGATCAGCCCCTGCTCTTCCAGCTGGCCCAGAGTGCGCATCAGGGAGGGGAGCTCTATCTCGAGGGCCTCGGCCAGGGTCTTCTGGCTGACATGGTTTCCCATGCGGGAGAGCTTCCACAGCGCGGTCCAGCGGGGATGGGTGAGGCCAAGGGGGGCCAGCTCCAGATCGGCGGCAGTACGCCATAGCCGGTGCATCCGCGCTATCTGCTCGGCGAGCGACAGCTCGCGCAACCTTTCCAGATCCGTCATCTTCTCATCCTCAATGTACTTAGCCTGCTAAGCATTCTACTTGTTTAGCAGGCTAAGTAAATAGTGTGATAACGATCATGTCTCTGGTCGGATCTTTCGTCGGGGCGGGTAAGTGGCATTCGAGCCCCTGATATTATTTGCGGCACTGATCCGCTTATGGCTCTTTTATCGCGCCGGATATGGCGCCGTGAATGGAGGATATCCGGCGGATATTTTCATGAAATTTTCAGCTTCAGCGAGCAGCGCTTTTTTTATCCGCTAATATTGATGGGGTTATAAAATAAGGGGAAACCGGTTGTGGATGGATATGACAGTGGATGTGTGTATCTGGCAATTGAAACGCTGTTGAGTGATGGGGAATATGGTGCAGAGTCACATCATGGAGTGAATCGGGAGGGCGCTGTCAGAAGTACCGATATCAGTCATGATTTTGACCCCGCCAATATTCCTGTGTTATTGGCAGAATAGAGCTGATCGTGTGCAAGCCTTCTGAGTCAAGCCAGTGCTGTGGTGTTCGCTGGCTTGACTCATCGTTATTTTAATTATCTCTGTTTGCTCTGCCTTCCCGCCGCCGCGCCCCCCTCTTTGCCTTGAAAGCCCAGTGTAGCCAGCGGTTACCGTCACTTCGCTCCTATGGTTAAACCTGCTTATGGTTAAACCTGCTGAATGGCACTCATGATGGGTGATGGGAGGGTATGGGCGCGAGGCTTTTCATCTGGCTCTGTTATTGCGTCAACATAACCCGTTCATTCTGGCGCTATTAGTCCTTTGCAATAAAACGACTGTCATTCGCGTCGCTCGATTTATCCCCCAAGCCCTTTGCCGGGTATCGCTGCCGTGATTTGCAGGGTATTGGATTACGAGCTGGGGTGGCACCATGATGTTTAAGTTTTTAATGTTTTTATATGGCTTTGCAGTCTGGCTAACCGACAGGGGCGATGGGGATCAATAAAGTAGCAGCCACAATCACACGCAGAGCACATAACAATGAAAAACCTCTCGACCCTACAAACCACACAAGAAAAGGCCGCCCTGCTGGGCGGCCAACAAATTGCCGGTATGCCGCTCTTTATATTTCTCGGGCTGGCGACCTGCGTTCTATTTTCCGGCTGGAATGGCTCCTTGCCCCTTGGCATGGTCGGTGCGCTGGCACTGATGTTCGTGCTGGGCACCCTGCTGACCGAGCTGGGTGAGCGGATCATGCCGATCCGCGAATATCTGGGGGGCGGCACCATTCTCGCTATCTTTGGCGGCGCCGCCCTGTTTGAATATCAGCTGCTGCCGGTGCAGGCGGGGCTGGTCATCACCAACTTCATGAAGGAGGGGGGCTTTCTCAACTTCTTTATCGCCAGTCTGGTGACCGGTTCGGTGTTCGGCATGAGCAGTGCTCTGCTGAAAAATGCCGCCATGCGCTATCTGCCGGTGATCCTCGGCGGCGTGACATTGGCCTTGCTGAGTGTCGGCTTGGTCGGCTCCCTGATGGGTTACGGCTTCAAGAATGCCGTGCTGTTGATCGGCCTGCCGATCATGGGCGGTGGCATGGGGGCGGGGGCAGTGCCCCTGGTGGAGATCCTCTCCGGCCCGATGCAGATGTCCAGCGCCGACCTGCTATCGCGCATGGTGCCAGCGGTGGTGATCGCCAATACCCTGGCCATTCTGGTGGGCTCCCTGCTGGCGCGGCTCGGTCGCCGTTACCCCTCCCTGACCGGCAACGGCAAGCTGATGATCAAGGATAATGGCGAGAGCCTTGCTGACGAGCAGGTGGAAGCACCGACCCTGCAGAGTCTCGGCATGGGGCTCTTTATCAGCTCCAGCATGTTCGTGCTGGGCTCCCTGCTCGGCAACTTTATCCCCATGCACCCCTTCGCCCTGATGATCCTGGCGGTCGCCTTTATCAAGGTGAGCGGCCTGTTGCCGCGCCGTTATGAGCAGGCGGCGGCCGACTGGTATCAGTTTGTGGTGAGCAACCTCACCCCCTCCCTGCTGGTGGGGATCGGTGTCGCTTACACCAGTATTCCGGAGCTGATTAGCGCCTTCTCCATCAGCTACTTCGTGCTGGTCATGGTCACCGTAATTGGTGGCGCCCTCGGTGCGGCGCTGGTGGGCCGGATAATCGGTTTCTATCCCATCGAGGCGGCCATTACCGGCGGACTCTGCATGGCCAACATGGGCGGCACCGGTGATGTGGCGGTGCTCTCGGCGGCCCAGCGGATGAAGCTGATGCCGTTTGCCCAGATCTCCTCTCGTCTTGGCGGTGCCGTGATGCTGATTTTAGCCACCGCCCTTATCTCTCTTCTCGCGTGATCCCCGGATACAGGAAACAGACATGAACGACATCATGATGGGCACCAGCTTGCCTTATGCAGAACGCAAGCGCCAAGGTGTGCGCGGTCGCATGCCCCACAAAGAGGAGTCCCTCTCCCAGCAGCGGCGCCGGATCTATCGCTTGGTCAGCGCCATGCAGAGTCCGTTCGATCAACACCTGCTGCTGCGCCAACTGCAGGAGGACAACCCGGTGCTGTTCTACGATCTGGTGCGCCACCACCTGCCGGAGCTGCTGCCGATCATCTACACCCCGGTGGTGGGGGAGGCGTGCCAGCGTCACAGTGACCTCTATCTGCGCAGTCACGGCCTTTATCTCTCCTGGCATGATCGGGACGATCTCGACGACATCCTTGAGTCGGTGGAGCAGGAGGTGGACGTGATCGTCATCTCCGACGGGGAGCGGGTGTTGGGGCTCGGCGATCTCGGTATCGGCGGCATGGGGATCTGCATCGGCAAGCTGGCGCTTTACTCCGCCGCTGGCGGCATCAACCCGGCGCGTACCCTGCCGCTCTGTGTCGATGTGGGCACCAACAACCCCGAGCTGCTGGAGGATGACTCCTACCTTGGCTGGCAATCCCAGCGGATCGACGGCGAGAGCTACTACCACTTCATGGACCAGGTGGTGGCCGCCATTCGCAAGCGCTGGCCGCAAGTGGTGCTGCAGTTTGAAGATTTCGCCGGCAAGCACGCCGCCAACCTGCTGACTCGCTATCGGGACGAGCTCTGCATGTTTAACGATGACATTCAGGGCACGGCGGCGGTCGCCTCTGCCTGCGTGCTAGCCGGTTTGCAGCAGGCGGGCTCCTCTTTGCGTGATGCCCCAGTGCTGATTGTGGGTGCGGGCTCGGCCGGTTGCGGCATCGCCGCCATGCTGGCCCAGCTGGCGGGCAGCAGTGATGGGGTCTGGCTGTTTGATCAGGATGGGGTGGTCTGTGGCGATCGTCCCACACTGACCCGTGCCCAGCAGCCCTTTGCCCGTGCCGTGGAGGAGGCCAACAACTCGCTGCTGGAGACCATCCGCCAAGTGCGCCCGGCGGTGCTGATCGGAGTGAGTGGCCAGGGCGGCCTCTTTACCCGCGAGGTGTTGCAGGCGATGGGGGAGGTGTGCGAGCAGCCGGTGATCCTGCCGCTCTCCAACCCGACCCGCAGCGCCGAGGCAACACCCGAGCAGGTGTGGGAGGCCACCGCTGGCCGCGCCCTGCTGGCCACCGGCAGCCCCTTTGCACCGGTAACGGTGGCGGGTGAGCGACGGGTGGTCTCCCAGTGCAACAACGTCTATGTCTTCCCGGGCATTGGTCTGGGGGCCTGCGCGGTCAAGGCGCGCCGCATCAGCGATGGCATGTTGCTGGCCGCGGTGCGGGCGGTTGGTGCTTACCCACTGCTGGCTGGCCGACTGCTGCCCCCCATCGAACAGGTAGGAGAGGTGGCCCGGGCGGTCGCCCGCGCGGTGGCACTGGTTGCCCGTGAGGAGGGATTGGCCGATTTTAGTGGCGATCCGGCACCTTTGATTGACCAGACCTGGTGGCATCCGCACTATTGGGTTGCATCCTGACGTTTTAAGGTTCTTGCATGAAACTTCGCCATCAGCTGGTCACCCTTTCGCTCGGGCTCTCCCTGCTGCTGATCCTCATTCTGGGCAGCCTGCTCGCCCTCTTTATCCGCCATCTGCTGGAGAGCAACCTGCAGGAGAAGGGGAGCGATCTGGCCCGGATCATGGCGGCCGACAGCCGGGTGGTAGCCGCCTTGCGCGAGGGCGGTGATCCTACTCTGCGAGATTATATAGAGGGCGTCAGTAGCCGCACCGACGCCACCTATATGGTGGTGACCGACGAACATGGCCGTCGTCTCAGCCATCCCAATGCCGAGTTGGTGGGGCTGAAATTCCGTGGTGAGGATATCTGGCCTGCACTGCATGAGCGGAGCAGTTATTGCTCCAAGGCTCGGGGCACCATGGGGCTGGCGATCCGCTGCTTCTCGCCGGTGCTGGGGGCGGATGGCCGCACCATGGGTGCTGTGGTGGTTGGCTATTTGATGCAGCAGGTAGAGGGCATCTACATGGAGCGGGTGGCCCTGCTCATCAGCGCCATAGTAGCGGTGCTGGGGTGTGGCCTGTTGCTGGCGCTCTGGGTGCAATACCTGCTGCGCAAGACCTTGCTGGACTTGGAGCCGGAGACCATTGTGCGCCGCTTTACCCTGCAGGATCTGGTGCTGGAGCACATCACCGAAGGGGTGATTGCCCTCGATAGTCGCGGCAACATCAACATGATCAACAGTACCGCCAGCTATCAGTTACGGCTGCCAGCCACCGGGCGTCACGCTCTGCAGGGGCTGTCGCTGGCGGAGCTGGTGCCGCCGCTCGCCCCCTGTCTGGATCAGGAAGCCGGGGAGGTGAGTTTCACCATTCAGGGGGAATCCTTCGTTGGTCGCTGGCAGGCGGTGCAGGGCAAGGTACCGGGTCGGCTGTTGATCTTCAGCCGTCCGGAGGTGGCCGCCAGTCTGGGGGTGCAGGTGACCCACTTGCGTCAGTATGCCGAGATGCTGCGGATGCAGAGCCACGAGTTTGCCAACAAGCTGAGCAGCCTCTCCGGCTTGTTGCAGCTGGGCCACGTAGATCAGGCGGTAGAGTTGATCCAGCAGGAGAACGAAGCGTGCCAGACCATGCTGCAGGAGTTGCTGCGGCTGATCGACAACAAGCCGGTGGCAGGGCTTATTCTTGGCAAGTTCAGCCGGGCCCGCGAGCTGGGGGTGACCCTGGAACTCGATCCCGATTCGGCGCTGGCGGAGTATCCGGCTTCGGTCTCGGCCGACCTTATCACGCTCATTGGCAACCTGCTGGATAACGGCCTGCAGGCGGCCTGGCGTAATCGGCAACAGCGGCCGCCCCGGGTGTTGTTGTCCCTCTGCGATGTGGGGCGACGGCTAGTGATCGAGGTGGAGGATAGCGGCGAGGGGGTTGACGAGGAGCTGGCTGATCATCTGTTCGATTACGGGGTGAGCCGCCAGAGCGGTGATCACGGGGTTGGCCTGTTCCTGGTCAAGGAGACCGTGGGGCGACGTGAGGGTGTGATAGAATGGCGACGAACCGCCGAGCAGACCACCCTGTTTGGTATCTACTTGAATAAAAACCAATTAATGTGAGCCATGGACCCAATAATCACGCTTGTTATTGAAGATGACGATCGGATCGGTGCCATCTTGGCAGAGCTGGTGGCGGCTACGTCAGGCTTCGCGCTGCTGGGCCGGGCCGGTACCTTGGCCCAGGCCGATGCCATGATGGCCGGTGCGGTGCCCCAACTGCTGCTGGTGGATGTCTCCCTGCCCGATGGCTCCGGCCTTGAGTGGGTGAGCCGTCTGCGCAGCCACAACCGCGAAGCCTACGTCATCATGGTGACCGCCTCGCGGGATGTGGAGACCATCCAGCAGGCCCTCAATCTGGGGGTTCATGACTACGTCATCAAGCCATTACGGCTGTTTCGCATCCAGCAGAGTCTGGACGAGATCCTGCAACTGCACCGCAAGCTGGGTGAACGGGGACGGCTGGAGCAGGAAGATCTCGACAAGCTGTTGGGCAAAGGTGGCCGCTCCCAGCCCAAGGAGGTGCGTATCACCCCCAAGGGGATCGACAGCATCACCCTGCGGCAGGTGCTGGATCTGCTGGCCGGTGAGCCGGACAACGTCTTCTCCACCGACACGGTGGCGCTGCGGCTGTCGCTCAGTCGCACCACGGCGCGCCGTTATCTGGAGTATCTGGAGTCGGAAGACCGGGTGGATGTGGATCTCAACTACGGTCAGCGGGGGCGGCCGGAGCGGCGCTATCGCTGGCGTCGGGCGGGTTGAGGCGCCCACTGGCAAGCATTGCAGAAACAACAAGGGAGCCAGTGGCTCCCTTGTTGTTTTCAGCGGTTTGCCGATCAGGCGGCATGCCGCACCGGTTGAGGGGGGCGTTTTTTCAGCTGAGAGATCATCACTCCGCCCAAAATGAGCCCGCCACCCAGCAGATGGTAGCCATGGATTGGCTCCCCCAGACTGATGACGGCGATCAGTGCAGTACAGAGTGGCAACAGGTTCATAAAGACCGAAGTTCGCTCAGCCCCCATACAAGCGAGGCCGCGCATCCAGCAATAAGCCGCCAGCAGGGACGACGCGAGCCCGGCGAAGAGCACCAAACCCCACCCTTGGGCAGGTACAACCAGCGAGTCGGCGCTGAGGGCCACCGGCACCAGCAGTAACACCGCCAGCAGGATCTGCATATAGAGGTTGAGCCAGGGGCCGAACGGCAGTTGCCAGCGGCGGATCAGCAGGCCGTAGAGGGCATAGCTGGCAGCACCGAGCAGCATCATGCCATCCCCCGGATTGATGCCGTTGTGCAGCAGTGCCAGCGGTTGCCCCTGACCGAGCAGCCAGAGTACGCCGAACAGGGAGATGACCATGCCCAGCAGGGCTTGCTTGCCGGGGCGTTGACCGAAGAAGAGGGCACTCAGTAACAGGGTGAGCAGCGGCACCAGCGAGCCGATCACCCCCATATTGGTGGCCGAGGTACTGTGGGCGGCGTAATAGGCCAGACACTGAAACAGCACCATGCCGAGCGCCGCCAGCACCAGCAGTTTGCCAAACCAGGGGCGGATTTCGCTGCGGCGGCGCCACAGTTGGGGCAAACAGAAGGGGGTCAGTACCAGCGCGGCGATCACCCAGCGGTAAAAGGAGATGGCAGCGGGATCGAGCACGCTGGCGGCGGCCTTGGAAACCACGGTATTGGTAGCCCAGATCAGCACAGCTATCAGCGGGAAGAGCAGGGGGGAAAAGATTCGCATCAGAGGCTCCTTATAAACAGGGGTCAAGTCTACCCTTGTCTTTATATTATCAAGTAGCGTAAAACAGACAGATGACCCAGCAGAAAAGACAACTCTTTCTGATGCACCCTAGTTCGGCCCAACAGCGTTGGTTTTGCCCGCAGCTTATTGCTGCCTGTTATCTGTGCCAGAGCCTGTGCCAAGAGGGATTTTCATCGTTCTCTCTCCCCCTTCTCGCGGGTAAGGAACACTGATGGCAACCCACCACTTTAATCCGGCAAATGTCGATCTGCCTGAGCCCAATCCGCTTTATTTCAGTTACCAGCAGATGTTGGCCGACAGCGCGACCGTGCTGCACTCCCACCCCTGGGGCCAGCTCAACATGATCAGTCTGGGGATCATGGAGATAGTGCTGGGGGAGCAGCGGCTGGTGGCCCCTGCCGACTACTTGATCTGGGTGCCGGCGGATCTGGAGCACACCTCCTACAACGAGCAGGCCCTCGACTACACCTCCATCTATGTCAACCACCAGCTGGCGGCCAAGCTGCCACCAGAACCCAGATTGCTGCTGCTCACCCCACTTATCCGCGCCCTGCTGGCCGATTTTTGTGAACGCCAGATAGGCCATATGGGGGATGCCTGGGATCAGCATCAGGCCGAGTTACTGGTGGAGCGGCTGGCGCGCACCCGTTGTCAGGAGAGCTACCTGCCGATGAGTCAGGACAAGCTGCTGGCCCCCATGCTGGCGGTGCTGCACGGCGATCCTGCCGATCCCCGCACCCTGGCGCAGTGGGCCGGGCAGTTGCATACCACTGAGCGCACCCTGGCACGGCGCTGCCTGCGGGAGCTGGGGATGAGCTTTGGTCAGTGGCGGGTGCGCTTGCGACTGCTCAAGGCGCTGGCCTGGCTCAAGGGAGACATGCCCATTCAGGAGATCAGCTGGCGGCTCGGTTACAGCTCTACCTCGGCCTTTATTGCCATGTTCAACCGGGCGCTGGGGTGCTCGCCGCAACGTTATCGCCTACAGTCTGCCGGGCGCCATCCACAGGTAGTGGTGGGTAAACCCGCAGATGGGATGCTAACATATTGATGCTATTAATATTTGATTGAGGTTAATGGTTCTTTCAGGTTCCTTCATGGTGGCTGGCACAGCTCATTGCGGATCAATAATGAAGGGATGCATCCATAAAGGTGTGATGGGGTCAGCATGGCTAGGTTCAGTTCCCGTTTTACCGATTCATTGTTCTGGTGTCTGCTGATGCTGACCGGCTGTTGTATCTTGCTGTTCGAGTTTGGTCCGGAGCGGGTGCTGGATATCAAGGCGTGGCCACTCTCTATCACAGTGCAGCAGGACGCGGACGCTGCGCCGGGGTCGGCCCGTTATGCACCGTCTGCGGCTGGCCATCCCGGGGTGGAATGTCTCTTGTCTGCCCGCCAGGAAAGCTATCCTGGCTGCGGCCTTATCCTCACACTGACCTCCCCGGCGCAGGGGATCAATCTTGCCCGGTTTGGTATGCTGCGGGTGCGTCTGGGGTTTACCGGGAAGGGTGAGCAGGATTGGAGTTTTTACCTGCGCAACTATACCCCGGAGTACAATCCTCCCGGCGATCCGTTGGCACCCAAATTCAACGAGATCATCTTCCGTCAGGCGGATTACGGTAAGACCCATGAGGTTCCGCTGGATGTCTTTACCCCAGCGACCTGGTGGATCAAGCGTTACAATGTGCCACTGCATCAGCAGGGGGCGAATCTGAATCGGGTCTATGCCATCGAGGTGGTCGCGGGTTCAGATATGCTACCTGGCAAGCACGGGGTAGTGGTCGAAGAGCTGCAGTTTCATGGCCCCTGGCTTGATGCCACCTTGTTTTACCGACTGATCCTGTTTGTTTGGTTTATCTACGGCTGTGCGGTCTTTCTGGTCAACCACCTCGCCATGAAGCAGCGCTTGCAGCATGCCCATCAGGCCAAGCTGGAGGTAGAAGTACTCAACCGTACCCTGAGCGAAGAGAACCGCCGCTCCCGCGAGGAGGCCTGTTATGATCCGCTGACCGGAGCCCTCAACCGTCTCGGCGGTGAGCGGCTGCTGGCCGAAATAGGTGAGCTGGCCTGTGCCGTTATCTATATCGATGTGGATCACTTCAAGCAGATCAACGACACCCACGGCCATCCGGTGGGGGATGAGGTGCTCAAGCATCTGGTGAGCGAGATCCTGCGTCACTGTGATGCACTCTGCCATCTGGTGCGCTGGGGTGGGGAGGAGTTCGTGCTGGTCTGCTTCCATTACGATAGACTGCGAGCCGCCAGCTTGGCCGAGCGGCTGCGGGTCGTGCTGGCCGCCTATCCCCATTGGCCTTCAGGCTTGCGGGTCACCGCTTCGTTCGGGGTGGCCGAGCGTGCAGGGGATCCGCTGGAGCTGTTACTCAAGCGCGCCGACGAGGCGCTCTATCAGGCCAAAAAGCGGGGCCGCAACCGGGTGGAAGTGAACTGACCGCAGTGCTACCGTGCCGCCAACCGCCGAAAAATCAATGAATGCGAGAGAGTAAGATGACAAAACAATCGATCGGGGCGCTGACCCTGCTGGTGGCCAACTACGACCAGGCCATCGGCTTTTTTACCGAGGGACTCGGCTTTGAGCTACTGGAAGATACCCGCCTTGATGAGCCGGGCAAACCGGGCAAGCGCTGGGTGCGGGTCGCCCCCAAAGGCGCCCCCGGCTCTGCACTGCTGCTGGCGCAAGCGGCCAATGCGCAGCAGCAGGCTGCCATAGGCCAGCAGGGCGGCGGCCGGGTCTTTCTGTTCCTCGAGACCGATGACTTCTGGGGGGATTACCAGCGGATGCAGGCGTACGGTGTTCATTTTTGTGAACAACCCCGCGACGAGCCCTACGGCATGGTGGTGGTGTTTGAGGACATCAGTGGCAACCGCTGGGACCTGCTGCAACGTACTGCTGCCAACTGAATCTGAAAACCTTTATCATCCCGCCTGTCATAAAGTCATAAAAGTGTCACAGAAAGTTCTAATAATTGGCGCACCCATCTTCACACAGGAGAGAGAAGGGATATGGCTAAGCGAATTCTGGTGGTCGAGGACGAAGCACCGATCCGCGAAATGCTCTGCTTCGTGTTGGAGCAGAAGGGATATGAGACGATTGAAGCGGAAGATTACGCCGATGGACTGGCGAAGGTGTGCGAACCCTACCCCGAACTCATCGTGCTGGACTGGATGATGCCGGGCGGCAGCGGCATCCAGTTTATCAAGCAGCTCAAGCAGGATGAGGTGACGCGCCAGATCCCGGTGGTGATGCTCACCGCCCGCGGTGAAGAGGAGGACAAGGTACGTGGTCTGGAGGCCGGTGCCGACGACTACATCACCAAGCCGTTCTCGCCCAAGGAGCTGACCGCTCGCCTCCATGCGGTGATGCGCCGCGTGTCGCCCACCTCGGTGGACGAGGTGATCGAGGTGCAGGGGCTGAAGCTGGACCCTGTCTCCCACCGGGTCAGTGCCGAAGAGAAGGCGCTCGACATGGGGCCGACCGAATTCAAGCTGTTGCACTTCTTCATGACCCACCCCGAGCGGGTCTACAGCCGTGAACAGCTGCTCAACAATGTCTGGGGTACCAATGTGTACGTCGAGGACAGAACCGTGGATGTGCATATTCGTCGCCTGCGCAAGGCGATCGAAGAGACAGGGCACGACAGATTGATCCAGACGGTGCGTGGAGCCGGATACCGCTTCTCAACCCGTCTCTAGGGGCAGTTATGTTGCAACCTTACGCCTGGCGGCGACAGTTGTGGCGGGTGGTGTTCTTCTATACGCCGTTCGCATTGGTTGGTTGGTTGATTGATCACCTTCCGCTCTGCTTGCTGGTAGCCGCTGTGCTGCATCTGGGCTGGCACTACCGTTTCCAGAAGCGGCTATCTGACTGGCTGTGGCACGATCGCAGCCTAGTGCCCCCCAGCGGCAGTGGCAGCTGGGAGTACATCTTCAACGGTATTTACAAGTTGCAGCAGCGTCACCGCGCCCGACGCCGCGAGCTGGCGGGGTTGATCCGTCGCTTTCGGGAGGGGGCCGAGGCCTTGCCCGATGCCGCCGTGGTGTTTCGCACTGACGGCAGCATCCTCTGGTGCAACCGGTTGGCGGAGCAGCTGCTCGGTTTTCGCTGGCCGGAGGATTCTGGTCAGCATATCGGCAACCTCATTCGCAATCCGGCCTTTAACGCCTATCTGGGCAAGGGTGCGTATGACGAGCCGCTGGAGATGCACTCCCCGATTAACGAGGAGAAGTTTCTCGAGTTCCGGATCATGCCCTACGCCTCGGATCAGGCGATGCTGGTGGTGCGGGATGTCACTCGCTTGCGCAGCCTCGAGAAGACTCGCAAGCACTTCGTCTCCAACGTCTCCCATGAGTTGCGCACCCCGCTGACCGTGCTCAAGGGGTATTTGGAAATGACGGCGGAGATGGCCGAGGAGCCGCTCTCGCCCGCCATGTGGGCCAAGGCACACCGGGTGATGATGGAGCAGACCATCCGGATGGATAATCTGGTCAATCAGCTGCTGATGTTGTCGCGCATCGAGGCTGCGCCCACCGTGGATCTCTCCCATCTGGTGGATATGCCCGCCATGCTGGGGCTGCTGGAGCAGGAGGCGCGGGCGCTATCGGGGGATCGGGCCCACCAGATCGAATTTATGGTACAGCCTGACCTGTTGGTGCGCGGGGATCAGGAGCAGATGCGCAGCGCCGTCTCCAACCTGGTCTACAACGCCATTCACTACACCCCGGCGGGGCGCAAGATCACGGTGGAGTGGCGCAAGCAGGGGGCGATGGCGCTATTTGCCGTGAGCGACGAGGGGGAGGGAATCGCCCCCGAGCATCTGGCGCGCTTGACCGAGCGCTTTTATCGGGTCGACAAGGCCCGTTCCCGCCATACCGGCGGTTCAGGGCTCGGTCTTGCCATCGTCAAGCACGCCCTCAGCCATCATGACTGCCAGCTCGATATCGAGAGCCGGGTCGGCCTTGGTAGCCGCTTCAGCTTTCTCATTCCGGGCCGCATGGTGGTGATTAAATAGTCTTTTATAGCAATGGGTTAGCTGCAACAAGAGGGCCACTGAACGTGGCCCTCTTTTCATTTGTTCGAATCTGTCGCTATGTCATTAAAGTGTCACATTAAATCCATAAATTTGTCACTGCCAGGTCAGATACTGGCGCCGTCTTAAGAGCAGACCTTCTGCCATGTTGGCCAGAGGAGCCTGAATGAAACGCAACGATCTGATTGACTGACTCAGTCGGGTTGACCATCACAAGACAGTGTTAATCGGCGCCATGTATTGGCAATAACCTTCTGTCATCTTTGATAGAGGGGACAGAATGAAACTCAAGGCAGTCGCCTTCTGTAACTTTGGAGAGATTGGATGAAACTCAACAAACTGGCTGGTGTAATCGGATTCACCGCAGCAACCCTGTTTTCTGTCAGCGCTCTGGCTGCCGGTGTGGATAAAGATCTGCCGGATTACACTCCAACCAGCGGCATTTCGGGCAACCTGTCCTCTGTCGGATCGGACACCCTGGCCAACATGATGACCTTTTGGGCCGAAGAATTTAAGCGTGTGTACCCCAACGTTAACGTGCAGATCCAGGCAGCCGGCTCTTCTACTGCGCCGACTGCCCTGACCGAAGGTGTTGCCCAGTTTGGCCCGATGAGCCGTGCCATGAAGGCCGGTGAAGAGGAAGCGTTCGAGAAGCGTTACGGCTACAAGCCGACTGCTATCCGCGTCGCGGTCGATGCCCTGGCGGTGTTTGTCAACAAGGACAACCCCATCAAGGGGCTGACCATGCAGCAGGTTGACGCTGTCTTCTCCAGCACTCTCAAGTGCGGCGAAGCCAAGGCAGCCACCAAGTGGTCTGATCTGGGTCTGGATGGCAACTGGTCTTCCAAGGATCTGCAACTGTTCGGTCGCAACTCGGTATCCGGCACCTACGGTTACTTCAAGGAGCACGCCCTGTGTAACGGCGACTTCAAGAGCGGCGTGAACGAGCAGCCGGGTTCTGCCTCCGTGGTGCAGTCTGTTTCTGCTTCCCTGAACGGCATCGGCTACTCAGGTATCGGTTATGTCACCTCCGGCGTGCGTGCAGTCCCGCTCTCCAAAGATGGCAAAACCTTCATTGACGCAACCTCTGACAACGCCATCACCGGCAAGTATCCGCTCTCCCGTTTCCTGTATGTTTATGTGAACAAGCATCCGAACAAGCCGCTTGCCCCGATGGAGCAAGAGTTTGTCAAAATGATCCTTTCCAAGGCGGGTCAGACCATAGTCGCCAAAGATGGCTATGTACCGGTGCCAGCCAAAGTGGTGCAGGCTGACCTGAAAAAGCTGGGTATCATCTAAGCGTCAGTTGCCTGCATGTTGTGATAAAGCGAGCCCCTAGCGGGCTCGTTTTGTTTTTGGCGATTATCAGTTTTGTTAATAGCGTGAGCTGGCGGTTTTTACACCAGACAGAGGCCGGTTCTCTTGCGTCGCAGGGCGGCATTTCCGAGAATAGGAGAACGTCACGGCAAAGGATCCCCTCATGATTGCGTCTCTCACCAAGTTTGGCCTGGTTGCCCTCTGCAGCTCCTTGCTGGTCGCCTGTGCCCAGTCACCCACCGGCCGCAGCCAGATGTTGCTCTACTCCCCCCAGCAGATGAGCCAGTTGGGCGCTGACTCCTTCGAGCAGATGAAGAAGCAGGAGAAGGTGAGCAAGGATGCCAAACTCAACGGTTATGTCTCTTGTGTCGCCAAGGCGGTGACCGCCCAGGTGCCTGCCAGCTACGGTATCACCAACTGGGAAGTGGTGGTGTTTGACTCCAAGCAGGTCAACGCCTTCGCCCTGCCCGGTGGCAAGATCGGGGTCTACAGCGGCTTGCTCAAGGTGGCCAAGAATCAGGATCAACTCGCCACCGTTATTGGCCACGAGCTGACCCACGTATTGGCCCAGCACTCCAACGAGCGGCTATCTCGCAGCCAGCTGGCAGATATTGGCTTGGCGGCAGCTGACATCGCCATGGGCACCAGCGAGTATCGCGGCGCCACCATGGCCGCCCTTGGCCTTGGGGTCGAGGTGGGGGTGATGCTGCCCTATGGCCGCACTCAAGAGAGCGAAGCTGACCGTTTGGGCCTGGAGCTGATGGCCCGTGCCGGTTTTAACCCTGCACAAGCCGTTCCCTTGTGGCAGAACATGAGTGCTGCTGCCGGTGGCAACGCGCCGCCACAGTTGCTTTCTACCCACCCCAGCAACGAGAACCGTATCGCGGAACTGCAGGCACAACAGGCGCAAGTGCAGCCACTCTATGAGCAGGCCCGAGCCAACGGTCTGGTGCCCCAATGCAAGGCATAAGCTTGCGCATGGCGCGCAGTGAAGATGCCGCCGCCATGACGGTGATGCAGCGAGCCAGCTGGCTCGCGGCTTATGGTCAGGTGCTCGGCGCTGACATGCTGGAGCAGCTCGATGTCACCGCTCATCTGCAGATCTGGCAGAGCCGTCTGGCAGAGTCGGGCCCAAGGCCCATGCTGCTGTGTCTCGATGAGGTGGTGGTTGGCCTGCTCTACTGGCAGCCATTGCAGGAAGCGGGGCAGACCCGTGCCCTGATCCGCGCGTTTTACCTTCACCCTGATCACTGGCGGCAAGGCTACGGCAAGCGGCTGTGGCAGACGGTGGCGATGCAGATGCGCCGCGCCGGTTGCCATAGCGTCAAGTTATGGCTGCTCGACGGTAACCACATTGGCGAGGGGTTCTACCTGCGCCGCGGTTTCGTCTTTGACGGTCAGGAGCGCACCCTGACAAGCCTCGGGCACGCTTGCCTGCAGCGACAAATGAGCCGTTTGCTCTGAGCACTCTCCCGTTTTTCGCCCCCGGTCACTTTATTTTTTTTGCGAATTAATACAATGTCACCCCAGAACAGATCGGGATAAACACGGGCTGACAAGGGAGTGCTGGCATGTATTACGGCTTTGATATCGGTGGAACCAAGATTGCCTTTGCGGTGTATGACGGCGGGTTGAACCTCTGCCATGAAGAGCGCATGAGCACCCCCGGCAACGATTATGAGGGGTTGCAGCAGCTTATCCACTCTCGGGTCGAGCAGGCTGATACCCGCTTCGGCGCCAGAGGCTCGGTTGGCATTGGTTTTCCAGGCATCATCAACAGTCATGACCACAGCATAGTGGCGGCCAATTTGCCCTCCATCAATGGTCGTCATCTGGGCGCTGACTTGGCGGAGCTGCTAGGGCGACCGGTCAAGGTTGAGAACGATGCCAACTGCTTCCTCTGGTCCGAAGTGCATCAGGGCGCTGCCGACAGTGCAGGCAGTGCGCTCGGTGTCACCATCGGCACCGGGATCGGCGGCGCCGTCTATCTGGCAGGCACGCTGATCCAGGGCCGTAACTGGCTGGCTGGCGAGATTGGCCACTACCCCCTGCCCGCCACCATGCTGATGAAGTATCCCGAATTACCCCGTCCCCGTTGCGGCTGCGGCCGTCTGGTCTGTTTTGAAACCTATGCATCCGGCACCGGTCTGGAGCGTCTCTATCACCATTTCCATGGCCAGCGCGCCACGGGTCACCAGATTGTGGGGCGTTTCGAGGCCCATGAGCCCCATGCGGTCGCGACCGTCGATTGCTGGCTAGAGATCATGGCCGCCGGGCTTGCCACCGCTATCTCGGTGATTGATCCCGAGGTGGTGGTGTTGGGGGGCGGCCTGAGCGGCCTGCCTGCCCTCTATGAACAGTTGCCGCTGCGCCTGCCAGGCCATTTGTTGCCCGGTGTTGCCCTGCCCGAGATCCGCCAGGCCCGCTTTGGCGGCGCCGGTGGTGTGCGTGGCGCAGCCTTGCTCAATCTATGAGATCAGATGTGGGGTCTGATCTCCCCGATAAAGGAGTCCTCATGACCCGTCTTGAAATCTGTATCGACAACCTGGAATCCCTGTTCACCGCCCAGCAATCGGGGGCGGATCGCATCGAGCTCTGCTCTGCGCTGGGGCTGGGTGGCCTGACCCCCTCTTATGGCTTTATGCAGCTGGCAGCCAGCCACGCCAGCGTGCCGGTGTACGCCATGATCCGCCCCCGCGCCGGGGACTTTTGCTTCAGCGACGGCGAGTTCGAGATGATGCTGTTGGATATCGCGGCGGCGCGCGCTGCAGGCCTGCAAGGGGTGGTGGTCGGGTTGCTGGATGAGGAGGGTCGGGTGCCTGCCGCCAAACTCAAACAGCTGGTGGATGCAGCCGGCCCGTTGGGAGTCACCTTCCATCGCGCCATCGATCTCTCCTCCGACTGGCGACTGGATCTGGAGACCATAGTCGCCGCCGGTTGTGAGCGCATTCTGAGCTCGGGCCATGCACCGACCGCGCTGGCGGGGCTGGAAACCCTGCAGGCGATGCAGCAGGCGCTGGCGGGGCGCGCCAGCCTGATGCCGGGGGCCGGGGTCAATGCCGACAACGTACGGACCATCATCGAGTTCACCGGGGTGAGCGAAGTGCATATGTCAGGCATGGGTTGGCGTGGTGGCATGGTGCCCCATGGTGTGAATATGGGCACCTCGGATGACNNCACCGATGGCGCCAAGGTGGCTACGGTGCGTGCGCTACTGGATCGCGCTGATGCCACCGAAAGTGAGGTTTAAGTCCAAAGGTTCAGTGTGCCATTGTGCCTGACAGGATCGCCGCTGATAGGCGGCGATCCTGCTCTTCTTGTGTGAAGTTCCTCTCACTGACGGGGAAATCAGGGGCGCTCCCGGCAGCACCCCGGCCAAAAGTCTGATATTATCCCGCCTCTTTACTACATGGATCTGGAGCAACATCTCAATGTCCCAATACGACTCTATCGAACAGAAGGCCAGCTATGGCATCGGCCGCAACATGGGTGAGCAACTGGCGCAGCAAGCGTTCGCCGGTCTGGATATCCCGGCCCTGCAACAAGGTCTGGCAGATGCTCTGAATGGTCTGGAGTTCGCGGTTAGCCGTGACGATGTCAATGATGCCTTCCAGGTGATCACTGCACGCATGCAGGAAGAGCAGGAAGCTGTCGCCAAGGCCGCTGCTGCCGATGGCGAAGTTTTCCTGGCTGACAACGCCAAGCGCGCCGAAGTGAACGTGACCGACTCCGGTCTGCAGTACGAAGTAATGGTTGAAGGTAACGGTGCCGTTCCGGTAGCCGGTCAGTCCGTGCGTGTGCACTACCACGGTACCTTCACCCACGGTGGCGTATTCGACAGCTCAGTCGCCCGTGGCCAGCCAGCTGAATTCCCGGTAACCGGCGTTATCGCTGGCTGGGTTGAAGCATTGCAGATGATGCCGGTTGGTTCCAAGTGGAAGCTCTACATCCCCCACGATCTGGCCTACGGTGCCCGTGGTGCCGGTTCCATCCCGCCCTACTCTGCACTGGTATTTGAAGTCGAGCTGCTGGACATCCTGTGATCCTGCTAGTTTGATGCAAACGGCGACCCTCGGGTCGCCGTTTGTTTTTGGTGCTATGTGATAGACAGCATTTGTCGCGGCCAGCGGGCTGGAGAGCAGAAATTGGCAGCTCTTTTGCGCCATTGACTGGTTTTTTCAGCAACGGGAACAGGCATACTGCGACTCATTCGACAGGATAAGGAGAACCCGATGAGCAAGAAGATGAAGAAGGTAGCGGCACTCACCCTGCTGCTGTTGAGCATTCCGGCCAGTGCCGATGCCATGCGCTGCAAGAACGCCCTGATCACCGAGGGAGATACCACCGCCGAGATGTTGCTCAAGTGCGGTGAGCCGATGTTGCGTGAAGAGCTCAACCGCAATGAAGAGAACCAGTTTGGCAACATGGTGCAGGTCAGATATGGCGAACGCTGGACCTACAACTTCGGCAAGAACGAGTTCATGCGCTTCGTCACGGTGCGCAACGGTATCATTACTGACATCGAAAACGGCCCGCGCGGCGACTAGCCGGCGGGCAAAGCATGGATGCACAACAGACAGTAGGGCAAGACCCTTTGACTCACATGTCCAGCAAGGGCTCGTTGTGACCAAGTTGGCTGACGGCCTGATTGATCTGGCGAGCCAGCCTTAACCGCTGGCGGCAGGTCAGGCCATGGATGCTGATCCTGCCGGCGCTGAATTCAAATGTCCCCAGCGACTCGATGGCAAAATAGCCTCGGTGAAAGCTCTTGATGTAGCGAGCGATCTGCCGCGGGGATAACTGCTTGAACACCTTCATCACACGGTTCCCTCATTGCTTGGACAGGGCACACTATGGTGTCAGTCGATGACACTGAGATGACGGTTTGTAAAGATTTGCATGAATCCTCATTCTGGCGACGGGAGCCAGAAAAGGGCTGCCCCGACAGAAAAAGTAGTGCCATGACAACGGGCTGCACCGATATACTGCGGGTTTGAATGGAACGAACAAAAGGGTCTGCGCGTGGAATGGGTTGATGTGGTGGACGGCAATAACCGGGTGATTGGCGTGGCCGAGCGAGCCAAGGTGCGGCGGGAGAATCTCTGCCATCGCGCCAGCTATATTCTGGTGCTCGACGACGCGGATCGGATCCTGGTGCAGCGGCGCACCCTCAGCAAGGATTTCTGCCCCGGTATGCTGGATGCCTGCGCCGGTGGTGTGGTCACTACCGGTGAGGAGATGGAGCTCTCCGCCCGGCGCGAGCTGGCCGAGGAGCTGGGGATTGCCGATGTTCCCCTGCAGGGATTTGGCAGCTTCTACGCCGAAGGGGAGGGTTATCGGGTTTGGGGCGGCCTTTTCAGTTGCCGCTATCAGGGGCCGGTGCAGCTGCAGGCCGAAGAGGTGAGTGCGGTGCACTGGATGAGTCTGGCCGAGATTGCCGAGCGCGCCGCTGAATTTACCCCAGACTCCCTGCTCGCCATCGCCAGCTGGCAGGCGAGACGCTGACAGACTTCAGACATTCTCCGCGCCAGAGATAAGACGGGCAGCCTGATGGCTGCCCGTTTGCATTTTTGCATGTCTGCATCTCAGTGGGTTGCTACACCAGCTTGAGGCATCGGTTGGTGCGCCCGCACCCGCTGGGTTTGGCGAGCCAATGGCCTTGCCAGTCGGTGACCAGCCGCAGCAGGGGATACTCCAGATCGAGCCTTGTTACCACCAGTTGGCCGATTTCGTCGCCGCTCACCAGTTCGCCGCTGGCCAGATCGACTATCTCGATGATGCAGCTCTCGTTGACGATAAAACCCTGACCGGGCTGGCTCTCGTAGGCCACCACCCCCACATCCTGCCACACCAGACAGTTGAGGGCCGCGATGCCGTGAATGGCGCGCAGCGGCGCGGTTTCAGGATGGGTGGCCTCGCACAGCAGGGCGCGGCGCAGCGAGTCGCTCGGGATCTCCGCCGCTTCGGCAGCCTCCAGCAGGTCGAGCAGGGTCACCAGCGGGCCGACGTAGCCGGTGGGCTGATAGCGCAGCAGCGCTTCCAGCTGGCGCTGGGTATCGTGTGGCCCGCAGGGCACCACGGGAGCCCCCAGCTGACGGGCACCGTTATCGAAGATAAAGGCGGTGGGGCCGGCATGATAGTCGTGGCCGTTGAGCATCACCTCCCCCGCCTTGAAACCGGCGGCAAACAGCGCCCGGGCGGCGCCCCACCAGTCTGCCCCGGCATATTCGGGGATGGCCAGCTGACCCGGACAGGAGAAGACCCGCAGCGCCTGACTGGCGGGCCGACCGGTAAGACCAGCGAAGGGGGGATGAGCCTGCTGGGCGGCAAACAGCTCTTTGCTATCGAGCAGCGGGAGGGTGGCCAGCTCTGCCAGATCCTCGAGGCGACACTGGCGATAGGCGCTGGAGTAACCGGCGCAGTATTGACTGACATGGGTAAGCTGATGATTGAGCTGGTCCAGTTGCTGCTGTTCGCGCATGGCGGTGGGGCGAATTTCCAGACCATCGTAGTAGTGTTGCATGGGGCCTCCTGGCGCCGTGAAACCTGCTCAAGAGTAGTCTGCCCAAGGGAAAAATGCCTGCCGCCATCCGTGGCCCTGCTCCGTGTACCGGTTAGGCGGCGTCATCACAGTGGGATAAACTGGCCACTTTCCACCACGACTCAGGACGAGAACTCATGATTGCTGTAGGACAACCCCTGCCTGCGGGCGAATTTACCTTTATCACCGCCGAGGGCAAGCAGCTGCGGGATAGCCACACGCTGTTCGCCGGTAAAAAAGTGGTGCTGTTTGCGGTACCCGGCGCTTTTACTCCGACCTGCTCCAATGCCCATCTGCCCGGCTATGTGGTGCTGGCCGATCAGTTGATGGCCAAAGGGGTCGATGCTATTTGTTGCCTCTCGGTCAATGACGCCTTTGTGATGCGGGCTTGGCAGGCAGCCCAGAATGCCGAGGCGATCACCATGCTGGCGGATGGCGATGGCAGCTGGACCCGGGCGTTGGGTCTGGCCAAGGATACCGGCGCTTTTGGCGGCATCCGCGCCCAGCGCTTTGCGTTGATCGCCAACGATGGCGTGGTCGAGCAAGTGTTTGTGGAGGCGCCCGGCAAGTTTGAGGTCTCAGATGCCGCGAGCCTGCTGGCTGCGCTGTGAAATGTTAATCGTGGTTTGATTTTTCCTTGAAATGGGAGATCTGCCCGTTACACTGGGCCACATGTGTGAAAGGAGCCAGGCCAAGAGTCTGGCTCTGCTATTTTCTGGCGATGGGATGGAGAGATTATGACCCTGGCTTTTGTTGCCCTGATTGCCGGACTGGCGCTGCTGGTCTGGAGTGCTGACAAGTTTGTGGATGGCGCTGCGGCGACCGCCCGTTATGCGGGGATGCCACCGCTGCTGATCGGCATGGTGATTATCGGTTTTGGCACCTCGGCCCCCGAGATGGTGGTCTCGGCACTGGCCGCCTCGCAGGGTAATCCCGGGTTGGCGCTCGGTAATGCCTATGGTTCCAACATCACCAATATCGCGCTGATCCTGGGTCTGACAGCACTTATCAGCCCGATCGCGGTCGCCTCTCAGGTGGTACGCAAGGAGATCCCCATACTGCTCGGCATTACCCTGCTCTCCGGCGCCCTGCTGCTCGATGGTCATCTGGGGCGGATGGATGCGGCCATTCTGGGGGTGGCGTTTGTTGGTCTGATGGGCTGGTCCATCTGGGCTGGCATGAGGGGCAAGGGGGATCCGCTGGACGCGGAGACCGCCGAGGATATCGAGAGCGAGGGGATGTCCCTCAAGCGCGCCATTCTCTGGCTCATTGTCGGGTTGGTGCTACTGATCGGCGCCTCCCGTTTGCTGGTATGGGGCGCGGTGACCATCGCTCAGGCATTTGGCATCAGTGATCTGGTGATTGGTCTCACTATCGTTGCCATCGGTACCTCGCTGCCAGAGCTGGCCTCATCGCTGATCGCTATTCGCAAGAACGAGCACGACCTGGCGCTGGGCAACGTGATCGGTTCTAACCTGTTCAATACCCTGGCGGTAGTGGGGATTGCGGCGGGTATCCACCCCCTCGACGTGGCACCGGAGGTGCTTACCCGTGACTGGACCGTCATGATGGGGCTGACCCTGTTGCTGCTGGTGATGTGTCTGGGCCGCAAGGGACAAGGCCGCATCAACCGGCTGGAGGGGGGCGTGCTGCTGAGCTGCTTCGTCGCCTATACCGGCTGGCTGCTGACCAGTCAGTTTATCTGACCGATGCCGATGAAATGAGAGAGGGGGAAGCTCAAGCTTCCCCCTCTTGTTTTTGCTTGGTGAGCTGCTCGCTCAGGCAACCGCCACCAGCTTTTGCCCCTTTTGGCTGCTGTCCAGAATCAGGATGCTCGCCTTGGGGAAGAAGTTGAAGGTGGATGCCGATGCCCAGGTGTAGGCACCCATCACCTTGCCAATCACCAGCTCGCCGATAGCCAGATCCGGCAGCATGATGCCATCGCGGATCACATCCACGCTGTCGCAGGTGGGGCCGGAGAGCACCGAGTTGTGCTGCTCGCCACTGGCATAGGGGGTGCTCACCGGATAGGTGACGTGGTCATAGAGCTGGCCGTTATAGCTGCCGTAGAGGCCGTCATCCAGGTAGTACCAGATCTTGTCGCCGCGGTGGGCCTTGCCCATCACGCTGGAGACTGAGGTCATGGCCGGTGCGCTGATAAAGCGGCCCGGCTCGGCAATCTTCTGCACGGTGGCGGGCAGCTTGGCCAGCGCCTCGCGGATCGGCGCGCAGAAGCCGTCGATATCAAACTCGCCGCCATCATAGTCGACCGGGAAGCCGCCGCCGATATCCAGTACCCAGGGCTTGAGCCCGAGATCCCAGGACTGCTCCATGATCTCGCGACAGGCATCGATAGCCTGTACATGGCGTCGTGAGTGGGGCACCTGAGAGCCGACGTGGAACGACAGTCCCATCACCTTGATCCCNNGCAGCAGCGGCAGGGCTTGCTCCGGGGTGCAGCCGAACTTCTTGGAGAGGTCGACCTTGGTCTCCGGGTTCGGGAAACTGACCCGCAGCAGCAGTTTCACTTCGTCCTTGTAGGGAATGAACTTCTCCAGCTCCAGCGGGTTGTCGTAGACAAACACGGTGCAGCCGAACTCCAGCGCATAACGGATATCGCTGTCGCGCTTGATGGGATGGGTATGAATGCAACGTCCCGGGCGAACCCCCTGACTGCGCACCAGATCCACTTCGCCATTGGTGGCGAGATCGAAACAGGCCCCTTCTTCCTGCAAGACAGAGACCACTGCCTCATGGGGCAGGGGTTTGAGCGCATAGTGCAAGCGCACATTGGGCAGGGCAGCAGCCAGCGCCCGATACTGTTTGCGGACCGCTGCCTTGTCGAGCAGCAGCAGGGGGGAGCCGAATTGTTCAACCAGCTGACGGTAATCTTGTGCAACTACATCTTTTGCAACCACATCTTTTGCAACCAGAGTCTCGTTCATTCTCTTTTGGTCATCCTTAGGGGGCGTGATATGCCCAAGCCATATGCGATTGAACCGGCGACGGCCGGGTCAGGCGAGAGGTCCGGTGGGACCAACCGAACACAGTGCATAAATTGATGGCAAAGTGCTTGGTTATGCGCCGAATTATCGGCTTATTGATTCTGTGTGCAAGCATTTTGATTGGATATGTTGGCAAGATTTTCTTGGCGAAACGAGAGAGCGCACTGCTCTCTATCCGGCAGGATTCCCATTCGGAGCACGCATCACTCATTTACCCTTAACCTATTGATAGTTAACTAAGGTTTGACATTTTTACCGGCGCTCAGCCTGCCGCTTAAAAAATACCAGTGGGGGTTTTCAAGTGCGAGACAGCTCACACTTTTTGGATTAACATGCCCGCTTCCTAATCCAAACTAGTTCGGATGAAGGTAGCAGGAGAGCGATGGGGGACCATCCACCGAAGAAGTAAATCTTTCAGGTACCGGGCAACCGGTGTGGACTGCTACTGGACGATACTCTGGAGAGACCCGTTAGATCGGGCGCCGAAGGAGCAAGGCACCATGACGACCCGCAAGGGCAGGCTGGTGTCGGAAACTCTCAGGCAAAAGGACAGAGGGGATGGGATGGTTGTACCTGAGCTTTGAACTGTTCACGATCTGTCACGAGAGGTCATCAGCAAGGTAAAGAGCAGCG